>CAYHOY010000043.1:0-1552 GCA_964358665.1 uncultured Candidatus Planktophila sp. | reverse complement strand
AATGGCAAAAACTCTACGAGCCCTACGACCAATTCCGCCCCTGGCTGCCGACAACTGTGATTGTGCATGGCGCAAATCCAACCGAAGAAGTTGAGCTCCCAAGCTGGATGCTGGAAATTGCAAAAGCAATCAACGATTTCAACAACTACGATATGAATATCGTAGCTTGGAACTGGATGGAAGAAGCCAAGGGTAATGGTGGCGGAAAAAATATGATGAACCAAGCGCATAAATTGACGACCGCGTTGGTTCGTTTATTTGAGACTAGCAATTACAGTAAAGTAAGACCGATTCATTTAATGGGCCATAGCATGGGCGCCCATATGGTTGCCTGGTGCGGCGCTTTCTTGATTCAGCCAGCAGTTGGCAGTTATTCAGTGAGGCAAGTTACGCTTTGGGATCCGCCAGAAGTTTGGGAAGTAGAAAGATTTTTTGGAACGAATATTTCTAAAATTGATAATCCAATCAGTTACGTACATCAAAACTCAGATGAATTTATTGGAGAAGTAACTTATGTTGAATTGTATGATGGTCCATTTGGTGGTCTATTAACAGGTGATAATCACGGGGTAGATATTTGGGTTGATGTCCCAAATCAAATCATCGGCCAGCCATACTTTGGCCACGGCGTGTTTGACTGGTACAGAGATACCATCGGCCTTGCATCTGAACCAGTGGTTTTTGACTCTGATATGAGTGCGATTTCCGGCAAAACCATTGGCTATGGCACAACTAATCCTGAAAAACGTTTAGACGCAACTTGCAATAGTTACTGTGAAGCAACTAAAACCGTTGTTGTTCAATACGCTGGCTGGAAAAGCGGCGAAGAAGGATACTTTAAGCAAGAACGCGACTGCGGCAGCTGCGAACTTTTGGCTATCCAAAAGATGGAGTTAATTGCCATCCAAGGTCTGCAGCAAGTTGGCGAAGGAATTGTTGACTTAATTGATAATGTTTTAAGTCTAATCCCTGGCGGAAGTGAAAAGACAGGACAAAAATTCAAACTCTCTGACTTCGCGCTTTCTTGTTCATTTCCAGTGGTAATCTCCGAAGAATGGGACTACTTGTCATTTGATTACGAATTTGTTGGGGATATTGAGGGCGCGACTTTCAGTTTTACGATTAGATTTAACGGTGAGGATTATCCGGCGCTTACAATCCAACCAACAGAACTATTTAGAGCCGGATCATTATCACTTTTACCCATAGACACTTTCCGCGGTCAAGAAACTGAATTCGTTTTTGAATTAACATCAGAAAATCCAGGCACGCAGGTCAACATCAGCAATTTGACTCTGCTTCAGGATATCGCGCACACCAACCTGCCGCCAGTTGCTGACGCGGGACTAAATGCCTTCTGTGTTGATGCCGGACCAATAGGCGCATGCGATATTACATTGTCAGCCGCCGATTCTATCGATCCGGAAGGCGAGCACTTGTGGTATCGTTGGTACACAGACGAGCGCGCGTTCATTGATGACAGTATGAAAGTAATGCTACATCTCTTGCCCGGTGATTATTTATTTATTCTGCAAGTTACCGATGAATTTGG
>CAYHOY010000042.1:0-1616 GCA_964358665.1 uncultured Candidatus Planktophila sp. | reverse complement strand
TGCGTAGGCAATACCTAACGCCCCGAGCGAGATCGCAAGGACTACATAGACGAGATTGAGGTTTGATCCAGTTACTTGTACGAGTGATACGGTGCTTGAAGCACGCATAGGTTCTCCTCCATTGGAGTTTCAGGACGCCTAGTCGAATTAGTCGGCGCGAAGACTAGGGAAGTTTAAGCACAAAAGGGGTAAAAAGTGAAAACATACATATCTTATTAATCGCGCTGTAGGCTCGCGTCATGAGTTTTCCAGTTGATTTCATCTGGGGTGCGGCCACATCGAGCTATCAAATCGAAGGCGCTGCCCAAGAAGATGGGCGGGGAGCCTCGATTTGGGATACCTTCTCAAAAACTCCGGGCAAAGTGGCTCATGGGGATACAGGCGATGTCGCCAATGACCATTACCACCTCTACCCCCAGGATATTGCCTTAATGCAGGAAATTGGGCTCCAGGGTTATCGTTTTTCATTTGCTTGGCCCAGAATGTTTCCCCTTGGTGATGGAGTGCGAGAGGAACGTGGCTTTGATTTCTACGATCGATTGATCGATAGCGTGCTTGAAGCTGGTATCGAGCCCCTGGCGACGTTGTATCACTGGGATTTACCACAGGCGCTGCAGGAAAAAGGTGGTTGGGTGCATCGCGACATTGTTAGCCGATTTGCTGACTTTTCAACGGCCGTCGTAGAACGTTTTGGTGATCGAGTTAAGAAATTTACTCCAATCAACGAGCCTTGGGTGGTTGCTTGGCTCGGACATGGCATTGGAATACATGCACCTGGAATTAAGGATCGTGCATCTGCATTCGCCGCTGCACATCACACGGTCCTGGCCCATTCTGCATCAACGAATGCAATGCGTGCAGTGCGCAGTGATATTTTAACTGGTCCAGTTCTAAACCAAGCTAACTATGTTCCTGATGATGTGAATGATCCATTCCAAGCACATGCTGCAGAAGTATTAGATGCAGTACAAAATCGATTCTGGATGGATGCATTTATGTATGGAAGTTATCCAGAGATTTTATTGAAAGAGTTTGGCGCAGAATTAAGTTCAGTCATAAGAGATGGTGACATGCAAGCGGCGACTGTCAAAAATGATTTTATTGGAATCAACTTCTACTTCGATAGTCGAGTCGGGCCTGAAGTTAAGGGTTTAGATCAAGGGCACTCCATCTCATCTCTATTTGGGGCTGCAAGTGATGAAACTCCGCGTGGCCTATTGACCGATACTGGTTGGTCACTAACACCAGAGGGTTTAGAGAATTTACTAGTGCGTTGGCATAAAGAGCACGGTGACAAACTGCCAGATTTATATATTACTGAAAACGGCGTGGCATATAGCGATGGACCAGATAGTGAAGGTCGAATTAGGGATCTTCGTCGAATCGATTACCTACGTACCCATTTGAAGGCAGTTTCAAAAGCTATTGAACAAGGTTCACCTGTGAAAGGTTATTACCAGTGGTCATTATTGGATAATTTTGAATGGGCGCTGGGATATGAAAAGCGATTTGGAATTATCTACGTCGATTTTGACACACAGGAGCGAATTATTAAGGATTCAGGCTATTGGTACCGAGATCAGATTATAAACAATGGGAAAAACATCTAACTGTAA
>CAYHOY010000041.1:0-2349 GCA_964358665.1 uncultured Candidatus Planktophila sp. | reverse complement strand
GGCAACGCCTCAAAAAGTGCAACAGTATGTGAGTGGGAAATAATGTCATCGTCACCAACTAGAACCAGCACTGGGCATTGAATTGCGGCGATTTCCTCAAGTGTGAGTGTGGGTTCGCTCTCCCAAATTGAATGCATTCGAATAGTTTTTTCTAGCAACGTGTGTGGTGCATCAGGTGATATTAAATTGTACTCAGCTTGATCCTCTTCAGATATCTCAGGGTTATCAAGTGCCTGCATCACTCCATTAAAGTGATAATTCGCTCCGATAGCAACGATGGATTTAACTAAGTCAGGACGTTGCATTGCGACCATTAATGCAATATTTGCACCATCACTCCAACCGATTAAATGCGCAGGTTCTTTAACAATATCTTCTAGGAATGCGATTGCCTCACGAGTTTGAAAGTCAAAGTGCAGACTATCGTCTTGATCTCCGGTAAAGCCATGCGCGGTGCGATCGTAAGCAAAAATATGAAACTCATCTTCAAGTGGAGGAACCATGATGTAGTCCCAACTCGATGTCTTACTTAAACCACCATGCAATAAAACAACAACTTCTCCATCATTTTCCCACTCATAACTATAAATTTGATGCCCACGAAGGTTGATGTAATCTGGCATTACATTGAATCCATAATATGGCGGTTACCACGGTCAAAAGTTAAGTAGTTCCACGTCCAATCGGCCACAGTTCCAATCTTGTTTCGCCCGCCTAAGAGATAGAACAAGTGTAAAAATAACCAGGCATACCAAGCTGGAATGCCTGCAAATTTAAAACTCTTCACTTCAACAATGGCCTTGTGGCGGCCAATCGTTGCCATTGAACCTTTATCGCGATATGCGAAAGGCAATAAGGGTTTTGCTTCAAATACCCGCCGTATCTGATGGGCTACGAATTTTCCCTGCTGCAAAGCAACAGGGGCGACCATCGGCAAAAGGCGGCCGTCATTGCCTTTTATTCCAGCGATATCACCAATAGCCCACATGTAAGGGTAGTTTTTAACTTGAAGAGATTGTTCAACATCTATCCGTGAATTTACTACCGGGAGGTTTAATAGCGCTGCAGTTGGCTCGCCCTGTACTCCAGCGGCCCAAATTATTACCTGCGCTGGAATTGAGGCCCCATCTTTAATCTCGATAACTCTCGATTTAATCTGTGCGACCGGGGTATTAAGGTGAACCTTCACTCCAAGCTTTTCGAGATCTCGCTTTGTTCGCGCTGAAAGGCTCTCTGAGAAGCTAGGCAACAATCGCGGACCAGCTTCAATTAAATGGATTTCAATGTGGGCCGCGGCATGTGCTTGGTCATTTTTTAGTGGTCCTCGTACAAGTTCGGCAAATGCTCCAGCCAATTCAACTCCAGTAGGCCCACCACCGACGACGGCAATTGAAAAAATAGTTTCATCCTCGAATCGACAGAGATCCTCAAATCGGCGCATTACCTCGGCGCGTATTGTGAGTGCCTCATGAACACTTTTCATTCCAAGGGCATACTCATGAACACCAGGGACACCAAAGTCAGCAGTTACTGATCCCAGTGCGACCACACAATGATCGAACTCAAGGGTTTCACTGCTATCTAACTTTATAGTTTTGTTTTTATGGTCAACTGAAATCGGAGATCCCATTCGAAAAGCGACTCCCGTCTTACGAAGCGCCCCGCGGACTGGGTGTGCGACATGATCTGCGGCAAGTCCAGCAGTTGAGACCTGGTACAGAAGTGGAAGAAAAGTTTGGAAGTTATGTCGGTCAACGAGAGTGACATCGGCAAATTCGGCCATGGCCTTTGCGGCAGTTAAGCCACCAAAGCCTGCACCAAGAATAACCACTCGTGGTTTTTCGAGTTTCTTTTGCATGCACCTGAGTCTAGGCTTTCAAGCATGAGTGCTCCAACCCAATTCCGTAAGTATCTAATTACCGGCGCATCTGGCTACGTAGGGGGGAGATTAGTTCGCACATTAGCCGATGAAAAATTTGATATTCGAATTCTCGTTCGTGATCGAAAGAAGGCCATTGGCCAGCCGTGGGCACAGGCCGTTGAAATTTGCGAAGGCAGTGCAGAAAACCGATCCGATTTTGATGCGGCTTTAGCTGGAGTTCAC
Source organism: uncultured Candidatus Planktophila sp. (assembly GCA_964358665.1). Lineage (GTDB taxonomy): Bacteria > Actinomycetota > Actinomycetes > Nanopelagicales > Nanopelagicaceae > Planktophila. The sequence continues at coordinate 245 of CAYHOY010000041.1, read as the reverse complement.
ACCGCCTATTACTTGCTTCACTCAATCAATCTTGGCCGAAACTTTCAGGAGATTGAAGCAGAGATGGCGCGCAACTTTGCACAAGCGGCAGAGGCAGCTGGTGTTGCACAGATTGTTTATCTAGGTGGTATCGCAAATGATGTAAATATAAGCAAACATTTAGCGTCACGCGTACGTACAGGAATTGAGTTAGCAAGTACTTCAGTTCCGGTCATGGAGTTACGAGCAGGCATCATAATTGGTTC
>CAYHOY010000040.1:0-2867 GCA_964358665.1 uncultured Candidatus Planktophila sp. | reverse complement strand
TTCCTCGGCCCGCTTCCCCTGCCTCAACATCCAAAGTCGAGACCGTTCACCCCCAAGGCTTATTGTGCTTTCACACATAGAACTTGGAGAAAAAGAAACGTATTTCTTATCCCCTATTTAATTGTCAACTACTGCTTACCGTCGCAACATCGCCTCATAAATTGAGGAATTGAAGCGGCGGTGTAGAAATTGTAGGTCATTATCGCACGGTTTCATAATCTTTAAATATTACGCTTAGTTACAGAGAGTTATCTAACGATGCCCACTCGGGATTGGGTTAAGGCGAGATTCGCAGCCATGTGTATGGAGAAATCCTATCCTTGCCTTAATTAAACGCGATCGATGTTTCGCTCAATTTTCAGTCTCATGGATTTCGAAATACTGCCTGGCGAAAAATCGTAGCCTCTCGCTACGCACTACTTCTCTTGAAATACCTTAAATCAATCTTCGTAGCGCTTAGTAGCCTTACCGCTCTTTCCGGAACTTCCCCGTGACACTACGCGTGCAACTTCTCGATCGGCCTCGCGTGCCTTAATAGCCTCTCGTTTATCGTGGGACTTTTTACCTTTGGCAACAGCGATTTCGACCTTAGCTTTCCCATCCTTAAAATAAAGTGCGAGTGGAACCAACGTTGTTCCCGAGTCTTTAAGCTTTGCAATTAACTTTGCCATTTCGGATTTATGGAGCAATAGTTTTCGATCGCGTCTTGGGGTGTGGTTCGTCCATGTACCTTCGGTGTACTCAGGAATATGGACCCCGCTGAGCCATAACTCTCCGTCATTGACCATGGCGAAGCCATCGATAAGGGAAGCTCGCCCCAGACGCAGGGATTTAACTTCGGTGCCCATGAGCACCAATCCGCACTCAAAGACATCCTCGATTGAATAATCGTGTCGTGCCTTTTTGTTTTGAGCAATGAGTTTACGGCCGACCTCTTTCACCATAACCGCATCACCGCCCTCACTTGAGTTAAAGATTCCTACATCGAGAAAGAAAAACCTTCCATCTCGGCGTTAAGTAACTTTAAATGAACCCCCACGCCAATTTGGATGTGAAAGTATCGGGTCCAAAGGTGAACCACGACGCTTATTCTCTCATTAAGAACGCAGTGATTACACCGCCAGGTAACCGCGCAGTGTCATCACAGTCGGAGTGGCGGAGAGGTGATTACACCTTCAAGTAGCGGCGCAGGGTAATCACAGATGCAACAGTGGAGACAACTAACCCCGTACCTAAGAGATAACCAGATGCCACCCAGACTTCATTCCATCCGAAGAATTTAGTAAATGTCAGAAGAGGTGCAACCTTTGTATCAACAACGCTCTTCAAGGCCGCCAATAACCCTGTCGCCAATCCCCAGCCAATAATCGCTGAGATTATGCCCTCCAGAAGAAATGGAAGCTGAATCGACCACGAGGATGCGCCGACCAGTTTCATTACTCCAGTTTCACGGCGACGGTTGAATGCCGCGATTCGAAGAGTATTGCTAATTAACAACGCCGCAGTAAGCACTGATGCTAAACCAACAAGTAGCGCGCCGTTTCGCAATACTTCTAAGAGTTTAAAGAATTTCTCCAAAATACTTCTTTGATCTTGTACAACATCTACTCCTGGTCGGCCGGTAAAGGCACTGACAATCACCGCGAATTGAGTTGGATCCTTTAACTTAATGCGAAATGATTCTGGCAACTGATCGACCGTCACATTTTGTGCGATCGCCGACTCTTTGAAGCGCTCTTGGAAGCGGGCGAATGCTTGTGCTTGTGACTCATAGAAAACGCTCTCCACTGAAGGCATCTCTTGAATTTCTTGTTGAATTTCAAGGCGTTGCTCTGATGTGACGCTACCGGCGGAACACGATGGTGACTCTGAGAGTGAGCTACATAAGAAAACCGAGACTTCAATTTTGTCGTACCAATAATCCTTCATCGCTCCAACCTGAGCGTTTGCAAGAAGGCCAATTCCAAGTAGCGATAGGGAGATGGCGGTCGTGACGATTACAGCAAAGGTCATTGTCATATTTCGACGCAGCCCAATACCTACTTCGCTTATGAGAAACCGTGCGCGCATAACTATGCCCCTTTATCCTGTGTAACCATAAACGCCACGTACCTGATCACGGATTACATGGCCTAGGTCTAGCTCGATGACACGCTTTCGCATCTGGTCAACGATGCCCGAATCATGAGTAGCCATCAAGACAGTGGTTCCTTCGCGATTAATTCGATCAAGCAACTTCATAATTCCAACACTTGTTGCAGGATCTAAGTTTCCCGTTGGCTCATCTGCAATCAATATCGGTGGGCGGCTTACATATGCGCGGGCAATTGCCACACGTTGTTGCTCTCCACCTGAAATCTCTGAGGGCAAGCGGTCACCCTTATCTTCAAGGCCAACGAGCTCCAAAACCTCAGGAACTTCGCGGTTAATCTCCTTTTGTGAATATCCCAACACATGCAGTGCGAAGGCAACATTTTCAGTAATTGATTTATTTGGTAGCAGGCGAAAATCTTGAAAGACGGTCCCAACCTGACGACGTAGATCTGGAACTTTATGGTTGGCTAGCGTTCTAAGATCTTTACCCGCAACATGGATAGTGCCTGAGGTTGGTCGATCTTCGCGCAGAATTAAACGAAGGAATGTTGACTTTCCTGAACCCGATAATCCGACTAGGAATACAAACTCACCCTTTGCGATCTCAAGATTGACCGAGTCCAATGCCGCTCTCTCTTGCCCCGGATAGATCTTCGTGACGTTTTCAAAGCGAATCATTAAAATCTCCCATTGCATATGCGAGTCGGATATCGGGGAATCCGATTTCGGCCTGCCCATAGTTTATGGAAAAAGCTTCGGATTCCGCGCATCTA
>CAYHOY010000039.1:0-4314 GCA_964358665.1 uncultured Candidatus Planktophila sp. | reverse complement strand
GTATGAGTACGCCTGCACCTTTTGGTCGAATGTTGACCGCGATGGTCACTCCCTTTAAAAAGGATGGAAGCATTGATTGGAATGGCATTGAAACTATCGCCGATCACTTAGTTAATATCGGCCATGACGGAATCGTTGTTAATGGAACTACTGGTGAGGCACCAACAACTAAATCCTCTGAAAAAGAAGAGATAATTAAAACCGTAAAACGAGCAGTTGGTGCGCATATTAAAGTCGTCTCAGGTGCAGGTGACAATGAGACCGATTATTCAATCAACCAAGCTAAGCGTTCTGAGGCCGCAGGTGCCGATGGCATTTTGGTAGTGACTCCTTATTACAACAAACCCCCACAAGCAGGTATAAAAGCGCATTTCTTAGCGATGGCAAATGCAACTGGCTTGCCAATGATGCTCTATGACATCCCGGGGCGAACTGGAGTTGAAATTGAATCTGGCACGATCGTTGAACTCTTCGAGCATCCTTCGATTGTTGCCCTCAAGGATGCAAAGGGAAATGTAGCTGCAACTTCTTGGGTTATTAAACGGTGCGGAATTCCGGTGTACTCAGGTGATGATATTTTGAATTTGCCGCTTCTTTCAGTTGGCGCCGTGGGTTTTGTTTCAGTGTGTGGACATACTGTTGGAGCGGATTTAAAAGCAATGCTCAACGCTTGGTTTGATGGCAACCCTGAGCGCGCATTAGAGATTCATCAAAAACTCTTGCCAGTATTTACCGGAACTTTCCGCACACAAGGTGCCATTATGACTAAAGCGGCTCTAACGTTGATGGGTCTGCCTGGCGGACACACTCGTCTTCCACTCGTCGATGCAACGGATGCGCAGATAGCGCAGTTGCGCGATGATCTTCGCGCCGGTGGCGTCCTCCTTAAATAATGAATCATCCACATCCAGATTTAGGTTTACCTTCAGCGTTAATCCATGGAGGATTGCGCATCGTAGCCCTTGGCGGCCTGGCTGAAATTGGTCGCAACATGACCGTCTTTGAAACTAAGGGCAAGCTGCTCATTGTTGATTGTGGTGTTTTATTTCCTGAAGATACCCAGCCCGGTATAGATTTAATTTTGCCTGATTTTTCATACATACGCGATCGTTTAGATGATGTTGTAGGCCTATTTTTAACTCACGGTCACGAAGATCACATTGGAGCTGTTCCGTATCTGCTTCGTGAGAGGGGGGATATTGCAATTTATGGTTCTGCTCTAACTTTGGCGCTCATTACAGCCAAGTTGAAAGAGCACCGCATTACTCCACTTACGCGCGAAGTTCGCGAAGGCGGACATGAAGATATCGGCCCCTTTGAACTTGAGTTTGTAGCCGTTAACCATTCAATACCAGATGCCCTAGCGGTTGTGATCAACACTGAAGCTGGACGGATTTTACATACGGGTGATTTTAAAATGGATCAACTTCCACTGGATGGTCGGATTACTGATCTGCGAACTTTTTCTCGACTTGGCGAAGAAGGCGTTGACATATTCATGGTTGATTCGACCAATGCTGATATTCCCGGCTTTACTCCATCTGAACGCGAAATTATGCCTGCCCTCAACCGAGTTATTGCCTCAACTGAGCGCCGTGTGATTGTTGCCTCATTTTCCTCTCATGTGCACCGAGTGCAACAAGTAATAGATATTGCGTCGATGCATGGTCGTAAGGTTGTTTTTATTGGTCGATCCATGGTTCGCAATATGAAAATTGCGCAGGAGATGGGCTACTTATCTATCCCTGTTGGAGTTTTAATAGATGTTAAGGAGCTTGATTCATTTGACGACAATGTTGTACTCATCTGCACAGGTTCGCAAGGTGAACCAATGGCCGCGCTTGCTCGAATGGCCAATGGAGATCATCAAATTCGAGTTGGTGAAGGCGACACGGTTATTTTAGCTTCTTCACTTATTCCAGGAAATGAGAACTCCGTATTTAGAATCATTAATGAACTAACGCGGTTTGGCGCAAAAGTTGTACATAAAGCAAATGCCATGGTCCACGTTTCCGGTCATGCTGCAGCCGGCGAACTTTTGTACTGTTACAACATCGTAAAACCGAAGTATGTAATGCCCGTCCATGGCGAGTGGCGTCACTTAAAAGCAAATGCCGAATTAGCGATATCAGCAGGCATGCCCCGTTCTAATGCTTTAATAATTGAGAATGGAGTTGTCGTAGATTTAGTCAATCACGAGGCATCAGTTGTTGGTGCAGTGCCATGCGGCTTTGTTTATGTAGATGGTCAAAGCATCGGTGATATAACTGAGGCATCACTTAAGGACCGTCGTATCCTAGGTGAAGAAGGATTTATTTCCGTAATTGTTGTGATCGATTCGCAGAGTGGAAAAATCGTGGCAGGACCTGATATTCATGCCCGAGGTTTTAATGAAGATATTGCACTATTTGATGATGTTAAATTGAAAATTGAAAAAGCTTTAGCGGCTGCAGTAATTGATGGAATAAATGGAACTCACCAACTATCCCAAATTGTACGCAAAACAGTTGGTGGTTGGGTCGGGGGAGAACATCGGAGAAAGCCAATGATTGTCCCAGTTGTTATTGAAGTGTAAGCGCGGCGAGCCTAGCCAACCGAAAATTGCCAAGCCTTTAAGATTGTTCGTGTGGCTAAACGGAGAAAATCGAAGTCGAAGAGTGGCGCCGTAGGTAGCGCCTTAGCTCGAGCACTGAGCTCTGTATGGCGATTTGTTGCAAAAACTATCGGAAGTAGCGTTCGATTTCTTGCCCGGGGCGCTCGAGAGTTAGATCCAGCTCATCAACGCGATGGCATAGCTTTTTTTATATTGATTCTCGCATTAATTGCTACTGCGGGGACATGGTTTCATGCAGATAACATCGTAAGTCGCGCATTGTATTCATTCATTTTCGGCGGCTTTGGTCGTATCGGTTTTGTTGCACCACTTGTTCTCATATATTTTGCATTTAAATTATTTAAAACCCCAGAAGATAAAAAAGCAATTGGCAGAGTCATCGTCGGAACTTCTGCGCTGCTTATCTCCACAACCGGACTTGCGCATTTACTTAATGGTTCAGTCGGCACTGGTGCCACTGCAATGCGTGATGGTGGCGGTTGGTTAGGTTTTGGCGTAACAACTCCGTTAGTTGCTGCAATGACATCTGTTTTGACCTACCCAGTGCTGGTAATAATCTTTATCTTTGGATTGTTGGTTGTTACTGCAACGCCAGTTAGCGATCTAATTTCACGTATTAGAACAACGTCATCGTGGCTGTGGTCAAAACGTCCTGAGAGGGCTGTCAGAGAAGAAAGCTTTGAAATAACTGATACACCTCCTTTTGAAACGCCACTAGTTGCAGCATGGAACGAAACACACGTTGATGAAGAAGAGTTAGATGAAGATAGCTTTGATGAGGAGTTTACAGTTCCAGTTCCGGTCTCTACGGCGCTCGTTGTAGGTAATAAGCGACCAGAGCAACTGCTATTAACCGCAGATTCAACATATGAACTTCCCCCTTTAGATTTACTAAGATCAGGGCCAGCGGCTAAAGCGAAAAGTAAAGCAAATGAAGTTGTGGTCGCGGCATTGACTGAGGTTTTTCTACAATTTGAAATTGATGCTCAAGTGACTGGTTTTATGCGCGGACCAACTGTTACTCGTTATGAAATTGAACTTGGTAACGCCGTTAAAGTGGAACGAATTACCGCTCTTGCTAAGAACATTTCTTATGCAGTTGCAAGTGGAGATGTGCGGATTCTCTCACCGATTCCGGGAAAATCAGCGGTTGGTATTGAAATTCCTAATGCAGACCGCGAGATTGTCGCATTAGGAGATGTATTGAGATCGTCGGTTGCTGGTCAAGATCATCACCCTATGCTCGTTGCCCTTGGTAAAGATGTTGAGGGAAATTTCATCTTCGCAAATCTTGCCAAAATGCCTCATCTCTTAGTCGCAGGCGCAACTGGCGCAGGAAAATCTTCCATGATTAACGCAATGATTATTTCTATCTTGGCACGTTCGACTCCAGATGATGTGCGATTAGTTTTAATTGATCCAAAGCGCGTTGAATTAACGGCTTACGAGGGGATTCCACACCTCATCACGCCGATTATCACAAGCCCTAAGAAGGCCGCCGATGCGCTGACATGGGTCGTGCGTGAAATGGATTTACGCTATGAAGATCTCTCGACATTTGGTTTTAGGCATATCGACGATTTCAATAAGGCGGTTAGGGCTGGGAAAGTTATTCCACCCGAAGGTAGCGATCGCACAATAGAGCCCTATCCATATCTGCTCATTATTATCGATGAACTTGCCGACTTGATGATGGTTGC
>CAYHOY010000038.1:0-5735 GCA_964358665.1 uncultured Candidatus Planktophila sp. | reverse complement strand
CAATTCATTCTTAAGTTCTGCAATAGATGTAATCGTTGTTGAAGGTACTCCAAATGACATTGCAATTGCTGCCGGATCTAAACCATGAGGAGTTCCGAATACTTTTTCAAAGCCTTCGATCCCGCGTTGTGAAAGTGTTGAAAAAATTCCGCCGCCATCATTATTAATTACAATAAACTTACAATTAATATCCTCACACTCTATCAACCCAGTGATGTCATGAAGAAAAGCTAAATCTCCAAGCACTGCAAAAGTTTGAAGATGTCCCGACGCTATGCCCAATGCCGAAGAGATATTCCCATCAATCCCAGCTAAACCTCGGTTTGCGTAAGTAGTTACGCCAAGCCGGGGAGTTGCAAAGCCCTCAAAGTCTCGAATTGGACGGGATGAGGAGATAAATAGAGCCGATCCATCTGGAATCGCTTCGCCGATATGCCTTGCAATCGAAGCCTCATTCCAGCCATCGAGCTCGCTAATTAATTTCGCACAGCGCGCGGAGTATTTGCGCCATTCAGCAATCCAATCATCGGATGCCATCACATTATCTAGCACGGGAATTTCAGTAAAGCGCTTGTCTGCGGATCGATCGCTATCAACTGTTGCGATTCTTGGATCAATAACATAAAGCAATGGTGCCAAACCAACGAGGGCGTTGATCGATCGTGAAAGTGTTGTACGGCCAATAACAATGGCGGCTTGCGGAACTAAAACACTTCTTACTTGGACTGACGTTAAGAAAATCGAGGCATGTGCGATAGCCTCAGGAAACGTGAGTGGATCTTCAGCAATTATTGGCCAATTAAGTTTCTTAGCAAATGTAGTCACTTCATTTACGCTTAATCCGCCGCGATCATGGCCAATCACTAAAACACCACGACTTGCCTGCACTTTTAGTTTTACTGCACTCTTACGAGATTTAAATAAAGGCGTGGCAACTTTAATCTCATCCAACCACGCATTTGAATCATCCGGCAAAAGGGGTTCATCAAACTGGAGATTTAAATGTACTGGACCGAACCGTAAGCTATCTAAAGGTAGTTCCATTGGAAAAACTGGTCCGTCAATATCGGCGAAATACCGAACGGCTTTTCCGAAGATTCGCGCCTGCTCAGTAGTTTGATTTGCACCCGTGCGTCGAAGCATTGCTGGACGATCAGCAGTTAAAACTAGCAATGCAGCGTTCGTATGGTTAGCTTCTAAGACCGCTGGATGGTAATTCGCAACGGCTGTGCCGCTTGTGCAAACAATAGGCACAGGTCTGTGAGTAGATTTAATGAGACCAAGCGCAAAAAAAGCTGCAGTGCGTTCGTCGATTCGAATATGAATTTTAATGAGTCCGCGTGTAGCAGCAGCGTTGAATGCCAGCGATAGCGGTGCATTTCGGGAGCCAGGAGAAACCACTACATCTGTGATGCCAGCTTCAATAATCTGACGAACTACTGCCCGAGCTAACGCCGTCGAAGTATTCATTCACTCCACCCACTATTCTTAATACTTTGTTCTGCTCCAGCAATCCACGTCATGCGAATTCGATTCTTCCACCAGTTTAGGCGCTCGTTCGACACTGCAAATTTATTTAGCGCCGAACCATCTGGTTTTACATCTGTAACCTCAATTTGGCCGTCGATAATGGGAAGTTCGCCAATATCAACTGCTAGCAATACCCCAGTTCCTAATCCACAGGCATAATCGAGTTGCGAAATCGCAGAAGCAAGTTTTAGTCCATGCGAAATTCCGACCGCGCTCTCTAGAGCACTTGATACTGCAACTGGAAGTGAATAGTGACGCGCAATTTCCAAAGCCTTGGCGATACCACCAAGTGGTGCCACTTTGAGCATCACTATATCTATTGCATCTGAAAGATCTAGATTTAATGGATTCTTGGCCTTTCTAATGATTTCATCTCCAGCAATCTTTACACCTGTGCGATGTTTTAGCTCGCGAAGCTCTTCGATTGTTGAACAAGGTTGTTCGACATACTCAATTTCGCCTGCTTGAGTTAAGAATGTCTGGGCCTGGTCAACGCTCCACAATCCATTGACGTCTATTCGAATTTTTGCATCTGGGCGCAGCTCTCGTACGCAAACAATTCGAGCTAAATCAATCTCGGGCTCTCCGCCAACTTTAATTTTTACAACTCTACTCCCGTCAAATACATTGAGGAGTTTTTCAATTTCTGTTGGATCATTTATGGCCGGCAGAGTGGCATTAACTTCAATTCTCTGTCGCACGGCTGGTGGTGTTTGAACAAAAGCGGCTTCTATACCGCTTAACAGCCATGGCACTGATTCTTCATAACTATATTCAAGGAAGGGAGAAAATTCGCCCCATCCTTTTGGTCCCTCAAAGAGTGCGACTTCTCGTGAAGTTACTGAACGAAAGTCAGTTTTAGTTGCGAGTGCAACGACTTTGAGCGAGCCTAATATTGAATCAAGCATTGGTTAAGGGCGCTTTGGAAATTTCTCAAAGTTTGGTGCACGTCTTTCTTTATAAGCGTCACGGCCCTCTTGACCCTCTTCACTCATATAAAAAAGAAGTGTTGCATCGCCAGCAAGTTGCTGCACGCCTGCCAAACCATCATCGGCGGCGTTTAAACTTGACTTCAATAAACGGAGTGCTAATGGTGAGTTGCGAAGCATTTCGCGACACCATGAAACCGTCTCACTCTCTAAATCACTAACCGGCACGACGGTATTTACCAATCCCATATTAAGGGCTTCTTGTGCATCATATTGACGGGTCATAAACCAAATCTCACGCGCTTTTTTCTGACCTACGTGCGCCGCAAGTAGACCTGCTCCATATCCTCCATCAAATGAACCAACCATCGGACCAGTCTGGCCAAATTTTGCATTGTCAGCGGCAATTGTTAAATCGCACACGACATGTAGCACATGTCCTCCACCAATGGCCCACCCCGCGACCATCGCAACAACAGGCTTCGGTGTGCGACGAATCTGCACCTGAAGATCTAGAACGTTGAGTCGGCCGATACCTTTTCTTGCTAACGTATCATCGCCCAGGTAGCCATCATTGCCGCGAACGCTAATATCTCCACCTGAGCAAAAAGCTTCAGTTCCTTCACCAGTTAATATAATTACCCCGACCTCTTCATTGTCACGAGCTAATGAGAAAGCCTGCATTAACTCAATAACTGTTTGAGGACGAAATGCATTGTGAATTTCAGGGCGGTTGATAGTGATTTTTGCCATGCCATCACCCATTTGATATTTAATATCAATAAACTCCTCGCCACCTGGCGCTATTACCCAGGCGGGAATCACACGGCTACCAAACTCACGCTTAATCGGCTTGCTCACATTTCCTCCATTATCGTCGCTAGCGATAGCCTACGGCTGCAATGGACATGTCGTCACAACGAGAAATACTTCGAGCCAACCCTGCGTGGTCAATTCCGCAGTTAGCCGCGGAAATCACGGCCGCCCTCGTCGGAAGCGGCCCTGCCCTGAGCTTTGGTGAGGTCCGCACCAAGAACCTATCCAAAGAGTTCGCCTTGGTTATTGGCACAAGTGGCAGTACGGGTTTAATAAAGGAGGTCGCCTTCACTCGGGGCGCTCTCATTTCATCGGCGCAGGCATCCAACTTATTTATTGGCGCAACTCCTGGATCCCGGTGGTCGCTTCTACTTCCTATCAACCACATAGCGGGTGTGAATGTAATTCTTCGGTCGATGGAACTTGGCACTCTTCCGCTTGACCTTCGCAATTTCGAAGGAGAGTATCCAGATGTTGATTTTACCTCCATCGTTCCAACTCAACTATTTAGAGCACTTCAATCAGATGCGCGCTTGCTTCGACATTTACAGAGCGCAAAAACTGTTTTAGTTGGAGGTGCATCTCTTGCACAAAGCCTTCGAGAACACGCTCAAGCTGAGGGTATAAATATTGTTGAAACATATGGAATGACTGAAACTTGTGGTGGATGCGTTTATGATGGTCAAGCTTTAAATGGTGTTGATGTTGCAATTAATGATCAAGGTGTAATTAAAATTCGTGGCGCAGTGATGGCTAGTGATTACCTGAACTCGTCAAATCACTTTGAGCTCCACGATGGTTGGTTTACTACAAATGACCTTGGTGAAATGAAAGATGGCAAACTAATCGTGCTTGGTCGTTATGATGATGTAATTATTACTGGGGGAGAAAATCTTTCCCTCATGGCAATCGAAGCGGTTCTCTCAGTTCGATTTCCAGATTTGGAGTGCGCAGCGTTTGGAGTCAAGGACCCTCAGTGGGGAGAAGCTCTTCATATTGCAATCGTTGGCAAAGCTAATGAGAATGAAATTTCGCTTTATTTGGAGGGCGCACTTGGCCAGATAGCAAAGCCAAAAGGAATTCATTCGATTGAATCACTACCATTGCTCGGTATTGGGAAAGTAGATCGCTCAACTCTTGCAAGGATGGTTAGACATGAATAGATGGATTCTTGGAGCGCGCCTACGTACCTTGCCGGCGGCGTTTGCGCCAGTAATAGTGGCTTCGGCACTTGCCGGCAGCGATTTCAATTGGTTTCGCGCCGCGCTGGCACTAAACGTTTCTTTGTGGCTGCAAATCGGTGTGAATTTCGCTAATGATTACTCAGATGGAATCAAGGGAACTGACACCAATCGCATCGGACCCACCCGCCTAGTTGGCAGTGGCCTGGCTAGTGCACGGAGCGTAAAGTTTGCAGCTTTTATCTCCTTTGGGATCGCATCGTTCTGCGGCCTATGGTTAGCTATTTTAACTTCACCTCTACTAATCGCGGTCGGTATTTTATCTCTCGCAGCAGCCTGGAGTTATACCGGAGGTCGAAGGCCATACGGTTACAGTGGATTTGGTGAAATTTCTGTCTTCGTCTTCTTTGGATTAGTGGCAACAGTAGGAAGTTTCTATGTCCAAACTCAGAGGATTACATTAATGAGTTTCATAGTGGCGATTCCAGTGGGCGCACTCTCGTGTGCCATTCTGGCAATCAATAACTTGCGAGATTTGAATCAAGATGCAATTGCTGGAAAGCGAACCCTTGCAGTGCGAATGGGGGATGCCGCGGCTCGGCGCGCATTTGTCGTCTTACTCGTTGTGACCCATATCTCGGCGCTCGCTACCTTAAAACCAGCCGCTCTTTTAACTTTACTTGTGGCGCCACTTACCCTCTCACTAGCGCGCCAAGTTATGGGCGGCACATGTGGAGCGGCATTGATTCCACTATTAGGTAAGACTGGAAAACTCCAACTTATCTTTTCGGCAATATTTGCAGTGGCCTTGGCGATACAATAAACCCATGTCACGCATCATTCCATTAGTTCTTATCTTTGGTGTAACTATTTATGCACTAATTGATTGCGCCCGTGCCGATGAATCACAGATTAAAAATCTTCCAAAGTGGGGTTGGTTGCTTTTAATTATCCTTCTGGGGCCACAAGCCATTGCAATTGGACCAATCGCGTATTTAATTGCCGGAAGAAATAAACCTAAGGGTTTCAAGCGACCACAGAAACGAATATTGCCCCCAGATGATGACCCTGATTTCTTAAGAAAGCTTTAAAGACCCGAATAAGTGTGTTTACCAGTTCCCCATACATTGACATATACGTAATTAAATAAAAATGTTGAGCCGGCAAATAAACAGAGCCACGCAGCACGGCGGCCTCGCCAACCAACCGTTACGCGAGCATGTAAATATGCCGCATATGCAACCCAGGTAATAAAGGCCCATGTCTCTTTTGGATCCCA
>CAYHOY010000037.1:0-6424 GCA_964358665.1 uncultured Candidatus Planktophila sp. | reverse complement strand
CTTGGCCTAGTTCAAATGACTCGTAAACGCGTTGGACAAGGACTCATTGAGGCGTTTTCAACTACCTGTGATGCTTGCGGTGGTCGCGGAATTCATATTCATATGGAGCCGGTCAAGATGAAGGCACCGATGCCACAGCTCGACGTCCCATCATCTCGACATGAAGATGCCGACGAAAAGGATGCCACCGAACACGAGTTCCACGAATCACTCAACGCCGATGTATTAAATGATGCACCGGCCGAGATTGAGCCTGCTCAACCTGAAGTTAAAACCGGTGGCCGTAAACGCCGTCGCGCCTCATCGTCCGGCATTATCACCGCTTGATTTGAGCCTCAATTTGAGCCTAAGCGCCCTAGCAGGTAACCTTTACCCTTCACCAACCACTACAAGAGTCCGGAGTACCACAGCGTGGCAAATATTAAGTCTCAGATAAAGCGCATCAAGACCAACGAGAAGGCACGCCTTCGCAATAAGTCTGTGAGCTCATCTATCAAGACCGCTGTCCGTAAATTCCGCGATGCTGTAACGGGTGGAGATGCAGCTGCAATTACAACTGAACTTCGCAGCGCTTCACAAGCCCTCGATGTTGCAGTTCAAAAGGGTGTTCTTCATAAGAACTCTGCAGCTAATAAGAAGTCATCGATGGCTAAGGCTGCCGCCAAAGCCGGCGCACGTTAAATCTTCTAATACTTTAAAGCGAGGCTAGGTTCATGCCTGCAATCTCACTTGCCAAGGCGCCGCAACCCGCATCAACTGATCCGGCGCAGATACGTAACTTCTGCATCATCGCTCACATTGACCACGGCAAATCAACTCTTGCCGATCGCATGTTGGGAATCACTGAAGTCGTAGACCCACGAAATATGCGCGCGCAGTATTTAGATCGCATGGATATAGAACGCGAACGCGGAATCACAATTAAATCTCAGGCCGTGCGTCTGCCGTGGCGAAGTGGCATCGATGGCGGCGAATACATCTTGAACATGATTGATACACCGGGCCACGTTGATTTTACTTACGAAGTTTCACGTTCATTGGCTGCCTGTGAAGGCGCTGTTCTATTAGTCGACTGCGCCCAAGGCATCGAAGCTCAGACTTTGGCCAACCTGTACTTGGCGATGGAAAACAATTTAACGATTATTCCAGTCCTGAATAAAATAGATTTACCTAACGCTCAACCAGAAAAATTCGCCGCCGAACTCGCAAAGCTCATTGGATGCGAACCCGAAGACTGCTTGCGTGTTTCCGGAAAAACAGGAGATGGTGTTAAAGAGTTACTCGATCAAATCGTCAAGCAGATACCAGCCCCTAAAGGCGACCCCGATGCGCCGGCACGTGCTTTAATCTTTGACTCGGTCTATGACAGCTATCGCGGTGTAGTTACTTACGTTCGTGTGATCGATGGTCATTTAACTCCACGCGAACAGATTCAGATGTTTTCAACTGGCGTACGCCACGAAGCTCTTGAAGTCGGAGTAATTTCCCCAGAACCCGTTGCATCTAAGGGGTTAGGCGTTGGCGAAGTTGGATATTTAATTACCGGCGTAAAAGATGTTCGTCAATCGCGTGTAGGTGACACGATTACAACGTACAACAATCCCACAAAACATGCATTAGCTGGTTATAAAGATCCAAAACCGATGGTCTTCTCAGGTTTATTCCCATTAGATGGCGCCGATTTTCCTGCTCTGCGTGAAGCGTTAGATAAATTGCAATTGAACGATGCCGCTCTCGTTTATGAACCCGAAAGCTCTGCCGCACTTGGTTTTGGTTTTCGGTGTGGCTTCTTAGGCCTTCTGCACATGGAGATTGTGCGTGAGCGCTTAGAACGCGAACATAAATTAAATTTGATCTCAACTGCGCCGAACGTTGTTTACAACGTAACGATGGATGATGGAAAAGAAGTTCGCGTAACTAATCCATCTGAGTTCCCTGATGGCAAAGTGGCAGTTGTAAAAGAGCCGATTGTTAAATCTACGATTCTTGCGCCCTCTGAATTTATCGGCACGATCATGGAGCTCTGTCAAGAACGTCGGGGAGTATTGCTTGGAATGGATTACATTTCAGAGGATCGCGTTGAGATTCGTTACGACTTACCACTTGCTGAAATCGTTTTTGACTTCTTTGATCAACTTAAATCTCGCACAAAAGGCTATGCCTCACTCGATTACGAAGAAAAGGGCGATGCTGAAGGCAACTTAGTTAAGGTCGATATCCTGTTACAGGGTGAAGCCGTTGATGCATTTAGTGCAATCGTTCACCGCGATAAGGCCTATGCCTATGGCGTCATGATGACAGGAAAACTTCGCCAACTGATTCCACGTCAACAGTTTGACGTTCCCATTCAGGCCGCAATCGGCTCTCGAATTATTGCCCGCGAAAGCATTAGCGCGATCCGTAAGGATGTTTTAGCTAAGTGTTATGGCGGAGATATTTCGCGTAAGCGCAAACTTCTTGAGAAGCAAAAAGAGGGCAAAAAGCGCATGAAGATGGTGGGCCGAGTTGAAGTCCCACAAGAGGCCTTCGTAGCAGCTCTTGCAACCGATGCCGATATTGAAAAGGTGAAAGCCGCACGAAAGCTCTAAATATGACGCTCTCGTTCTACGTTCATATCCCTTACTGCATTAAGCGCTGTGGTTATTGTGATTTCAATACTTACACTCCTAATGAGCTTCAGGACGGTGCAACGTTAGAGATTGTTAGTAATGACTACATTGACGCGGTTTTAAGGGAGTTGGATGCAGCACCCTTAGGTGAAGTCCCAACGATTTTCTTTGGGGGAGGAACCCCATCTTTACTTCCGGCCGATGATTTAGGTCGCGTCATCGCCGCAATCACAGCGCGAAATGGTTTAACTGCAGATTGTGAAATAACACTTGAAGCTAACCCGGACTCGGTTACGGCTGAAAAACTCGCACGCTATCTTGAAGTAGGTTTTAATCGAATCTCTTTTGGAATGCAATCAGCGAAACCACATGTCTTGGCCGTTTTAGATCGCACGCATAATCCCGAAAATGTGAAAAAAGCCGTGGACATGGCACGCGCTGCAGGATTTAAGAGCATTAGTGTCGATCTTATCTATGGAACACCTGGTGAGTCACTCGATGATTGGCGAGACACAGTCACAACTGCACTCTCTTTAGATATCGATCACATTAGTGCTTACGCTTTAATCGTTGAGGGTGGAACAAAGTTAGCGGCCCAAATTAAACGCGGTGATTTAACTATGCCCGATGATGATTTGATGGCAGATATGTACTTACTTATCGATCAGTTATGTGAAGCACATGGATTCTCATGGTACGAACTATCTAACTGGTCAAAGCCAGGCCATGAATGCCGACACAATATTGCATATTGGGAGAATAAAAATTGGTGGGGATTGGGACCTGGAGCACATTCGCACATAGACGGAAGGCGGTTTTGGAATATCAAACATCCAACGGTTTATAAGCAGAAGTTGTTCGCCGCAGAAACACCAATTGCGGAGAGTGAATTATTAACGTCGGAACAGATTGCAGTCGAATCGATCATGCTGGGAATTCGAATGCGTGAAGGCTTGGAGATTGACGCGCTTTCCCAAGCTCAGATTGATTGCTTAGCCAACTTTGGCGATAACGGATTCATAGAAATCACAGATAATCGAGTGGTATTAACCCCTACTGGGCGCTTGATTGCAGATCGAATCGTGCGAGAAATAACTTTCTAGTATCCTTGCCCACACTATGTCATCACGCCGTCTAGAAATCCTCCGTGCAATTGTCGACGAATACGTCGCAACGCAGGAGCCTGTCGGCTCAAAATCAATTGCCGATCGACATGGCCTAGGCATCTCCCCGGCCACTATTCGCAATGAAATGGCGGTCTTAGAGGAGGAAGGCTTGATAACCCAGCCACATACGAGCGCAGGGCGTATTCCTACAGATCGCGGCTACCGAGTCTTCGTTGATAAGTTAGCTGAAGTTAAGCCTTTATCTAGCGCCGAGCGTCGAGCCATTGAGGTCTTTTTAGAAGGGGCTTTAGATCTAGATGATGTTGTTATGCGGACAGTTCGCTTACTGGCCGATGTAACTAAACAAGTGGCAGTGGTGCAGTATCCCTCGATGATTAAATCACGGGTTCGCCATATCGAGTTAGTTTCCCTAACCCCAGCACGGCTCATGATGGTTTTAATTACTGATGCAGGAAGAATCGAGCAACGAGTCATTGAATTGGCAGAAGATGTATCTGAGCATTTTCTGCATACCTTACGCGCGCAGTTAAATACGCAGATGATGGGGCACCGTTTACCCGACGTTGCCGACCGCATCAGCGGAATTTTAGAGAGCTATTCACAAAGTGATCGTAAGAATGTTGCAATTGTTATGTCATCGGTCATTGAAATGGCGATGGAACGTCATGAAGAGAAGATAGTTTTAGCTGGTACTGCAAACTTAGCTAGGTTTCAAGAGGATTTTTCAACGACAATGCATCCGGTCTTGGAGGCTTTAGAGGAGCAAGTTGTTTTACTGCGTCTGCTCGGCGATGCGGGCCAAAGTATTAAAGTACGAATCGGTGGCGAGCAACAAGATGCCAATTTACGCTCGACATCTTTAGTGGCCGTTGGTTATGGATCCGATGATGTACCGCTAGGTGCCCTTGGAATTATTGGACCTACACGAATGGATTATGCGGGTTCAATGGCGGCAGTATCGGCAGTTGCCAGATATGTCGGACGATTTATAAACGAGGGTGCATAAGTGGCAGATCATTACCAAACTTTAGGAGTTTCGCGTGAAGCATCGGCCGATGAAATTAAACGGGCTTATCGTAAATTAGCCCGTGAACTTCATCCTGATGTTAATCCAGATCCAGCGGTTCAAGATAAGTTCAAAGAGATCACAGCCTCTTATGAAACGTTGAGCGACCCACAGAAGCGCCAGAACTACGACATGGGCGGAAGCAACTTTGGTGGAGCTAATTTTGGCGGCGGATTTAGTGACATCATGGATGCATTCTTTGGCGGCGGTGGCTCTCGTGGTCCTCGTCCTCGAATGCGTGCAGGTCAAGACTCACTCATTCGTATTGAGGTTTCTTTGTACGAGGCCTGCTTTGGTGTTGAACGTGTCATAAGTGTAGAAAGCGCGATTATCTGCCCTAAATGCGAAGGACATGGGGGCATAGATGGTGCGCAACCAACAATGTGTAACGTCTGTAAAGGCCGAGGTGAAACCCAACATGTAGTTCGCTCTGTTATTGGGCAGGTAATGACATCGCGCCCCTGCCGCCCCTGTGGTGGATATGGCAGCATCATCACAAACCCTTGCCGCGAATGCGCCGGCGAAGGTCGAGTACGTGCTCGTCAGGATCTTCACGTCAAAATTCCTGCCGGAGTTGAAACCGGAAATCGAATTCAACTATCTGGCCGTGGAGAAGTTGGACATGGCGGCGGACCGGCAGGCGATGTCTATGTTGAAATAGTTGAGATCGAACATGAATATTTAATCCGGGATAGAGATACTTTGCACATGTCCTTGTCGGTTTCAATGACTGCTGCAGCGATAGGCACGAAAGTTAGTGTCGAATCACTCGATGGTCCGGTCGAAGTGCACATTAAAGCCGGTACGCAAAATGGCACACCGGTAGTCATTAAAGGTAAAGGCATGGGTCGACTTCGCAATGCTGGTCGAGGAGATTTAATAGTTCACATTGAAGTTGCTACTCCGACTAAGTTGAGCCGAGAAGAAGAGGCGCTACTGAAGAAGTTCGCACAATTACGAGGTGAAAGCGCTGGTGATGCTCATGTGAAGGGCCATGATGGTGGAATCTTTTCCAAAATCAAAGGTGCATTTACAAAATAATGTTAACTCTATTTTTTGTAGATAATCTTCCCACCAAAGTTGGGCAAAGTTACGAGTTTAATAATGAAGATGCTAACCACGCTATCCGAGTTCTGCGCATGGCTGCGGGCGATGTCTTTATGCTCGCAGATGGCACAGGTGCTTGGAGTCAAGTAAAAGCATTTGCCATTAAGAAAAAGTCAATAGAAGTCGAAGTGACCGCAACTGGTTTTCAAGAAGCACTTGCAACATCCATCACGGTTGTACAAGCGTTGCCAAAGAGTGATCGAGCTAAAGAGGCGATTGAACTTTTAACTGAAGCGGGCGTTGATCGAATTGTTCCTTGGGCGGCGGCTCGAAGTATCGGAAAAGTCTCAGAAAAGTTTTCAGTTACCGCGCGTGAAGCCAGCAAACAGTCGCGTCGATTACGGATACCTGAAGTCACCGATATCGCTACAACTGAGCAGATTTGCGAAGCAATAAAGTTGAGTGATTTAGCGATCGCTTTTCATGAAAGTAGTGATGTAAAGCTCAGTGACTGCATCTCATCGCATAACGTTGCACACTTACTTATAATTATCGGTCCAGAAGGTGGAATCACC
>CAYHOY010000036.1:0-7093 GCA_964358665.1 uncultured Candidatus Planktophila sp. | reverse complement strand
AGATCCATGCGAACTAAAACATAACCAGGATAGATATTGCGCTTAACCATTTTGAAAGCGCCGTTCTTAAGCTCTTTAACTTCTTCTTCAGGGACTTCAATCTGGAAAATGTAATCCTCCATATTTAAAGATTGAATACGAGTCTGAAGATTGCCCTTAACTTTTTTCTCATAACCGGCATATGAGTGGACTACATACCAATCACCTAGTGCCGTGCGTAGCGTGCGACGAAATTCTGCGTTCGGGTCATTCTCATCGGATTCGATATCGCCATCTTCATCGGATGCGAGCGCGAGCTCGGACTCCGTAAAAACAGCTACGTCCTCTGCAACTTCGGCCTCTACCGTTGGAGTTGCAATTTCACTAGCCGACGCCGCAAGTGCTGCCTCGAAGGCATCTGGCTTTGGTGTCTCGTCTGTAATTTCTTCAGTCATTTCTCTTCCTTATCCAAAGACCCAGAAGACAATCTTGGTTAATACAAGGTCGAGAAGTGAGACAACTGCGATGATGAAAGTTACGAAGACCAATACAACGGCGGTATAGGTCGTTAACTGCTTACGAGTTGGCCAAACAACCTTGGACAACTCACTTGTAACTTGGCGGTAGAAAAGGCCGACGCGCGCAAATAGCCCAAGCTTCTCGGCTACGTGTTCAGGTGACTCTGTCATCGTCTTTACCTTTCTATTACTTTCGTCTGTTACTTCTTTTAACTTCGTACAAGTACATCGTGCAGGGCAGGAGGGACTCGAACCCCCAACCGGCCGCTTTGGAGACGGCAACTCTAGCCAATTGAGCTACTGCCCTTCGCACGAGGGCATGGCAAAACCATAGGGAAAAGCAAACCCTCGTGAGCGTTGAAGTGTAGAGGCAAGGAGGGGCTCAGGTCTAACTCGCTTCGTAGATAAGGCAGACTTAGGGGCATGAGCTCACGAATTTCAACCCGAACCGCTGCGATTGCTGAATCTGCCACGTTGGCCGTCGATGCTAAGGCCAAGGCTCTTAAGGCCCAAGGCCGTCCGGTAATCGGCTTTGGTGCCGGCGAGCCTGACTTTCCAACACCTGATTACATCGTCGAAGCCGCGGCTGCGGCGACTCATGTTGTCTCTAATCACAAATACTCACCGACGCCAGGATTGCCCGAACTTCGCGAGGCAATTGTTGTAAAGACAAAGCGTGACTCCAATTACGAAATTACAGCTGATCAAGTTTTGGTTACCAATGGCGGAAAGCAGGCTGTGTATCAAGCTTTCGCAACAATTATTAATGATGGCGACGAGGTTTTATTGCCATCGCCATTTTGGACAACATATCCAGAGTGCATCAAATTGGCCGGTGGAGTTGCAGTTGAAGTATTTGCCGACGAAACTCAAAACTATTTGGTGAGCGTTGAACAGTTAGAAGCTGCACGAACATCAAAGACAAAGGCTATTTTATTTTGTTCACCATCTAATCCAACAGGCTCGGTGTATTCACCGGCGCAGGTTAAGGCGATTGGTGAATGGGCGTTAAAAAATAACATTTGGGTTATCTCTGACGAGATTTACGAGCACTTGCTATATGAAGGTGCCACTGCACCGAGCATGCCAGTGCTAGTCCCTGGGCTTGCCGACACGTGCATCATTGTGAACGGTGTTGCAAAAACCTATGCAATGACTGGTTGGCGTGTTGGTTGGATGATTGGTCCTAAAGATGTAATTAAGGCTGCAACCAATCTGCAATCTCACTTAACCTCAAATGTTTCAAATGTTTCACAACGTGCTGCAATTGCAGCTGTCAGTGGTGACTTAACGGCAGTTAAAGCAATGGGTGAGGCTTTCAATCGTCGCCGAACATTAATTGTGGATCTGCTCAATGAGATACCTGGATTTGTCTGTCCAACACCAACTGGTGCCTTTTATGTATATCCATCGGTTAAAGGAGTACTTGGCACAACTATTCGCGGTAAAACTCCATATACATCAGCAGAGTTAGCAACGATTTTTCTAGAAGAAGTTGAAGTTGCAGCTGTTCCGGGTGAGGCATTTGGCCCCTCTGGCTACTTACGCTTTTCATATGCAACTAGTGATGCCGATATCGTCGAAGGTATAGGTCGTATTAAAAAACTATTGACGCAAGGCTAAATCTCAATTCCAACTAGATTTACTTCAGCTACCAAAGTGATTCCAAAACTAATTTGCACTTGATCTCTCGCGTGCTTAGCTAACGCTGCAATATCTGACGCTGTAGCGGTCCCAGAGTTTGTAAGCGCCAAAACATGTTTCTTTGAAATACGTGCCCCACCAATTTCATCTCCTTTATGGATTCCCGAGTGTTCGATTAGCCATGCTGCTGAAATTTTTACTGTTCCATCGTTGAGCGGCCACTTTGGCGCAACGTTAGGAAGTGAGTCGGCTACTTGCTGGGAAACTATTGGGTTAGTGAAAAATGATCCCGCCGACCACGAGTCATGGTCTTCGGCCGAAAGAAGCATTCCTTTATTTGCTCTTAGCTCAAGTACGGCCTTTCGACAATCTATAACTGAGGATTTATCACCCATTTCAATTCCAAGTTTTTTCGCAAGCTCAAGATAAGTAATCGGTGTTGTTTTTTCGCCAATCCGCAGTTGAAAAGCCACATCTAGAACTACGTATCGACCAGGGTGAGCCTTAAAGTAAGAATTTCGATATGAAAATTCGCACTCGGCGTTTGTGAATGTCTTGATTTCTCTGTTCAGGCGATCATAGGTCCGTACCCGCGTTATAAACTCACTCACTTCATGGCCGTACGCGCCGATGTTTTGAATTGGAGCTGCTCCAACTGTTCCGGGAATACCGCTCAAAGTTTCAAGACCTGCAAATCCTCGGGTAATGGTTGTCGAAACAAAGCTATCCCAATTTTCGCCGGCTCCGATAGTCAAGGTTGCACCACTGCATGCATCGACTTCAGCTTCAACGCTGTTATTTGCAATATGTATTACCGTTCCGTCAAAACCACTATCGGCCACTAAAACATTTGTTCCACCACCCATAATTAAAATCGGAGAATCCCCCGCAGCGGTGATTGCGGCGATGATGTCCGATTCAGTTGAAACGTGAACAATTCTTTTAGCTGGGCCGCCCACCCGAAGGCTGGTGTATTTAGATAGCTCAGTCATGGCTAAAGATTAGCGGCGTGGACACAAGCTTTAGCCATTCCTAGCACTTTAACTCCAGCCGAAGTAGCAATTAGATCTAACTTAATGCGATTGCCATCTACTTCTGCAACAGTTGCACTTACCGTTAAATCCACTTTTTCACCAGCTGGCACAATTACGGGCTTGATAAAGCGTGCAGAAAACTCTTTAACACTGGCACTTCCACCTGCCCAATCGGTGACGTATTTCCCGACTAGGGCCATAGTTAACATTCCATGAGCAATTACATTAGGAAGGCCAACAGAGATTGCAATTTCTTCATTTTGGTGAATTGGGTTTTGGTCTCCACTTGCATCTGCATACGCCTTAAGCAGTGCACGATCTAATTCAAAAACTCTTGAAGGTACAGCATCGCCAACATTAATCATCCGCGCACCACCAAAGTTGACCAAGACGAGACGACTAATTCAGAGCCACTATGCAAATCTGAGCGAACAGAGACAATTTCATTTCCGGCTACGGTTCGCAATGTTTCAATTGTCGCCGAGCAAGTGAAAACATCTCCAGCGACAATTGGACGATAGTTTTCAAACTTTTGATCTCCGTGCACCAATCGCGACCAATCAACACCAATTTCAGGTTGAGTCAAAATAGATTCATATTGTGGGAGCGAGATTCGGATAGAAAAAGTTGGTGGCGCAACGCTGGTATCGCCTTCGCCAATTACGGCAGCAAAGGCATCAATCTCGGATTGCGTAACAATGACTTGATCTGCACCATGAAAAGTGCGCCCGACCGAATCGGGATTGATCATTAGCGGGTTTCGCGGTGAAGTGTTGAAAGCTTGCAACGAGGACAGAACTTCTTGAGCTCCATACGGTCAGGATCGTTGCGGCGGTTCTTCTTTGTAATGTAATTACGCTCTTTGCAATCGACGCAAGCCATGGTGATCTTCGGACGTACGTCCGTGCTCTTACTTGCCATGGTCTTACTCCTTCATTGGTTATCGAAGGGCCTAGGTTACCCGAGGTCCTGCAATGTACGAAATTCGCGTAAAAGTACCCGTGATCTGTTAAATATTGCCATGACTAACGGTTTTATGACGGATTCAAGGACCGCAGAAACGTGGGAAAGGTTTCCATAAATCCTCTTTCTCAGGCTTCCTGAGGCGCGCTCCCCTTGGAGTCGAATTCCGAATCCAAGCCAATTCCTTCAAACTTTCGTTTTTGAATGAACTTCTGAGCCCGAGTTCCAAGGGAGTCAGCAAGTTTCTCGAAGGTATGTCCTTTGTAGAGAAAAAATGCTCCAACAACAGTGACTATACCGGCGCTTATGCTGATGTATAGCTGAAATCCCGAGGGGAACAATTTGAGCAATGGCGATGTTGGGGAAGCAAGACTTAGAAGAAACCCAATTATCAAAGCCACTGAAGCAATCTTGGTGCACGTTCGCACGACCTTCGCCCAACTTTCGGATGACTTAATGGCTCGGTCTTTTAAACGAGCATCCTTCTGTTCGACCGCCTCGAGACGACGGCGCATTGCGATGTTCTCCTTTGATGTGGAATCTAACTTCTCCGACAGTGTGTCGCGTTCAGCCATTACTGGTGCCACCGCCGACTCTTTAATCTCCTTAAGAATGGACTGGACTAATCCAGGAGTGACTCTGCTTGGATCCCCCATGGAATCACCCATAAGCAGGCGTCTAGCCTCACTGCTGTTTCGGAGAACCAGCACGGCATCCGTCAGGTCGGCGTCGCTTTCAGCCAGTTGATCAAGTACTGCGCAATACCGAGTCCAAAGATCCTGCGAAGGGTGCAGGACCGCAAGCGCATTCGCAATTATTTGATTCCGTGGAAGGTCGGGTGCATCCATAGGTTCCTTTGACCAAAGGAGTGCGGCGACATCATGATCAACAATAGCCAAAGGCCAGCTTGTGCCATTAATGCCCGAGAATCTTCTGGCAGCTCTAGTCACTTTCGGATTTGCGGTCATCAATACTGCGCGACAATCTTCAAGAGAATCGCTACTGACTCCCTTGCGCAGACGGTGCACTCCAATCAGGGATGCCAAGTCACAAAGTCTGGCACCATCACTTTGGTAATTAACCGTTTCTTGGAGCATCGCTTCCCATTGCTCCTCTTCAATACCGTATCTCGGGTCATGGTCTGGAGCATCTTGAAAAACCACACTTAGGCCAGCCAATTTTTGCTCAATTGAACTTGAAAGCAAGAGAGCTTCAGCGAAGGTCATTTTGTCATCACGAAACCGGACAGTTAGTTTGCTTGGGCGCAGACCTGGCGCCAAATAACTGATTCCGTCTGCTGCTCCTCGAACAATTGACCGTAATTCCTGGACACAGTGTGTAAACATCCCAAGATTCGCTCCCTGCCGCTTTGCAAGATCCATCATTGATCCAATGTAACTCTGTGCTTCCGCACCATCCAAGCCCAGCCATAGCAGAGCTACTGGTGCATCAATCCAAATTGTGGTGTTTCGAAATTTCCTCGTGCTTTGAGGTGAGATTGGAAGATATAGCGCCGCTGCAAGCATGGAACCTTTCACCAAATTCTCAAGTGAGGTAAAAGCCACTGGATCTCTATGAACAATATAGGTGACGAATTCACCAACAACGAAGGACTGGGTAATTTCACTGGAAGATCCAACCTGCCCATTACTGCTGCCACTACTTGATCCCAGCACTTGTTTGATTCTAGACGTGCTGATTTTCGCAACGAAATCTTGAAGGGCTATCTCTGCCTCTTCAAACGTCCAACTCAAATCATAATTTTTTTTACTAAAATCTACCAACGCCTGTGCTAGCGATGCTTGTTGGCGCAATGCGTCGTCGCGATGCGATTTGAAAGTTGCACCGGCTCCAGCACTCGCAGAAAACACATCTTCATCACGATGATGTTCGATTTCCCCTCGCTTTTCGGTTCTCTTGAGGATGTTGCGTACCACCGCGAGCGGAAACTTAAGACCAAACTCCGAATATAGGGCGTCGGTAATTTCTTGCGTATTGCCACGACCGCCACACCCAGTGGCCAGAGCTTCAATAACAAAGGGGACAAAGTGATCGTAATATGAAATCTTCCCCTCAGAAAGATCCACACTGAGGATTGCAAGACTGGCAAGTGCATTTCCGTCTTGGAAGATCCCATCTCTTGGAATTACACTCTCTCCTGGTTCTGTGGTCACTTTGCCTCCTCTGCGACTCCTATTCCTTGATCAATACCTGATTTCTAAAGTCCTAATCAAGTAAAGGTCTGGACAATGCAACCCTAATGGTTATGTAGTACAAGTAGCGGGAGCGGGATTTGAACCCACGACACAGCGATTATGAGCCGCTTGCTCTACCAAGCTGAGCTACCCCGCCAGGGGTGTGCTTTGAAAAGATCCACTTCTAGTGAAGGGGTTCTCATCGAGCCCCCCACCGGAATCGGACCGGTGACCTTTTCCTTACCATGGAAACGCTCTACCAACTGAGCTAGGGGGGCGCTGATTCTTCGTCAGCAACAGTCGAAGGTCGAGCGTACAGGCAGTGCGGGACTTTCGAAAAATCCTCTATCTATGTGGCTGGTTTCAATGTGATTTTGCCAGTGGTTTCGCGGGCGAGCATGGCTTTATGCGCTTCGATTGCTTGGCTTAAACCAAAACTGGCGCCAATAACCGGCTTTAACTTTCCGTTTTCAACCAATGCGAATAATTCAGCAATAACATCGTTCAATAGTGTTTTACTGCCGAAGCAGTGTGAAAGCCAAAACCCGGTAATCGTCTTTGATCCACCCATTAATGAACCGGGGTGAATCGGCGTTGGCGCAGTACGAGATGCCATTCCGTATGTTATTAATCGTCCAAAAGGTGCAAGGGCTTCAAGGCTGGCATCAAAAGTTTTACCGCCGACCATCTCCAAAACTAAATCGACTTTCTTACCATTATTTGCTTCGAGAATTCTTTCATGCAGTTTTTCTTGATCAGC
>CAYHOY010000035.1:0-7184 GCA_964358665.1 uncultured Candidatus Planktophila sp. | reverse complement strand
GCCTAGTTTAGTGGGGCAGGGGCCGTTCCACCAAGGCGGGTAGGTGCCCAGCGCTGGCCCACATGGCTATCAGGGTAATTCTCTTGAACTTGATGGAGCATTCCAAGAAGAGTTTGGCGAAGATGCGCTTCAGCAACTTCGAGGTCATCACCTTTCTTATAGACAATCGGCTCACCAAAGATTACGGTGACAGGAATGTGTTTGCGACGCAGATTTCGCTTTACTCCCTTAGTCCAGACTCTCTGACTGCCCCAAATAATCGTTGGAATAACTGGAACTCCAGCGCCCATTGCAAGACGAACTGCACCGGATTTTAAACCTTTAATCTCAAAACTCGTGGAGACTGTTCCTTCAGGAAAAATTCCAATAATCTCACCGGATTTCACTGCACGTAGAGCTGCAACAAAAGATGCTGCGCCATTTTCGCGATCTACATTTATGTGGTGCATTCCACGCATCAATGGCCCAGCGAGTTTATTATTGAAAACCTCTTTCTTAGCCATGAAGCGAACATATCTACCTGCAGGCAATGCAGCTGTCCCGGTAATTGCGAAATCTAAATAACTGACATGATTGATTGCTAAAATCGCACCATCTTTTCGAGGGATATTTTCAACGCCTTGAAAGTCAAATTTAAGATCTAAATATTTCCAGAGTGATTTGATTGCCACGATTACTGGGGGATATACGAGATCAGCCATGAGTTGTTTTAGCCGCCATTGCCTGTCGATATAAACGTCCAGCGCGATAACTTGAGCGTACAAGTGGTCCGCTCATTACGCCGAGGAATCCTGCCTCAGTTGCCTCTGTTGATAGTTCAACGAACTCTTCGGGTTTGACCCAACGTACAACTGGATGATGGCGATTAGTTGGACGTAAATATTGGGTAATCGTGATTAAATCACATCCAGCACTTCGTAGATCAATCAGGGCTTGTGAAACCTCTTGACGAGTTTCACCTAATCCCAGAATCAAATTCGATTTGGTAATGAGACCAAATTCGCGAGCCATTGTTATCACACGTAAAGATTTTTCATAAGTAAATGCCGGGCGTATTTCTTTAAAGATTCTAGGTACAGTTTCTAGATTGTGGGCGAATACTTCTGGCCGCGTTTCAAAAATTTCATTGAGAAGTTCGCTCTTTGCATGAAAATCCGGGGCTAACATTTCAACTCCGCAGCCAGGATTTAATTCATGCACCTGTCTAATAGTCTCGGCATATAACCATGCGCCTTCATCGGGCAGATCATCTCGCGTAACGCCAGTGATAGTCGCATAGGCAAGACCCATCGCTTTTACAGACTCTGCGACTTTTCGTGGCTCTTCTCGATCGAGTGGATCGGGTTTACCTGTATCGATATTGCAAAAATCGCAACGACGGGTGCATTTGTCACCACCGATTAAAAATGTGGCCTCTTTATCTTCCCAGCACTCGAAGATGTTTGGACACGCGGCTTCTTGGCAGACCGTGTGTAAACCCTCGCTCTTTACTAATGATCGAAGCCTGGTGTATTCAGGACCCATGTTTGCCCGAGTCTTTATCCAATCGGGTTTGCGTTCGATTGGGGTTTGCGCGTTGCGGGCTTCAATGCGAATCATTTTGCGACCCTCAGGGGCGATGCTCATATAGTTACTCGCTTCAAAGATTCAAAGATGTAGCGCTCAACAACTGGTTCAACTTCATCAATCGTAATTGCGCGACCTAACTCTTTTTCCATTGAAGTTACCGCTGCATCGGCGATGCCGCAGGGAATAATCTGATCAAATGCAGTTAAATCTGGACAGACATTTAAAGCAAAGCCATGCATAGTAACGGCCTTAGCTACTCGAACTCCGATAGCAGCGATCTTGCGATCACCCTTCTCGTCGCGAATCCAGACTCCCGAACGTCCAGCAAAACATTGAGCCTTTATTCCAAACTCAGCACAGACTTGGATGAGACCGGCTTCGATTTCGCGGACAAAGCCAATGACTTCGGTTGGTTTAGCTAATCGGACAATTGGATAACCCACTAATTGGCCGGGTCCATGCCATGTAATTCTTCCGCCTCTATCGACATCGATAACCGGTGTACCGTCGTGAGGTCGTTCTGAAGCATCGCTTCGGCGACCTGCGGTGTAAACCGAGGGGTGTTGCAAAAGTAGAAGTGTGTTAGGTCGTTTTTTTTCAACAACTTCCCCATGAATTGTTCGCTGAACCTCCCAAGCCTTTTCATAATCGATTAGTCCATGGCGGACCAAGGCAATTACAGAATCATGGGGGCTAGTTACTACAGGCACATCCCTAGCCTAAAGGTAGGATTGCATCCTTACCAATCCGAAAGGGAATAATTCGTGGATCCCGTTGTGAGAAAAAAGAGCCGACGCCCTTTCATAACCGCGCTTATCGTGATATTCCTCTGGTTCGGAGCAAGTGGAGTTTTTGGCCCACTCTTTGGCTCGTTATCGACGGTTCAAGAGAATGATAACTCTACCTTTTTGCCTCAGAGCGCTGAATCGACACAAGCATCAAAGATTATTACCCAATTTTCTGCTGATCAGACACAGACGATTCCAACCCTCATTCTCTATCTAGGTGAAGTGGACGAAGCTAAAGTAGCAGCTCTTAACCTGCACTTGGCAGGACTTAGTTCAAAACCAATTATTGGTTCAGATATTCCCATTTCAAAGTATTTGATTCCTGGTCAACCTATCTTTGCCTTTGCATCGCAGGATAAGAAGGCGATTCTTGTAAGTCTTCCATTAACCTTTGATTCGGCTCAAGATTTATTGCCGAATGATAAACCCGTTCTGCCTGAAATCATAAAAACTCTTCGCGAAGATTCGACGGCTTACGCTAAGGCCAATGGCTTGACTGCAAATGTCACTGGTATAGGCGCGATACTTGGAGATCTCTTTGGAGCCTTTAGCGGAATCGACTCATCTCTTTTGTTTACTACGCTCATAGTTGTTGCGCTGATATTAATAGTCGTTTATAGATCCCCAGTTTTATGGATTTTGCCGCTTTTCTCATCGGTTATAGCCCTATCTACTGCTGGTGGAATTGTTTATTTATTAGCCAAAAACAATGCGATTGATTTAAGTGGTCAATCCCAGGGAATTCTCTCGGTCTTAGTCTTAGGCGCAGCAACGGATTATGCACTTCTTTTAATTTCGCGTTATCGCGAAGAGCTACATCACTATGCCTCACGATTTGATGCGATGAAGGCGGCTTACAAAGGCGTCTTTGAACCAATTCTCGCCTCGGGTATGACCGTCATCGTTAGTTTATTAGTTTTACTTCTTAGTGATCTCTCCAGCAATCGAGGACTTGGTCCGGTGGGAGCGATAGGCATCGCCGCATCAATGATTACGATTTTAACTTTACTGCCGGCACTTCTAGTGGCATTTGGCCGGTGGATTTTCTGGCCACGAATTCCGCGCTTTGATGATGTTAACTCTCAACTTGAAGGAACATGGGCAAAGATCGGCGCTGGAGTCCAAAAGCGTCCTCGCAAGTTGTGGATCATAACCTCCGTAGTGCTTGTAATTCTCGCCGGTTTTTCTACGACGTTGAATGCTAAAGGTCTATCTACAGCCGATTCCTTTACTAAAAAACAGGATTCTGTAATCGGTTTAGAGCTTTTAGGCCAACACTTTCCCGGGGGAGCAGGACAACCGACAGAGGTTATTGTCAATGAAGATTTAGTCAATTCTGTAAGCGCAGCGCTCATGAGAGTCGAAGGTGTCGCGTCAGTTGAACCTCTGCGTGTGACTCCAGTTATTCCTGGAGAGCCGCTCCCAGAAATAAAAAGACTCAACGGCCAGGTTGTTTTAAACGCCACACTGTCACTTAACCCTGATTCTATTGAAGCACGGGATGTCATACCAGTAATCAGGGAAACGGTTCATGCAATTGATCCAAAGATTTTAGTAGGCGGTTCAACTGCCGTTGCCTTTGATACTGATGTCGCAGCCGATCACGACAATAAAACGATCATTCCAATCGTCCTACTATTGATCACACTGATACTTGGTTTACTTCTTAGAAGTATTATTTCGGCGATTCTTTTACTGTCAACGGTGGTGCTTTCGTACTTTGCGACATTGGGTGCATGCCAATTAGTCTTTGAACATATTTTCAACTTCAAAGGCGCAGATACATCATTCCCGCTCTTCGCATTTATATTCTTAGTTGCCCTTGGCATTGACTACAATATTTTCCTTATGACTAGAGTTCGAGAAGAAAGTGCCAAAATCGGAACTCGAGCCGGCGTTATAAAAGGTTTAACGGTCACAGGTGGCGTTATTACTTCCGCCGGAATTGTTTTAGCTGCCACATTCGGAGTTCTTGGAGTCTTACCTTTGGTCTTCTTAGCTGAATTGGGTTTTGCAGTAGCTTTCGGTGTTTTACTTGACACTCTCATAGTTCGAACGATTTTGGTACCGGCCTTGGCTTATGACATCGGCGGGAAAATCTGGTGGCCATCAAAGTTGCAGAAACAATGAGTTTGCGTGTAGGAATTGTCGGCTATGGCTTAGCCGGGCGTTACTTTCACGCCCCCTTACTTAAAGGCTGCGGTTTTGAGGTAGCCGCGATTGCGACCACGAATGAAATACGGCATGGCCATGTGCAAGAGGATTTTCCAGATGTGAAAGTTGTCGCCACAAGTGAAGAGCTCGTGAGAGAGCGGTTGGATCTTGTAGTAGTCGCATCAGCCAATATTGCTCATGCACATGATGCATTGTGTGCAATTGATGCAGGTATCCCGGTTGTTATAGATAAACCTATGGGTCGAACCTATGCTGAAACCAAGGCGATAATCGATGCCGGTTTAAAAGCTGGAACCCCGGTTTCCACATTCTTTAATCGCAGATGGGATAGCAACGCATTAACTATTAAACGTGTCCTGGCCAGCGGAGTTTTGGGTCAGATCCACAGAATGGAGTCGCGTTTTGAACGCTTTCGACCAGATTTACATGCGCAGTCATGGCGTGAGAACATGAGCGCCGCCGACGGCGGCGGTCAGTTATTAGATTTACAGTCCCATTTAATTTCAACGGCAATAGATTGGTTTGGCTCTGCAGAACTTGTTATGTCATCGGTTCGATCTTTACGAGGAGGGGCCGATGACGACTCTGTTTTGGTTTTGCGCCACAGTGGCGGATTGATGTCGTATCTATCGGCGAGTGCGGTCGTTGGCGCCCCAGGTCCTTGTGTTCGAATTCTTGGTGCCCAAGGCGCACTAGTAATACATGATTTAGATCCACAAGAGGATTTACTGAGAAGCGGAAAGTATCCAATAGGTGGTACATGGGCAGTTCCCACTTCCTCAAAAGCCTTTATTCACCGCGGCAATGTTGTAGAAGAGTTTGCCGGTGAAAATGGAAACTATGCTCTGTTTTATAGCGCCGTTGCCGATGCAATTGCAGGTAAAGCTCCTTGGCCGATTGACAATGCTGATGTCTTATTAGTGGCGCACTTAATTGATCAAGCACGGGAGAACTCTGCCAATGCCTAAATGCTTCGACTATGTCGTAGTTGGCGGGGGTTTAGCAGGAATAGCTGCAGCGCTTCACTTGCAAGATTTAGGTGCTGAAGTTGTTGTACTTGAAGCAAGTGATCGTCTTGGAGGTCGGATTGCCACGGATAGCATTGATGGATTTCTCTGCGATCGTGGCTTCCAGTTAATAAATTCAAAGTATCCATCAATCGTAGAACTTGATGTGATTGATGTGATTGATTTTGTTCCAGCTCCACGTGCAATAGAAGTTGTGGTCGGGGATAAAAGACATGCCATAGGGGATCCTCGCTCCATGCCAATGTCAGTTTTACATAGGGCTACCGGAACACTTCCTGAAAAATTGGCGTTATTGCGCATTATTTTTAGTAAGCCTAAAGATAATGTATCCATTGGAGAAGTACTTTCAGCTTTAGGCAGTACATATGAACGAACTTTGCGTCCATTTTTACATGGAGTTTTTTTAGCAGATCCGCACTTAATAGATGCGCGGTATGGAATCTCAATACTTAGGTCGTTTGTCAGTGGCTCACCTGGGCTCCCGCGAAAAGGTGTAGGTCAATTGCCTTTGGCATTAGGAAAGCGGCTCCATAATGTTGAGTTGAATACTCGCGTTGAACGGATAAATGGACATGAATTAATTACATCGGCGGGCGCGATAACCGCTAATAAAATTATTGTTGCAACGGATGTAATGACAGCAACGCAGTTATTAAATTGTGATTTGGATACACAGATGGCGGGATGCATAACTTGGTACCACATTTGTGATTCCAATCCTTCAGGAACAGGTCGCTTACTTGTTGATAGCCAGCGAGGTGGCCCCGTAATTAATAGTGTTGTTATTTCAGATATTTCACCCGCGTACGCACCAGAAGGCCAATATTTACTATCAACAACTTCGGTTTTAGGCACAAGTGAATCCGATGTTAAACGGCATTTAACGCTCATGTGGGGAGTAGATACTCGAAGCTGGCAGTTACTTGCTAAATATGAAATACCATTGGCGTTGCCATTACAAACAATAGGTAAACCACTTTCACGGAATATAAAGTTAAATGATTTTCTTTTTCTAGCTGGCGACCATAGAAGCGTTCCTTCTCAGCAAGGTGCCC
Organism: uncultured Candidatus Planktophila sp.; assembly: GCA_964358665.1. Lineage (GTDB taxonomy): Bacteria > Actinomycetota > Actinomycetes > Nanopelagicales > Nanopelagicaceae > Planktophila. The sequence continues at coordinate 569 of CAYHOY010000035.1, read as the reverse complement.
TATTTTCAGGAAAATTAGCAGGCCAACTAGCTTTCAACTAAGACTTTTAGCGCCTCTGTTATGTGGGGATAATCCCATGTAAAGCCGGCATTTTGTAAAACCTGGGGTATCACGCGCTTTGAGCCTAAAACTTCAGTAGAAAAACCACCGAGAGCTGCTTTTAGTGCAAAAGACGGGGCTGGAAATAAAGCGGGTCGGTGCAGAGCGCGAGCAAGCGCTGACGTGAATTCTTGATTCGTTACAGGATTAGGAGAAGTTAGATTAACCGGGCCAGATATCTCCTCAACAAGGGTGAAATCGATGGCCCGAACAAGATCGTGGAGAGTAATCCATGACCACCACTGCTTTCCATCGCCAAGTCTTCCTCCGAAACCTAAGCGAAAGAGTGGAAGCATCTTTCCAAGTGCACCGCCGGTTGGATCTAAAACTAACCCGGTACGTAATTTTACTGTTCGAACTCCGGTGGCTAAATTTGCCGCCGCCTCCCACTCGCGGCACGTGGCTGCAAGGAAATCATCGCCAACTCGATCAGATTCAACCACTGCTCGATTGCCGCTCTCGCCATACCA
>CAYHOY010000034.1:0-7833 GCA_964358665.1 uncultured Candidatus Planktophila sp. | reverse complement strand
CCGAGATTGAGATTCGGGCATCATGGACTCCAATAATTTCAGATCCATCAGAGATTATAAATCACATCTCCGGCTGGTGCACGTTAATCGCTGAGGTCGCTGGCCTAGAAGAGATCCCGCCGGGAGTTTCGACAATACCCTCTGCTCGAGCTCGTTAGTAACACACATGCTAGAGCCCCAAGCACCTGTTCCTTTACTTGTGCCTTCGCAAGGAACCCCGCCCCTCATCAACACTGTGCCACTTCTGAGCGATGCAATCACCCAACTTGCACGTGGTTCTGGGCCATTTGCAGTTGATGCTGAACGCGCATCTGGCTTTAGATATAGCGCCCGAGCATATTTAATTCAAATTAAACGCAAAGGTGGTGGTCTGCATTTAATTGATCCAATTCCCTTCGGTCCAGCCCATCCTTTGCTCGCAGAGCTTAACGATCTTCTCAATAGCGACGAAGTAATTTTGCATGCAAGCACTCAAGATCTTCCATGTCTTCGCGAACTTGGAATCAATCCACTACATCTTTTTGATACGGAGTTAGCCGGAAGAATTGCTGGACTTCCTCGAGTTGGACTCGGCCCACTTTTGGAATCATTAATGGGAGTAGTGCTTGCTAAAGAGCACAGCGCAGCAGATTGGTCTACTCGGCCTCTGCCACAAGAGTGGCTGACATATGCAGCTTTAGATGTTGAACTCCTTGTTGAGCTTCGTGATGCGATGTATGAGATCCTGCAATCGGCCGGAAAGTTAGAGTGGGCAGAGGAAGAGTTCACTTCGATTCTCAAAGCTCCACCACCACCGCCACGAGTGGATCCATGGCGACGTACATCTGGTATGCATAAAATTAAACGCCGCGATCAATTAGCTATCATCCGCGAACTATGGGAAGCGCGCGATGCAATCGCCTCAGATCAAGATATAGCCAGCGGAAAACTTCTCAACGATTCAGCGATTATTGAGCTCTCCTTGAGTGCACCAACGACAAAAAAAGAGTTAGAGAAGACGCTGCGCTCGCTTGGTCTTCGCGCGCGGTGGTTAGAGAACTCCCCCGCATGGCTCGATGCAATTTCTCGCGCAGTAGCTCTGCCCGAGGATCAATGGCCCGCGATGCGAAGTAATGTAGATACTTTGCCGCCTATAAAACTCTGGCGAGATAGGTTCCCAGAAAAATTCGCACCGCTCTCGCATGCGCGCGCACTTATTGAAGAGCTGGCCACAGTTAACTCGATTCCAATGGAAAATCTAATCTCTCCTGAGATCGTGCGCAGAATCTGCTGGTCCCCGCCCGTTCACTGCACCACTATCCGAGATGAACCAGCCGTACGCCTCGCCCTAGCAGAATTAGGAGCTCGAGCCTGGCAGATTGAATTAGTCGCCCCACACGTGGCCGATGCCCTACTTGAGCATGAGGCACTTGAAATAGTTGAACCAGTGGGTGAAATCACTCCTGAGAGTGATTGAGGAGATAAAGGCGGTTGTAAAAGCGCAATCAAATCGGCTCACAAATCCCTTACTGATGGGTAACATATCCCCTAACCATTAGTAAGGGATCTCTTATGTCACGTTCAGTTGTCTTAGTCGATGCCGTTCGCACCCCATTTGGAAAGGCCGGAAGTTTATATGCCGGTACTCGCGCAGATGATCTTATGGTCCGCGCAATCCGTGGATTGTTAGATCGCAATCCACTCGTAGATCGTGCATCGATTGATGATGTTGCAATCGCCGCTGCTACACAAAGTGGCGATCAAGGGATGAACATTGGGCGAAGCGCAGCTTTATTATCGGGCCTACCTAATACCGTTCCGGGATACTCCATCGATCGATGGTGTGCTGGTGCTCTTACTGCAGTAACAACAATTGCCGGCGCGATTGCAATAGGTGCAAATGAAATCGCAATTGCCGGTGGCGTCGAACATATGGGAAACCATCCAATAGGTGAAGGTTTAGATCCAAATCCACGTTTTTTAGCTGAACGAATCGTTGAACAAGATGCCTTGGCAATGGGTGCAACTGCCGAGCGATTACATGATCGCTTCCCTAGCATTACAAAACTTCGCGCAGATACATATGCGCTTAACTCCCAAATAAAGACCGCTAAGGCATATGCGGCTGGTTCCTTGCAACGCGATTTAATTCCAACTGCTGCACGTAACACCGAACTCGGTTGGTCGATTGCAACGGTAGATGAACCTCCACGTCCAGCAACTTCCATGGAAGGTTTGGCTGGACTTAAAACCCCATTTCGACCTGCCGGCAGAGTCACGGCTGGAAACTCATCGGGATTAAACGATGGTGCAACTGCCGCGTTACTTGCAAGTGAAGATAAAGCGATTGAACTCGGATTAACAATAAAAGCTCGATTAGTTACATTCGCTTTCGCTGGAGTCGAGCCTGAAGTTATGGGTTATGGACCAGTACCAGCAACTATCAAAGCTCTTAAGCAAGCTGGATTAACTATTGAAGATATTGGACTCATTGAAATTAATGAAGCCTTTGCCGTGCAAGTCTTAGCATTTTTGGAATACTTCGGAATCGCAGATGATGATGTTCGAGTTAATCCATTTGGTGGAGCAATTGCTGTAGGCCATCCCCTTGCCTCCTCAGGCGTGCGTTTGATGCTCAATTTGGCTCGAAGTTTCGAAGACCACCCAGAGGTTCGTTATGGAATTACCACAATGTGCATCGGTCTCGGAATGGGTGGCACAGTTATTTGGGAAAACCCTCACTTCAAAGGAGATGTAAAGTAAATGACTACCGAATTAAAACCGCCAGCGGGCGCACCTGAAGAAGTAGTCACACATGCATTCGTGCGTGATGTTGATTTAACTGCATTTGGTGGCGCTGGGAAGATGGCTCTGATCACACTTGATAATGGGCAAGACCATAATCGTCCAAATACTTTCGGTCCCGCCTCTTTAATGGCCCTTAAGGAGGCAATTGCCGATGCAATTTCACGTGCACCTGCAGCAATAGCGATTACAGGAAAACCATTTATATTTGCTGCAGGCGCTGACTTATCGGCGCTTTCTTTTATTGAAAACCGTGATCAGTCACTTGCAATCGGCAAGTTAGGCCATGATGTTTTTCGAACCCTCGATGAGTGTGGAATTCCTACATTTGCATTTATTAATGGGTTAGCTTTAGGTGGGGGTCTAGAAGTTGGACTCCACTGCAACTACCGCACACTTGCAAGCACCGCGTTCACCGCTCTGCCTGAAGTCTTTCTTGGTTTAGTTCCAGGATGGGGTGGTGCAACAATTTTGCCAAAGCTCATCGGACCAGAGCGCGCCGTACAAGTAATTATTCTTAACTCACTAAATAACAACACCATGATGAAAGCCAAAGATGCCCTAAAGCTTGGTGTAGCGGATGCAGTTTTCGAACCAGCTGATTTTATTGAACGCTCCATTCAATTCGCCGTATCAGTTTTAAAGGGACAATCCATTACTGAACGCAAGGATTACAGCAATGATCCTGCATGGGAATCCGCTCTTGAAAGCGGACGAGTTGCAGCCCTCAAGAAATACGGAGGCGCTGAAATTGCCGCACCTATGAAAGCGCTCAAACTTATCGCTGCTGCCAGAAGTAATACTCGTGGCGAGGGATTTGATGCAGAAGACCAAGCACTCGCTGATTTGACGATGAGCGATCCGCTTCGCGCTTCTCTGTATGCCTTCAACCTCATTCAAAAAAAGCGTAAGAAAGTTGAAGGTGCACCTAAGCCCGTGTTGGCACGTAAAATTAATAAAGTCGGTGTTGTTGGTGCCGGGCTTATGGCTTCACAGTTAGCGCTTTTACTTCTGCGCAATCTTAAGTGTCCCATTGTTATGAGCGATATTGATCAAGCGCGCGCTGACAAAGGAGTCGCTTGGGTCCACAACGAGTTGGCTAAAGCGGTGGAAAAAAAGCGCATGAGCCCAGAGTCGGCTGCTCGCCTTGTTCCCTTAATCACGGGCTCTGCAGACCAAAATATATTTGCAGGGTGCGACTTTATTATCGAAGCGATTTTTGAAGAGCTTGCGCTTAAGCAAGAGCTCTTTAAAAAATTGGAGGAGATCGTCTCTCCCGAATGCGTTTTAGCAACTAATACATCATCGCTCTCAGTTGAAAAGATGAGTCAAGGTCTAAAAAATCCCGAGCGTGTAGTAGGTTTCCATTTCTTCAATCCGGTTGCAGTGATGCCTTTGCTAGAAATTGCCCGCACTAGCAGTACTGACGATGCAACAACAGCCACGGCAGTTGCCGTTGGTAAAGAACTCAAAAAGACAATGATTATCTGTAAAGATGCTCCGGGATTTGTCGTCAACCGGTTATTAACTCGCTTTATGGGCGAAATTACCGATGCCGTTGACGAGGGAACGCCTCCAGAAATTGCCGATAGTGCAATGCGCTCTACAGGTTTTCCAATGTCACCTTTCCAACTCTTAGATCTTGTTGGTCCAGGTGTGGCTTTACACGTCTCCGAAACTTTGCATGAAAATCTAGGAGATCGCTATCGAATTTCTCCAACTATGCAGGCGATGGTCGGTCAAGGGGTACGAAACTTTTATGTAAAGAGCGAAGATGGTTCAATCTCCACGAATCCTGCTGCACTTGCTTTGATTCCAAAAGGTGAATCAGCATCAACGGCTGAGCAGGTTCGCATGCGCGCATTGACCGCCCTTGCAGTTGAGGCTCGAATGATGCTCGATGAAGGCGTTGTTGCCACGGCAGCTGAAATCGATTTATGCATGCTCATGGGCGCAGGATGGCCAATGCATTTAGGTGGAATTTTGCCGTACTTGGATCGCGAAGGTATTAGTGATTCTGTGTGCGGTTCGCGTTTTCATCCACGTGGGGTTGCATCTCTTCCTTAAAACTACTGCTCCACTCCACAACACTTCGTGCAATGTTTTGAGCGGTAATTCCAATATCGCTTAGAATTTCGCTGCGCTTTGAGTGCTCCAAGAACTCAAGTGGGACGCCAATTGAGTGAAGTGGAACGTGGACTCCAGCATCACGTAAGAGTTCAGATATTGAACTTGCTATTCCGCCATGTCGAATTCCATCTTCAAGCACAACAACGCTTGTGTACCGTTGGGCCATCGAAACCAAAGATTGCGGTAATGGTTTAACCCAACGGGGATCAATGACGGTTACACCCACGCCCTCCCGATATGCCTGGGACGCGGCCTCCACCGCTAGCGCCGCCATCGCTCCAACGCTAATCATGAGGACATCGGCGCTCTCACCACGATATAAAACATCTAGGCCATCTCGTCGCTCAAAGGCTGGAATATCAATCTGAACCGCGCCCTTGGGAAAGCGCACCATGGATGGGGCATCACTGATATCTACCGCCTCACGAAGTAGTTCACGTAGCCGTGCTCCATCTCGCGGAGCGGCGACGTGCAAAGTTGGCACAATTCCCGTCAATGCTAAATCCCAGATTCCATGGTGTGAAGGCCCATCATCGCCAGTTATACCGGCGCGATCTAAGACAAAAGTTACTCCTGCCTTGTGGAGGGCTACGTCGAGTAGTAGCTGATCAAAGGCTCGATTGAGAAAAGTTGAATACACGGCAATAACTGGATGAATTCCCGTAAAGGCCATTCCCGCGGCGCTAGTAACAGCATGCTGCTCGGCAATTCCAACATCAACTGTGCGCTCTGGGAACAACTGTGAAAATTGATCAAGACCTGTTGGTCCTAGCATCGCAGCTGTGATTGCTACAACATCTTTTCGTTCCTTGCCTATCTCAACAATCTCGGAGGCAAAAACTTTTGTCCACGTCAGTGCACTCTCAGAGAGTGGCTCACCAGTTTCGGGATCGACAATTCCTACCGCGTGGAATTTTTCAGCCTCGTCGGCAACTGCCGGCTTATGACCTCTTCCTTTTTCAGTAATTGCATGAACTAAAATCGGCGCACCATACTCTTTTGCTTGAAGCAATGCGCGCTCCATTGCAAGGATGTCATGGCCATCAATTGGGCCTATATATTTAATACCTAAATCTTCAAACATGCCCTGAGGTGCGATTATGTCTTTAATCCCCTTTTTCATACCATGCAACGTGTCATAAATTGGACCACCCACCACGGGCGTCTTGTGAAGAACGTCCTTGCCCCAATCTAAAAACTTTTCATAACCACTGGTAACGCGAAGTGTCGATAGATACGTTGCGACACCTCCAATCGTTGGTGAGTATGACCGTTCATTATCATTGATAACGATAATTAAATTTCGTTTTTTGGCCGTTGCAATGTTATTAAGAGCCTCCCACGACATTCCGCCAGTGAGCGCCCCATCTCCTACAACAACTACGACATGACGATCTTCAACGCCTTGTACCGAAAAACCACGAGAGATTCCGTCGCCCCAAGAAAGCGCGGTCGAGGCATGTGAGTTCTCAATAACATCATGAACGCTCTCACCGCGATTTGGATAGCCAGAAATACCACCCCGTTGGCGCAGCTGATCAAAGCTATCTGCTCGGCCCGTTAGAATTTTATGAATATAGGATTGATGGCCAGTATCAAAGAGAATTACATCTTTAGGAGATTCAAAAGCTCGATGGATAGCGATTGTCAGCTCGACTACACCCAAATTGGGTCCTAGGTGACCACCAGTCTTTGAGACTTTTTCGATCAGGAAGCTACGGATTTCATCGCTGAGCTGCTTTAACTGCTCGGAATTGAGCCCCGCTAAATCTGCAGGAGATTTTATCGCTTCTAACATGGAGATATTTTAGGCGCTTAAGTTCATAAGAGCGAGCGGAGGACATATTGCATAATGCCGCCGTGACGATAGTAATCGGCCTCGCCTGGTGTATCTATACGTACTTTCGCACTAAAGCTCTTATCTCCCGCCGTGACGATGAGTTCCTTTGGAATTACGCCATCATTGAGTGCTGTGATTCCAGAGATCGAAAATACTTCAGTTCCATCTATTCCTAAACTCTCGGCGCTCTCACCATCCATAAACTGCAAAGGCAGAACTCCCATTCCGATTAGGTTAGAGCGGTGAATTCGCTCGAAACTTTCGGCGATTACAGCCCGCACTCCAAGCAGCGCAGTTCCCTTTGCCGCCCAGTCACGTGAAGAACCCGATCCATACTCTTTACCGGCAAGAATCACCAATGGGATACCCGCGTTTTGATATGCCACAGATGCATCGAAAATTGTTGCTTGATCACCATTGCTCAAGAAGTTGCGAGTGTAGCCACCTTCTATGCCATCGAGTAATAGATTCTTCAAGCGAATATTTGCAAAAGTTCCGCGAATCATTACTTCGTGATTTCCTCGACGCGAACCATAAGAGTTGAAATCGCCACGCTGGATTCCATGTTCGGCTAAATATACCCCCGCTGGTGAATCAATCTTAATGTTTCCGGCAGGTGAGATGTGATCTGTAGTCACTGAATCACCTAACATAACCAAGGTTCGTGCACCTGAAATATCGGTAACAGGCGAAGGGGTTTTTGACATTCCATCAAAGTAGGGGGGTTTGCGCACATAAGTGGAGTTAGCATCCCACTCAAATGTTTTACCGCTGGGAGTAGAAAGTGATTTCCATCTGTGGTCTCCATCAAATACTGATGCATAATCTTTAGTAAACATCGCCGATGAAATCGAACTCTCAATTACCGATTGAATCTCATGTGGCGTTGGCCAAATATCTCTGAGGTAGACGGGATTTCCATTGAGATCGTTGCCCAGCGAATCACTTTCAAAATCGTGATCCATCGTTCCGGCGATTGCATAGGCAACCACTAATGGTGGAGAGGCTAAGTAATTCATCTTTACATCAGGACTGATCCGACCTTCAAAATTGCGATTTCCTGAAAGAACGGCAACAAC
>CAYHOY010000033.1:0-8889 GCA_964358665.1 uncultured Candidatus Planktophila sp. | reverse complement strand
GTCCAGGTAGTTCCTCGTTCGGGGCGAATTAATGCATTTATGATTGACGAACTTGGAGCCGGTCTCAAAGCTCTTGGCGGCGACCTTGTTAATCCAGTTAATTCGACGGCCAAAACTCTTGTGATTCCTACCGTCCCAAATCAAATCTTGAAAAGAGGGCAAAAACCCTCTGCTCACATTCTGCGAATTCTTACACCTACGGATCTTGATGCAAATTTCTCACTTGAACTCTTATCTGAAAACGGAAAATTTGTTCCAGTAGGTTTTGACTCGCGTAGCATTACAGCTGGAGTTGTAACTGAGTTTGTCTTGTCACCAAAGATCGTAGCAAGCTCCTTCGCGGTTCGAATTACTTCAGATGGTCCAATAGTTGCGGCGATCTCCTCGAAGTTCATCACCAATGGGCGAAGAGATTTTGTTTGGAGTACCCCGACGAGCGCTCTCACGCCTATGAAAATGGCGGTTACTGGCCTCTCACCTCTAATATCTTTTGTAGCTGATTCAATCGCCGTCAAGATCGAAGTGGTTCTGGTTAATGGAAAGAAGAGCATTGTTTCAATTAAAGGTAGCGATATAGCAACGTGGCGAGTACCTAAATCTGCGCGGTTAATCACAATAATTGAAGCGAGCCGAGACACCCATGCCGCCGCGCTAGTCGCATCTATACATGGTTATGGGTATATACCAATCACTCCGGGAAGTCTTTTAACCAAGGTCGAAATTCCTCATTCAAACATTCGCGTTTTAAATCCATGACAATCCCAAAAAAAACCAGACATTCCCACTAATCTTGTTTTATGAGCCCGCAAGCCAAGTTAGGAAGAGGTTGTTCGCGCGTTGGATGTCGCGCTCTGGCTACTATGACCTTGACCTATATATATGCTGAATCTATGGCCGTGGTTGGACCACTTGCCACTTTTAGCGAACCACATGCATATGACTTATGCCTGCTTCATGGGGAGCGACTTAAAGTTCCACATGGTTGGAGTGTTTTAAAACAAGAGCTAGCCGGTGAAGAGCGTGGACCTTCTGAAGATGATCTTATGGCTATTGCTGATGCGGTTCGTGAAGTTGCAATGGTTCCCATAAGCTCACCGGACAATTCAAATGGTGGTGGCAAGCAGACTCAGATTGGCCGTAGAGGTCATCTGCGCGCCGTTCCATCGTAAAAATTTGATATGAGTCAGATTCCAAATATTTTTAAAGCCTATGATATTCGTGGGCTTGTAGATACAGAGATGACGCCTGATTTTACTTTCGCAACAGGTTTAGCATTTGCGCGCTTACTACAACAGGAACGCGAACCAGCAACAGTAATTGTTGCCGAAGACATGCGCCCATCATCCCCAGAATTAGCTCAAGCCTTCTCGGCTGGTGTTAATTCAACGGGGTTGGATGTAATGAGAATTGGTCTTGCTTCAACAGACATGTTGTATTTCACCTCGGGGAAACTTGGTCTGCCGGGTGCTATGTTTACTGCAAGCCATAATCCAGCGGCATACAATGGAATTAAGTTGTGTTATAGCAGCGCCCGCCCGATAGGCAAAGAATCGGGTCTGCAAATAATTGAAGACTTCGTTCGTAAAGGCTCTCCCATTGAAATACGTTCAGTTGGCGTTGAAATAAAACGGGATATGCTTACCGAATATGTAGAGTACTTACTCTCGTTGGTTAACTTGGACTCTATCCGGCCACTCACTATTGTGATAGACGCAGGTAATGGAATGGCCGGGCATACAGCCCCTGCAATTTTTGCTCGATTGAACTGCACTGTCATTCCATTATTTTTCGAGCTTGACGGGAGTTTTCCAAATCACGAAGCTAATCCAATTGATCCAAGAAATCTACGCGACTTGCAAAAAGCTGTGAAAAAAAATAAAGCGGATTTGGGCTTAGCATTTGATGGCGATGCCGACAGGTGTTTTTTAGTTGATGAAAATGGTGTTGCAATAAACCCATCAGATTTAACTTCCTTGATAGCCCACCGTGAACTCATAAAATATCCCGGTTCAACCATCATATATAACTTGATTTCAACACGTGCCGTGCCTGAAGTGATCAGAGAAAACGGTGGAATCGGCCTTCGCAGTCGCGTAGGCCACTCGTATATCAAGGCGATGATGGCCGAAAGTGGAGCCATTTTTGGCGGAGAGCATTCAGGCCACTTTTACTTTAAAGAGTTTTGGCGTGCCGACTCTGGCGCACTCGCCGCACTCCATGCAATTGCAGCCCTTGGAGAGTCTAAAGAATCTATTTCAAAAATTATGGCGCCTTATCAGAGATATGTTTCTAGCGGGGAGATTAACTCCACCGTAACAGATGCAGAATTTGCTTTGTTGCGCGTAGAACAAACTTTCTCAGAGAGATCTGGAGTTGAGATTGACCACTTGGATGGCCTCAGTGTCATTGGTGATACGTGGTGGTTCAACCTTCGACCATCCAACACTGAGCCTTTGTTGCGCTTGAATGTCGAGGCTAAGTCGGCTGAGGCTATGGGCAAACTACGTGATGAAGTTCTCTCGATGATTCGCGGCTAGCCCGAGGCTCATTACTCACTTTAGGGAGCAAGGCAGTAACCTAAGCACCTACAGTTTCGTCTATAAGGAGCGCTTCGTGAACTCACCTATTACAGCAACTCTTCCACGCCATGACATCGCCGATGCATCTCTTGCATCTCAAGGTCGAATGCGCATCGAGTGGGCAGAACGCAATATGCCGGTTCTAGCTCAGATTCGTGAGCGTTTTGAAAAGTCACAACCTTTTGCTGGTGTGCGAATCGCTGCTTGTATGCATGTCACAACTGAAACTGCAAACCTCATGCGCGTTCTGAAAGCAGGAGGCGCCGATATTGCACTCTGTGCTTCAAATCCATTATCAACTCAAGATGACACTGCGGCAGCACTTGTTCATGAATACGGAATCAGCGTCTTCGCCCGAAATGCAGTTGATCGAGATGGTTACTACATGCACATCAATGCCGCCCTCGATATCGCCCCTCACCAAGTTTTTGACGATGGCTGCGATCTTGTAAATACGCTTCACACAACACGAAAAGAGTTAATTCCGAATATCGCAGGTGGATGTGAAGAGACTACAACTGGTGTTATCCGTCTTAACCAAATGGCAAAAGATGGGGCACTTGAATTCCCAATGATTGCAGTTAACGACACCGACACCAAGCATATGTTCGACAATCGCTACGGAACTGGGCAATCGACACTTGATGCTGTTTTCCGTTCAACTAACTTCTTGCTTGCCGGGCGCATCTTAGTTGTTGCAGGTTTCGGTTATTGCGGTAAAGGCGTTGCAGAGCGTGCGAAGGGAATGGGCGCCGATGTCATTGTCACTGAAATCGATCCAACTAAGGCTCTTGATGCCATGATGCAGGGTTTCCGTGTTATGCCGATGATCGATGCTGCAAAGATTGGAGACGTTTTTATAACTGTGACTGGAAATCGTGATGTCCTACGCGAAGAGCATTTTCAAGTTATGAAAGATGGCGCAATTTTGGCCAACTCTGGTCATTTTGATATTGAGATTGACGTTGCATGGCTAGAGCAAAATTCAAAGAAAAAGAACTCGAAGATGCGTCATCAGACCGATGAGTACGTTTTAGTCGATGGTCGCCGCTTGTTGCTGCTAGCAGAGGGCCGTTTAGTAAACCTTGGTGCGGCAGAGGGACACCCAGCCTCAGTTATGGATATGTCATTCTCAGATCAAGCGCTCACTGCCGAGTACTTGGTAAAAGAGGCTAAGAATCTAAAGCCTGGCGTGCATGAAGTTCCAACATACATCGATAAGGAAGTTGCAAGCTTGAAGCTAATAAGTATGGGTGGACGTATCGATGTACTTACACCGGCTCAGGATATGTACTTGAATTCTTGGGAGCACGGTAGCTAATGACATTGGTTATGGTCGTCGATGACGATCAAGACCTATCAGAAATGCTCGGAATAGTTCTAACCGGAGCAGGAATTGACGTTGACTTAGTAAGTCGCGGCGATGAAGTTCTCGATGTATTCAGAAACAATCCACCGGATTTGGTGTTGCTCGACGTTATGTTGCCAGGTCTTGACGGAATAGAAGTTTGTAAATTAATTCGGGCTGAATCCATGGTGCCGATAATCATGCTTAGTGCTAAAAGTGATACTTATGATGTTGTGCGGGGACTTGAGGCCGGTGCCGATGATTACATGGTTAAACCTTTCAAGAGTCCCTCAGAACTAGTTGCACGAATTCGGACTCGTTTGCGACGCACAAATACCGATATTTTAGGTCTTTTGACTATCGGAGATCTAGCTATCGACGTTGCAGCCCACCAAGTTTTGCGCGCCGGCAAACAAATTGCACTTACCCGACTTGAGTTTGATTTACTTGTAGCTCTGGCAAAAGAACCAAGTCGAGTATTTTCTCGCGATGCATTGCTCAGTGAAGTGTGGGGATATCGTCACACATCCGATACCCGTTTAGTAAATGTGCATGTGCAAAGGTTGAGAGCAAAAATTGAACATGATGCAGAGCGACCAGAAATAGTAGTAACCATACGTGGCGTTGGATACAAAGCTGGAGTTTTGGGCGGTTCATAATAGTGAATCGCTTTATCTCTAGATTTCGCAATTCTCTTGCACTTAAAGTCATAATCTCAACGGTAGTGCTCTCTCTTAGCGTTATATATGTAGCGGGTTCAGCGCTTAATTCGCAGTTATCAAAGGGAATAAAGCAAGTTAACCTAGAATCAGCGTTGGTTGAGGCGAGATCAACCATCTTTAGTGCCCAATATCGACTAGTTTTAGCTCAAGGCGAAAAAGATGCCGCCGTTCGAAAAGTAATTGATGATGTAATTGCATCAGCAACCTCGCTCACTACTAATGAAAATGCACGTGATGTGGTGTTCTTGAGAAGTCATGGAAACACCAGAAAACTCAATTATGAAATAAGTTCGAACTTAATCGATCCAGAAACTATTACTGAAGCTCTTAGCAAAAAGGTTCGCACTAGTAACGATGTCGCTTGGAGCTATATTCGCATTCGCTATGTGGGGGGCCAGAGTATTCCAGGTCTTGCAATTGGGGAAAAGGTTTTGATTCCAAACGCTGGACAGTACGAGATGTACATGCTTTTCTCCTTGGCAAATCAAAGTGCAACTTTAAATCTTATTCAACGCTACCTTCTTTTAACTGGACTTTTCTTGGTTCTTCTAATAGCTCTAATAACCTGGCTAGTGGTCAGACAAGTCGTACGTCCTGTTCGAGAAGCTGCCCATATTGCAACGAGATTTACAGCCGGTGATTTCTTACAGCGCATGAGTGTTCACTCACAAGATGAGATTTCTACGCTTGGTCATGCCTTTAATGAGATGGCTGAATCTCTGGAAAAACAATTCGCTAGACTAGAAAACCTGTCGCGGGTGCAACAGCGTTTCGTATCAGATGTTTCACATGAGCTGCGTACTCCACTTACAACTTTGCGTATGGCATCAGAGGTAATTAACACGGCAAGGGATAATTTCGACCCCTTAGTAGCACGAAGCGCACAACTCATGATTGCTCAACTTGATCGGTTCGAGAGGTTGCTGGAAGACTTACTGGAAATCAGTCGCTTTGATGCCGAAGTGGCAGTTCTTGAGGCCGTAGATTTTGATATCGTGTTGCTCGCCCAACGATGTGCAGACGATTTGGCACTAGTAGCGAAAGAACGATCGACAGAATTACGCATTTACTCAATTTTAGAATCAGTGAACATAAAGGCCGATATTCGGCGTGTGGAGCGAATTTTACGTAACTTGTTTTCTAATGCAATTGATCATGCTGAAGAGAAACCAATTGCTATTACTATCATTGCTAACGAAGAAGATGTTGCTATCGGTGTACGTGATTATGGAATTGGTTTGGATGAATCTAATCTTATAAGAGTCTTTGATCGATTCTGGCGTGCTGATCCTTCTAGAGCTCGAACTCGTGGTGGCACTGGGCTCGGCCTTTCAATTGCCCTTGAAGATGCGCGTTTGCATAATGGTGAACTTGAAGCGTGGGGGCGTCCAGGAAAAGGTGCGCACTTTGTCCTTACTCTTCCTCGACAGGCGTGGGCAAATATCAATTCACGTTTAATCAAACTTCAGCCAGATGATTTTCACGGCTAGTTTCCACAAACATATTTTGGATTGGTTGCCACCTCATACTCTTAGTCAATGCAACGTTTTGAAGAGTTTTGCCAATTACTTTTTCCTACTCGATGTTTCGGGTGCAATGTAATTGGATTGCCCATTTGTGCGAAGTGTCGCCGCGAGTGGCATCCTCATTATTACTCTACCCAAATTGCAAAACTTCAGATTCATTCTGGGGTGATGTATTCACCAATAGCAAGCAAGATAATTCTGGCAGCTAAGGAGAATGGGCTCGCAGTAGCGGACAGATTAGTAATTGATTCAATAATTCATGTGTTGTCAGTAGCGCGATTTGATGATCACAATATTCGATTAGTGCCCATTCCTTCATCGCCATCTGCCCGGCGAAGAAGGGGCCGAAGTTTTATCGTAGATATCACATCCAAAATCGGCAGACAGCTAGGCATTCCTGTCTCCGATTCACTTGAACTGTGCCGAAAAGTTGTTGATCAGAGTGGTTTGGATGCAGCTGCTCGATCCGAGAATATGCAGGGAGCTTTTGCTCTCAAACGAGGTGCATTTCCTCGCGGTGATCTGATTCTGATAGATGACGTAGTGACGACAGGGGCCACCCTTACTGAGGCGGCAAGGGTGTTAAGGCTCCAAGGCCTACATGTTCTTGCCTCAGTTACCGCTTGTGTGGCTCAACCTCTACGATAGGAGAGTTGATTCAAGCTATGTTGTACGAAAGGGCCAGTGATGCCAGCGTTTTTTGACAGAATTATGCGTGCCGGTGAAGGACGCTTACTTCGTGAACTCGGCAAAGTTGTCGATCTCGTCAACGGACATGAGGCACGAATCAGCGCACTCTCAGATGCGCTACTAAGAGCCCAGACTCCTGAGCTCCAGAAGCGCTTCGCAGATGGTGAAACTCTTGAGGAGTTACTACCTGAAGCCTTCGCCGTTGTTCGCGAGGCAGCCAAGAGGACTTTAGGCCAACGCCATTATGACGTTCAGATAATGGGTGGTGCCGCTCTCCATCGAGGCAATATCGCTGAAATGCGCACAGGTGAAGGAAAGACACTCGTGGCGACGCTACCGTCGTATTTAAATGCTCTAGCTGGTCGTGGTGTTCATGTTGTTACCACAAACGATTATTTAGCCGAGCGCGATAGTGAGTGGATGGGCCGTATCCACCGTTTCTTGGGATTAAAAGTTGGGGTAATTCTAGCCAATATGTCACCTGCCGAGCGGCGCGAAGCGTACTTAGCCGATATTACATATGGAACTAATAATGAGTTTGGTTTTGATTATCTACGTGACAATATGGCGTGGTCACTCGAAGAGTGTGTTCAGAGAGATCACTTCTTTGCCGTAGTAGATGAGGTCGACTCAATTTTGATTGATGAGGCGCGGACACCTTTGATTATCAGCGGTCCTGCCGATAAAGCGACCAAGTGGTACGTGGAATTTGCAAATCATGTTGGAAAATTGCAACGTGACGTGCACTATGAAGTGGATGAAAAGAAGAAGACTGTTGGAATTCTAGAAGAAGGCGTTACGAAAGTTGAAGAGTTGCTGCAAATTGATAATCTTTACGAAGCAGCTAATACACCCATGATTGGTTACTTAAATAATGCTGTACGCGCTAAGGAGTTATTTAAGCGCGATAAAGACTATGTTGTGATGAATGGTGAACTCTTAATTGTTGATGAGCACACTGGACGCATGTTGGCAGGGCGTCGCTATAGTGAAGGCTTACATCAAGCGCTAGAAGCTAAAGAACGAATTGAAATTAAAGATGAAAATCAGACTTTAGCGACAATCACTTTACAAAACTATTTCCGACTATATTCTAAATTATCTGGCATGACAGGTACGGCGATGACCGAGGCATCAGAGTTCTATCAAATCTATAAACTCGGTGTCGTTCCTATTCCAACTAACCGCGAAATGATTCGCATTGATCAACCTGACTTAGTGTATAAATCCGAAGAAGGAAAATTTGCAGCTGTTACGGCTGATATTGCTGAGAAACATCGCAAGGGACAACCAGTGCTGGTTGGAACCGTCAGCGTTGAAAAATCAGAAGAGCTCTCGGCCTTTCTCCGTAAATCAGGTGTACCTCATGAAGTGCTCAATGCTAAGCATCATGAACGAGAAGCGGCAATCATTGCCCGCGCTGGCACTTTAGGCGCAGTTACTGTGGCAACAAATATGGCCGGCCGAGGTACTGACATCATGCTTGGTGGAAACCCAGAGTTCATGGCAGATTTCGAACTTCAACGTCGCGGAATTTCTCCTGTTGAAAATGCTGATGAGTATGAGGCTGCTTGGCCATCCGAAATCGCACGACAGAAAGCCGCCGTAACCAAAGGCCACGAAGATGTTATTGCATTGGGCGGCCTCTATGTTTTAGGAACTGAACGTCACGAATCTCGCCGTATCGACAATCAATTGCGCGGACGTTCAGGACGACAAGGTGATCCTGGAGAGTCTCGTTTCTATCTCTCTTTACAGGATGAGCTTATGCGTCGATTTAACTCAGGAATGGTTGAGCGATTTTTGACCGCAGCAGGTATTCCTGAAGATGCTCCTATTGAATCCAAGATGGTAAGTAATGCAATTCGTTCCGCCCAAACTCAGGTCGAAGCTCAGAATTTTGAAATGCGAAAAAATGTTTTGAAATATGACGATGTTATGAATCGCCAACGCCAAGTTGTTTATGGTGAACGCCGGTTAGTTCTTGAAGGACAAGATATTAAAGCGCAGGTAGCTGATTTTGT
>CAYHOY010000032.1:0-9408 GCA_964358665.1 uncultured Candidatus Planktophila sp. | reverse complement strand
GAAGGGAGTGAAGTATGTCTCGGCACATGAGTGCACGATGTCTCGAGACATCACAATGGTGGAGCTGAGGGGATTTGAACCCCTGACCCCCTGCATGCCATGCAGGTGCGCTACCAGCTGCGCCACAGCCCCAATTTACTGAGAAGTGCCAAACCTTATCGTATTTATTAATCCATCATTGAACTGGTGGAGCGCCGCTTTCTTCGCCATAGACAGGCTCTGGGATTGACCCTGCATTGTGTTCCATTAAATTCCATTGACGCGGATTGCGTTCGAGGATTGACCATGATGCATTTGAAAGTCCACCAATCACACCCCAGTGCGTAAGTGGAAGTTGTAATAGCTGACCTAAAACACAGCGCGCAGTACCACCATGAGTGGCGACAATTAATAGTTGATCGCTCTTTCCCTCAAGCTCTCTATTTATCACTTTGACGGCACGATCGGCGACTTCACTGCGCTTTTCACCAGTTGTGCCTGCAGGGTTATCATCGCCATCTATCCAACGGATAAAGTTTTGAAAATCTTCGGCGCGATTTTCTGCACCTGTTTTCCCCTCCCACATTCCGCCATTTGTTTCGCGCAAGTTTTCATCGGTTCTCACACTGAGACCTACTAAATCTGCTAACGCCTGAGCGGTATCACGTGCTCGCCCTAAATCACTCGAAATAATTGCAGTTGGATTCATGCCCGCCAAAATTTCAGCAGCATGCTTAACTTGATAGCGACCAACATCATTCAGTGGAATATCGGAGTGACCTTGGAAGCGATTGACCATATTCCAATCGGTCTGTCCGTGACGCCACAAAACTACGCGATTACCGGCCATTTACTACGACAGCTTTCACGGCATCTAACTCAATTGTTGGACAATCATTCCACAGTCGATCGAGCATGTAATATTTTCGAAGTTCGGTGCTTTGAATATGCACAACTAAATCTGAGTAGTCCAAGAGAATCCACTCAGCACCTTTTTCGCGACGCGCAGGCTTTTCTCCGATTGCGATGAGCTGGCGTTCAACCTCGTCGGCGATTGCATCGACTTGCGCAACATTTTGTCCAGTCGCGATTAGGAATACTTCACTGAGGACTAACTGATCAGATAAATCAATAGCGATGAGATCAGTGCCGATTTTCTCAACTACTGCAGCGGCGGCGGCTTGAGTGATTTCGAGGGTGCGTGCGCTAATTGTCATAGAGTCTATTCTCGCTTATAAATGCGGCAACGATTTCCGGTACGCCCTCGCTCAATCCTGCGCGAACTTCGGTGGCAGAAACATCAAGTGCTTCTATATCGATGCCATGTAGAGCAAAACCCGGCCGATTTATGCAGATAATCGAGGCTAGTTTATGAAGCTCATCGGCTCGATGCCACTGATCGATCTTTGAATAAGCATCAGAACCCATAATCAGAAAAATCTCATCCTTAGGATGCGCGCTACGGATCGCTTCAACTGTATCTATTGCATAGCTAGGTCCCTCGCGCAGGATCTCAATGGGATTGACTTCTACGTGCTGTGAAATACTTTCAGGAAGAGTTGAAATTGCAAGTTGACACATTGTTCGTCGATCCGAACCAGATGCAATGGGGCTGTGCTCTCTCAGCAATGGTTGGCCGGCGGGAACAAGGATTAATCGATCAATGATTTTCGTCTCAATAAGTTGGGAAATAACTTTCAAATGACCATTGTGAATCGGATCGAAAGTCCCGCCATAAATTCCTACTCGGGACAAATTAATCCCGGTCTAAGCGCAACGCTAAATATAGAAAAATCGAGAGTATCGCGAAAGTTACAACACCATAAGCAATAGTTGGCATTGGCAATTCACGAAGATTTTCAGCGGCGAGGTTATTCATGGCGCAAATCCTACTACGAGCCCGCAAGCAATTCTTTAAATCTCATCTCATCAATGATGGGAACGCCCAATTCTTGGGCCTTAGCTAACTTAGAACCGGGCTCGATACCGACTAAGAGATAGTCGGTCTTCTTTGAGACCGCTGAAGCCGCTTTGCCGCCATAGGCCGTGATGGTTTCGGCAATTGAATCTCGGGTATAACTTTCTAATCCCCCGGTTACAACAAAAGTTAAACCCGTAAGAGTTTGCGGAAATTGCGCAAGTGTCTCAGCTTTAACCCGCACCCCAGCTGCACTCCACTTGCGAATAATCTCTTGGTGCCAATCAAGTGCAAACCACTCAATGATGGATTCGGCGATTGTGGTGCCAACGCCATCGATTTCGGCAAGTTCGGCCGCCGTTGATGAAGCGATCTTCTCAATTGAACCGCAGTGAGTTGCAAGAGCCTGGGCAGCAGTGGGTCCTACATGTCGAATTGAGAGTGCAACTAAAATTCGCCATAAGGGAGCGCTCTTTGCCTTTTCAAGTGCGGCTAAAAGTTTTTCAACATTTAACCCCGGTTCGCCATCTTTTTTAGTAAAGAAATCAGAGGTAGCTAACTTTCCCTTCGTTACATTAAAGAGATCGGACTCATCGGTAATAATTCGAGCATCAAGTAGAGCCGTGGCTGCTTCATAGCCTAAAACATCGATATCAAGGGCTGCGCGCGAGCCAATGTAATAAAGACGCTCACGTAGCTGGGCAGGACAACTTTGCGCATTAGGGCAGCGAATATCTACATCACCTTCGGACATTGCACGGAGTGCAGATCCGCACTCCGGACAGTGCGTCGGCATCACAAACGCAACTTCGTTTCCAGTGCGTCGTTCAACTACTGGAGCCAAAACTTCAGGAATCACATCACCTGCTTTGCGAATGATGACGATATCGCCGATTAAAACTCCTTTGCGCGCAATCTCAGAAGCGTTGTGCAAAGTTGCATTTGTAACTGTTGAGCCGGCGACTTTAACGGGCTCCATAAAAGCAAATGGTGTGACCCGTCCCGTACGTCCGATGCTCACTTTTATATCGAGTAAACGAGTAGTGACCTCTTCAGGTGGATATTTAAATGCAATCGCCCATTTAGGTGCTCGCGATGTAAAGCCTAATTGAGACTGCTCTGCCATTGAATCAACTTTGATCACAACTCCATCGATCTCATGCTCGACATCATGGCGGTGGAGTCCGTAATACTCAATATACTTTTCAACTTCGGTTCGGGTCGCACATACTGAGAAACGATTGCTAGTTGGTAAACCAAGTTTCTTTAAAACGGCATATGCCTGACTCTGAGATTTAAATTCAATCCCATCTCTCGCACCAACACCATGGACTATGAGGGAAAGTGGGCGCGCGGCCGTGACACGTGGATCTTTCTGTCGAAGTGATCCTGCAGCGGCGTTACGTGGATTTGCAAAAAGGGCTTTTCCTAACTCCTCAAGGCCATCATTGAGTTCGTTGAAGGCGGCAAGTGGAAAAAATACTTCTCCACGTATTTCAATGAGTGAAGGAATTTTCGTACCAGTTAAATCATGGGGTAGATTCTTAATTGTCTTAACATTAAGTGTCACATCTTCTCCTGTGACACCGTTACCGCGGGTTAATCCTCGAATTAACTGGCCATCTTTGTAAGTCAGATTTATTGCTAATCCATCAACTTTGAGCTCGCACAAATATGTAGGGTGCTCAATCTCTTTTTCAACTCGATCAAACCAGGCTCCTAACTCATCCAGATCAAATACATTGTCCAAGCTCATCATCTTCTCAATGTGGTCATGTTGGGCAAACGTCGTTGAAAATCCCCCACCAATGCCAAGTGTTGGTGAATCAGGTTCGCGCAGTTCAGGGTTCTTAGACTCTAGATCTTTAAGCTGCACAAGTAATCGATCAAATGCGGCATCACTAATTGTTGGGGCATCTAAAACGTGGTATTTAAACTGATGCTCTCTTATTTGATTAGTTAAATCAGAGATTTTGTGACGTGCTTGGTTACTCATTATTGCGTCTCACAGATTGTTGCCGAGCCAACTACGCGATCACCATCGTAAATCACCATCGCCTGGCCTGTAGCCAGTCCCAAAAGCGGTGTTTCCAAAACCGCTACAAGTAATCCATTGTCGATAAAGTATGTGCAGGGTAGCGCCGCCCCGTGAGCACGAATCTGAACAAATCCTTCATGGCGCTGATCATTAACGGCTGGCCCACACCAAACCGGTCTTTCACCGCGCATGGTCGTAATTGCTAAATCTTCTCGCGCACCAACGACCACGGTATTTGTGACAGGTTCAATTTTTAAAACAAAACGTGGTGAGCCATCAGGAGTTGGAATCGTTAAACCTAGACCTTTTCGCTGGCCAATTGTGTATGTATATGCGCCCTTGTGTTCGCCGATTTTTGTACCGCTTTGATCAACAATGGGACCAACATCGCTTCCTAAACGATCACGGAGCCACCCTGCATTATCGCCTGAAGGTACAAAACAGATGTCGTGGCTGTCAGGTTTTTGCGCGACCGCTAAACCACGAGCTTCGGCCTCTTTTCGGATATCAACTTTAGTTGTATCACCTAGTGGAAAAACTGCGCCAGATATCTGCTCGACCGTTAAAACCGAGAGAACATAGGACTGATCCTTCGAGTGATCGACTGCGCGATGAAGCGTTTTCCCACTCTCACTCATCTGCGTACGGGCATAGTGGCCAGTGACAACTCCATCAAAACCCATTGCACGCGCACGATCTAAAACCGCTGCGAACTTAATTTTTTCATTGCACCGTAGACATGGATTTGGCGTGCGGCCGGCGGCATATTCAGCTAAGAAGTCTTCAACGACACCGTCATGAAACTCTTCGGCCATATCCCAAATATAGAAAGGGATTCCGATGACATCGGCGGCACGGCGCGCATCATGTGAGTCCTCGATAGTGCAACAGCCTCGAGCTCCAGAGCGATATTTTTGTGGGTTAGCCGATAGCGCTAAGTGCACACCTATTACTTCGTGGCCTGCCTCAACGGCTCGCGCTGCGGCAACTGCCGAATCAACGCCGCCGCTCATCGCTGCAATTAACCTCATAGTGAGTGTGCCGCCCTTCCACGGGCTATTACATCGGGAAGTACTGACACAACAAAATCACAATCCTGTTCGGTACTCGTTGCGCCAAATGAGAATCGAAGCGACGACTGCGCTGAAGCCTCACTGTGACCCATTGCAAGCAAAACATGACTCGCCTCGTGTACCCCGGCGCTACATGCAGAGCCAGTAGAACAGGAGATGTGCTCGCCATCCATAAGCAAAAGCAGCGTATCGCTCTGAGTTCCAGGAAAGGTCACGTTCACAATTCCCGGTAGGCGCTCTGATGCAAGACCATTAATGATCGCATCTGGAAATAAGCTTTGAACGGCCGATATTAAGCGATCTCTGAGTGCTCTGACTTCAGCGGCGTTGTAACTGGAGCTAACTGCCGCAGTGGAAAATCCCACAATGCCAGGGGCGTTGAAAGTACCACTTCGAATCTCTCTCTCTTGACCGCCTCCATGTAAGAGCGAAGGAATTTCAACAGTGCGTTTTAAAATTAGCGCACCGATTCCTAACGGTCCACCGATTTTATGCGCACTTAAACTCATTGCAGTGACACCCAGTTGAGAAAACGAGAGTGGGACTTTCTTAAAACTCTGCACTGCGTCGCTATGGACCGGAATATCACCGGCGATTGAAACAACTTCTGAAATAGGTTGGAGCACCCCGCTCTCGTTATTGGAGTGCATCACTGAAATAACGGCAATCTCGTTTCCACGTTTTTCAACTAAGTTAGCAAGAAATTCTAAATCAATGGTTCCGTTGTGATTGACTGGAATCTCAATTACTTCGGCCGCCTCATGAGTTGCCAGCCAATGAGCCGGATCTAAAATCGCATGATGCTCGATGCTTGAAATTACAACAATATTTTTCCCCTTATCCCGACCCGCCCAATACAGACCCTTCAGAGCAATATTGTTCGCCTCTGTCCCCGAAGCGGTAAATATGATTTCGCTGGGCAGGCATCCAATCGCTTTAGCTAAAGTTTCGCGCGCATCCTCTAAAGTCTTTCGAGTTGCGCGACCATGCGTGTGCAGGCTTGAAGGATTACCAAGGGCCGCAGCCTGATCAGACATGGCGGCAAGGGCTCGCGCATCAATCGGCGTCGTGGCTGCATGGTCAAGGTAAATCGATCGCATGCGGCTAATTCTAGGCTTTACGTGCGTTAATGCCCTCCGTAGCCTTTGGTAAGACCGAGAAGAGATCACCAACTACGCCAAAATCGGCGATTTCGAAAATTGGTGCCTCAGGATCTTTATTGATAACTACGATCGCTTTACTAGTTTGCATGCCAGCTCTATGTTGAATGGCACCGGAAATTCCGCAGGCGACATATAACTGTGGACTTACCGTCTTACCAGTCTGACCAACCTGGTGAGAGTGTGGATACCAACCGGCATCTGTTGCCGCACGTGATGCACCAACTGCCGCGCCTAGTGAATCGGCAAATGCTTCTACTGCCGTGAAATCTCCATTTGTTCCACGCCCACCCGATACAACGATGTCGGCTTCGGTCAACTCAGGACGTCCGCCCTCTTCTGGTGGCTGGACTGATGTCACCACGCTCTTTTTGGCGTTTTCACCAATATCCACTACGAGAGATTCAATGGTTGGATGTGCCTCTTGCAGATCTGGAGTAATGGAGTTTGGGCGCACAGTAATAATTGGTACTCCGTGAGAGATTTTTGAGTGCACTGTCGTTGAGCCACCAAAAACAAGCTGGGTGGCAATCAAATCGGCGCTGATATCAACGGCATCGGTAATTATTCCAGAGTTACTTTTTACTGCTACTCGACCCGCTATCTCTTTTCCAAATGCATGCGATGCGATTAAAACTGCACTCGGGGCTTTCATTGTAATTATTTGGTTCAGAACATCGGCCGAAGCCGCAACCCCATGCGTTGTGAAACTGTCTGACTCCACAATAACAATATTAGTAATTGGACCGTGAGAAATAGCTGCAGCATATTCAGAACCTTTACCAACTGGTGCAAGCACTACTGCAGTAACTTCTGCAATTCGTGCTGCGGCTGTAGCGAGTTCGGCTGTGGTCCTGCTCAATTTTGCGCCAATGAAGTCGGCAAGAATTAATACATTGCTCATATCAGCTTTTTTTCTACAAGGTAGGCAACAAGTTGATCTCCAGCGGTTCCATCATCGGTAATTTTGATACCCGCTGCGCGAGCCGGTCTAGGTGACGCATCAACGACGACGGACCATTGGCTTTCAATTGAAATTCCAAGGCTGGCAACATTTATCGTTTCGATTGTTTTTTTCTTAGCGGCCATGATGCCTTTAAAGGATGGGTAACGCGGTTCATTAATCTTTTCAACAACCGATACAACAACCGGAAACTCCCCGAACATCTCTTCAACTCCAGTTTCAGTAACCCGAGTAATATTCACTTTTTTGGCCGATGGATCAACTGTTACCGCTGAGGCAAAAGTAAGTTGAGCGCACCCAATCCGTTCGGCAATCATCGCCGGTACAACACTCATTCGCGCATCTGTCGATTCAGTTCCGCAGATAATGAGATCAAACTCGCCCTGCGAAATAACTGTAGATAAAACTTTCGATGTCGTGAGTGCATCGGCTCCGGCGAGGGCGGCATCACTAATTAAGATCGCACCATTTGCCCCCATTGAGAGCGCTTTTCGAAGCGATTCGCTCGCGCGTTCTGGACCCATTGAAATCACAGTTATTGTGTGTGGCCCGCCTTCATCGTTACCTCCATGTGCTTCGACTATTCGCAGCGCCTCTTCAATGGCGTACTCATCGAGATCGTTGAGGACGGCATCTACATGCACTCGATCTAGTAACCCATCAACCATCTTTTTCTCTGCCCATGAATCTGGGACCTGTTTGATACAGACAGCAATCTTCATGGCGCATATGTTACTGATGAGTAATTCGAAAGGCCAACCCAACCAATCGCCAATACATCCAACCAATTAGGGCAGTATTGCCCCGTGCTTCCAGCAGATCCTCGAACCCTTGGCGCCACCGTTACTGATGGTGGAACTAACTTTGCCATCTGGTCCAACGCCGCCGATGCCGTGGAGCTCTGTTTATTTACTGAGATTAACGGGGAATTAGTGGAGACCCGCTTTGCGATGTCGCATCGAAATGGGCCAATCTGGCATGGATATTTAGCTGGGGTTCGTCCCGGACAGCGCTATGGCTATCGAATGTATGGGCCTTGGCATCCTGAGAACGGTGTTCGCTTTAACGCTGCAAAACTATTAATTGATCCATATACCCATCTCTTAGATGGCGGTCTGACCTATGCACCTGAAATCTATGGACACGTCGCACACAATGGCACGGGCAGTGGCGATTTAAGCGTGCGCGACGGCCGTGATAGCGCCGGTTTTGTTCCGTACTCGGTCGTTACCGATTACCGTGTTCGTGACATAGTTCGCCCGCTAGTGCCGTGGGCTAAAACAATTATTTACGAAGCTCATGTAAAGGGACTCACGGCGAAAAATCCAGATATTCCTGAGAATGAACGTGGAACGTATAAAGCGTTGGGACATCCCAGCACGATTGCACACTTAAAATCAATTGGAGTTACCGCACTTGAACTTTTGCCCATTGCGGCATCGATAACAGAGCCAGCAATATTTCATCGAGGTCGAATAAATTACTGGGGATATAACTCAATTGCCTTTAGCGCACCGAATGTTGCGTATGCATCTAGCGCTGATCCAATTAGTGAACTGCAGTGGGCAGTTGATCAACTACACGCTGCTGGTATCGAAGTTATTTTAGATGTTGTTTACAACCATACTGCCGAGGGTGGCGTAGGTGGACCAACACTGTCTTACAAGGGAATAGATAATAAGGCTTACTACCGTCACGATAGCCACGGTAATTATGTCGATGTAACGGGTTGTGGCAATACCTTTGCCGCAAGTAACCCACATTCGGTGCGCCAGATAATTGATTCGCTGCGTTGGTGGATTGAAGTAATCGGTGTCGATGGATTCCGCTTTGATTTAACTACTGCGCTCTATACAAGTTCAAGCGCCTTCAATTCATCCTTGATATCTGCAATCGGATCGGACTCAGTCCTGCGCAATTTTAAAATGATTGCAGAGCCATGGGATGTGAAGCGGTATTCACTGGGTGATTTCCCGCATCCGTGGCGGGAGTGGAACGATGTCTATCGCGACTCAGCACGCCAGTTCTGGCTCGGAGACCTTGAACGCGGCTTCGGTGAAGGTGTCTCCGATATTGCTAGCAGTATTAGTGGTTCCAGTTCAATCTTCTATTATCGCGGCCCGACATCTTCTATTAACTTCATCACTGCTCACGATGGCTTCACTCTTCATGACTTGGTGACCTATAACGAAAAAAATAATTTCGCTAACGGTGAAAATAATGCCGATGGAAGTGGGTCCAATAGATCATGGAATGTAGGAAGAGAGGGTGAAAGT
>CAYHOY010000031.1:0-10261 GCA_964358665.1 uncultured Candidatus Planktophila sp. | reverse complement strand
ATGCAAAAGATCAGGGTCTGACTATTGGTTTCTTCGGTGCATCTTCTTATTACGTAGAAAAAGAGACTGGAGTTCAATCGCTATCAATTTTAAACTCGCCTTTTGATTTATTTATGAGTCAGACCACGGCGCAAACCTCGTGCGACTATATTAATACGATTAATCCAGATGTGATTGTGGTCAGCGATGAGGGCGCAAATCTCTTTCAGTTCGAAGGTAAAACGCTCTGTAATACATATATACAACAGGATGCCCCTGGAGTTCGCAGTGGACATTTCGCCGTCAAGGTTTCGAAGTAAAGGGAGCAAGAATTAATGGAGATCGCAACCAAGTGTCCAATCTGTGAGAGTCTGGGAAATGCCGTGCCTGTCTACCCATCAAATGTAGACGAGACCAGTTTTTCAACGGAGATCTTTTCGGCTCGTAGATTGCCAGATCGACGCCACTATCAATGGGTGCGTTGTAATAAGTGCACACTTCTGCGATCAGATCCCGTTTTAGATGTTGATTTGGAAAAACTATATGTCGAATCAACTTTCGATTATTCAACTGAGGTTGATGGATTGAAGAAAACATATTTCAACTTAGTAAAAAAGGCTTTAGCAGGAAAGAAGTTCAAAAAATCTATCTTTGAAGTTGGTGGCGGAAATGGATTCTTCCTTGAAGCAGCTAAAGATGGTGGATTCGCCTCAGTCGCTGGCGTAGAGCCAAGCACTGAGGCGATTGCTGCCGCACGTCCAGATATAAAGCCACACATGATAGCAAGCATGATGAAGGCCGGCGTCCTTGCTGACAACTCATTTGAAGTCGGAACTATGTTTCACACTTTGGATCATTTAACAGATCCTGTCTCAACATTAAAAGACTGTATGAACGCTCTGCAAAAAGGTGGAGTATTTATTGTGGCAATCCATAATGAGCGCTCGTGGTCGGCGCGTTTAATGGGAGAGCGCTCACCGATTATCGATGTTGAGCACACCCATTTATATACCCGGAAATCTGGCGAGGCGTTATTTAAGAAGGTTGGTTTTATCGATGTGCGCTCTGGTGCATATAACAACCACTATTCACTTGCTTATATTTTGCATTTAATTCCAATTTCTCGAACTTTCCGTAAGCGCGTTTTAGAGAGCTCTATTGGAACACTGCTTGGAAAAATTAAAGTAGTAGTCCCACTTGGGAACATGTGGGTTGCAGGGACAAAGCCCTAAATTCAAGAAGTTGTTATTGAAGGTCCCGAAGTTATCTCGGTCGTTATGAAGGGGCGTAACGTACATAAGTTAGGTGCGAAAGGCTGCAGAGGATTCTGGGGTTCCAAGGAACCGTTTCCACAATGAATCCTTCTCCTTTAGTTAATTGAGGCCCCTACCGCAGGTGAGAGGAAGCGGCAGAAATCCGCAGATGCGTGTACGGTAAGGGTTTGTTAGTTTTTTGCTTTTCCATGTTATCCACAATTTCCCCATAATTATGGGGTACACAATTATCGCTGTCGGTAGTAGACTCTAAATTGCTGAAATGAACATCAAATTCACCCAATCGGCTCGAAAGCACCGAATTGGCAAAGCGCGAGCGATGTATGTGATTGAGAATTTTTCCTTCATATTAATCAATGGCGAAGAAGATGGGAAAATTCAGCAAGTATGGGTTGCAAAAGATGATCGAGGAGTTGAGCTAGAAATAGTCGCAGTAGTTCTTGAAGATTATTTACTGGTAACACATGTGATGCCGACAGTTTTTAGAAGGGGGAAGAAAAGATGGCCGCAAAAGTAAAGACCAAGTACATCGTTGGCCCTGATGTTGATCTAAATCGCGAAGTAATTCGCTTGAAGAATGGCAAGCGGCTAACTAATGCCCTTGCCGCGAAAATGGCTGAAGAAGCGGTTAAACAGGCCGTGGGTCGGCCATCGTTAACGGCGGAATCGGTCGAATCTCCTCAGATTAAGGCCAGGGTCCCTGTAAAGCTTAAGAAAGCGCTTGATAAAGAGGCAAAGCGCCGAGGGGAAACCAGTTCAGCGATTATTCGTGAAGCCCTAGAGAAATTTCTAAGTTCGGCCTAAAGAGGCAAAGAACCATTATTTTCATTGGAGGCTCAGTGGCCGTTCTAAGAAATTCCTCAGATAAGTGGGCTCATATATGGTATGAAAATACTTCGTGGAGCATCTAGTGGCACTGACGTATAAAGTACGGCTCGTGATAATTAACGCTGCCACCAAGGGAAGAATCGCATGAAGAGATTTTCACTCGTAACTGCAGCACTTTTTGGTCTAGCAACTCTTGGGTTAACTCCTGCATTTGCAGTAGATGAGCGGGTTATAGATATCGTTTCAGTAAGTTGGGCAGGGGCAGTCCCATTGCCTTCAGATGTTAAAGCCTTAGAAAACTTAGTTAACACTGAAGTCAATGCGAGCTGGAAGTCATTTACAACGCTCAATGGGGATACTCGGGATCGCACAATCTCTTTTGTCGCCGGAAAAGTTTTGGCCGAACCGATTCTCTTAAATACGAAGATGCCATGTGTGGGCACGGCATCGATGAGTTTCATAAACTCTATGCGCAACGAGGCATATCGGCGTTTAGGTATAACTGACGATAGTAACCGTTACTTAATAATCACCGCGCCAAAAGCGGGCTGCGTCTGGTCAGGGCGTGCACCACTTGGGACTCCACAATCAACGAGCGGGACCTTGGTTCTCCACGACACCGATGACTCCTTCGTGATTGTTCACGAGCTAGGACACACCTTTGGTTTGGGCCACACTAATTTTTTACGCTGTAGCGATGGCAAAAAAGATGGTGCATGGGGTGAAACATGTAAGGCAGTGGAGTACGGTGGGGTAATCGATGTCATGGGTAACGTCGACACAAAATCACCGCTCAATACGTATCATCAATGGCGAATTGGTTTACTTGATCAGTCGCAAGTTAAACAAGTCTGGCAAACTGAAACGTTGACGCTTGCTCCTTCGGATTTTGCAAATGGCATACGCGCTATGTATGTTCGGGATGGTTCAGCGGCTTATTGGGTTGAATATCGCAGAACTCTAAATGGCGTTGGTTATAAGCCCGGGTTAGTAATTTTTCGAATTGATCCACCACCAATTTCATCGGTTGTATCTGCCAATCCTGAAGATGCGACTGCCAATGAATTCAAAGATGACATAGGCACTGATCTGTGGATGCTCAATCTCGATTCATACCGATACTCGAACGCATTTTCCAGTGGCGGTTCAATGACGGCGCTTTCGGCAACAACGTATTCAGGAAATGTAACTTTCACTGCAACGGCGAGTGAAACTGGTGCCATCGTTACGATCTCGAAAAAAGCAGATGTTACGCCGCCGCCAGTGCCTGTTCTACTTCCGTTAAGCGAGTGGCGCTTTCCAGGAATTGAAATATTGAGGCCCGACTATGCCGATGCAGATACAACGATTGCATCTTTTGAAGTTTCATTAGATGGAGTTATCAGTGGACTGCCGGTATCTGAGCGGGAGAATTGGTCTCCGGGTTATTTAAATCCATTTACTGCGCCGCTGACTGTTTATGCGCGCGATCTTCCTGAAGGTGCGTACTCATTTGCCATCCGCGCGATCGATATCGCTGGAAATAAGAGTGAGTGGTCGCAAACCATGAAGGTCAATATTGATCGTGGCCGGCCAGTTGTGGCGAGTGATTTTAACCTGACCGCCATTAATGGCGATCAGCTCTCACTCACGTGGACTGGTGCAAAGGATGTTGGAAGCGGTCTGTGTAAAACGAATCTGGTTGACAAGGACGGTCTCATTATTCAGAGCAGCACCGCAAAGGTAGCACCAACTCTGAAGGTAAAGAGCGGAACTATCCTCAAAGCCACTGCTCAGGTATTTGACTGCATCGGTAATGGCGTTACCGGAGATCTTTCGATAACTAACACTGTAGTTCCGGCAGGTAAATCATCGCGAACCGGTAAGTGGTCTGCTGCAGGGGCACCATATGGATCTGGCGCACTCAAATGCACTGGTAAGTGCACTGCCAGCTTGAGTGCTAGCGGCCGCTTCGATGTCTTAGTTGGTACTGGCGCAGCTAGAGTAAGCATTGGAACAAAAGCGCTTGCAAATATTCCCGACTCCACATCTGCCAAGCTTCGAATCGGTGCAAGCGTTGATATCGGAGCTAACAAGAGAGTTGTCCGCGTTAGTGGAAATAACTTTGTTCTTATCGCTCTAACTTCGGTGCTCGCTACATTTACAGATGTCAAAGATCTTGAACGCCTGCCTGCAGTAACTGATCCATCACTTAGCGATTCCAAACAGGTGGCCTTGGCAAAGTTTGGTTTCAACGCCGATGACTTCAGTCAAGAGTGGAGCGTTCTACCCATGAATGGTGGAACGACGTTAGTGGATCCATCCCTAGATTTATGTAACGGTACTTTTGCCTCTGAAAAAGAGCGCGTGGAGCGTCGCCAAGTAATAGCTACAAAACCTGAATCTGCCTTTACCTTTCTCTCCACCGAGACAGTTCGATACTCATCCCCGGCGGCAGCCCAAGGCGCTCAGCGAGAGTTATTAAAAGTAATGAATCAGTGCATGATTGAAAAGGGCTATAAAGAAAGCAGTGGGGCGGTTACGCCGTACACATTCACCCAGATCAAGGCCCTGCCATCTGGACTAGTCGCTGAAAGTTCACGGGTTCTGGTTCGCGCCCAGATCGACTCTGGGGCACGAGCGCGTCAACTGCTCGGCTTCTATCAATTCAACGGCGCTATGTTTACAGGGCTCTACGTCATGAGCGCCGGTGAAACCCCCTTTACCGATGCCCAGGTCGAAACATGGCTCAATGTGGCCGTGACGATGGCTACGCGTTTGAGTGGAAAATCCGGATAGTCAGCTTCGTTTTTTTAACGAAAGTAATTAGGCTCAGAAGCAAAGGCCGCCTTAGCTCAGTTGGCAGAGCGTCGCTCTCGTAAAGCGAAGGTCTCGGGTTCGATTCCCGAAGGCGGCTCTCCTAAATTATTCGAACAATCGATTACTTTCTTTTTAGATCTCGATAATAGTTTTCGTGTTGCCCAATCGCTTCCCACGTAATTATTTTCTTACCCTCATTTAAACTATAACCAAGTAACCATTGAGTTTTACCGATTTTGAATTTATAGACATAGAGATTTGAGAGATCCCCGATTTTCTTTTGGCCAAGCAGTGGATTCTTGATGACCTTGTCCATGCTCTCATGCAGGAAGCTGAGTTCTCGTCTTGAGAGTTTCTTGTAAAGCCTTAAAAATCGAGGTGTCTGATTATCTGTGTACAACAATTAAATCTCACGGCGTTTAAAGGGAATTTTGTCTCTCTCTAAGGTCTCTAAAGATGCGAGGGAGTCGATTACAAAATTAACAGGTAAATCCGGGTTATCGATACAAGCACGACCAATTTTCGCCCAAAACTCAATTTGGCCAGCGATAGTGCGGTGCTCGATTGCTGCCTCTTTTTTTGCACGCTTATATAAATCGGGATCGATTCTGACTGGCATACTCATAAGGCTATTTTACTACAAAAGTAGTAAATCTGGAAACTGGGTACATTGTGGGTAAAATTTCAAAGCAACGAGGCAAGGTTTTCCTTCCCCACTCTATGAGATTGAGTTGAGGTGCTCAATCTCTGTGCTTGATAAATCAACAATCTGAATAATTTCGTTGAGTTGGGCAACGGTGCGAGCAGATGCGATGGGCACGCTCACGGTTGGTTGTGCTCGTAGCCACGCCAAAGCGATTGCAGAAAGTGGAGCCCCATTGTGTGCCTTTGAAATCTCATCCATAGCGGCGATAACGGCGTAGCCCTTATCGGTGGCATATTCACGGGCGCCGACTTCGCGCTTTGAATCCACTTCAATTACTCCAGGTCGATACTTTCCGGATAAAAAGCCTCGAGCTAACCCATAAAATGGAATATTAGAAATTCCAAACTCCGCAACAGTTGATGCCATTCCACTTTCATACGTTGTGCGATCTACTAGGTTGTATAAATCCTGCACGGCGACGTATGAAGGTAGATAGTTTTCTTCACTTATTTTCATGGCTAGGCGCAATCGCTCGGTTGAAAAATTAGAGGCAGCTATATAGCGAACTTTGCCTTCTGCGATGAGTTGGCCATATGCGCCAAGCGTTTCTTCCATAAGTACTTCAGGATCATCTTCGTGGCTGTAATACAGATCAATGTAATCGGTTTGAAGTCGATCGAGTGATTCTTCACAAGCGGCAAAGATATTTGCAGCCGATAGGCCAGGGCGTTGGGTCAATTTGGCTACCTTTGTTGCAATCACCATTTCAGAGCGATTTCCGCGAGCCTGCATCCATGAACCAATGATGGTTTCTGATTCACCCCCGACATGGCCTTCTACCCACTGACTGTAAACATCGGCAGTATCTATGAAATTACCGCCATGGGCGCTATAGGCATCAAGAACATCGTGAGATTGTGCCTTATCAGCGTTTGCACCAAAGATATTAGTGCCTAGGCATAATGGATGAACAACGAGGTCGCTTTCTGGAATAGTGATCATGTACGCACAATAAGGCACAATTACTCCGTGGTCGAAACAACTGGTGGTTTTACAAGTGAGGGCTTGACTCTTGAAGCACGTACGCTAATACTGCCATCACTAACACAGGCCGAAGCGATTGAAATCGGCGAAATTGCAAAAAACATAGGACTTGCGCGATCACTTCCTATTGCAATTGAAGTTCGGCTCAAAGAGTGGATTGTTTTCCACGTATCCTTACCTGGCTCGACCCCTGTAAACGATGCCTGGATTGCGCGAAAAGCGCGGGTAGTTATGGCGACTGGCCATTCAACGATGTATGAAAGAGTATTGGCTGAAGAGCAGGGGATTAATTGGTATGAGGTTCATGGGATGCCCGAAGAAACGCATGCGATACATGGAGGAGCTCTCGCACTCAATGTGACGGACGCAGGTTTTGCTGGAATATTGCTCATTAGTGGATTACCGCAAGTGCAAGATCACTTACTTGGTGTTGAAATTATTACAGAGTATCTAGCCCGCAAAGGTGAACTCAGTTGAGCATTTGGGTAGCCGGTGAAGTGCTCATCGATATTTTACCAACGGGAGATGTCGTTGGTGGTGGCCCTGCAAATACTGCAAAAGCATTAGCGAGATTGGGTCATGAAGTCGATTTTATTGATGGAATTTCTAGCGATAGGTATGGGCTTATGGCCCGCAAAGCTTTAGCGCGCGATGGCGTTGGTTTAGCGCACTCTTTAAACAGTGACAAACCCACATGTACTGCAACCGTAACCCTAGATTCACACGGTGTTGCTAGTTATGAGTTTCTCATCGACAAAACTGCGACCTTTGATTTCATAGCGTCGTGGCTACCAGATCCTTCAATTTCTAAGCCATCGGTACTGCATATCGGCACTCTGGCTACGATAATTGAACCTGGGTCCATCGAGCTATTTAATTGGGCGCTTCGCGTCGGCGAATTTGCACCGATTGTCTTTGATCCAAATATCCGTCCATCGGTTTTGGGCGATAGAGAAAAGTATTCGTCATCAGTTGAAAAATGGGTCACAATCTCATCGATTGTAAAAGTTAGTGATGATGATATTAAGTGGCTCTACCCAGATGAGACGATGGATGAAGTTGCACGCCGCTGGATTGCACAAGGCGTGAGTTGTGTTCTTCTTACACGCGGTGAACATGGATTGATTGGATTTACCGAACATGGAATGGAAGAGGTCGATGGCGCAAAGATCACAGTCGTTGACACGGTAGGTGCCGGAGATACTGTTGGGGCAATCATCGTTGAAGGAATTATTGAGCACTCGGTCGCAGAGCTGCAGGGCCATATTCTCAATTCAGTACTACACAAAGCTGCAATCGCAGCTGGAATCACTTGTTCTCGTGCAGGCGCTCAGCCTCCATACAAGCACGAACTAACAGAGGCGATGGAAAATAATGCAGTTTATTGATGATGCGGAGTTTCAAATCGCAATCGATGATGACAATGGTGGTCGAATAGTCTCACTCAAATGGCGCGATAATGAATTCGCAGTTCCATTTCGCGGACAAGTTCATACATCGGGTTGGTATGCAATGGCGCCATGGGCAGGTCGCATTAATGAGGGGTTAATAACCAACTCAGAGGGTGAAAGCTTTCAACTTCCAGCCACAATTGACCCACCACATGCTTTGCATGGCTTTGGTCTTATCTCTTCTTGGCAGGAGATCGGTCCAGGACGCTCGTTATTGCACTTGCCAGCGCCCTATAACGGGGCAACAGTGGAACAGCGAATTGAAGTTTTAGATGATGCCGTGCGGTGGTCACTGGAATACGATGCTAATGGCTGCGATTTACCGGTCTGGATGGGAATGCATCCATGGTTTGCACGCGATTTAGATTATGGCGGCAGTGCAGAAATTGAGTTCGAAGCAACGGAGATGCTTATTCGAAACTTCGAAGGTATTCCAACAGGAGAGCGTTGTGCGCCAACTGCCCAACCTTGGGATGATGCTTTCACTGGAATCAAAGGCACCCCGGCTATTGTTTGGGAAGATGTCGCACGCATATCGATTGAATGTGATGCACCGTGGTGGGTTGTTTACACCGAAGATAGTGAAGGCGTATGTATCGAACCTCAGACTGCACCACCTGATGCACAAAATTTAGGGATCACGGGCGAAGATTATATTGAAGCGTTATTTGTTTTTGAGAGATTGGATCTGGACTAGATAATGATTAATCGGGATACCTTAAGACGCTTAACAGAAGTCGAACGCGAACGTTTTCTGGAGAAACATCCAAAGAGTGGAGAATTATTCGAAGCGGGCAAAGCAAATATGCCCGGAGGAGTTCCTATGTCGTGGATGGCTAAATGGCCAGGTGCTTATCCGATATTCGTTGAAAGCGCTAAAGGTGCACGATTCACCGATATCGATGGAAATACATACATTGATTTTTGTTTAGGTGATACGGGTTCGATGACTGGCCACTCACCAGATGCGACCGTTGCAGCAATTCGCGAACAGGTTGGCAAAGGAATCACTGCGATGTTGCCAACGACCGATGCCGCCATTGTTTCCGCTGAATTATCCAGGCGATTTGGTCTGCCTCTGTGGCAGTTCACGGTGTCAGCCACCGATGCCAACCGACATGTAATTCGCTACAGTCGCATGATTACTGGGCGATCAAAAATAGTTGTTATTGATCGCTGTTATCACGGAAGCGTGGATGAAACTTTTGCAACGCTGGATGGGTCTGGAAAAACAGTTTCTCGTGAAGGAAATATCGGTGCGCCGGTTGCACTTGATGTAACAACTCGCGTTGTTGAATTTAACGATATCGCTGGCATGGAAAACGCGTTAGCGCACGGCGATGTTGCGGCAATTTTGATTGAGCCTGCGATGACTAACGTTGGAATCGTTTTGCCACAGACTGGATATTTAGAGGCGGTACAGGAGTTAGCTAAAAAGTACGGAGCAATTTTAATTATCGATGAGACCCACACAATTTCAGTTGGTCCTGGCGGAATGACGGCAGATCGTGGCTTAAAACCTGACTTTTTAACTATTGGTAAGGCCATCGCCGGTGGAATCCCGACCGGAACCTTTGGAATGACTTTAGATATCGCAGATTCGATAAAGAAAAGGGTTGAGTTAGAGATTATTGATACTGGGGGAATCGGCGGCACGTTAGCCGGTAATGCTTTATCGCTTGCATCAATGCGGGCAACATTGACGCAAGTACTAACTCAAGAAAATTTTGATCGAATGATTGACTTAGGAACTCGTTGGTCTGATGGCGTCGATGCTTCAATTAAAGAGTTTGACCTGCCTTGGACCGTGAATCGCCTTGGTGCACGGGGGGAATACATGTTTGCAACTAAAGCACCAACAACAGGGGCTGAAGCGAACGCCGCTGGAGATTTTGAGTTAGAACAGTACATTCACCTGCGAATGCTCAATGATGGTTTTCTGATAACACCTTTTCATAACATGGCCCTGATGTGTCCCGAAACAACGGTGGCCGATGTCGATGCTCATACCAAAGCCTTTCGCACAATGTGCGCCGAACTGGTTTCCTAAAAGGCGAAGGCCCAAGCGATTTAGCTTGCGCTAGGGATCTCTCTTGGGCTTTGACTCAATAATATATCCGAGGACTGACAAAATCAACTGTGGACAATCTTAATTGCATGTCAGTTAAAAGTTTGCCAGATAAAAAAACGGCCCAAGCGATATAACTTTCGTCAGTGATCTCTCTTGGGCCGTGGCTCAA
>CAYHOY010000030.1:0-10719 GCA_964358665.1 uncultured Candidatus Planktophila sp. | reverse complement strand
CTAAGTAATTAGCAATTAAAAAAACCCGCCACTCTATGTGGCGGGTTTTTTTATGAAGTTTTTCTACTCGCCAATTACCTCAGAACGAAATGACTCTTCAATTCGAGAAAAGATACCTGCTAAAACCACTTGCTCCTGAGTTGTTAAGTGATCAACAAAGCGAGAGCGCACACTCGCTACATGATCGGGTGCCGCTGCAACGATCGCCTTCCATCCCTTAGGCGTCATCACCGCAAAGAAGCCGCGTTTATCAGAAGGACAGGCTTCGCGCTTTACCCAACCGGCTTTTTCCATAACCTTCATTCGATGAGAAAGGCGAGAGCGAGACAATAGTGTGATTTCAGCGAGTTCACTCATTCGCAAACGTCGCTCAGGAGCATCACTTAGCTGCGCCAAAATCTCATAATCAGGCATAGATAAATCGTGGCCGTCTAAATCATTATCTAAGGCCTCAAGTAGATGGCGACTAGCAATTATGTAGCTTCGCCAAGCCTTCATCTCCGCTGGGCTAAGCCACTGTGGTGCGGTAGCGTTTTGGTCTGGCATAAGGAGATTGTACGGTAACAGTTGAACTTTCAACTACATTTTCATAAGGAGTTACGCGCGTGAGCACAAGTACCAGCGGTTTAGATGTGAGCCATATCGACCCAACGATACGTATTCAGGATGATCTCTTCCGATACTTCAATGGGGGTTGGCTTAAAACTGCCGTTATCCCCGCAGATCGTGCGGGCGATGGTGCCTTCATGAAACTTCGTGATTTATCCGAAAAGCAGGTCCGCGCCATCATTGAAAGTGCCGCAGGGTCGGCGGAGGCTACAAAGATCAGAGACCTTTACTCATCATTTATGGCCGCAGAGGCGATTGAGGAAAAGGGTTATTCGCCAATCTTAAAAGATTTAGCGATGTGTGATTCGATTCAAAATTTGTCGGATTTTATTTCAACGATGTCTTGGCTTGAAGCACGGGGTCTTGGAGGCGTCTTCGGCACTTTCATCTATGCCGATCAGATGGATGCCTCAACGAATATTTTATATCTTTCCCAAGGTGGCATATCCCTGCCAGATGAATCGTATTATCGGGAAGAGCAACATGCGCACATTCGCACCGCTTTCTTAGCCCATGTTGAAACTATGTTTTCATTGGTTGATATTGAAGAGGGTGCAGATTTAGCGGCGAAGATTCTCGCGCTTGAAACCAGTCTTGCAAGCCATCACTTTGATGCCGTAAAAGATCGAGATGCGACGCTAACATATAATAAGATGAGTCGGGCAGAAG
Source organism: uncultured Candidatus Planktophila sp. (assembly GCA_964358665.1). Lineage (GTDB taxonomy): Bacteria > Actinomycetota > Actinomycetes > Nanopelagicales > Nanopelagicaceae > Planktophila. The sequence goes on along the minus strand of CAYHOY010000030.1, from coordinate 9,441 downwards.
TTACCGCTCTGATGCCTGCCTTTGATTTTGAGCTTTACTTATCAGCTGGAGAAATCCCATCTATTGTTTTAGATTCAGTAATTGTTCAACAGCCACCATTCTTTGCAGGCCTATCCACAATTCTTTCAAACTTTGATCGCGATTCGTGGGTTGCTTGGATTAAGTGGAAGATTATCAGTGGATCAGCCCCTTATCTATCCAGCGATTTGGTTAACCAGAACTTTGAGTTTTACGGCAAAACTCTCTCGGGTACTCCTGCACTTCGCGAGCGCTGGAAGCGTGCCGTGTCAATTGTGGAGGGCTCCCTCGGTGAGGCGGTAGGTAAGGTCTATGTCGAGCAGCACTTCCCGGTAGAGGCTAAGGGGCGTATGGAGGCGCTTGTTGCTAATCTGATTGAGGCTTATCGCATCAGCATCAACGCCCTCGACTGGATGAGTGATGAGACAAAGCAGAAAGCTTTAGAGAAACTTGACAAATTCACTCCAAAAATTGGCTACCCACACAAGTGGCGCGATTATTCAGCGCTGCACACTGACCCTAGTGATCTCTTTGCAAATATTGGCCATGTGACTAAGTTCCAACGTGATTTTGAGTTAGCCAAGATTGGAAAGCCCGTAGATCGCGACGAATGGCATATGACTCCTCAAACGGTAAATGCCTATTACAACCCGGTTATGAATGAGATTGTCTTTCCTGCGGCGATTTTGCAGCCCCCATTTTTCGGACTTAACGCCGATGATGCCGTCAACTATGGTGGAATCGGCGCAGTTATTGGACATGAAATTGGACATGGCTTTGATGATCAAGGTTCAAAGTACGACGGAGATGGCGCACTCAATAATTGGTGGAGTGATGCCGATCGTGCCGCTTTCGAACTTCGATCTAATGCACTGATTGCTCAGTACAACGAACTACGCCCTGAAGAAACCCCTGACATTACTGTGAATGGCGCTCTCACTGTAGGTGAAAATATTGGTGATTTAGGCGGTTTAGCCATCGCCTATAAGGCTTACCAAATTTCATTGGCCGGCAAGGCTTCACCGGTGATCGATGGGTTAACCGGAGAGCAGCGGCTATTTCTTGGTTGGGCACAAGTCTGGCGTGGCAAGGTACGAGTTGAAGAGCAACGTCGACGTATCGCAACCGACCCGCACTCCCCTAATGAGTTTCGCTGCAATACCATCGTGAGTAACTTCACCCCATTTTATGAGGCCTTTGGTCTCACACCCAGCGATGCGCTCTGGTTGGATGAAGAATCTCGCGTTCAAATCTGGTAGCGAGTGAGTTTTTCATATGAAATTAAACATGCCGTAAGTAATTCTTTAGCGCGTGTTGGAACAATTACAACGCCGCACGGGCAGATTCAAACTCCGGCATTTATTCCGGTCGGCACTAAAGCCACCGTTAAATCCGTTCTGCCTGAGGCCATGGCCGATCTCGGTGCGCAAGCTTTACTGGCAAATGCTTACCATCTTTATTTACAACCAGGTGCCGACATCCTCGACGAAGCTGGCGGGCTTGGCGAATTCATGAACTGGCCCGGTCCAACGATTTCCGATTCAGGTGGCTTTCAAGTTTTATCTCTAGGCGTTGGCTTTAAGAAAGTCTTAGCGATGGATGCTAAAACATTTCGCCGCGATGATGTCATTGCAGATAATAAAGAGCGCTTGGCTCATGTCGATGATGAGGGAGTAACTTTTAAATCTCACCTCGATGGTTCGATGCATCGCTTTACCCCTGAGGTATCAATGCAGGTTCAACATCAGATCGGTGCCGACATCATCTTTGCATTCGATGAGTGCACCACTTTGCACAATACTCGCAAATATCAAGAGTTGGCCATGGATCGTACTTTTGCATGGGCGATGCGTTGTTTGGATGAACATAAGCGCTTGACCGATGAGCGAATCGGTAAGCCCTATCAAGGCCTCTTCGGAGTTATTCAAGGCGCTCAGTACGAAGATCTGCGCAAAAAAGCGGCCAGCGATTTAGGGTCGATGCAAATATCAGGTCAATCTTTTGATGGCTTCGGAATTGGGGGGGCTTTGGATAAGAGTGCTCTCGGCACAATCGTTTCTTGGGTCAACCAAAACTTGCCTGAAGATAAACCTAAACATCTATTGGGCATCGGTGCCCCCGAAGATTTATTTGTCAGTGTTGAAAATGGAGTTGATACTTTTGACTGCGTTTTAGCATCTCGAATTGCCCGAACTAGCGCCGTGTACACGATGGAGGGGCGTTTTAACCTATCTAACAGCCGTTTTAAGCGCGATTTCACCGCGATAGATGATGAATGTGACTGTTATACCTGTACGCACTACACACGGGCGTATATGCACCATGTATTTAGAGGAAAAGAGATTATCGCCGCAACACTTGCAACGATCCATAACGAAAGATTTATTGTGCGCTTAGTCGATCAGATGCGTCAGGCTTTATTAGATGGAAACTTCGTCGATATGAAGTCCGATTTCCTTGGTCGCTACACACATCGAAGCGGTCAAGCCGGCGACTAGTACGTGGTTAAGGGCTCTTATCTGCAGCTTTACCGCAGATAGCCCATCCCCCTGGCACTAAATCCAGGGCTTCATCGGGACCCCAACTCCCTTCAAAATATGGCTGCAGTTTTGATGGAGCTTTTAGGACATCATCAAAGATTGCCCATGATTGCAGCACGGCATCAATTCGAGTAAATCGAAAATGGTCTCCGAGAATTGCGGCATCGAGCAGGCGTTCATATGCCTCTTTGCGCTCTCCTAAAGCTGCGGAAAATTCAACTGTTAAGTCAATCGTGTTTGTAGTCAAAGCATAGCCTGGAGACTTTGCTTGAAGTGAGAGATCTACTCCATCATGACGACCCAATCGAAATCGGACAATATTTGGATCGGGTAGTTTCGAACTGTTAAGTGAAAATAATTGACGTGGGGGTTGTTTAAATTCAACAACTGCCTCCATTGTAGTTTCAGCCATTTTTTTACCAGTACGTAAGTAGATAGGAACTCCAGCCCAACGCCAATTATCTATATACAATTTCATTGCAATAAAAGTCTCAGTCTGTGAATTTTTTGCGACACCGGTTTCTTCTAAGTAGCCGACATACTGACCGCGAATAACATCACCTGGAATTTGTTTTCGCACGGAAGATAAGGTTTTTAACTTTTCATCTTGTAGTGCTCGAGAGCCCATGTCAATAGGTGGCTCCATGGTTAACATAGTCAGAACTTGCAGTACGTGATTTTGCAAAACATCGCGAAGTGCACCAACCTCATCGTAAAAATTACCCCTACCTTCTATTCCAAAATCCTCGGACATAGTTATTTGAATATTTGAAATATAATTACGATTCCAAACTGGTTCGAATAACGTGTTTGCAAAACGAAAAGCCAGAAGGTCTTCTACAGACTCTTTACCCAAGTAGTGATCGATACGATAAATTTGATCTTCTGGTAATAGTTTCTTAAGAGAGTCATCCAAATCGATGGCACTTGATAAATCTCGTCCGAAAGGCTTTTCGACAACCACACGTGCACTTGCAGTCAGGCTAACATTGGCTAAACCTTGAGTCACATCCGTGAACATTCCAGGAGCAATAGCTAAATAGATCACGGGAAGTTTAAATCCATTTAGCGCTTCGCGAAGCTTCGTGAATGTCAGTGGATCTTTGTAATCTCCTACAACTAAATACAGCTTGCCCAAGAGCTTATTTAAAATATCTTCATCGACAGGCTCTTCCAGGACCTCTTTTCGCTCACGAATAGAGGAACTAGCGCGCATTTTAAACTCTTCCTGAGTCCACTTTGAGGAAGCTACTGCAAAGACGGGAATTTCTAACTCGCCAGTCGCTTCCATTTCGTAGAGAGCTGGAAATAACTTCTTCTTAGCTAAATCACCGGTAGCTCCGAATAGAACCAAGACATCGGCACGAGACAATTAGTGTCCACCAAATTTACGGCGCATCGCACTTAATACGCGGTTTGAAAAATCTCCGTTTTTTCGAGATGCAAAGCGGGAAAATAGAGAGGCGCTTAATACATGAGCTGGTACCCCGGCTTCAATTGCCGCTTCAAGCGCCCAACGACCTTCGCCACTGTCGCTAACCTCTGTTGAAAAACCATTGAGATCTTTATTTTCATGCAATGCCTGAGCCGTTAAATCTAGAAGCCACGATGAAATAACACTTCCGCGGCGCCACACTTCGGTGATTTCGGACAGATTTAATATGTACGCAGGATCCATCTTTTGCGCGGCGTCAAAGATTGCTAGGCCTTCGGCATATGCCGCCATCATCCCGTACTCAATTCCATTGTGGACCATCTTTACAAAGTGCCCACTGCCTGCTGGACCACAGTGTAAATATCCACATTCACTTGGTGTTGGTTCACCTGATCGCCCAGCGGTTCGCTCCACGGCTTCAAAGCCAGGTGCAAGAGCTTTAAAGATTGGCTCCAAATCCTTAACAACGGCCTCCTTTCCGCCAATCATCAAGCTATACCCGCGTTCTAATCCGTAAATACCCCCACTTGTTCCGACATCAACAAAATTAATCCCTTTTTCTGCAAGCAGGGCTGCATTGACGATGTCATTTTTGTAATAAGAGTTGCCGCCGTCGATGACCGTGTCACCCGGTGATAAATAGCTGGCAACATCTGCAATAGTTGAATCAGTAACCCCAGATGGAACCATTACCCACACCGTTCGTGGTGTTGAAAGCGCTCCAACTAACTCAGCAAGGTTCTTCGCTGGTGTGAAACCCTCATCAGCTAGCACTTTTAGTGCGTCAGGGTTTACATCATGTACGACGCAAGTAACTCCAGAGTGCGCCAAGCGGCGAACTATATTGGCCCCCATTCGGCCTAGGCCGACCATTCCAAAGTTAATATCGCGCTGCATGTCGCTGAGTCTAACTGCTTAGATTTTTAACTCACCCGTTAGAAAAGGCTTCATTATCAAGAAATAGGCGGGTTAATCCAGCGGCTTCTATGTGTCCAGCTGGCACGGATGTATCGGCCTCTAAAACCGCCTTAGCCGCGGCGGCTTTGATTTTTCCGCTGGCAATAATCCATACCTGATCCGATGCGTTAATAAAGGCCATTGAGAATGAAACGCGTTCAGGGGGTGGCTTCGGTGAATCAGCAACCGCAATGGCTGCGTCGGCTGCTTGCGAATCCCAGTGCATGGGGAAAAGAGAGGCCACATGGCCATCGAAGCCAAGACCTAATATGCACAAATCCATTGTGACACCGCGAAGCTGCGCCACATATGAGTCTGCGGCTTCATAAACGCTCACGCCACCTTCAGAAGACATTACCTCGTGCACGGTAACTGTGGAATTATTCAAACCATCCCGAACTGGCCGAGAATTACGCAATGGGCTATCTGCAGTATCGAAACGCTCATCGCTAAACCAAATATTTAAACCCGTTAAATCGCCTGTGCTGTTAATTGTTGTAACAAGTCTTTGAGCAAACTCAGTTCCAAGTGGTCCCCCAGTTAGCGCGATGTGAAAAACTTTCTTTTCTGCAAGCAGACGCGCAATCATTTCCATCGCTTCATTGGCTGCGCCAACGACTAGTTCGGCTGAATCCTCATACAGAGTCAGCTCAAAGTTATTGCGCACAAGCTGAACTAATTTTTAGCAGCTAAACGGGCCTCACGACGAATGCGCTGTTCGGCAGGATCAGGTACCGGAACCGCTGAAATCAATCGACGTGTGTAATCATTTTGTGGACGTTGCAAAATATCATCGCGATCACCCGCTTCTACAAGTAGACCGTTCTGCATCACTGCAATTCGGTGAGCCAAAATATCGACAACTGCTAAATCATGGCTAATAAAGAGACAGGCAAACTTTAATTTCTCCTGAAGTTCTGTCAGGAGATCTAAAAAGCGCGATTGTACCGATACATCAAGGGCCGATGTAGGTTCATCTGCAATTAAAAGATCCGGTGTCAAAGCGAGTGCACGGGCAATACCCACCCGCTGGCGCTGGCCACCTGAGAGCTCATGCGGGTAGCGGTTTCGGTAGCTGCGAGGAAGCTCTACTTGATCCAATAGCTCCTCGACCATCCGAGCGAGGTCAGCTCCTTTTGCAATTTTTGCTAAATAGATTGGTTCGCCAATGGATTCCCCAATAGGTAATCGGGGATTGAGCGAAGATGCTGGATCCTGAAAGACAATTCCTGTGTGGCGGCGAATGGCAGAAAGCTGAGCTTGATTGGCACCAGCGATCTCATTTCCGACGATTTCAATACTTCCCGCTTTTACTGGTAGTAAGCCAATCGCTGCGCGTCCAACAGTTGTCTTACCAGAACCTGATTCTCCAACTAGGCCAACGATTTCACCGGGATAAATCTCTAGACTGAAGTTCTTGACCGCAGTAAATGCTGGAACACGTCCGCGCTTTGGGTACTCAATTGTGACATCAGTAAGTTTTAAAACAGGAGCTGGCTTGGCATCCGCCCTATAGGCAAGAACGCGTTTAACGCTGGAGCCAAGTTTGGGTACTGCGCTTAATAGCTGCTGTGTGTACGGGTGTCGTGGCTTATTAAAGATTTGATCAGCGGTTCCATGTTCGACGGTAATTCCATCCTTCATCACAAGAATCTCATCGGCCATATCTGCCACAACTCCCATGTCGTGAGTGATAAGCAAGATGGCCGAGTTAAGTTTGTCCTTGAGCCCCCGCATTAAATCGAGAATTTCAGCCTGCACTGTTACATCAAGGGCGGTAGTCGGCTCATCGGCAATAAGCAGTGCAGGATCGCATGCGAGTGCCTGAGCAATCATTGCCCGCTGTCGTTGTCCACCAGATAGTTGATGTGGATATTTATTAATTGATTTCTCAGGTTCTGGAAGATCAACCATTGTTATTAACTCCAGAGCCCGTTTTTGAGCTTCCTTTGGACCCATATCAAAGTGATTTCTTAAAGTCTCAACTATTTGAAAACCTATTGTGTAAAGCGGGTTGAGCGCGGTCATTGGCTCTTGAAAAATATATGCCACTTCTCGCCCACGAAACTTATGCAAAATAGCGGATTTTGCATTGACCATCTCTTCGCCTTTTACCTTTACACTGCCATTAATCCGGGCATTAGAGGCTAGTAAGGACATTAAACCAAGGGCGGTTGTAGATTTTCCAGAACCCGATTCACCAACAATTGCAGTTACCTTGCCGGCAGCTAATCCAAGATTCATATCGATTACAGCTGGATACCAAACACCATCTACCCAAAAATCAACATTAAAATCAGATATTTCAAGAACTTTTTCAGTGCTCATATCTATGCACCTGCCTTTACTTCGAACTTAGCTTTAAGGCGATCCTTTTTGGTAATTCGGCGACGTTGACGTGGATCAAATGCATCGCGCAGACCATCGCCGATGAAGTTAACACATAAGGCAATGGTAATAATGAAGAATCCTGGCCACCAGAAAAGCCAAGGTCGCGTTGTAAATGAAGTCTGGAATTCGCTGATAAGTAACCCTAAAGAAACATCGGGAGCAACAACTCCGAAGCCAAGATACGAGAGCGCAGTCTCGGTCAAAATAGCACCTGCCATGATTAGAGTTACGGTAACGATTATCTGACCAACAGCGTTAGGCAGGATATGCTTAAATGCGATTCGAGCATTTGAAGCACCAGCAACACGGGCGGCATCGACAAACTCCAATTCACGCAGAGACAGGAACTGGGCGCGAACTAAACGAGCCAAACCAGTCCAACCAAGAAGCCCTAGGAAAAGCGCTAAAAATACTGGACCAACCCGACCAGAGGCCTTGCCGATAACTGCAGCTATGAGGATGATTGGAACAGTTTGGATGAAGTCAACCAAGCGCATCAATATCGCATCGATTATACCGCCGTAAAAACCAGAGATAGATCCGACAACGACTCCAATGAAGCCCGCGACGATTCCAATAATAAACATAATCATCAGTGAGCGCCGTGCGCCATTCATTACCAGCGCAAAATAATCGCGACCAATATCATCTTGACCAAATGGGTGGGTTCCCAGTCCAAAACCTGAAAAAGGATTTACCGACAAGGTCGGGCATCCAATCGTTCCCCCTGGGCAGTCTTCAAAACGTAGTTCGGGAATATCCTCAACGGTCCATCTCCACCAGCCCGGAATCCTTAGCGGACCGATCTTGGTATCTAGGGCCGACATAACAAAGACAATGACACTGAAAAGAACGAAAAGTGCAATAACTGCAGCTCGGTGTCGAAAGAAGCGTCGTCGAACAATCTGACCGAGACTTAATCCCTCAACCTCTTTATTTGCAATGGCGCTTTCACCACCACTGAGAATCTCGCCGATTGGCTTTTCTCTGCGACCAAATAGTTTCATTATTCTTTGACCAATCTAATTCGAGGGTCCAGCGCTGAATAAACTAAATCTGCCAACAAATTCCCTAATACAACTAAAATGGACAAAAGTAAGATAACACCCATCAATAGATTCAAGTCGTAGCTATTAACCGCCCTAATAAATAGAGTTCCCATTCCTTGCCACCCGAATACCCGTTCGGTAATGACCGCCCCGCCGATGAGGCCGACAAATTCGCCAACGAATAAACTTGACAGTGGAAGCATCATATTTCTAAGCGCGTGACGAGTGATAACCGTCCGTTCATTTAAACCTTTAGCTCTTGCCGTGCGAATGTAATCTTGGTTGAGAACCTCTAAAAGCGCTCCGCGTGAGTATCTCATCCATGCAGCAAGAGAGATGAGAATTAAAGCAAGCGTTGGCAAGATTAAGTGCATAATAATGTCAAGATTATTTAGCCAAAAGTCATCGGTAACTAATTGATCCTTGCGTTGACCATACGTTGGTACAGGACGCCCATTGACGGCATCGGTTATGAAATATGGTTGCCAACTTTGCATGATGCGGTCGATGAAGAGGAGAAAACCTGAAATAACTCCAGTAATTATCGCCGTCCTTGCTATTGGAACACGGTCAATTTTACTAAAGAGCGATGCACAGATTAACCCCGTCCCGACAATTAATGCCAGCATAAGGAGAATAACAAGGTAAGAGCCGTGATTATTAAATATCCACTGTGCTGGGTAATACCAGAGCACTGCTAACCCTGCCATGGTCAGTGCCGCGTTTCGAGCGGGAATATTTGTAAGGCCAGTTGAAATCGACGCAACACCCATGGCGATTCCAACGGATAGAAATCCAATAAGTATCGGGCCAAGTCCCGGATGTAGATACCAATCCGTTAAATCAATTGCCCATAGAATCACAAAACCCGTTGTGAAGGCGCCAGCAAAAACGCTCCAAAACCGCTTACGTTCTCCACCAAATAGGGAGCTCCAAAAAACTCCAGTAAAGCCCGCGAAAATAAACATCCACTTGAGAGGGATATTTGGTTCACTTAAAAAATTGTTAAATTGAATCGCCATAAACTCTTTTAAAAGCACTGCAACCCAAA
>CAYHOY010000029.1:0-14941 GCA_964358665.1 uncultured Candidatus Planktophila sp. | reverse complement strand
GCAAATATCAAGAAAGAGGTTTGACGTTTGAGCGCTAAATCGACAATTCGAGAAGAGATCTCCACTACCTCAACGCTCCTAGGTAAAAAAGCGCTGAGCTTTCCGACTCCAACCGCGATTGGCGAGCATGGAGGCGCAAAGGTTATAGCCGTCTTTAATCAAAAAGGTGGCGTCGGAAAGACTACGACAACCATCAACCTAGGTGCAGCTCTGGCCGAGTTTGGTCGACGGGTTTTGCTTGTTGATTTCGACCCACAGGGCGGCTTATCTCTTGGTCTGGGTGTTAATGCCCACTCACTTCCACTTGAGCAGACCGTGTATTACGCGCTGATGACCCCAACAGCTGCAATAGATACGATCATTTTGAAATCCTCTGTCGCTGGTCTGGATTTTTTACCGGCTAATCGCGATCTTGGAACTGCCGAAACAACTCTCGGCGCTGAAATCGGTGGACAGCAGTATTTAAAACGTGCCCTGACATCGCTTCGCGATTATTACGATGTTATTTTGATCGACTGCCAACCAACTATGGGACAGTTAACAATCAACGCCCTTGTCGCAGCCGATGAGGTCATCGTGCCACTTCAGTGCGAGTACTTTGCCCTTCATGGTTTTATCGAACTCAAGGGAAATCTAGATAAAGTTAAAACTTTTCTCAATCCAAATCTAACGCTCATCGGAATTCTTGCAACAATGTACGATAAAAAAACTTCGCATAATCGACAAGTGCTCGAAAGAATTCTTGAGCAGTTCCCTGCTGATGTCTTTGAAACAATCATTGCGAAGACGATTCGTTTTCCGGAAACAACGGTCGTTGGCGAACCGATTACTACATATGCCTCATCTTCTGATGGCGCTGCATCGTATCGACGACTAGCACGTGAACTAATATTCCGAGGAGGAGCACGATGACCCGCAGAGCAAATCTTCCAGGTGCCGATGAGCTCTTTCGCTCAACAACTCCTGCTTTAGCATCAGTGCCCACATCAGGTGAGGCCAGCGCACCACTAGTGCCACCCACTATCGCTACTCCAAAAGCGCCTTCGGTAAATAAAGGCGTGCGCTCAATAGCTAGGAGGCGAGTGACAACTGTCGACCGCTCCCCTTCAGGTCGCGAACGCCATGATGAAAAAATTACCGTCTATCTATCTCCCGATGAGCTTTTTGATTTAGACCAAGCACGTTTACTGTTACGTGGAGATTTAGGTTTAGCTGCAGATCGTGGAAGAATTGTTCGCGAATCAATTGCAGTGATCATCGCCGATCTTGAAGCAAAGGGTGATCAAAGTATTTTAGCTCGAAGACTTCGAGGTCTATAAGTACATCACTTATGCGCGAGGGTGTGCCATCGCATAACTCTCGCGCACTCTATCGATCGTAATTAAGGTATAAATCTGCGTTGTAGTTACTGATGCGTGACCTAACAGCTCTTGCACTACACGAATATCTGCGCCTCCATCTAAGAGATGGGTGGCATATGAGTGTCTAAAAACATGGGGAGTAACTCTTTGGGTAATCCCCGCCGACTTTGCAGCTTTTAAAACAATGTTCCACGCCGATTGCCTAGTAATACGACCACCACGGGCGTTGAGAAAGAGCGCTGAGTTAGCCTTTGAACTCCTCGCAGCAAGCTCTGGACGAACTCTGGTTTTGTACTCGTCAATGGCTTTAGTAGCAAAAGCACCTAATGGAACTACTCTCTCTTTGCCACCTTTTCCGCGGAGTTTAAGGGTAGTTATCTCGCCCTCTGTACTTTCTACTAAAGAAATATCCCCCATATTGATTGCAATGAGCTCACTTACACGAGCACCACTGCTATAGAGAAGTTCAACCATAGTTTGATCGCGCAGGGTGATTGGTTGACCTTCATGCAAGGCCGCTGCGATTAATTTAATAATATCTTCAACACTGAGCGCTTTAGGAAGTTTCCTTGCCGCTTTACTACTTTCGATCTCCAGCGTTGGATCGACAAAACCATACTCCAACTGCAGATATTTAAAAAAAGTTCGAAGCGTTGATTCAATCCGATTGATACTGGCCGCGGCGAGTTTGGCGCGCTTCAAATCTGTTATGAATTCGGTGATCTTAATTGAATCTATATCCTCTACATCGCTTTGACCTAAGAAGTCTGAGAGTTTACTCAAATCACGGCGATATGCCGCAACCGAATTAGCGGCTAATCCTCGTTCGATCGAAACGTGATTGAGAAATGACTGCGCTAGCGCATCAAAATTTAACGTAGTCATACCCATGGGCCTGGGCTACAGCCTCGTAGTAAATCTGACCGTTATGAACATTTAGACCCTTTGCAAGATTGGAATCTTTTTCACATGCTAATTTCCAACCATTATTAGCGATGGATAAGGCATAAGGTAGCGTTGCATTAGTGAGAGCATAAGTGGAAGTTACCGGAACTGCACCTGGCATATTTGCTACGCAGTAGAAAACCGATCCATGAACAGCAAATGTTGGCTCTGCATGTGTGGTGGGGCGACTATCTTCAAAACATCCGCCCTGATCAATTGCGATATCGACTAAGACTGAACCCTGCTTCATCGTTTTTACCAATGCATTGGAGATTAATTTCGGCGCTTTTGCACCATGGACAAGAACGGCACCAATCACTAAATCAGCTATGCGTACTTCACGTTCGATTGCATGTGGTGATGAAATGAGCGTTTTAATTCTTCCGTTATAAGCAGCATCAATGTGCTGCAATCGAGATATTGAGCGATCTAGAATCGTCACATCTGCGCCGAGCCCAATCGCCATAATGGCGGCATTTAAACCGGCCGTTCCTCCGCCAATGACAACTACATGAGCAGGTGCGACCCCGGGTACGCCACCTAGTAGTACTCCGCGGCCACCGTTAGGTCGTTGCAAAACGCTCGCCCCCACTTGAGTTGCTAGCCGTCCAGCGACTTCACTCATTGGCGAAAGCAGTGGAAGTGCCCCGTTAACTTCAACGGTCTCATATGCAATTGCCGTCGTCTTGCTAGCGATTAGCGCATCGGTGCATGGCCTAGAAGCGGCAAGGTGAAGATAGGTAAATAGGGTTTGGCCTTGACGCATTTTTAAATACTCAGCCTCAATTGGCTCTTTTACTTTTAGAATTAAATCCGAAGAACTCCACACGCCTTCGCTGTCGTTAACAATTCTTGCACCTGCTGCAATGAAATCATCATTGAGAATGGCAGAGCCCACACCCGCCCCATCTTCGATAATTACCATATGGCCTGCGGACACAAACTCACTCACACCCTCTGGAGTAATTGCCACACGAGACTCATGAACTTTGATCTCTTTCGGAACTCCAACAATCATCTGAATTAACCCTTCGCCGCTACCGCCGCTGCGATCAATCCAACAAAGAGTGGATGAGGTCGAGTTGGGCGAGATCGAAGCTCTGGATGAGCTTGCGTACCTATGTAGTAAGGATGCACCTCTTTAGGGAGTTCTACAAACTCCACTAAATCAAGTTCCTTATAGAAGCCAGAAAAGATCAGACCCGCCGCCGATATCTGATCACGGAATTTGTTGTTAACTTCATAGCGATGACGATGGCGCTCAGAGATTTCATCGGCTCCGTAAATAGCCGCGACCATTGAACCCGCAACCAGATCCGCGGTGTAGAGACCTAAACGCATCGTTCCGCCCATATCTTGATTTCCGGCAACGATATCTCGTTGATTCTCCATAGTTGCAATGACTGGAGTTCCTGAATCTGAAAACTCGGCCGAAATAGCATCGGTGATTCCGGCTAAGTTACGTGCAGCTTCAATAACCATGCACTGCAAACCAAGACACAGACCCAGCGTTGGAATTTTATTCTCGCGAGCATATTTGAGCGCACCGAGTTTTCCTTCGATGCCACGAATACCAAATCCACCTGGGACGCAGATAGCATCGACAGTACTTAAATTTCTTGCCGCACCCTCGGCGCTTTCGCACTCATCACTTGCAATCCACACGATTTCAATCTTTGCTTCATTAGCAAAGCCGCCAGCGCGCAACGCCTCTGAAACAGATAGATAAGCATCGGGCAGATCTATGTACTTACCGACTAAACCAATTCGGACATGATGTTTAGGGTGATGTACTTTTTCAAGTAAGTCATCCCAATCACCCCAGACCACGTCATGGCACTCCAAACCTAAACGCTTCACAACATACGCATCCAAACCTTCTGCATGAAGGACTTTCGGGATGTCATAAATTGAAGGAGCATCAACGGCGGCAACAACTGCAGCTAAGTCAACGTCACACATCAGGGATATTTTCTTTTTAACCGATAGTGGGATGGCTCGATCAGAGCGGAGCACAATGGCATCGGGTGCAATACCAATACTTCGTAGAGCAACAACTGAGTGCTGTGTCGGCTTAGTTTTCAACTCACCCGATGGACCAATATAAGGAACCAATGAGACGTGCAGATAGAAAACATTGTCACGACCGACTTCTTGGCGGATCTGTCGGGCCGCTTCTAAGAAGGGTTGAGATTCAATATCACCAACGGTCCCGCCGATTTCAGTAATCACAATATCGATATCGGGCGCGGCCATTGCGCGAATTCGCTCTTTGATCTCATTTGTAATGTGGGGAATAACTTGAACTGTTTCGCCTAAATACTCACCGCGACGCTCCCTGGCGATAACGCGTGAATAAACCTGGCCCGTCGTTACGTTTGCCGAACCATGCAGATTAGTATCTAAGAAGCGCTCATAATGCCCGATATCTAAATCAGTTTCAGCGCCATCATCGGTGACAAAAACCTCACCATGTTGGAATGGATTCATCGTTCCTGGATCGACATTTAAATATGGGTCCAATTTCTGCATCGTTACACGAAGACCTCGGGCTACTAATAAGCGTCCAAGAGATGAGGCGGTAAGTCCTTTACCAAGAGACGAGGCGACTCCGCCGGATACAAAGAGGTGTTTCGTCACATGTTGCTGGCCCATGGGAGTCGAACCTATCACTTTTTCAGTGGCTTCTAATCCATCTTTAAAGATAGTAGTTCAGCGGCGTGTTCACGCGCGCTCACTGAGTTTTCCAAGCCCGCTAGCATCCGAGCAATCTCTTCAATCCGATTGTCGCCATCAACTTTTCGCACATCACTCTGACTAACAGAGCCATCTGAATCCTTAGTAACTACGAAATGGGAATCTGCCCATGCAGCTACCTGAGGCAGATGCGTGACAACAACAACTTGAGCGTGGCGAGAGAGTGAATGAAGCCGACGGCCCACTTCAATCGCTGCTTTACCCCCGACTCCGGCATCGACCTCATCAAAAATATATGTACCCACTGGATGCGTAGCGGAAATGACTACTTCCAAAGCTAACATGACGCGTGACATTTCTCCGCCACTTGCCCCTTTAGCAAGTGAGACTAAAGGTGCATCTTTGTGCGCTGAAATAAACATCGATACTTCATCGCAGCCGAAGGTAGTAAAATCAGATTCTTTCAATGAAGAGTAATCAACGCTTTCAATCTTTACATAGAAACTTGTGTGTGGCATCGAGAGTGCCTGCACTTCAACGGAAACGGCCGCACTCAATTTTTCAGAAGCTAATTTTCGAA
Source organism: uncultured Candidatus Planktophila sp. (assembly GCA_964358665.1). GTDB lineage: Bacteria > Actinomycetota > Actinomycetes > Nanopelagicales > Nanopelagicaceae > Planktophila. The sequence goes on along the minus strand of CAYHOY010000029.1, from coordinate 9,358 downwards.
TCGCTGAAAGAGATTTAGCCGCCGTCACAAGTTGTTTTTTAATCCCAACTAGCTCGGCCTCCATTTCTTGTAAGCGATTATCACCACCCTCTAAATCAGCAATCTCATTGCCAGAGGATTCAAAGCGAGCAATTAGCGCATCGGCTTCATATGCAATCTCATTGCCACCACCAAATTTCTTCACGAGGCTATGAATATCGGCCTTTCTGGCCTGCAAGTAATCTAATTGTGTTGGATCGGCCTCTAACGCTCCCAAGTAGCTGGCAAGTGCCCCTTTAGCATCTTCAATGAGATAAAACCCCTCACTCAACTGAATATAAATCGCTTCAAGTGCGCCATCCTTGATTCGAGCGTTTTCCAACGCCCTCCTTGCTACTCCTAGAGTTGTTAACGATCCAGCCTCTTCATCATCAACGGCATTCATGGCAGATGTACCGGCGATACGCAACTCTTCAACGTTGGCTAATCGATCAATGGCCGAATTAATCTCGGGATACTCGCCGCGTTTAAGTTTGAGAGTTGTGAGGGCAGATACAAATTCGCGTAAGGCTTTCAGCTCGAGATCGGCGCGTTCAATACTCTTTCGAAGCCCCGCAATCCTGGTTTTTAGAGCGTGGTACTGCGTCAATACTGTGGTGTATTCGGCAAAGGCGATATCAAACTCTTTGCCCGCAAATTTATCTAATAAATCGCGTTGTTTGGAGGCTTTACTGATATTTATGTTTGCGGCTTGCGCATGAACTTCAATTATCAACTCACTTATTGAACTAAGTGTATTAGCGGTAACGGTAATACCATTACATGTGGCTTTGCTTTTCCCATCTGCATTTACAGATCGAGTAATAATGAGTTCATTATCTTCGACAACAACACCACAGTTTTCAAAGATCTCAATCTGATTAGCAGGGATTGAAAATCTCCCACTTGCCACAAGTCTTTCGCTACCTTTTCGAACTAAGGCGCTGTCGCTCTTGCCACCCAGAATCAGATTGAGCGCTGTTAAAATCATTGTTTTGCCTGCGCCTGTTTCGCCAGTTAAGACAGTCAACCCTTTAGATATTTCTAACGTTGCTTGATCAATGACACCGATAGAACGAATCGTTATCTCATCAAGAAAAGTTCGTTCACTCACCGCGCCATCCCTGAATTGGTAGTTTGAACTTTGCAACTAAACGATCGCTAAAAGATGTATCCGTTAAGTGGGCTAACTGAACTACCTCTGCATCTTTTGAAATATTTACTCGATCTCCATGAAGTAATTCAAAGTTTCGAAGCGAATCAGCCGATAAAAGTCCTCCAGTTGAATCAATACGCACAACAATCTGTGATTGTGTAGATATAACAAGTGGACGAGAAAACAGCGCATGCGCCGAAATTGGAAGTACAACCAAAGCATCAACTTCCGGCCATACAACAGGTCCTCCGGCCGAGAATGCATATGCAGTAGAACCTGTTGGAGTCGAGCAGATCAAACCATCACAGCCCCAACGTGATATCGGACGTTCATCGATTTCCAGAAATAGTTCGACCATCGTTGCATGTTGGCGCTCTACCGTGACTTCATTGAGCGCCCACCCTGAGGCAACTTCTTCGCCATCTCTTTTCACCGAATATTTCAGAGTCATGCGGGGATCGATTACATATCTCTTTTCAGTTATGGCGGTAACCACGACATCAAGTGAGAGCTTTTCAACTTCGGCTAAAAATCCAACATGCCCAAGATTCACGCCCAGCAACGGAATTTGATGTTTTCTAGTCACTTCCGCCGCACGCAACATTGTCCCATCGCCACCTAAAACAACGGCGACTTCTAACTCTGGCAATTCATCAACACTGCAATGAGTCACTCCTGCGATTTCAATATCGGAGATGGAATAGATAGAAAAACCGGCTTTATTGAAATCTGCAGATAGCTTTATCGCAGCTTCTACGGCCTGCGCTCTGATGGGATTACAAACAAGTAAGAGATTGCGCATTAAGCCGGACCTTCAGCGATTGCTAAGTCCAGAGCTTCGTGATCAATTGCCGGTGCACCACGGCGCAACCAGAGGAAATACTCAACATTTCCAGCAGGGCCAGGCAATGGTGATGCAACAATCGCCATCGTGCCAAGACCAACGTCATATGCCGAATCTGCAACATCAATGACTGCTGCTTTTCGTAACGCTGGATCGCGCACTACTCCCCCTGCGCCTAATTTTTCACGACCAACTTCAAACTGTGGCTTTACCATCACCACGAAATCAGCTTCCGGTTTAGAGACAGCGGCAAGTGCGGGTAGAACTAAGGTCAACGAGATAAAACTTAAATCTGCAACAACTAAATCGATTGGCTCACCTACAACATCTCCAGTTAAGTGACGAATGTTTGTGCGATCCAAAATACTCACTCGAGGATCTTGCCGTAACTCCCACGCTAGCTGCCCGTAGCCAACGTCGACTGCGACTACATGTGCCGCGTTTCGGCGAAGAAGAACATCGGTAAAACCACCAGTTGATGCTCCAGCATCGAGGGCTCGCTTGCCTTCGACAATAACCCCAGAAAATGCATCTAATGCCCCAGCTAACTTGTGTCCGCCTCGTGATACGAAATCATCGCGCTTGCCCGCCAATTTTATAGATGTCTCGGCATCTACCATTGTTGCCGGTTTTGTGGCTGGAATACCATTGACTAACACTGAACGAGATTCGATTAAATCCGATGCATTTTCGCGCGAACGGGCTAGATCGCGACGAACTAACTCAGCATCTAGACGTATCTTCATCGTGTGAGGAACCCGTTAGAGTCCATCGATTGAAGATAGTGATTTTACAAGGGCTGAGTGCAAAGCTTCATATCGCTCTGCATGATCATTGATTGCCATCGAATCGATTTCAACGAGTTCGTTGCGCACTTCTTCGACTAAAGAGCTGCCATCAATATTCAACTCTGGCTGCACTTACTTGCTCTCCTTCTTAGAAGCAGCTTTCTTTACAGCAGCTTTTTTGGGAGCGGCTTTCTTGGCAGCCGAGGCCTTTGCTTCTGTCTTCTTTGATGAAGCCTTCGTTGTGCCCTCGGTATTTAGATCAACCTTTAAGCGAGCGAGCTCTTCTTTGAGCGCTTCAAACTCTCCGCGCTTAACAAAACCCATTTTAGAGACTGAGCGTTCGACCTCATCCTCAATCTTTACTTTGAGCGCCTCGCCACCTTCGCGAAGCCATTGATTGACCGCAGTTGCAACTTCAGTTGCTTTTTTATCGCCATCAGTTACCTTGGAGAGATAGGTACGAAGCGTTGAAAAAATGTCATTTACCATGGTGCTAAGCCTACCTATATTCGCGCTATCTCAATGGCCTCAACCTGCCAACGGCTTGCCAGACCTGCCGGCCCCTTCCAAAAACGACGATGAACACTGCCAGAAACCTCTATCCACTCAGCTGGTTTCAAACTTAAGGCGCTTCGCCGAGCTTTAGCGCTCCATGCCCCAATATCTAACGTATCGACACCTTCACCCTTAGAGCGGGTAACTATCAATCTAAACTCAACGACTTTATCTCCACTAGGAAGTTCTTTCTCAATTGCTTCGGCCGAGACTCGCCCTCGGAGCAGTACATCATTGAGCGAGTAATCGGCCTCAGAATCTGAATCTAATACTTTCGACTTAACCATTTCCATCCTCCTTATGTAGCTGAGGCAGAAGGGTCGCTTATCGCGCCGACAACTATGGTGAAAAAAGCGAGAGTGATGTGGATAAATAGATTTATTCGAGAAAAATCTTTCCTAAATCTTTGGTATCGGACCGGCTCCGACATTTCCATATCGATGGTTAGTAATCGACACGCTCTGTTCTAACAGCCATCGCGGTGCCTCAATATCGCCCCGCGATGCAATCGACCGTCGATCAAGTGATATACCACGTTCTAAAAGTTCAACGGTAGGCGCAGATGTACTCGAGAGCCAGCGCACTTTCCCGCAATCAGTAATTGCATTATCCTCCCCGACCCAAAAGATAGGTGTGCCGACAAGTTCACTAATCCATTTCACGTACTCGATAACATCGGTTGAAGTATCCGAATCAATGTACACAGCTATGCCACTAACGTACGGACGATACCGTTGATAATTTCTTTCAACACCTAACTTTTGTGCATCAATGGCTTGCGAACCGTAATCATCCCACCACTTTTTAGAACTCTCTTTGGTTTTATCTAATGAAGACATCGGTGACCAATTGCGCAAATTATTTAAATAGTTCGGTCCCCCTGCTTTAGATGTTGCGCCAACACTGCTGCTTTTCCATCCACCAAAAGGCTGGCGATCCACTACTGCCCCAGTAATTCCGCGATTGACATACAAGTTTCCAGCGGCAACACTATTAATCCACATTTCACATTCGCGTGTATTAAGTGAATGAATTCCGGCGGTCAATCCATAAGCAGTCGCATTCTGCAATTTCACTGCAGTTTCAAAATCTGGTGCAGGCATTACTGCCAATACAGGTCCAAACCATTCATTGAGATGGCTCCATGAATTTCCTGCCACACCCATTTTTACGCCAGGTGAATATAGGTATCCGTTAGCGCTTAATGCTCTCGGTTCTACTAGCCAACTCTCCCCCTCATCTAATCTAGTTAATGCCCTCAAAAGTGGTCCACTTGGCGGATGAATCAGAGGACCAACGGCGGTTGAAAAATCTGTACCTGGACCAACCTGAAGTGACTCAACGGCATCCTTTAACTGGCTAACAAAGGCCGGATTGCGATAGATACTCGCATCCACGATCGCAAGGCTAGCCGCGCTACATTTTTGCCCTGCATGACCAAAGGCCGATTGCACTAAGTCCTTGACCGCGTTATCAATATCTGCACTTGCCGAGATATAGATCGCATTTTTACCACTGGTTTCTGCCAGAAGATTAATGTGCTCTGAAAATTTCGTAAACAGCAAGGCAGTGTCAAATGATCCAGTAAGAATGACGGCGTTAACATCTGGATGGCTTACAAGATACTTTCCAACTTCATCATCTCTAGTCGGAACAAACTGCAAAACGCTCGGAGGTACACCCGCATTCCAGAGAAATTCTGTAAGTAGATAGGAAGTCGCAACCGTCTCAGGGGCTGATTTTACGATAACTGTATTGCCAGAAGCCAGAGCGGCACATATTCCACCGAGAGTAATTGCGAAAGGAAAATTCCAGGGTGGAACAATAACAACAACGCCTAATGGTGTTGAATCACTCTCTTTATCACGCGATGACAATGGATAATAACGTGCAAAATCAATTCCTTCACTAACCTCTGGATCGGCCTCGGAAAAACTCTTACCGGCATCTCGGGACATCGTTGCAATTATTCTCGCTCGATTTGCTGCCATTGTTAACGCCGCACGTTCTAGAATTTCACCGCGTCCATATGGTCCAAGAGCGCTCCAAGAAGGAATAGCATTTCGAGCTGTTTTGATGGCTTCATCGATTTCAGTTAAACCCGCGACGGAGCATTGATACCAGATAGAACCATCTGCACTTGGATCGACTCCAAATTCAATCTCTGAAGTAAATATTTTTTCACCATTAATTACTAACGGAATGTGAAACTTATCTCGTGATAACTCAGTTGAAATTGCTTTTCTTACGATTTCTCGGAACTGAGCATTAGTCGCATCCCCGTCGCTTTGATTTCGAAAAATACCGTTATCAAAGTCAGATGCTTGATCATGTCGAACCAGTTCGTGTCGCCTAGATTTGGTTGAAATTAAGTGTCTAGCCCGCACCGATTCAATGAACCGTTCACGCTGTGCCTCAAACTCACTGTTGCCAACCTCCATATCAAAGGAGGCACGTAGATAATTCTCTAGTGATGTATTTTCATCTAGTCGTCGAACCAGATATGCAACAGCTGCCGGAAAATCCTTTTCCCGCGTAATGGGGGTATACAAAAGTACTCGACCGAATTGATGCGCCAGGGCCAAAGCTTCGGCATTTGCCATTCCCTCCAACATCTCAATATCTAATTGATCTTCAACTCCGCGCAATTTAGCTACTTCAATCCCCCACGCCACATGAAAGAGATTGTGGCTTGCAATCCCAATTCTTATCGCCTCGGCATACTCAGGACGAAGCGCTACATCAATTAACCGGGCATAACTTGCATCAACATCAGCCTTGCTGGCATATGGCGCAGGTACCCAGCCATGAAGTTCGGCCTCAGCTTTCTCCATCGCTAAATTTGCCCCTTTAACGAGGCGAATCTTTATTCTCCCGCCAGTTTTCGCATATCGGGCTACGCCCCATTCAGCTAATTCGGCAAAAGCTGCATGAGATTCGGGCAAATAGGCCTGTAGAACAATTCCAGCATCCATCGCCGAAAACTCTGATTCAAGCAGAACCTCTTTAAATGCATCGACAGTTATGCGCAGATCACGAAACTCTTCCATATCCAGATTTATAAAAACCCCGAAAGTGTTAGCCTGGCGATAGAGAGTTCGCAACTGCACCGCCGCACGCTCAACCGAACCAGCGTGATCAATAGTTATGAGTTGACTGACAATGGAAGAAATTTTCACCGATGCGTAATTAACTTCCGGTCTGGAAATCAACTCGCGGATTGCGGTCAATCTTGCGTTGGCTTCGGCATTCCCGAGAACGGCCTCCCCCAATACATTTATATTGAGTCGAACATTTTCTCGGTCTCTATTCTCAATATGTTTTCGTAAAGCAGCGCTTTCTGCTGGCAAGATAATCCCATACGCCGCATCTCGAACTCGCCAATGAACAATAGGCATGACCAGAGTTGGAAAAATCTTCGAAACTTGTGCGCCAATTTTCAAACCAACGAAGTCAAGTAGACCTAAGCCCTTGATTGTCGCCGATTTTGCATTATGACGAAAAGCTCTTGCCGCCTGATGTGCGGAAGTTATGCGCATGACCTCGTCGGTCAAAGACATGGTTAAATCAACCGATGCGCGATCTTTGAGCAATCTAGCAAAACGTTTTCGATTTGCCGTATCTCGCCGTCTGCGATTGGCATCAGATTCAGTAAGCAAATCACTAACAGATAAAATTGACTGCGCAGATAAGCCATCAATATCTTTCTGCGTCGAAAGAGGTTCGGCTTGCACGAGTTATAGTCTAGATACTTTCCATCTCTAATTTCTTGGCGCTTGAACGAACTTACGTGTGAAAATTACTCAACATAGATAGACGATGCATCTAAAATCATGGGCGGACACGGTTGTCCTGGTGCCGATAAACCCTCAAAATGCCACCACTCATTCACATATGCTCGACAGAGACCGTATGTAAATCCATTTTTCTCTAGCCACAAAGTTGAGGTCGAATCATTGGGATAGTTAACATCTATTGCTAAACCCATAGGATGGTGCGAAGCAGTGGGTGGAAGCACCCAGTGCGAAGCCGCTTCTTCACTTCCATATTTTTTTACAGCCGCCTTAAAAAGGTAGGTCTGGCGAGCAAGAGATCTAAAGCCCGAAGTAATTTCCAATCGAATGCCCTCTTTTTTGGCAGCAGCTTGGGCGGCTAAAAAGCGAACCTCTAAAAATGGATTTATTTGATTCACGGGACTTAGTGGTACCGATAACGCTGTAGCGCCCAAACTCTTCTCGCCCACAAGACACCCAGAAACAACATCTGAACTACGCAATACATCAGCAACTGAGTCATAGCAGAAAAGTTGGAGCGGAGCTGGTTCTGCGCTAACGGTAGGAGTCGGTGTTGGAGTTTGAACTATCGCACTCTCAGAGTTTGATTCTTTTCCTACATAAAAACCGATAACACCACCGGCAAGGATTGCCACTAATACAAGGGCTACGATTTTTATTTTCAATGTGAATTACTTTTCTCGGGCAAGTGCCCTTATTGCAAGTTCGGCATGTATTTCTACACCCTTAGACAAAACGCTATCGTCGAAAGTGGCAAATGCACTGTGGTTACTTGGTGCCGTTGCAAAATCCTCACTGGTGCATGCACCCAAGAACATGTAGCTACCTGGAACTTCAAGAAGAACTCTGGAAAAGTCTTCTGCACCAGCAATAGGAAACTCCATAGGTACGTAAGATCCTGCACCAAAGACTTCAATGGCGGTGTCGGCTACAAACTGGGCGTGCTCAGGATTATTAATCGTCACCGGATACTGCCCCATGGCAACTGCATCAACTTCAAGGCCATAAGCCTCACCAATTTTTTCGCACAGTAGCTTTGCTTCGCGAAGTATTTTTTCGCGAGCAATGAGTGAGAATGCTCTGATGGTTACTTCGAACTTGGCTTCACTCGGAATAATATTTGCCTTAGTACCTGCATGAAAGTATCCGACGGTCACAACAACTGGATCGAAAATATCAAATTTTCTCGTCACAAGTGTCTGAAGATCCCCAATCATTTGGGCGGCGACAACAATTGGATCCTTAGCAAAATGTGGCATCGACCCATGACCGCCTACACCGCGCACCGTTACATGAAGCTCATCGGCCGAAGCCATCATTGTTCCCGGCTTAGTTGCAAAGACATTACGCGGCACTAATCCTGAGGAGACGTGGATTCCATATGCCGCTGAGACTCGTACTCCCGCGGCATCCAAAACGCCCTCAGCAATCATGTGGCCGGCACCGTCTTGACCTTCTTCACCGGGTTGAAACATAAAGACCACGTCACCCTCTAGTTCATCACGGTGTGCCGTAAGTAGTTTCGCTGCACCCACCAACATTGCAGTGTGCAAATCATGTCCACATGCATGCATCGCGCCATCGATAGTGCTCGAGTAATCCACGCCTGTTTCCTCAAGAATAGGAAGTGCATCCATGTCACCGCGAAGAAGTACTGCCTTGCCGCGCTTTGCTCCGCGAAGTACAGCAGTCACAGAAGAGAGTGTTTTACCTAAAGTGATCTCTAAACCGAGTCCATCCAACGCCTCAAGAACCATCGCCTGCGTCTCAGGTAAGTGCAGACCTAGTTCGGGTCGCTGATGAAGACGGTGCCTTAATTCAACCAACTCTGGTTGTAGTGCAACTGCCCGATCGTGAATCAAAGATTGGCTGTTCATTTAACTCCTCTTAAAAATCAGCGAGATTCTAATTCCTTGAGCGTACTTCAAGAAGGCCTCGATAGAAAGTAAGGTTTCAGGGGAAAATTGGTGAATGGTCGTTGACATACTTTGCCATTACTTTTCTTTTTTACGTCAAGCTCATTAACTCATCCTGCTTAGGAACCGTGCACTGCCAGCCAAAATTTTCGTTCAATTTAACTGCAAATTCTTCAGCCCCCGAAGCTTCACCATGAGTGAGAAATACTTTCTCTGGTTGAATCTTCGATTTTGAAAACCATTCGATAATCTCGTTGTAATCGGCATGCGCAGACATATTATGAAGG
>CAYHOY010000028.1:0-15168 GCA_964358665.1 uncultured Candidatus Planktophila sp. | reverse complement strand
CAGTAGGCACTAGATTAAAGTTCATGAGTTCACTTGCCCTTGTAACTGGTGGTAATCGTGGAATCGGTTTGGCGATTGCAAAAGCTCTTAAATCTGCAGGACATGAGGTTGTAGTCACATATAGAAGCGGTCCAGCTCCAGTTGGTTTTAACTGCGTTGTCATGGATGTCACATCTACCGAAAGCGTAGATAGCGCTTTTGATTCGATTGAGAGCCAATGGGGAGTTCCAGAGATAATCGTTGCTAATGCAGGAATCACTAAAGATGGCCTTGTAATGCGAATGAGCGATGCCGACTTTGAAGATGTAATTAACGCTAATCTCACAGGCGCTTTTCGTGTCGCTCGGCGTGCAACACGAGGTTTGCTCAAACTAAAACGGGGTCGCTTAATCTTCGTAGGTTCAGTAGTCGGAGCAATGGGTTCAGCTGGTCAAGTTAACTATGCTTCTAGTAAATCTGGCTTACTAGGAATGGCGCGATCTTTTGCACGAGAGCTTGGAAGCCGCGGAATTACTTCAAATGTAATAGCTCCGGGCTTTGTTGAAACCGATATGACCGCGGCGTTGGATGAAAAACGCCGCGCTGAAATTGCAGGATCAGTCCCACTGGGACGATTCTGTAGTGCAGAAGAGATAGCGCAGGTAGTTGCATTCATCGCATCACCACAAGCAAGCTATATAACCGGGGCGCTAGTCCCAGTTGATGGCGGATTAGGCATGGGACACTAATGGGAATCCTCGACGGCAAAAAAATACTTGTTACTGGCGTTTTAACCGATGCATCAATTGCTTTCCATATTGCGCGCATTGCTCAAGAGCAAGGAGCTGACGTTGTGCTCTCCTCCTATGGCCGCGTCCTCTCTTTAACAACTCGCATTGCTGGTCGACTTCCTAAACCCGCACCGATTGTGCAACTCGATGTTACAAATACTGAGGATTTAAATGCGCTAGAGGCTCGCGTGCGCGAACATTTCCCTGAAGGTTTAGATGGTGTTGTCCATTCAATTGGTTTTGCACCTGAAGCCGCCCTCGGTGGAAATTTTTTAAATACTTCGTGGGAAGATGTTTCAACTGCTCTGCATGTATCGGCGTATTCACTTAAAGCTCTCACGATGGCTACGCGGCCCTTGTTCAATGGTGGAGGATCAATAGTCGGCTTAGATTTCGATGCCTCCGTTGCCTGGCCGAAATATGACTGGATGGGTGTGGCCAAGGCCGCCCTCGAATCAACCTCTCGCTATCTGGCTCGCGATTTAGGAGCTGAAAATATACGCATTAACTTAATCGCTGCGGGCCCAATCCGCACCATGGCCGCTAAATCGATACCTGGCTTTGATGAGTTTGAAAAAGTGTGGAATGAGCGCGCACCTCTGGAGTGGGATGTCACCGACCCAGTCCCAGCGGCCCAAGCTGCGGTGGCGCTACTCTCAGACTGGTTTCCAAAGACAACCGCTGAAATCATTCACGTCGATGGCGGCCTGCACGCAATGGGCGCTTAAAAACTCACGCGATTTCGTGCTTTCGCAGCCTTCAGGTATCCTTTCCCACAGACCAGTGGCCTAACAGCTCACTGCAAGAGGAGTTACCGCTCCCACCTTCTTCGCCACTCGTGCGAGCTGGTTCGTCGGATGTAATTTGTTTTCTGCATCCTTGCGGTTTTCTTGAGCAGCGCTGTAACACCAAAGCGTTTACTTAACCGAAGGAGCACACAGTCAGCACCGAACCACGCATCAATGATCGAATTCGCACACCCCAAATTCGTTTGATCGGACATACCGGCCAACAAATAGGAGTAGTCGATATCGATACCGCGTTAAGAATGGCAGATGAAGTAGGTCTGGACTTAGTCGAGATCGCTGCAGAGGCCAATCCACCCGTTTGCAAGATTATGGACTTCGGAAAATATAAGTACGAAGTTGCACAAAAGGCACGGGAGGCGCGGCAGAACCAGACCCACATTGTGGTGAAGGAAGTGCGTTTAACACCAAAGATCGAAACCCATGATTATGAAACCAAACGTAGTCAAGTTGAGAAGTTTCTCAAAGGTGGCGACAAGGTGAAGGTGACGATGAAGTTTCGAGGTCGCGAGCAAACGAGGCCAGAGCTTGGATACAAAATGCTGCAACGTTTGGCAACAGATATTGCAGAGTTTGGATTCATTGAATTCGCCCCGAAGCAAGAGGGACGAAATATGACAATGGTGATTGGACCGACGAAGAAGAAAACGGAAGCAGTTGCAGAGGCCAAGGCGGCACGTAAAGCCAAAGCAGAAGCAGCGGCAGAGACAATGGATGGAGCATAAAGATGCCAAAGATGAAAACGCACAGCGGAGCTAAGAAGACTTTCCGCGTTACAGGTACCGGAAAGATCATGCACGAGCGCGCTGGAAAGCGACACTTACTCGAGCGTAAATCTTCACGCATTACCCGCCGTCTCTCAACCGAGCAGTCAGCTAAGCCGACCGTCACAATGACAGCCAAGCGCATGCTTGGCTTGAAGTAAGGAACGTGAATTAAATGAGAGTAAAACGTGGTGTTCATGCAGCTAAGAAGCGCCGTACAACTTTAGAGCGTGCCAGTGGTTATCGCGGACAACGTTCACGTCTTTTCACAAAGGCGAAAGAGCAAGTTACGCACTCAATGGTCTACGCATTCAATGACCGTAAAGATAAAAAAGGCGATTTCCGTCGCTTATGGATTCAGCGCATTAATGCTGGTTGTCGTGCGCATGGTCTTACTTACAACCGCTTCATCCAAGGCCTAAAAGCTGCCGGTGTTGAAGTAGATCGTCGTGTTCTCTCTGATCTTGCAACAAATGATCCAGCAACTTTTAAAACCCTTGTTGATGTTGCTCGCAAGAGCCTCGTCTCTTTGTAAATAGCCAATGATTGAGAGTCTTAACTCGCCACATGTTGCGCGAGTTAAGGCTCTTATTGGTTCTAAGGGTTCGCGTGAACGAAGAGAAGCGGGTGCATTTGTTGCAGAAGGCCTTCAATGTTTTCGCGAAGCCATCAACTCAAATCAAGGTCCACGAATATCGACACTTTATTTAACTGAAAGCGCTCGAGTGAAACTCGATGAATTCACCGATCTATCACTCTTACAAACTTTTGATGTCTCTGACGATGTTATGCGTGCAATGTCAGAAACGATTACCCCTCAAGGCATTCTTGCCATTTGCGAAATTCCGAAAAATACGTTGGAATCCATACCGCTTGATGGAACGAGAAAATTTATTTATCTTTCGGAGGTCCAAGACCCCGGTAATGCAGGAACGATTTTACGTTCGGCCGATGCCTTTGGAATGGACGCAGTCATTACATCACCAGGTAGCGTAGATATGTACTCACCAAAAGTAGTTCGCAGTACTGCGGGCTCCCTCTGGCATATTCCAGTATTTGAATCTCTTGATCTCCAAGAGCTTCTGACTTCAAAGCAACTTCATGCATTTACTCTCGGTGCCGGTGGCTCAAAACCGTTAGCGGATTTCAAAACCACGGGTGATTGTTTAGCGATTTTTGGTAATGAAGCCCGAGGATTACATAGTGATCAATTCTTATCGACTATAGAATCCGTACATATCCCAATGCCCGGGTCGGCTGAATCTCTCAACCTTTCGGCGGCGGCATCTATAACCATGTACCACTTAGCAAATATGCGCTCCTTCTAAAGTTCGACCCGATAGACTCACCCCTATGCGCGTAGAGGAGATTAGTATCTGGATTTCAGATGCCCGAACCGCTTTTGATACCGCCGCCGATCTCGACGCCCTCAAAGTTGCCCGATTAGCGCACGCAGGAGATAAATCTCCGATTTCTTTAGCATCACGTGCGCTCGGAAGTATGGCACCGGAGGACAAAGCAAGTTTTGGAAAATTAATAGGTGATGCCAAGGCTGCAATCGCTTCTGCATTAGCAGAGGCAACGGCCGCATTAGAGGCTGAACGTGACCGAAAAATTTTGCTCGAAGAAGTAGTCGACGTTACTTTGCCTGTGCAACGCGCCCATCGCGGGGGGCTTCATCCAATTTCAATTATCAGAAATGAAGTAACAGATTTCTTTATTGAGCAAGGATTTTCTGTAGAGGAAGGTCCTGAGCTTGAATCAGGCTGGCTCAACTTTGATGCGTTAAATATGCCTGCAGATCACCCAGCGCGAACAATGCAAGATACATTTTTTATTGAGCCCGTTGAATCTGGCATGGTTTTGCGCACGCATACTTCACCCGTACAGATTCGTACGATGCTTGCTCAATCGCCTCCCATTTACATAATTTGCCCAGGGCGTACATTCCGTGCTGATGAGCTCGATGCCACACACAGTCCGGTCTTTCACCAGGTAGAGGGTTTAGTCGTTGATAAGGGCATCACGATGGCGCACCTAAAGGGAACTCTTGATAACTTTGCACGCCATATGTTCGGCCCAGATGTTACAACTCGACTGCGTCCATCATTTTTTCCATTCACCGAGCCAAGTGCTGAAGTAGATATTTTCTTCAACAATCGTTGGATTGAGTGGGGCGGTTGCGGAATGGTGAATCCAAAAGTGCTAGCTACATGCGGAATCGATACCGATATATATAGCGGCTTTGCTTTCGGAATGGGGCTAGAAAGAACACTCATGGTTCGCCACGGCATCACCGATATGCACGATATTGTCGAAGGCGATCTTCGTTTTACCCGCCAGTTTGGAGTTGGCTTGTAATGCTGACACCTTTGTCGTGGATAAAAGAGTTTGTTGATATTCCTGCCTCAATAACGGCACAAGAAATATCTGATGCCCTGATTCGGGTCGGTTTTGAAGTTGAAGAGATCATTGAACAGGGTGCAGATTTAACTGGACCACTTGTGTTTGCAAAAGTTCTCTCAATTGAAGAGATCACTGATTTTAAAAAACCAATTCGTTACGTCGGTCTCGATTGTGGTGAAGGTACAACGCGTTTTGTAATTTGTGGTGCAACGAACTTCGTTGTAGGGGATATGGTTGTAGCGGCCCTTCCTGGTGCGGTTTTGCCTGGTGGGTTCACAATCACGGCGCGAGAAACGTATGGCAAAACTTCAAATGGAATGATCTGCTCAGTACGTGAATTGGGCATCGGGGATGACCACGCTGGAATCATGGTTTTAAATGGTAGTGAAGTAGAAATTGGCGCCGATGCTATTGTCGGTTTGCAGATTAACGATGTAATTTTCGATGTATCAATCAATCCCGATCGCGGATACGCCCTCAGCATTCGAGGTATGGCCCGTGAAGTCGCCGGTTCTCTCGGTCTGAAATACAGAGACCCAGTTGAAGCGTTACGCAATCTTGAGTTCACGGAAACCGGCAAGGGTGTTAGCGCGAAAATCGCTGATCGCTCCGCTGCATCGGTTTTCTATCTTCGAACTCTTACTAACTTTGATCCGAAGGCCACCACACCGTTGTGGATGCGTCGGCGAATCGAAAAAATGGGGATGCGCTCAATCTCATTAGTGGTCGACGTTACAAACTACGTCATGCTCGAACTTGGGCAACCTTTACATGCTTTTGATGCCTCAAAGATTAAAGGAGGCTTGATTGTTAAGCGCGCCGGTGAAATCCAAGCTTTCACAACTTTGGATGGTCAGATACGTCAGTTAGATCCCGATGATTTGATGGTTTGTGATGATGAGAAACCATTAGCCCTCGCCGGCACAATGGGCGGGGCTTTCTCTGAAATCTCTGAAGCCACAACGGATATTGCACTTGAAGCTGTTCGTTTTGATCCGACTTTAATTGCAAAGAATTCGCGACGTCACAAAATTTCCTCAGAGGCATCACGTCGTTTTGAACGCAGCGTTGATCCATCCTTGGCCGAATTTGCTTCTGCTCGATGCGTTCAACTTTTGAGCGCGCATAGTTCGGCTCAGCATGTGGCAACCGTCGTTGCTGGCGAACCACGCTATGCACCAGTAGTGACCATAGATCCTGCGAAAATTTCAGCGATTCTTGGTATTGAAATAACGCCGGCTAAGATTGCCGAAGTTTTACGTGTAATCGGTTGTGATGTTGATGAAAAGAGTTTCGCTGTCGATCCTCCATCGTGGCGCTTTGATCTAGTAACGGTTTCAGATTTTGCTGAAGAAGTCGCTCGAATGATTGGTTACGACACCATTCCATCACTTCTTCCGCCACGTCCATGCCATGCAACCTTGACGAACAGCCAGAAACGTCGAAGGGCGATAGCTTCTATGCTTGCCAGCCGTGGTTTAGCTGAAGTGCAGACTTTTCCATTCACCAATCAAGTGACAATTGATTCAATGGGCTTCATCGGAAATCGCGCAGACACTTATCGCGTCGCCAATCCCATGTCTGAAGAGTTCCCGCTTATGCGAGTGCACCTTGTCCCTGGCTTAATCGAAGTTGCACAACGAAATATCAATCGCGGCGCAAAAGATTTTGCAATCTTTGAGATGGGATCGATTTTCAGAAGCTCTAAGATTTTAACCCCTGCTATTTCTCCCAAACTTTCAGCGCGACCAGAGCAGAAGTTAATTGACGAGATTTTTGCGAGCGTACCGCCTCAGGGCTATCACGTTGCCGGTGTTTTAGTAGGAAAAGTGGAAAATGAGAATTGGCAAGGTAAGTCGCGAGATTACAATTGGGCAGATGCCATTGCTTTAGCTGAAGATATTTTGGAACTGTGCAATTTAAAATGGACGGTGGCACGCTCTGATTTAGCGCCGTGGCATCCAGGTCGTTGCGCTGAATTGATCATTGACGGCAAAGCCGTAGCTCATGCAGGCGAGATTCACCCCCGAATTCTTGCGGCATATGGTTTACCCGCACGTTCAGTGGCATTTGCGGTCGCCTTGAACGCTTTGCCGCAATCGCAGTTAGTGCGACCAACTAAAGTAGGGACAATGCCTGCGGCACTTCAAGATGTCGCACTCATTGTTGACGCAAATGTGAGCGCCCAATCTGTAGAGGCCGCGCTTCGCCAAGGTGCTGGAAACCTTCTTGAATCAATCACCTGTTTTGATCGATACGACAAGATTGGGGATGGGAAGATTTCGCTGGCCTTCACGCTAACTTTTCGCGCCCATGATAGAACTCTTACCGGCGATGAGGTTTCAGCCATGCGTGAGGCTGCGACCGCGGTGGCCTCTGCTAAATGTGGGGCGGTAGTTCGTACCGCATAAATATGCACCTTCTTGCATAAATATTGCTTTTGATTTATGCTGGCTTAATGAAAACAGCGGTTATTGGTGGTAGCGGCTATGCCGGGGGAGAACTCCTGCGGATTTTATCGGGACACCCCCATTTCGATGTTCAAGCAGTGAGTGCCTATTCACAAGCGGGAGAGTTCGTTACATCTATTCATCCACAGTTGCAGAGGTATTCCGGCATAAAGTTTGAGACAAGCGCATCGATTGATTTTTCCAATTTCGATTTAGTCTTTTTGGCATTACCTCACGGTGAATCAGCATCGCTCATTGCCACTATTCCTGAGAGCGTCAAAATCGTAGATCTCGGTGCAGATTTTAGATTAGAGAGTCCGGAGCAGTGGCAGAAATATTATGGCGGCACATATGCTGGCGCTTGGGTTTATGGGTTACCAGAGTTGTGCCAAGGTCAACGTGATGCAATTGCTGGTCAAACTCGTGTTGCAAATCCAGGTTGCTATGCAACATCGATTGTTCTAGGTATTGCTCCTGCTTTGGATTTGATTGATTCTGAAGATATTGTCGTCGTTGCCGCCTCAGGAACTACGGGTGCGGGCCGAAGTGCAGTAATAAATCTTATTGGTAGTGAAGTTATGGGTTCATTGAGCTCATACAAATTCGGCGGAGTACATCAACATATCCCTGAAATAGAGCAAGCACTCTCTGCTGTGGGACAAAAACAAGCGAAGATTTCTTTCACTCCAATTCTTGCCCCTATGCCTCGCGGTATTCTTTCGACAATTACCGCCAAGTTAACCAAACCACTTTCCACGCACGAAGCGCATGCAATGTATACGAAGGCCTACAGTGATGAGTACTTCATAGATGTACTTCCACTAGGTCAGATGCCCAAGACGAATGCGTTAACAGGTAGCAATAAGGCGCAGATTCAAGTGGCCGTCGACGAACACGCTAATCGTTTGATCGTGTCTGTCGCCATTGATAATCTCGGAAAAGGCGCAGCCGGACAGGCGATTCAAAATGCGAATTTGATATGTGGGTTGGATGAGAAAACCGGAATCGACCATGATGGTCTCGGCGCATGAAACTTCCGCAAGGCTTTAGGTCGGGTGCAACGGCTGCAGGATTGAAGAGCTCTGGCGCACTCGATTTAACAGTTATAGAAAATCTCGGACCGCGCTTTGACGCTGCCGCGGTTTTTACAAGCAATAAAGTAGTTGCAGCTCCGGTTATGTGGTCTCGTCAGGTTGCAAAGGAAGGGATTGTACGAGCAGTCGTACTTAACTCAGGCGGGGCAAATGCATGTACTGGCCCACAAGGTTTTGCCGATACGCATAAGACAGCCGAACGCGTTGGCGAGCTGCTCAATGTATCTGCGGGGGAAGTAATCGTTTGCTCAACCGGAATAATTGGCGAACTTCTGCCGATGTCAAAAATTCTCACTGGCTTAGAAGTTATTGCACCACAGCTAAATAACGATGGATTATTGGCAAGTGCGCAAGCAATCATGACAACTGATACCGTCCCAAAGATCGCTAGTACGAACAAGTATGGCGTTGAATTTTCTGGAATTGCAAAAGGCGCAGGAATGTTGGCTCCGACACTTGCCACGATGTTATCGGTCGTAATGACTGATGCAGTTGTTACTGAAAGTCTTCAGAGGGTTTTTTCCAAGGCCGTTGATCGAACATTTAATCGGATTGACTCTGATGGTTGTACATCTACTAACGACACAGTCTTACTAATGTCATCTGGAGCCAGCGGGATTGAAATCAATGACGATCAACTCGAAGAACTACTTATGGAAGTTTGCGGCTCGCTATCTGAACAACTTATCGCTGATGCGGAAGGTTCAACGAAGAGCGTGGCTATACAAGTTACTAATGCCGCATCTGAACAAGATGCGGTAGAAATTGGACGTGCCTGTGCACGAAATAACCTTCTCAAGGCTGCCATTTTTGGTGGAGATCCCAACTGGGGAAGAGTGCTTGCTGCCGTGGGAACTGCCGATGCTCACATGGATCCATTATCAATTAATGTGAAGCTCAATGGAGTTCAGGTAGCCACTAATAGCGCGCCGGATGCTGATAAATCTTTAGTTGATTTCTCAATTAGGTTAGTAGAAATCGAAATTGACATGAATTGTGGATCTCATTCTGCAGTTATTATGACGAATGATTTGTCTCATGATTACGTTCACGAGAATTCTGCGTACTCCACATGATCGTCGTTAAATTTGGTGGTCACGCGATGGTAGATGAAACAGGAAATTTTGCTAAGGCGATTGAAGCTGCCCAAAAAATTGGTGAAACGGTGGTTGTGGTTCACGGAGGCGGACCCCAGATTGACCAAGCTCTCAAAGAGGCGGGAATTACTAGCGAATTTGTCGGTGGTTTTCGTGTTACTACGCCTGAGATTTTTGACGTAGTAGAACGGGTACTGTCTAAAGAAGTGGGACAACATCTGGCACAAACTCTTATTTCGCACGGTATTAACGCCGTATCGCTTTCAGGTAGAACATTGCCAACTTTTGTATCTCGAAAAAGAACAGTTCTCGTTGACGGGACTAGTGCAGATCTTGGACTCGTCGGAGATGTAGTCAACGTGGACGTTTCAGAGATTCTTGCTTTGGTAGATAGCAAGATTGTTCCGGTGGTTGCGCCGATTTCAACAGATGTTGATTCTGACGATGGTTTAAACGTCAATGCTGACTTAGCAGCAGCGGCGCTGGCAGGTGCTCTAGGTGCATCAGCGCTCATTATTATGACCGATGTTCCTGGAATTTATAGGCAATGGCCTGATAGGGGCTCACTCATTGATGAGATTTCTTCAAAGGAACTCTCAGAGATGAAAAATATTTTTGCACAGGGGATGGCACCCAAAGTTCAGTCCGCACTCGATGCAATTGCACATGGTGCTAAAGCGGTGAGGATCATTGACGGAACAGATCCTGAAAGCTTTGCTGCCGCCCTCGCCGGCACAGGCGGAACGCTGGTGGTCGCATGAACAATAGTGATTTCACGCAACATTGGAGCTCTGCGATTCAAAATAACTACGGAACTCCGAGAATTGCGCTTGTAAAAGGTAAAGGAATTGTAGTTACAGATGCCGATGGAAAATCCTATTTAGATTTCCTCGGTGGAATTGCTACAAATCTTCTTGGACATGCACACCCAGTCATTATTAAGGCTGTTAGTAAGCAAATTGCTCTGCTTTCTCACGTGAGTAATTTTTATGTTCATCCTAATGTTGTAGAACTTGCTGAAAAACTCATTTCAATGACGGGCGATAAGAATGCGAAAGTTTTCTTTTGTCAGTCAGGTGCCGAAGCCAATGAAGCGGCACTAAAGCTTTCCCGTAAAACAGGCAAAGTTCGTGTTGTTGCTACACAGGGAGCATTTCATGGTCGAACAATGGGGGCTTTATCTTTAACTGGGCAGCCTTCAAAGCGCGAAGCTTTTCTACCGCTAATTAAAGGGGTAAAACACGTGCCTTATGGTGATATTGCCGCGATGCGCAAAACCGTCACCAAAAAAACTGCAATGGTAATAATCGAACCAATAATGGGTGAGGCGGGAGTCATTGTGCCACCGCCTGAATATTTGCATGAACTTCGTAAATTATGTGATGAAAAGGGCACACTACTTGTCATTGATGCAGTACAAACCGGAATGGGTCGTACGGGTGATTGGTTTGGTTTCGAATACTCCGGAATCACACCCGATGTAATCACGTTAGCCAAAGGGCTAGGTGGTGGACTTCCACTTGGCGCAATGATCGCGCTCGGAAAGGCTGCGGACTTATTTCATCCCGGAGATCACGGTTCAACTTTCGGAGGAAATCCAGTTACGACCGCTGCAGGTCTTGCTGCGATTAAATTTATTGAGAGTAAAGATCTCCTTGCAACTGTTAAAACGCAAGGAGAGTATTTGATGCAAGAGCTTGCGCTAATCCCGGGAGTTAAAGAGGTTCGCGGTGCCGGCTTATTGCTAGGAATCGAACTTGTCAGTCTCGATGCTGCCCTGGTTGCGCGGGCTCTTGAAGTAAACGGTGTTCTAGTAAATGCGGCCACCGCTTCAACTATTCGAATTGCACCAGCGCTGATCGTCACAGATGCGCAAATTAAGAAATTTGTATCAATTTTTCGAAAGGTAATCTCAGATGTCAGTTAGCGCACAATCTGTTGCAGCACGCAGAGCTAAAGCAATATCTCTTATTCAAGAGGGATTGGTTCATTCGCAATCTGATTTAGTGGTTCTGCTTAAGAAAGCTGGTTATAAAGTTACTCAAGCTACCGCCAGCCGTGACTTAGAGGAAATCGGTGCAATCCGCGCTCGAAACAGCGTTGGCGAATCAACCTATGAAATTCGTGAAAGTTCAGATGATGCAATCGTTCGAAGCACGCCCGTGCCTTCTCAGCTCATTCTCTCAGTTGATCACAGTGCGAATTTAGCTGTTATCCATACTCCACCAGGTGCGGCCCAGTTTCTGGCAAGCTCACTCGATCACGCCAACCTGACGGGAGTAATAGGTACTATCGCTGGTGACGACACGATAATTTTGGTATCCAAGAAAGCAACGGGCGGAGCGAATTTAGCGAAAGAATTGCTTGCATATGCACGTGGCGAAGGAAAGAGGAAGTAATGGCGCTCTGGGGTGGAGGTTTCAGTCAGGGACCCGAGGAATCAGTATTTGCCCTCTCCAGAAGTATTCATTTTGACTGGCGTTTAGCCCCATATGATCTTCGCTCCTCAATGGCGCACTTGGCGATCCTGAATAAGAATGGATTGATAGATAGCGATGATGCCGCTGCGATTCTCACCGCACTCAAAGCGCTTACCGAAGAGGTCGCCAATGGTGAATTTGCACCCACTGCACATGATGAAGATGTTCACAGCGCTCTAGAGCGTGGGCTGACTGAAAAACTTGGCGAAATCGGGGGAGCTCTGCGTGCCGGCCGCTCTCGAAATGATCAAGTTACGACAGATCTTCGTCTCTTTGCCATCGATCACATGTTAGAAATATCAATCTGCTTAACTAAACTCCAAGATGCAATTTTGAGTAAAGCATCGGAATACATTAATGATCCAGCCCCGGGCTTCACCCATATTCAACATGCTCAACCTGTCTCATTTGGCCACGAACTTGCAAAACATGCGCATGCATTCGCTCGCGATCTTGATCGAATAGAAGTTTGGTTAGAACGCACATCTGTTAGTTCACTAGGTGCTGGGGCATTGGCTGGATCTTCACTTGCACTAGATCCTGCATTCACAGCGACAAATTTAGGTTTTGCAACTTCTTTTGCCAACAGTATTGATGCCGTTAGCGATCGCGATTATGTTGCTGAAGCTCTCTTTATTTATGCATTGATCGGAACCCATCTCTCGCGTATTGGTGAAGAGTGGACGCTCTGGTCTTCTACGGAGTTTGCATGGGCAAAGGTTGCAGATGCTTACTCAACCGGCTCATCAATCATGCCTCAGAAAAAAAATCCAGATATGGCTGAGTTAGCACGCGGGAAATCAGGAAGGCTCATCGGTAATCTCATGAGTGTATTAACTATGCTCAAAGGCCTTCCATTTGCTTATAACCGAGATCTACAGGAGGACAAGGAGCCGTTGTTCGACAGTATCGACACATTGTTGCTGGTCCTGCCCGCAGTCACTGGAATGATTGCAACAACGGATTTTAATCGCGATAAAATGGCGTTGGCTGCACCGACAGGTTTTTCATTAGCCACCGAAATTGCCGATTACTTAGCTAAAAAGAGAGTTCCATTTTCACAGGCCCATGAAGCAGCGGGAAAGTGTGTGGCTCTGTGCGAAGCCTCAGATCTGCAACTTCATCAACTAACCGATGCTCAGTTTCTTCACGTTCATCCACAACTAGACGGCGGAGTACGCGCTGTATTAACCGTCCATGGCGCATTGAATTCGCGCACAACGCTAGGTGGCACTGCGCCAGCACTCGTCGCTGCGCAGATTAAAGAGGCACTAGGTGCTAATGCAAAGACCGCGCAGAAAATTACCAGCAAGATGCAGGCATTTTCAGAGATGATGAGCGCATGAATCTAATTGAAGATCTCCGTTGGCGTGGCCTAATTGCTCAATCGACCGATGAAAAAGCACTCATAGACGCGCTTAAGAAACCGATAACGCTCTACATCGGCTTTGATCCCACCGCAGCTTCATTGCATGTAGGCAGCCTTGTAGTTCTTCTAGTTCTGCGCCGTTTTCAATTGGCTGGACATAATCCCATCGCCTTAGTCGGTGGAGCAACGGGTTTAGTTGGCGATCCAAGTGGGCGCAATGACGAGCGCACACTTAATAGTAATGAAGTTGTTGAGGGTTGGGTTAAAGGAATTCGTAAACAAGTTGCGGCATTTTTAGATTTTGATACCACAGTAAATCCAGCAGTCGTTGTAAATAATTTAGATTGGACCGCACCCCTTAGTGCAATTGAATTCCTACGAGATATTGGTAAACATTTTCCCGTCAACCAAATGCTCTCGAAAGAATCGGTTGCAGCGCGCTTAGATGCCGGTGGAATTTCATACACTGAATTTTCCTACCAAGTCTTGCAGTCATATGATTTCCTAGAATTATTTAGACGAAATAACTGCACGCTTCAATTAGGTGGCTCTGATCAATGGGGCAACATCGTTGCCGGTTTAGATTTAATTCGTCGTGTTGAATCAGGCAGTGGCCATGCACTTACTGTTCCGTTATTAGCAAAATCAGATGGTTCGAAATTCGGTAAAACCGCCGGCGGCAGCATTTGGTTAGATCCTACGATGACTTCACCGTATGCTTTTTTTCAGTTTTGGCTCAATACTGAAGATAAAGACGTTGTGAAATTTCTGAAAGTATTTTCTTTTAAATCACATGATGAGATAACGGTGTTAGAAAATTCGCATACGTTAAATCCGGGTTTGCGCGAAGCACATCGGGCCTTGGCACAAGAGCTCACAACAATGGTTCATGGCGCCGATGCAACTACACGAGTTGAAAATGCGGCACGTGCGCTTTTTGGACAGGGCGATCTGAGCGAACTCGATGAGGCCACACTTGCAAGTGCTTTAGCTGAGCTTCCGCGTACGTTAATTTCAAAGGATCAAGAGTTTCCTACATGGGTAGATCTCCTAGCAGCAACGGGTGTTGTAGATACGAAATCAGCTGCGCGTCGTGTAGTAAAAGATGGTGGCGCATATCTCAATAATGAAAAGGTAATTTCCGAAGAGTTCGCTCTGACGAAATCCTCGTTTTTATGCGGCAAATATGCGGTTTTAAGGAAGGGCAAGCGCGATCTTGCCGCCGTTGAACTAATTTAACCTTTAATTTTGCTGCCTAAAAGCTTAGCCCGCTAACGTTATTTCATATTTTCTAAGAACCGAAAATATCGAAATGGCCGATTTGACCCATCTAAACGAGCGGGTTATAGTTAGGCTCTTGTTGTGAATCGGACGTTTTAGGCCGAACAGCATCGATTATCAGCTCTAATTCATACATGTAGCGCGGTTTGACCGCGCCCGCCTGTATGGGCTAGGTTTGGCAGTCTGCCCTGAAAACAGGATAAACCCTGGGACCAGTGCGCATCCGTACCTTGAGAACTCAACAGCGTGCTATAAGTCAATGCAATATATGCCATATGTGGCTCTATTTGACATGCTTTAAATAGCGCAAAGTGCGTGTTTTACACTCACTTTTAGATAATACCCACGGCAAAAAAATACTTCAATGAGGTATGACTGTTAAAAGTTATACCCGTTGATTTCCTTTGGATATAAGACAAAATAAACGTTAGTTTGTTTGTCTGTACGCCAGATAAAACTTTCTATGGAGAGTTTGATCCTGGCTCAGGACGAACGCTGGCGGCGTGCTTTACACATGCAAGTCGAGCGATGAGATCCCTTCGGGGATGGATTAGCGGCGAACGGGTGAGGAACACGTGAGGAATCTGCCTTCTACTCTGGGATAACTCCGGGAAACCGGGGCTAATACCGGATATGAAACTTGGTGGCATC
>CAYHOY010000027.1:0-15206 GCA_964358665.1 uncultured Candidatus Planktophila sp. | reverse complement strand
CATCAGGACTGATCCGACCTTCAAAATTGCGATTTCCTGAAAGAACGGCAACAACGGCCAGGTCGCTTTCGTGAATAGCGTTGCTAATTGCCACAGGTAGTGGTCCCGAATTCCCAATACACGTCACGCACCCATAACCAACTAGGTAGAAACCTAACTCCTCCATGTACTTCGATAAATCAGCACGGTCGTAATAGTCAGTCACTACTTTAGATCCTGGAGCAAGAGTTGTTTTTACCCATGGCTTAGATTTCAAGCCTTTTTCCACCGCTTTTTTCGCAAGTAGGGCTGCGCCAATCATTACTGAGGGATTCGAAGTATTTGTACATGAAGTAATGGATGCAATAACGACATCGCCATTTTTTACGCGCGTGTTACCCGCAGGGACTTCCCCGCGTGCACTCTCCGTTGAGAAGTAGGTCGGAAGAATCTTTACAAATGCCTCTTTTGAATCACGCAACGAAATACGATCTTGAGGGCGTTTAGGTCCCGAAATTGATGGCACTACCGTTGATAAATCCAGCTCAACAACTTGCGAATAACGAGGTGCGATTGAAGGGTCGTGCCACAACCCCTGAACCTTGGCATAGCTTTCGACTAATGCAACCTGCTCATCGCTTCGTCCCGTCAATCTCAAATATCGCAACGTTTCATCGTCGATAGGAAAAATCGCGCAGGTCGAGCCATACTCAGGACTCATATTTCCTATCGTTGCTCGATTTGCCATTGGTACAGAAACAACACCGGGACCAAAAAACTCTACGAACTTTCCTACAACGCCGGTTTTGCGCAATATTTCTGTAATAGTCAACGCCATATCGGTAGCAGTCGTACCGGAAGGTAGTTCACCGGTGAGTTTGAAACCAACTACTCGTGGAATCAACATTGAAACTGGTTGGCCTAGTAGCGCGGCCTCTGCTTCAATTCCTCCGACTCCCCATCCAAGCACTCCAAGTCCATTAACCATGGTCGTATGAGAATCTGTGCCGACAACGGTATCTGGGTATGCCCGAACTACTCCGTCAACTTCTCGGACCATTACGACTCGAGCTAAATACTCAATATTAACTTGATGGACTATTCCCGTTCCAGGTGGCACAACTTTGAATTCATCGAATGCGCTTTGACCCCATCGCAAAAAGCGATAGCGCTCCTGATTGCGTTCATACTCAATATCTGTGTTCTGCTCAAAAGAGCCTTTTGTACCAAATACATCGGCGATAACCGAGTGGTCAATTACGAGTTCAGCAGGTGCTAATGGATTTACTTTTGAGGCATCTCCCCCCAATTCAACGATCGCCTCTCGCATTGTCGCAAGATCTACGACGCAGGGCACGCCTGTGAAATCCTGCATAATCACACGCGCAGGAGTGAATTGAATCTCTGTATCTGGTTCAATCATTGGATCCCAGTTAGCTAGCGCTTTGATGTGAGTCTCGGTGATATTAGCGCCATCTTCGGTGCGCAGAAGGTTTTCTAGAAGAATTTTCAGTGAGTATGGAAGGTTGGATGCCCCTTCAATAGTAGAGATATCAAATATCTCGAAACTCTTGCCCGCAACCTCTAAATTTTTCTTTGCGTTAAAAGAGTTTCTACTCATAATCTCACCTTTCGCTAAAATATAGCTAATTAAAGGCAATAATACTCAAAATGGGCGGTACAGCGCAACACACTCAACATGATGTGTCATTGGAAATAGATCAAAAGCCCTTATTGTGCTTAGTGAATAGCCATGTGCTTCCAAGTAAGCAGAATCGCGCGCAAGTGAGGCTGGATCGCACGAAACATAAACGATAGCTCTAGGCCTCAATCGCGACATTTCTGCAATAACAATCTTACCGGCACCTTCACGCGGTGGATCCAGGACAATCACATCGGCATGTGACACACGAGGCAAAAGTTTTGCTACATCACCTAAGTGAATTTTTACATTCGTATTGTTTGTAAAATTTCGCTTCGCATCGGCCGTTGCACTTTTACTACCCTCAAGTAAATCGATGCTTCCGCTGGATCCAACGCGCTCGACCATTGAAGATGTAAAGAGACCAACACCTCCATAAAGGTCCAAGACATGATCGCCCTCAACTAATTGAGCAAAATCAATCACTACATCGGTCAGAACAGTAGGAGCATTAACATGACTTTGCCAAAAAGAATTCTGACTCACCTCTAATGTTTTACCCTTGACCTCTTCATGCACGATTTGATTACCTTCAGTCAATCTTGCTTTTTCTTCGCCATTTTTTGGAGATAATGCAATTGTGCGTTCTTTATTTGATGATGCACTCACCTCAACTCGAACGTCGGACTTCCATCTTCGCGCGGCAAGCTCATGAATATTCATACTTTTAACGGCAATGAGGCAGTCATCTACTGCTATGACATTATGACTTCTAGAGGCAAAAAATCCGAGTTTACCCTCCCGATTTGTGGCCGCAATTAAACGTGTACGCCAGTGCAATGGTTCTGCGACTTCTTCGACCTGAACAACCACATCCATTGATGCAATGCGCGAAAACTGTTCAGTTATTACATCGGCCTTGAGCCCTCGTTGATGGTCCAGGCTAATGTGTTGAAAATCGCAACCACCACAACCATTGCGGTGAGCAAAAGAGCAAGGCGCTATAACCCGATCCGGAGATGCCTCTAGAACCTCTATCACATCGCCCCGATTAAATGATGCACTCGTAGAGGTAATGGTTATTCGAGCTCTCTCACCAGGAATTGCGTGACGAACAAAAATTACCGCCCCACCATGCCTTGCGATGAAATGACCACCATGGGCCACCTTTTCAATGAGAACTTCAAGGACATCCCCTGCAGCCAAGCGAGTTGCATTAGGTGATTCCATGGAAGTAAGCCTATGGGTGTAAGTTAATGTATATGCACGTTGTCATCATGGGTTGCGGTCGAGTCGGTTCTTCACTTGCTATTGAACTCGAGGCAGCTGGTCATACCGTGGCCATCATCGATCAATTGCGTGAGGCATTTAGACGACTTGGACCAGACTTTAAAGGAACCACTGTCACCGGAATCGGTTTCGACCGAGATGTATTGCGAGAAGCGGGAATTGAAAAGGCTGAAGCATTTGCCGCAGTTAGCAATGGTGACAATTCAAATATTTTGGCCGCACGAGTAGCTCGCGAAAATTTTGGCGTAAAGAATGTAGTTGCCAGAATTTACGACCCAGGTCGTGCTGAGATCTACCAGCGCGTGGGTATTCCAACTGTTGCAACTGTTTTGTGGGCAACAGATCAAATTCTTCGCAGGTTGCTTCCTGATGGTTCGCGTTCAGAGTGGCGTGATGCAAGTGGGAAGATTCAGTTATGTGAAATGCATCTCCACGATGACTGGTATGGGCGACAAATTCTTCTAATTGATAAACTCACTTCCGCACGAGTCGCATTTATTACGCGGGAAGTCGGAATAATCCCCGATGAACATACAGTCTTGCAGCAAGGCGATTTAGTTCACGTCATGGTTGCCGAAGAGGATACAGCTCGAGTTGAAGCTATTCTTGCTAACTCACCAGAAAGAAATCACGAATGAGAATTGCTATAGCTGGTGCAGGAAACGTAGGTCGCGCCATTGCACGCGAACTTTTGGATAATGGGCATCAAGTCCTTCTCATTGACAAGGACCCAAAAGCTCTCAAGCTAGAGAGTGTCCCGGATGCCGAGTGGTTGATGGCAGATGCATGCGAGATAACTTCACTCGATAAGGCGCATCTGAATAATTGTCATGTACTAGTGGCTGCAACTGGTGATGACAAAGCAAATCTTGTCACATCTATGTTAGGCAAGACTGAATATGGCGTACCGCGAGTGGTCGCACGAATAAATCATCCAAAAAATGAGTGGCTATTTGATGCATCATGGGGCGTAGATGTCGCAGTATCAACTCCGCGAATCATTGCAGCCCTCGTTGAAGAGGCGGTGAGCGTTGGTGATGTTGTTCGATTATTCTCAATTAAAAGCGGCCAAGCAAATATTGTGGAGCTCACCCTCCCCGATGGTTCAGCATGCATCGGCAAAACCGTTGAAGAGATTCAACTACCTGATGACACCGTCCTTGCCACGATTGTCCGCGATGGTCGAGTCATCACACCTAAAGTTCATGATGTATTTGCAGCTGGCGATGAACTTATTTTTGTCGCCACCGCAGAAGCTGAAGAAAAAATTAAAGCCTGTTTTATACTTTAATTTTATGCTTTATGTATTGGTGGGGCGGTTTTAATTACAAGCCAGGATAAATAAGCTGCTGCAAAGAAGAGCGGATAGCCCATTGCTAGATTTACAGTTCCTAATAAATTAACGTTTCCACTTCGATAAATTGGATACTGAACTGCAATTCGCAAAAAGAACATTGCAACCCAGATCCAACTTGCGCGTATGTAAACCTTTTTTCGCGCCGGGTCGTTTCTCCACAGAAAATTCTCCCCGAGTAATGGGCCTAATACAACGCCAAGAATCGGCCAGCCAGCCAGATTCGCTAACAAATAGGCACTCCCATAAGCCAAATTAGTTAGAAGTTTTGGAATATAGAAATCTGATGCATTACCACTCTTATTTGCAAAGTAAGCACATATAAGCACGCCAAGTAATCCAGAGATCGCATGTTGAACCGTATCTCTCCTTGCTAAACGCACAATAGCCAGAATGGTTGACAGAATGACGGCATACATAAGCGCAGTTTTGAGGTCATTGTCTATATTAAAAACTATGAGGAAAACTATCGCTGGAAGACCAGAATCAATGAGACCTTTTTTGCCACCTAGGGCGCTCATTACCTTGTCGCGATCTTGATTATGTTCGCTCATACACTCCCCGTCGATCCAAATCCATCACTTCCGCGCTCCGATTCCGGAAGTTCGGTTACTTCAATAAACTCAGCTCGCTCAACACGTTGAATTACTAACTGTGCGATGCGATCCCCTTTTTTAAAGGAGACTTCTTCTTTTGCATCGAGATTTATCACAATACAGGAGATCTCTCCGCGATAACCTGCATCAATAGTGCCAGGGGCGTTGACTAATGTGACTCCATTTTTAATCGCTAAACCTGAACGCGGATGTACAAGGGCGACAAAGCCGCGTGGAAGTGCAATTGCGATTCCAGTCGGGACGAGTTGACGTTGGCCGGGGGCTAAAGTGAAATCTATCGCCGAGGTTAAATCTGCACCTGCATCTCCCGGTTTGGCATAGTGTGGCAGAGGGAGGGTTGAATCAAGTCGAGTAATGAGAACTTTGACCTCGCTCATTTCTTAAGGATTTATCTCGAAGTCAGGGTCAACAAATGCCAATAACTCCGGCCTCATGGAGATATGTTCTAAATACTCTTTGGGTGCATTTTCTAGAAAGTGGTCCATCGGCACAATTACATAGAGTGCAGCGGCGCGAACAACAATAGGACCATCCGTCGAGTTAAGTCGGCCTTCGGCTTTGGTATATACCTTTCTATTGACCTGTCCAGTTATCTGGGCGCTGATATGCAGAGTAGATCCCATCGGTACCGGCTTTAAAAAATCAGTTTCAAGTCGTGCGGTCACTGCTGGGGCACGTAGTAGCCACATGAGTTTTCCTAGCGCTTCATCAAATGCTAGAGAGAGCAAACCTCCGTGCGCTAAACCCGGTGCACCTTGATGATTTTCCGTGACTGTGAACTGTGCAGTGATATCTAAACCAAGACCTGCATAGGCAGTTAAATGAAGACCCGTTGGGTGTAGGTCTCCACATCCAAAGCAGTGGCCGAAGTGCGAGGGAATCTTTGAGCCAATGGGCGGTGCTTTCGGGTGGCGCTCTGGAATCTGGGCACCCTCTGGAGCATTTGTACTAGCAATGCGACTCATGTACCAAGAGTATCCGATACCGTAACTCCTATGCACTATCGAGAAATTGTTCGTATGCCAGTGTGGTTGTTGGCCCTAATTTACTTTTTCCTTCTCTCTCTTGTTCTATCGATTTGGGCAGCTCTCGGTGATAGAGCTGGGTTAATCTCACTTATCTGCACCAGCGCGCTTCTACTTCTTATCGCAATAAAGTGTGCAATGGTGATAGAGATTGATTCGGAAGAACTTCGAGTCGGTAAAGCCCATATCCCTTTTGAATACTTAGGAAGTGCAGTCGACTTATCGAGTGAGGAGATGCGAAGGCTTCGTACGAGAGATGCTGATCCGGCCGCTTATCTCGCTATCCGATTTTGGACGCCAGCTGGCGTAAAAATTTTGGTTAATGATTCGCGAGATTCAACACCTTATTGGGTGATAAGTAGTAAAAATGGCGATGAATTATCGAAGGTTTTAAACTCTGTTACACATTAGTAGCACTCTTTACACACTGCTTTTGCACCTTCACCTTTTGCAAGCTGAGTTATATGGTGTACTAAGAAACAACGTGAGCACGTAAATTCATCCTCCTGTTTTGGAACCACACGGACGGCAAGTTGTTCACCAGACAGATCCGCACCTGGAAGCTCTAAGTTTTCAGCTGCTTCTGCTTCATCAACATCAATTTGGCCGGATTGAGCATCGACACGCTTTGCTTTTAGCTCTTCTAACGACTCCTCGTGGAGTTCTTCATCAGTCTTTCTGGGGGTGTCGTAATCTGTTGCCACTGCTCTCACCTCGATTCTCTCAATTATTGCCTTCGGGCGCATCATGGCCTACCGCATCGGCGTTGGTTGATATAACCGTCGGCGTGTCGGAGTTATTCCCCACTCACCTGGGCGATGTCTATCGCTTGAGCTAGCCCCGCGTCAACTCGAGCGTGAATGGCAGTTCCAGCCTCACCATACTCCTCAGAAAAAATCTCACCCTGTTCATGGATTGCGTGAATTAAATCACCACGGTTGTAGGGAATTACCGCTTTAATCTCAATTGTAGGGCGAGGCAGCGAACTCTCAATTGCCTGCACTAATGCCGCTACGCCAAAACCCGTGCGTACTGAGAAAGCAAAACTATTGGGCTCTTTGCGCAATATCTCCATAATTAAATGAGGATCGGCAATATCTACTTTATTGATTGCAATAATCTCTGG
Organism: uncultured Candidatus Planktophila sp.; assembly: GCA_964358665.1. GTDB lineage: Bacteria > Actinomycetota > Actinomycetes > Nanopelagicales > Nanopelagicaceae > Planktophila. The sequence continues at coordinate 8,173 of CAYHOY010000027.1, read as the reverse complement.
TATTTTCTCGCCGCCAACTTCTTGAATAACTTGGCGCACTGCACGTATTTGTTCAAAAGGATCTGAGTGTGAACCATCGACAACATGCACAATTACATCAGCATCTGCGACCTCTTCTAAAGTTGATTTAAATGCATCAATGAGTTGATGAGGCAAGTGACGTACGAAACCAACAGTGTCAGTTAAGGTGTAAACACGCCCCTCGCTAGTTTGCGATTTTCGTACGGTCGGATCCAAAGTCGCAAATAAAGCATTTTCAACTAGAACACCGGCATCTGTTAATCGATTAAGTAGAGACGACTTTCCAGCATTCGTGTACCCTGCAATTGCAACCGATGGAATATTAAATCGCTTACGCTCTTGGCGCTTTGTATCGCGTGACGTTTTCATCTGAGCAATCTCACCACGCAACTTCGCCATTTTGTCGCGAATTCGACGACGATCTGTTTCAATCTTTGTCTCACCTGGTCCGCGACCACCAATTCCAGCACCTCCTGCAGCACGTCCACCAACTTGGCGTGAGAGAGAATCTCCCCACCCGCGAAGTCGTGGAAGCAAGTATGCAATTTGTGCTAACTCAACTTGCGCCTTACCCTCTTTACTTTTTGCATGCTGGGCAAAAATATCTAGAATCAATGCGGTGCGATCGACAACTTTTACTTTAACTCTCTCTTCTAGTTGTCGAAGTTGCGATGGCGAAAGTTCTCCATCGCAAATAACCGTATCGGCACCAGTTGCAATGACAACTTGTCTAAGCTCTTCCACCTTACCCGAACCAATATAAGTCGCAGGATCGGGCTTATCGCGGCGCTGAATTAAACCATCCAGAACTTCTGAGCCCGCAGTCTCTGCTAAAGCTTTGAGTTCAGCTAAAGAGTTCTCGGCCATCGCAGAGTTACCCTCAGTCCACACTCCAACTAGCACCACGCGTTCAAGTTGGAGCTCTCGGTATTCGGCCTCAGAGATATCTTGAAGTTGTGTTGAAAAGCCTTTAACCCGTCGCAGCGCATGGCGCTCAGATAACTCAAGTGTTGGATCAACTAACTCATCGCTCTCGCTTGCATCAAATTCAGCGGCGACGTGTGCGCTTTCTCGCATCAGCGCATCGAACTCATCGCCCACTTTATTGTCAGGCAACTAAATACTCCGAAATATCTACATCTTTTATAAGAACTGCCGGACCAACCAATACTGCATTGGAGTGTGCATCAATTGTGACTTCAAGTCGACCTCCTGGAGGTTTAATAATCCATGTAGATGGAAGACGCGATTTTGTGTGAATACTAGCTGCCAATGCAACGGCACATGTTCCAGTTCCGCAGGAGCGAGTTTCACCGCTGCCACGCTCATATACACGCATAGAGAGCTCGTGCTCGCCAGTGATTTGAACAAACTCGACATTAACGCCCTCTGGATATGAATCCCGTGGGCGTACGACAGGCGGATCAAGGAGTGGACCAACCTCACTTAGTTGATCTACAAAGACAACGGCATGGGGATTTCCGATACTAATGTTGTAGCCGTTCCATACATGGGAGTTCGCGGCCGCGGTGATTGTTTCAGCCTCATCTGTGACTTGACCCATATTGACCGAGATATTCCCCACCAAAGGTACGCGTAAGTGTTTGACCCCATCCCTAGTATTAATTGGAAAAATACCTTCAGGCATGTGTCCTCGTTCAACTAAGTATCGGGCCATCACGCGAATCCCGTTGCCGCACATCTCTGCAACTGAGCCATCGGCGTTGCGATAATCCATAAACCATTTTTCGTCGCGTTTGATAATGCGAATGAGACCATCGGCACCGACTCCTGTTTCCCGGTTGCAGATCGCCGCCGTTTGGGCAGTAGTAATCGAAAGCTCATCACCTGGATCGAATACAAGGAGAAAATCATTTTCAGTGCCGTGGCCATATGTTGCAATCATTGCTATGAGTCTAACTTCTCTAAGTGTGCAAGAACGCTCTGTAAGTGTGGCTGGACTGGTGAAATCCATGTGATTCGCTCATCGCGTGAAAACCAGGTTTCCTGCCGACGTGCATATTGACGTGTTGCACGCTTGGTATCTTCGCGCGCTTCATCCTGGCTAACTCTTCCATCCAAGTAGGCGATTATTTGCGAATACCCCAAGGCAAGTTGGGCTGTGCGTGCATCGGTGAGGCCAAGTCCCAGGAGGGTTTCGACTTCAGACACGAAGCCTTCTTCCCACATACGATCTACGCGCGCACTTATTCGCTCATTTAATGTCTCACGATCCATTACTAATCCAAACTGCGCAGCATCTGGATATCTCGTACTTGCCTCGCGTGGAAGGTTTGCAGTAAAAGGCTTTCCAGTAATCTCAATAACTTCTAGAGCTCGGATGACACGACGAGAATTTGCCCTATCTATAGCGATCGCCGCAGCTGGATCCAACTTTTCCAATCTTTCAAAGAGTGCGTTGAGGCCAATTCTCTCCAACTCTTTTTCGAGGTTTTTGCGTACAGCGGGATCAGTATCTGGAAAGTTGAGTTCATCTAAAATCGATTTAATATAAAGTCCAGTGCCACCGACTACGATTGCGCTCTTACCTCGGGTATGAATATCTGTAATAGCTTCGCGCGCAGCGCTTTGATACCAGGCGACCGTAGAGTCTTGATTGACATTTAAAACATCTAAAAGGTGGTGAACTATTCCCTCTCGCTCTTCGACTTTTAATTTTGCAGTTCCAATATCCATTCCGCGATAAATCTGCATTGAATCTGCGTTAACGATTTCCCCATCGAAGTGGTGGGCCAGTGAAATCGCTAATTGGCTCTTACCGGTCGCTGTTGCACCACAAACCACTAGTAACTTCATTTAGCTGGCAACTTCATTTTGCTAGGGTCGGCATTCCAAGCATTGTTGAGGTCTTGGAGGTCTCCTTATTTCGCGCCTCATGAGCATCTCCTCCGCGTGTACGGCGAATCGCACCTGGGGCTCCAATTAAATAGTGAGCTGATGCATCGGTAATGCTTACTTCTACTTCATCTCCGGGGCGTGCAGTGGAAGTGTTATCAAAGTGCACCAAGCGGAAGTCTTCGCTACGTCCAGTAAGACGCTCCTGTGCAACATCTCGTCGTCCCTCATGGCTTCCGACTAAAATTTTATAGTTTTTACCAATGGCTTCTTGGTTAACCGATAGGGAAATTAACCGCTGATGATTATGCAATCGGGTGTAACGCTCACCTACGATTTCACTAGAAATTTGATTTGGCATTGTGGCAGCGGGTGTACCAGGTCGAATTGAATACTGATATGTATACGCTGCCGCAAAACGTGCTTGAGTACATACATCCAATGTTTCCTGAAAATCACTCTCAGTTTCGCCTGGAAATCCAACGATGATGTCTGTTGTTATCGATGCATGAGGCATTGCATTTCGAACGCGCTCCAAGATACCTAAATATCTATCGGTTCGGTACGAGCGACGCATTGACGCTAAAATTGAGTTCGAGCCTGACTGCAAAGGCATGTGCAAATGTGGCATTACATTCTCTGTCTCTGCCATTGCTTCAATGACATCGTCAGTAAAATCGCGCGGATGTGGAGACATAAACCGCACACGTTCTAGGCCATCGATGGTTCCGCACTCACGAAGTAAGTTAGCGAAGGCGCGGCGATCGCCAAAATCTACCCCATAAGCATTTACATTCTGCCCGAGCAGAGTTATTTCAATAACCCCTTGATCAACTAGTGCGCGGACTTCGTCGAGAATATCTTTAGCATTTCGATCCTTCTCTATTCCACGTAGAGTAGGAACTATGCAAAAAGTGCATGTGTTATTGCATCCAACAGAGACCGATACCCAGGAAGAAAATGCCGATAGACGACGAGCAGGCAAAGTGGATGGAAAGTGCTCCAAGGATTCCAGGATTTCGATTTGAGACTCTTCTTCGATGCGCGCACGCTCAAGTAAAATTGGCAGAGATCCGACGTTATGTGTCCCAAATACAACATCAACGTAAGGAGCTCTCTTTAAAATTGTGGCCTGATCTTTTTGTGCCAAGCATCCACCAACTGCAATCTGCATCGCTGGATTTAATTTCTTAATTGGGGCTAGAAAGGAGAGATTTCCATATAGCTTATTGTCGGCATTCTCTCGAACTGCGCAAGTATTGAAAACGACGAGATCGGCCGTCTGGCCATCTAGAACTGGGATGTAACCAGCCTCATCTAAAATCCCTGCAATACGTTCGGAGTCATGGACATTCATCTGGCAGCCGTACGTTTCGACGATATAGGTACGGTTCATGCGCCTATCGTAGAGCCTGGATTAGATGGCGATAACGTCAATCTCAAAGGTTGAGCGATTTACCACAGCCATATGGTGATTTTCCAGCTCTTTCCAACCAGGCTGATCCCAGCCAGTAGATGCAAATAACAGGCTTTCAGGACTGGCCAAGTATTTAAGCTCATAATAATCATCGACGGCCCATTCAGGCTTTCGATCTACATTGTGCTCACTTACAATGACGAAGAAATCACGATTCATGAGCATGCAATTCAAACTAGTCGTGTCACCGTGCGCTTTAATTATTGATAGTGCGCTCTTGACCCCAACAACGAGACCTAGCTTTTCAACTTCGGTCATCACTAAATAGAAATATCTCTCACTATCTGTGTCTCCCACAATAAGTGGAAGAAATTTTGGATCGATAAAAGGTGCAATGGCATCGGGCGGAAAAATCGAGCCATTATGGATAAATGAGTAGTCACCATACATAAATGGATGGGTATTGTTTTCGCTAATAGATAAGCCTTTTGTCGCCCAACGCAGATGCAAAAGTGCGCCATCGGCGGCGTTATCGGCAACCGTTGCTCCGAAGGATTCGCTGCTAGATGCTGCCTCCACTCTCTTTTCCACAACTGTATGCGCGCCACTTTGATCCACCGTGGAAAGACCCCAGCCGTCGCAATGTCTCGATGAAAGGGCTACAAACTCCGAAAAACCATCCCCCGCAATGGCAGGAAATGAGGTTTTACTCTGCGACACGTAACCCATTAATCGGCACATTTCTGCGTAAACCCCTGTCGTTTAGGTCACACTATGAGGTAGAAATGATACCCCAGAGGCTCAAGGAGGAGTACATCTTGGCAATTACAAATGACGACGAAAGACGATTAGCTGAACTCGGTTATAAACAGGAGTTAAATCGAAGCTGGTCGGGCTTTTCTAACTTTGCAATCTCATTTTCTATTATTTCAATCCTGGCAGGGTGCTTTACCACCTTTGGCCAGGCATGGAACAACGGTGGCCCGGTTGCAATCTCAATCGGCTGGCCCCTTATCTCACTATTTATTCTTATAATCGGTTTTTGCATGTCAGAGCTTGCTTCGGCATATCCAACATCCGGTGGAATTTATTGGTGGGCCTCTGCACTCGGTGGACCACGAGCGGGATTTTTCACCGGTTGGTTGAACTTAATTGGCCTCGTTGCAGTTACCGCATCAGTTGGCTATGGCGCAGCCAGTTTCTTAAATGTTCTACTTGGTTCTCAGTGGCCAAGTTATGCCACTGACTTTCTCGGTGGCGACTACATCAAACAGCAATTCTTCCTCTTTGTAGCGATTATTCTCGTTGTCACATTAATAAATATCTATAGCGGGCATCTACTCGCACTCGTTAACAATATCTCTGTCTGGTGGCACGTCTTTGGCGCTGCTATCGTCGTTGGAATCCTGCTGATTGTTCCAAGTGATCATCAGACACTCTCCTGGATGTATACCACGAGAATTAACAGCTCTGGCTTTGGCGATAATTGGTATTGGATCTATGTACTGCCACTTGGGTTCTTACTAACCCAATATACGATCACTGGCTTTGATGCATCTGCACATTTGTCTGAAGAGACTCACGGCGCAGATACCAATGCCGCCAAGGGAATTTGGAAGTCGATTTTCTACTCAGCAATCGGTGGATACATCTTGTTGATGGCATTTTTATTTGCTGCAACTGACGTTGATACAATTAGCTCGTTTGATCCTGCGGTTAACCCGTTTGGTGGAGGATCTGTCATTGCCATCCTATATACCGCACTCGGCGGTGGAATCGCATTTAAGACAATTATGATTATTACCGTTGCCGGCCAGATTTTCTGTGTCACCGCTTGCTTAACATCCTGTTCACGCATGATGTTTGCATTCTCTCGAGATGGTGCAGTACCAGGGGCCAACTTGTGGAAGAAAGTCAATAAACACCATGTGCCGTTGAATGCAGTTCTTGCATCAGCCTTCGGTGGAGTGGTTCTTACCCTTCCTGCCCTTTGGAAGAGTCCAAGCGGTGCGCCAACTGCATTTTATGCAGTTGTCTCAGTCACCGTAATCTCTCTTTATCTTGCGTTTATTATTCCAATCTTCTTACGTCTTAAGGCTGGAGACTCCTTCAAGCCTGGACCGTGGACACTTGGATCAAAATATAAGTGGATGTGCACCATTGCCGTTGCTGAAATTGCGATTATCTCTATCTACTTTATTTTGCCATTCTCGCCTGCAGGTACTCCAGGAAATGAAGGTTTTACGTGGACTGCAGTTAACTATGCACCGATTATTACTGGTGGCGCATTATTAATCCTTTGGATATGGTGGAATATGTCGGCTAAGAAATGGTTCACCGGCCCACGTAGCAATATCAACTCATAAAAGAGTACTAACACTGGGAAAACCCTTGTCACTTAGGTGACAAGGGTTTTCATTTGTAGATTTCTTTAACGCAAGTAGATAGCATCTCCTCATGAAATCAATGTCGATTGAAGCGTTAAAAGCAGGCGTGGCCGACGGATCTATTGATACCGTCGTGGTTGCAATGACCGATATGCAGGGCCGTTTAACTGGCAAGAGAATTCATGGTCAGTTCTTTTTAGATGAAGTCCTCAAGCACGGCACCGAGGGCTGTAACTATTTACTCGCCGTTGATGTAGATATGAATACGGTCGAGGGATATGAAATGTCCTCATGGGAGCGTGGATACAGCGATTTTGCTTTAGTGCCAGATATGAACACGATACGTTTAATTGATTGGCAGCCAGGGGCGGCTTTGGTTTTAGCAGATGTTCAGTGGCTAGATCACACCGATGTTGTCGCCTCGCCTCGCCAGATTTTGCGAAAGCAAGTTAAGGCGCTTGCAGATGCGGGCATGGAGGCAATGTGCGGCACGGAGTTAGAGTTCGTAGTTTTTAAAGATACGTATGAGGAAGCATGGAATAAGTCTTATCGCAATTTAATCCCAGTTAATCAATACAATGTGGACTACTCAATTATGGGCGGATCACGAATAGAACCACTCTTGCGACGTATTCGCCTTTCGATGGCAAATGCTGGAATGACCGTTGAGTCAGTAAAGGGTGAATGTAATTTTGGCCAGCATGAGATTGCATTTAAATACTCAGATGCCCTTTCAAACTGTGATAACCACGTCATTTATAAAAACGGCGCTAAAGAGATTGCCGCTCAAGATGGTTATGCGCTGACCTTCATGGCAAAACCTAATGAGAAAGAAGGCAACTCTTCTCATATTCATCTCTCATTCCGCGGTCTCGATGGCTCGCTTGTCATGGCCGATGAGAATGATAAAGAGCAGGGCATGAGTGATGTGGGCCGGCAATTTGTCGCGGGCCAGATTGCACATTTACGAGAAATGACCCTTCTATTTGCACCAAATATCAACTCCTATAAGCGTTTTGTTCCGGGCTCATTTGCACCCACTGCAATCCGCTGGGGCCGTGACAACCGTACCTGTGCACTTCGACTTGTTGGACATGGACCATCTCTGCGATTGGAAAACAGAACCGCTGGCGGAGATGTGAACCCTTATTTGGCTGTTTCTGGAATTATTGCCGCCGGTTTAGATGGGATTAAAAATAAATTAGTTCTCGAACCGGCATTTCAAGGAAATGCCTATGCATCGGATTCTGCCCGCCTTCCATCTTCAATGCCAGAAGCGCTAGATCTCTGGAAAAATAGTGTGTGGATTAAGGAAGTATTTGGTGCAGAAGTTCAAGCACATTATGCAAATATGGCCAGGATTGAAATCTCCGCTTACGGTAAAGCAATTACCGATTGGGAGCTATTCCGCAACTTCGAAAGGTTTTAAATCAACCGTGTCTACTTCATACGATGTAATCAACCCTGCGACCGAAGAGATTGTTAAGAATGT
>CAYHOY010000026.1:0-15822 GCA_964358665.1 uncultured Candidatus Planktophila sp. | reverse complement strand
AAAAAATTGTTAAATTGAATCGCCATAAACTCTTTTAAAAGCACTGCAACCCAAAATATTGGAAGGGAGAACAAAACAAATGCCATAAAAGTCATTGCATAATCAAAGCGGCTGTATTGACGCAGAGCTGAGATTATTCCCAATGCAAGTCCCAGTAGAAGCGCGGTAACCGATGCGACCAGGACTAATCGCAGGGTGACCGGAATAGCATATGCCAACTCTTCTTGAACTGATGAGGCCTCACGTGTCATACCCATATTTAATTTTCCAGCAAAAATCCCAAGAATGCCTTTTAACCATAGAAAATAGCGAAGCGGCGGAGGAACATCTAGTTGAAGGTCACGAGTTAATGCGATTATCTGCTGCCGGGCGCCATCATCGGCGCTCAGGCGAAGCTCTGCAAGTGGATCGCCAGCGTAAGCGGCTAAATTGTACACTAAAAAACTAGATCCAAAAAGAATCATTATGGAAATGCCAATTCGGCGCATGATGTAGCCCAGCATCACTTCTCCTTCAAATTTTCTTTACTTCAGTTAATCCAACTTGTTACTTCATCCAATCGTAGCAGGAGTGGCACTCGTAATTAACTTAACGAGTGCCACTCCACTTTTACGAATCTGGTCCTTGCATAATTTCTATGCTCGGATAATAACTAAAGAATAGTTATTAGTAGGCCCAATCCCAATAGTTCCACACGAGAGTTGGGCTAAGTGGTGCTGGCTTGACTCCCTTGAGTTCCTTGTTATAGGCGGTCACAGCTGGGAACTGGAACACTCCAACTGTAAGTCCCTCACGGTGAATAATGCGCTCTGCTTGAATCATCAAAGAGACCATTTGGCGATTATCCAGAGGAAATTGCAATTTAGTTAGAATTGTATCCAGAGCTGGCAATGCCACGCCTGTGCGGTTGTTTCCTCCACCGATGATGAAGTTAGCATTTGTGCCTGCCTGTGAAACAGCGGTCTGGCAATATGCAAAGAACATTGCATCGTACTCAGAGAGCTGAATCCTTGGACTCCACGCTGCTTGAACATCACCTTGAAGATCTATGCCTGCTTTAATTGCATTTGCCTTAGCAAGTGCAAACTCTGCAGCACGGCGAGAGTTGTTACCAGGAACAAGAACCTTCACCTTTATAGGATTACTTGGACTTGCCGTTGGGAAGTGCTTCTTAATTAAGCGAAGAGCCTTGGCGTTCTTTCGGTCCTGATCTCCGTCATAGAAAATTGATCCATTTGTCGCAACGAGGCGATCGTATCCCTCTTGACCCGGTGCGAGGAAGGTTGATCCAAGGACAACTGCATTTGGGTTGATTGGACGGATTAACTTCTCAGTGATCTCTTCGCGAGGAATTGATAGTAAGAATGCTTTACGTAGATCTGCACCCTTTCCGCCATGTCCCTTGAAGATTCCGTTGTAATCAGGCTGTCCTGGGGCGGCATTTACACGAGTATCCCAGTGCTCGTAGCAGGATTGAATTCCACCCTTAATGGTGACATTTGTGAGCTTCTTGAGCGCAGCAACAGCATCGGCCGTTGCTTGGCCTTGGTAGATATCAAGCTCACCATTGGCTAGCGCCTGTGCAGCTGCAGTTCCATCTGAGATGAACTTAAAGATAACTGTATCTATTCCTCCGCTTAACTCAGGACCTGAGTTGTACTTAGGGTTGACCTTCAAGGTAACCGAAGACTTTGTCACTGCGCTTTCAACTAAAAATCCACCGTTACCGACAAAAAGAAGTGGGTTAGTAGAAGCATTTACCTCAGTGATGTTGTAAGCCTCTGACCAGACTTTGCCGATTGCCTTCAAGGTTGCGGTGTTCTTTGTGTTGTATGCTGTTAGGAAGCGATCACGAGCTGCATTGTTCTCAGCAACTGATCCAAGAGCTTTCTTTCCTTCAGAGATCAAGACCATTGTGTGAACTGCTGATGGTCCAGGACCAAAGAGATCCCAGTTAGCAATCCTCTTCTTGTACTGAAGGGTTACTGACATTTTGTCGGCAGAGAGTACTGGCTCTCCAACGATATTATCGCTATATGTTCCACCATAACCATTTGAGTTAAATGCTGGAACATCATCACTGTCAGGATCGCCTAAACCAGCAGCCTTTGAGTATGCGTTACTGCTTAGTACGTGTGATAGAAGAAGATCCACGGCTGTAATTGTCGTTCCATCTGACCAGAGGCGGCCTGGATTGACCGTGTACTGAACACGGAAATCATCGGACTTATTCTTAACAATCTTGTATGAACCGAAGACCTTATTCTGAACTACATTCTTCTGATCATTGTAATAATTGAAACCTATGCCTGAAAGATAACCAACCGCACCATTGATTGTGAGGTTGGTATCTGGAGTTCCAGAGTTAAAGGATGTTAATGAGTTTGTATCATGAACAACTACAGTTGAACGAGTTGCAGCCTGCGCCGGGGCTAGCAGAGATACTGCTAACGCACTTGAAGCAGCAACAGCTAGTGCAAACTTTGCACTGCGTGTTAGTTTCATTTGATCTCCTCGAGGGTAATTGAGGCTGAATGTGGAGAGTCGACCTTCCCCACACCTACGCCTTTGGTGGATGGAGTCTGCCCTAGACTAAGCGTGTTTTGCAAGATATACGAGCCTGTTATGAGACTACAGTTCTATAACGATTTCGCAATTAGTTACTCATTATTTATTTAACTCTCAGATTTGACCCTAGATGCATCGATTTTTGCCGTGGTCAGACGGGGGGCGGCTAGTGCCAGTAAAACGAAACCCAATACGGCTGAGGCAAAAAAAGGCGCCCGTAAGGCGCTCTCGCGGGAAAAGTAGTGAGCTAAAACCGTGACCAGTCCACCGCCAAGGAGCATTCCGATTGGAATCGATCCCCACGCAAAGAAACGGTAAACGGAGTTCACCCGTCCTAGCAAGTGGGTAGGAATGATGCTTTGACGCAGCGAAACGGTAATTGTGTTCCAGAGAACAGCTAGGAAAGTTTCAAAGGCGGTGACTATCCAAACTACTTGCCAAGAAGTAGTCATGCCGATTATGAGATTACCAACTGGACCGGATGCCAGGGCAAGCGATAAGGCAGGACCACTTCCTAATGCGGCAGAGATTTTGGGAGCAAAAATTCCGCCCAGGATTCCGCCAACAGCACCGCCAGTACCAAGAATTGCGAAGATAAATACCGTCGTATGTAAAACCTCTTGGGCATAAAGAATAAAGACAGCGCCGACCATAGTGCCTAATCCATTTAAGCAGCCCAAAATAATTGCCATGGGACGCAGAAGTGGATGTGCCCATAACCAAGCAAAACCCTCCTTAATTTCAGCTTTGAAATTGATTTTTTCTCGAGGTTCCTCGCTTTCAATTGGTCTAAAGCTTCCAGCAAGAGATGCAACTAAGGCAACTGCAATAAAGAAAGAGATTGCATCAAAGAAAAAGGGTAGGAATATCGCTACACCAATTAAGACTGAACCCAGTGGTGGACCGATAAAATTATTGGTCAGAGCTTCAGCCGACCACATTCGACCATTTGCTTTTTCTAAATTCTCTTTATCAACTATTGCTGGCATCAAAGTCTGTGCGCTGTTATCTCGCAAAACCTCGGCAAGGCCAAATAGAAATGCAGTAAACACAAGAGTTAAATAGAGAGGCCAGTTAGTTTCCAGATCGGTAAACTTCGTTAAGTCATTGAGTGAGGGAAGTGAATCTTTATTAATCCACACAATTACACCTACAAAAACCGTGAGAATTCCCCGCATGAAATCCATACCGACAATGAGTTTGCGCCTATCAAAGCGATCAGTGAGAACACCTGCATGCAAAGTAAAAATTAACCAAGGTAAGCGTGAAGCAAAACCAGCGGCTGCAATTAATAATGGCGAGCGCGTAACTGCAGAGGCTATCCATGGGTAAGCCACCATGGATACGCCATCACCTAGGTTTGACACTGCGGTAGCGATCCACAACTTCCAGTACGAACGTCCGAGAGGTTTAGACATCCTCGGATATTACGGCGACGCAGTCAAAAATATAAGTACAGAGATTGAAAAAGTTTTACCTACTTTCCTTTTAAAACTGTAAGCGCCCAGAAAATGGCGACTACATCTATCAGCTCTTGGGCCAGTGCACCTTCGCTAGCAGTTGCAAAGCCAAAAGCTCCCGCCATCATGACTAGAAAGGAGAGTGACATACCTATAGCGGCCGCTTCAATGGCCTTACCCCTAGAGCGTTGAGCAGTCCCAATTGCCTGCGCCAGATTCTCAAGTGAATCATCAACAATGACCACATCAGCGGCTTCACTTGCAGCCGTTGCACCACGCGCACCCATTGCAACACCAACATGGGCGATTGCTAATGCTGGGGCATCGTTAATACCATCACCGACAACAACCACACTTCCGCGAGAGTTTTCCATTAATTTTTCGGTTAAATCTAACTTGCCTTGTGCACTCACGTTCGAATAAACCTCTGTTACACCGACGGACGCGGCAACTTCTTGGGCGGTCGAATCTTTATCTCCAGTAACTAAGGCGATTCGCTGTACTCCCAAGCGCCGAAGATGCGCAATTACAGATTTAGATTCCGGACGAAGCGGATCGCTTAAACCAATCGCACCTATTAGTTCGCCATCGCGTGTCACTGCAACAACTAAAGGTTGTGAGAGTGTGAGCCAGTCGGGTGCCACTAAAGTTAATTGACCTACCGTAATTTCAGAACCATTGATCACTCCAGAGATATGGTGACCCGGCACCTCTTTAACGTCGTTGACCGCCATGAGTGCAAGTTTCATCTCTTTTGCACTGAACACCAGCGCTTTGGCAACTATATGGTGGCTGTATTGATCAACTGATGCTGCGAGCTGTAGAACCTCATCACGGTTTAAATCGCCCGAAACAACAATCTCATCTATTCGTGGACCGCCATGTGTGATTGTTCCGGTCTTATCAAGTAAGACAACTTCAGCACGTGCTAAAGCTTCAAGAGTTGCACCACCTTTTATTATCGCACCGTGCTTAGCTGCCCTTGATAACCCTGAGACAACTGCAATTGGCACCGCCAAAATTAACGGACATGGCGTTGCGGCGACTAGAACGGCAACTGCGCGGCCAACCTCACCGGTTAACACCCACGCCATGCCAGCGGTAATAAGTGCGATCGGAATAAAAGCCATTGCCCATTTACTTGCAATCCGTACATTAGGTGATGTTCGCGCCTGGGCCGACTGCACCATTTTGATTATTCCCGCATAAGTACTTTCTTCGGCCGTATTTGTTGCAAGGTACTCGAAAACATCTCCCGCATTTACTACACCACTGAGAATAGGTGCGTTTATATGTCGAACCACTGGCAGTGGTTCTCCAGTTAGTGCTGATTCATCCAAGGTGGCGGAAGTAAGCAACATGCCATCAACTGGTGTGATTTCACCAGCCCGAACTAATAAATGGTCATTAACTTTAATCTCTCGAAGTTCAATCTCTTCAATTGCTCCAGTTGTTGTAAATCTGCGTGATTGTTGCGGAATTCTGGCAAGTAAGGATTTCAGTTGTCGTTCAGCCTGACCTTCCGCCCAACTTTCCAAAACGCGACCGCTTGATAACATCAAAGAGATTATTGCACCTGCAAAAAACTCATGCGTTAATAATGTTGCGAGCAAAGAAAGAACTGCAAGTAAGTCAGAACCAAAAGTTTTTCTGCGAAGATCGATTAAAACCCACAATAAAGCTGGAATTAGTCCAAGAACTGTGGCAAAGCCCCAGATGAATTCATTGAAAAAGCCTAGTGATAGCAAGGTTAATGTAATGAATAATAGCCCTCTATTTACATTTTGAGGTCTCATAGGTACACATTACTTCCCTGATGAAGGGATAGGCTTAAAACTATGAGTGACGTAACAATCACATTCTTGGGAGCTACTGAAACCGTTACAGGTAGTCGCTTCTTGGTAACTACCCCATTGAGCAAAATACTTGTGGACTGCGGATTGTTTCAGGGAACTAAAGAGATTCGAAGGAAAAACTGGGAGGCATTTCCGGTCGATGTGAGCACCATAGATGCAGTTGTCTTAACTCATGCTCACTTAGATCACTGCGGATATCTACCATTATTAGTTCGACAAGGGTATAGAAACCCAATCCATTCGACGCATTACACCAAAGAGATTGCAACGATAATTTTGCGAGATTCTGCGCACCTCCAAGAGTTGGATGCCAAATTTGCAGCAGAAAAAAAATACTCCGAGCACCTTGACCCAAAACCGTTGTACGGTACCCAGGATGTAGAAGCGACATTAAAGCTCTTCAGTGAGCACCAATTTAGAGTTCCAGTTCAACTAACTAAGGATGTGAAGATTACATTCTTCCCATCCGGCCATATTCTCGGCTCTAGTTTTATCGTTTTGAAAGCGGCCGGCAAAACAATCCTCTTCACGAGCGACCTTGGACGCGATAACCATCCGCTTTTGTCTATCCCAGATAAACCTCCCGCTGCCGGGGTCGATGCGGTAGTAACTGAATCAACATATGGAGATCGAGTTCACGATACATCGGTCGAAAGTTTTGCCAATGAGATTAATGCCGGCATAAAACGCGGTGGCAAGATTCTGATCCCGGCCTTTGCCGTTGACCGCACCGAAGTAATTTTAATGGCGCTTCGTGCACTTATTGAAGAAAAAAAGATTCCGTCGCTTCCTATTTATGTAGATTCACCAATGGCGATTGCTGCACTCGAGCTTTACAGGAGAGCCATTGCTGAAAATTCTCCTGAGATTCGTCCGGGTGTTAGCCAACAATGGAGCAATCAAGATCCTTTTGATGCAGGTGCTCTAAAACAGTTAGCCACTACCGAAGAGTCTAAATCGCTCAAAGATCAAGAGGGAATAGGTATTTTAATTGCCGCAAGTGGTATGTCATCTGGTGGTCGCGTTGTGCACCATCTTAAAAATCTCTTGCCCGATACAAAGAACACCGTGATTTTAGTTGGATTCCAAGCCTCAGGAACACGGGGTCGTCAATTAGAGGATGGTCAAAGAGAGGTCAAGATTCATGGTGGATGGATTCCAGTTAATGCCCACATCTGTAAAGTTGAAAGTTTTTCAGTCCATGCCGATTCTGACGAACTCATCTTATGGTTAGGTCAGATTTTCAAACCTACTAATACTTTTATAGTCCACGGTGAGGCGGATTCGCAGGCGGCAATGAAGTCGCGGATAGAGAAAGAGCTTGGATGGAAGGCAACGATTCCCAAAAGTTCACAGGTTTTTACGGTCTAGTCAACGAACTCTTTGATTTATTTAATGCTCGTCGTTTTACTCCTTACCAGAAACGATTGGTAGCATGTTCTAAATAGAAATGGTTTTAGGAGTTTAAATAATCGACTCAACTATTGCGATAATAGAAAAGAGAGGCGGCCGCATCGCTGCAACCGCCCCTCCTTATCTACCCTCGAAAGTTATAGAGTGTAAAGCTCTTACTTATTCATCTTTGCAATGAGTGACTTCGCCTTGTCAAGGAAGGTACCTTGGACAACAACATAGCCAAGCTTTGGGTCACTCGCTGAACATGCAGGAGAAAGGATAAATTCAGCCAACTCCTTAATTGCTGCACCTCGTGCCTTATCGGCATAAGAGGTTTCAATTAACATATAAGAGACGATTCCTAGTGTGTAAGCGCCAGCAACCTTTGTTGAGTAATCATATGTAACGATTCCGTTTTCATCTTGATTAGCTTCACCTAAAAATGCAGAGACGGCCGCTGAATCTGGGAAAGTAAATTGACCAGTTGCATTACTTACATATGCTGCACGAAGGCCATAAGCATCGCCCCAGTTCTTCTCCGCATAGGTAATTGAATAAGGCGTCTTTGCAGCAAGAGTTGCAATACCCTGCGAAGCATTCGCTCCGACTATGCGACCGATATTTGAAGGAGCATTGATGTCGCCAGGGAAGGCAGTTGTGAAGGCGTCATTACCCTTTTTGTTCCAGATAGTCGGGGCAACACCATTTAACCAAGTTGTGAAGTTATTTGAGGTTCCAGAACCATCGGCACGAAAGACTACCTTGATTGGCTTGTTTGGAAGTGTGTAATAAGTAGTCTTTTTACCAACTCGAAGTACTATTGGATTTCCTTTACTATCTTTTTTCACGTTGCCAGTTGAGTCTTTGCGATAAATAGTAGTTGTAACAGAACGGTTATTATCGGCGACTATCTCTTGATCATTCCACTTTGTAATTTCACCTGCGAAAATCTTTGCAACAGTTGAAGCGCTTAGATAGATATCTTTCTTTCTTGGAAGATTAACGAGCACTGCAATAGGAGCAGCGATGATAGGCGCATGGAAGACTGTTGAGCGCTTCGTTGACGCAGTGTGTGCTGAATCAGAGAACCAAAAGTCACCAATTTTAGAGTCAGAGTTTTTCTTACCGGTACCTGAACCAGTAGATGAGTAAACATAAGAATGGCCAGTTGCTTTAGCAAAGCCAGCCTTACAAGCTTGCAGTAGAGGATCTACGAATGATGCACCGGATCCAGTTAGATCAACTGCATGCGCAGGCTGTGCAGTTGAGAGAGCAATTAAAGCGGCAATAGCAAACGCTTTTGCTTTTGTAGAAAACTTCATTGTGAACCTTTCGTTGGAGGGTAGATCTATTATCGATGTAAAGATATTGAGCGCTGGTGACCAGAGAGTAAGAAGCAGGTTAAATCTGAGTAAGCATTAAGTGAACAAATGGAGTTAACCAAAACGACCAGTGACATAGTCCTCGGTTCGTTTATCAACGGGTGCCGAGAAAATTTTGCTGGTGGGTGCCACTTCAACCATTACCCCTGGTCCTCCATCTGAGAGGAAGAATGCTGTGTAGTCAGAGACTCGAGCCGCCTGTTGCATGTTGTGGGTCACGATAATTATCGTCATAGTCTTTGCAAGTTCAGAGATTGTCTGCTCGATTCTAAAAGTAGATCCTGGATCAAGTGCTGAGCACGGCTCATCCATCAATAGAACTTGCGGTTCAACTGCAAGTGATCGAGCAATGCACAAGCGTTGTTGTTGACCGCCTGAGAGAGCGCCGCCATGCTCGTTTAGTCGATCCTTAACCTCACTCCACAATCCTGCCCGCTCCAAACAAGACTCCATCAAATCATCGGTATTGCTCCTCTTTAACTGTGCAAGTTTGAGACCCGATAAGACGTTTTGCCCAATAGTCATTGAGGGAAATGGGTTTGGCTTCTGGAAAACCATTCCAACATTAAGGCGAATCTTCGTCACGTCGGTCCCAGGTGCATAAATATCCCGGCCATCAAGTAATACCTGTCCGGCAAGGGCAGCAGTTGGAATAAACTCGTGCATCCGATTGAGAGTCCGCAAAAAAGTTGATTTTCCACAGCCTGAAGGTCCAATTAATGCAGTGACGGTTCCAGCGGCAAAATCAAGAGAAATATCTGCTAAGACGTGCTTTTTCCCGAACCAGGCATGTACTCCCCGAGTTTCAAGCCCTATTCCAAGCATCTCACTACCTGGAACTCGAACCTCACGATTGCCAGCAACCGCTGCAAGCGAGCTAGGAGTTACTTGAGTTTGCATATTTTTCTCCACTGCCTTGTCGTTGTTGTGTTGATCTTGAATTCCATTGTCATCAGTATTCTCAATACCCATCTCACATGACCTTTCTGCCACTTATTAAGCGCGCGGAGCCAAATAAAATAAAGATAAAAGCTAGAAGAACTAAAAGTCCTCCCCATGCTCGAGCAAAGGCCTCTTCGGTGCCCCCAGTTAAGAATGCTTTCCAGATGTAATAAGGAAGAGATCCCATAGGACCGGAGGTCGGATTCAAGTTAACTGAGTCTCCACCACCAGAGACCAGAAGAAGAGGAGCGGTCTCACCAATAATTCTCGCCATTCCCAATATAACTGCGGTTACTAGCCCACTTTTTGCAGCAGGTAATACAACACCTGCAACGGTTCTCCACTGTGTTCCGCCGAGTGCTACACCGGCCTCTCGGAGCTCATTAGGAATCAAAAGCAGCATCTCTTCTGCGGTACGTGCAATTGTTGGAATCATTAAAATTGAGAGTGCAAATGAGCCCATCATTCCTGAGAGTGATTTTGTTATCGGGTAGACAAGACTGGAGAGAATAAATAAGCCCGCTACGATTGATGGAACTCCGCTCATAGCTTGAACTAAGAACTTAATCGGCCTAGATAACCTGCCTCGGATTTCAGTCAAATATAAGGCGGTCAGAACTCCTATTGGGAAGCTAATAATTAAGGCACCGCCGACCATAATAATCGTTCCAAGCAATGCGTGAAGTAGTCCACCTTGATTAATTGGATCGTTAACTGAGTTTAAAGACATATCATTAAAAAATAACCCGAAGTGAATTCCTTTATAACCCTTCACTATGACTGTGGCGACAATACTTACAATTGGAATTACGGTAATCACCATACCGAGAAGTGCAAAACTGCTAAGAAGTGAGTCATTTGCAGCTGCTAGATTGCGTAATCGCAACTGCTGAATAAAAACTAACGTAGCTGCGATGACGAAAAACGCAGATAAATAACCGGCTTTACCGTTTAAGCCAGTTAAAGAAATAAGCAACCAACTTAACAACGCGGCAATCGCAAGAAGCAATGCGGTAGATGCACGTTGTTTGCGCGTTGTCTCCCAAGGTTTTTGTGGTAGAGGTTCAACCATCACACTCATCGTCCCTTACCTCCAAAACGCGTTATCAGTAGGTCAGCGGCGGCGTTAACGAAAAGTGTGAGAACAAAGAGAATTAGTCCGGCTGCCATGAGGGCGTCGACCTCATATGGACCAGCCTCACCAAATTTAAGTAAGATGAGTGAGGCAACATTTCCGCCAGCGCCAAACAGGACCTGCCAATTGATTTGATACACAACATTTAGGACGGTATATACAGCCACGGTCTCACCCATCGCTCGACCTAAACCAAGCATCGCACCACCAATAACTCCGCCTCGACCATAGGGGATCACAACTGCACGAATCATCGCCAATTTGGAGGCACCGAGCGCGTATGCCGCCTGAATTCGATCAAGCGGCGTCTGATCAAAAATCTCTCGAGATATCGAAGTCACAATTGGAATAATCATGATCGCTAGAACTAAGCCTGCGATGAAGGGTGATCGTTCAAAGATAGGTGCCGGCACGTCGAAAAAAGGTATGAATCCGAAGTATTTATTCAGAAGTTTCGCCCAATATTCAGCACTTGACATAAAGATAAAGAAGCCCCAAAAGCCATATAGCAAGGATGGGAAGGCTGCCATTAGGTCGATAAGTGAGACCAGAATTTTCTTGGCGGCCCCTTTAGCATAAAAAGTAAGGTACAGAGCACTTAATACTGCGATAGGTACACCAACAATTATTGCAATGAGCGCGCAAAGGAAAGTACCAACCAACATTGCACCGATTCCAAATGAGGACTCTGCAATTGAACCTGTGTCATCGGTGATTACTTCCCATTTTGAGCTGGTGATAAAGTTGAGTTTCTCTTCCTGAAGAATGTGTATTCCTTTAAGCGAAAGAAATAGTGCAATCAAACCAAGTATTACTAAAGAGGCCATTCCCCCTACTGTTACAACTCCACGGAAAATCTGATCCGAGCGCCGGGGTTTTGTTGTTAACTCTCTAGGTGTCGGAATTGCTAACTCTTGAATTGACATCTATGAGGCAAACTTTCCAGTCACAAGAAAGTACACACGGCGTGAGACTGATACTGCATGATCTGCATAGCGCTCGTAATATCGACCTAATAAAGTTAAATCTATTGCCGTTTCAATTCCGTACTTCCAATTGGGTTCAATGAGCTGTCCGATGAGTTGACGATGAAGGTCATCCATCTCATCATCATCGCGTTCAACCTCAAGAGCCATCTCGGTATTTCTCGTTGCTATAACCATTCCGATCTTATTAGTTAGGGCAACTGCAACCCTACCCTTTTCAGTGACTATCTGAATTAATTCCGGTGTGATTGCACATGCTGGATAACGAAGTCTTGCTAGCTTTGCAACATGATGCGCAAGATCTCCCATTCGCTCTAAATCTGAGCCCATGCGCAGGGCTGTGACAAGTGCACGTAAATCTGATGCAACGGGTTGTTGCCGAGCAATAATGTCGATGATTCGTGAATCGATATCATGCTGGTATTCATCAATTTTTTCATCATTTGCGATTACTTCTTCGGCGAGTTTCAAATCGCTGTTCAATATTGCAGAAGTTGCCTTTGACATTGCAGTTGATACCATTTCCGTAAGATCAACTAGCGATTGAGAAACATTGTCGAGCTCGTCTTGGAATACAGATCTGATGAGGGCCATGGCGCAAAACCTACGTGGAGATGGTGAATAGCGGGCCACGCTTTGGTGAACGGAAGGTAAACTGGCGTTTTTAGCCTATAGAGTTACGGCATGAAGTTCTTGCGTAGGGACTCAGTTGATTTTGACCCGCGCGCCTTGCCAGAGATGCTCCTGGAAACTCTTAATCTCCTCGACGGTGAGTCAATGATTTTGGCCCCAGGCGAAATCCCAATCTTTATCACCCCTGGAATAGAACTTCTTGGGATACTCAAAGATGAGCGGATTCAGAGCTCTGAACTATTGGCCACTATACGTGTCGTACGCCGCACTCATAGCCAGCAAGTAGGAAAGATTGATTTCCCCCGTGGTCCAATTGGTGAAGGTAAACACGAGTTGACGGTAAAAGTTTTGCCTTTAACTAAAGATGACTTAGTTTTAGTTTTAGTAAGTGACGAAAGTGAAGCACAGCGCGTTCATGATATTCGACGCGACTTTGTTGCAAATATCTCTCATGAATTAAAAACTCCGATTGGTGCCCTATCGCTATTGAGCGAGGCGGTCTTAGGTGCAAAAGATGACCCCGATGCAGTTGTAAAATTCGCTACTCGCATGCAATCAGAGGCAAAACGTTTAACAGATCTAGTCCAAGAGATTATTAACTTATCCCGCGTG
The DNA here is from genome assembly GCA_964358665.1 of uncultured Candidatus Planktophila sp. GTDB lineage: Bacteria > Actinomycetota > Actinomycetes > Nanopelagicales > Nanopelagicaceae > Planktophila. Next base: position 2,853 of record CAYHOY010000026.1, on the reverse strand, counting down.
CAGGACTCGGATCCATTACAACTTGCCCAAGAAGTTGGTGTGGAGTATTTGATTCGCGAAGCAATAGATCAGTGTCAAATCTCTGCTGATAATAGAAATATTACCGTCACCTTCTCAGAGTCTACGCCGACAGTAGTTCTTGGCGACCGCGATCAATTAATTATGGCCGTTCATAATCTCATTGAGAATGCAATTAATTACTCGCCTGAAGGTACAAAAGTTTCAATTAGTACAAATATTGAAAATGGAATAATTAATATTTCAATTACCGATCAAGGAATTGGTATTTCTGAATCTGAGCAAGAGCGAATTTTCGAACGTTTTTACCGAGTTGATCCAGCGCGCTCACGTCAAACTGGTGGAACTGGGTTAGGACTATCCATTGTTAAACATGTGGCTTCAAAACATGGTGGAGAAGTATCACTGTGGAGCGTTGAAAATGTCGGAAGTACTTTTTCGCTTCGATTACCAATCTATGATTCGCAAACAGAGGGTGCATAATGACAAAAATACTGATAGTTGAAGATGAAAGCTCTTTTTCTGAGGCATTGGCCTTCCTTCTTGGTAAAGAGGGCTTTGAGGTTAGTGTTGCAGAGGACGGGCGTGCCGCACTCAATACATTTGCCAAAGAAGGTGCCGATCTCATTCTCCTTGACCTTATGATTCCTGAAATCTCTGGAGTTGATGTTTGTCGTACGATTCGTACAACATCACATGTGCCAATTATTATGTTGACGGCCAAAGATGCTGAAATAGATAAGGTCGTTGGTCTTGAGCTTGGCGCAGATGATTATGTAACTAAGCCATACTCATCACGCGAGTTAATAGCGCGTATCAAGGCCGTGCTTCGTCGAGGGATTTCAGATGCTGACCTAAATGGTGATCTTGAAGTAATTACAGTTGGAGCGATTAAGTTGGACACCGCTCGTCACCAGGCATTTAGTAATGGCCTGCCTATTGCACTTCCGTTAAAGGAGTTTGAGCTTCTTGAGTTCCTGATGCGTAACTCTGGACGCGTATTGACACGTTCACAGTTAATTGATCGTGTGTGGGGTGGTGATTACTTTGGAGATACAAAGACGCTCGACGTACATATAAAGCGCTTGCGTGCAAAGTTAGAGAGTGATCCTGCCAATCCAGTCTTAATTCAAACGATTCGTGGACTTGGTTACAAGTTAGAGAGTTAACTCTGAGCGCCAGCACTCCCTGACCGTTATCACCTCGTAAATGAGTGCTATTAGTGGAGTATTACCTTTGTCATGAACTTATGATAAAAACATGACATCGCTAGAAGATATTCGTTCAATGGTAACCAATCCAAAATATACCTACCGCCAACGTGTTGCAGGCCTTGCAAACTTAGCTGAGAACCTATTGGATCCGCCTGCCGTTAGAAAACAGTGCAGTGATGCACTCACTAATCGAATCATCTGCGATATGTATGAGGGAAGCGCACCATACAGGCCGCGTTATTTATTACCCGACTACCAGAAGGTATTAGTGAATGGCTCCGTCTTTTTAGAATTACCACCGGCAAAAGATTTAGATGATGCCTTGGCCTTCCTACTTATTATGTACTCAGCTACACCTTCTATTACAGGCTACCCAGTCTATTTTGGCGATTTGGACACGTTGCTGCTGCCATATGTTGAAGGTGTAGTTGATGAGGATTTATATTCAAAATTGAAGCGCTTTTGGATCAGTCTTGATCGTATGTTCCCAGATGCATTTGCGCACACGAATTTGAGCCCCGTCTATAACCGAGTTTCAAAGATGATTTTTAAGTTAGAACGCGAATTGCTTCAGGTTGTCCCCAATATTTCACTCAAAGTTGATCCCATACTGACAAGTGATGAATATATTTTAGATGGAGTTAAAACTGTTTTTGCATGCGGCAAGCCACACTTCATTAATGACGTGATGATGCAATCGGACTTAGGTCCTGACTATGCCGCTGTTAGTTGTTACAACTCGCTCAAGATCGGGGGTGGCTCACACACTCTTGTTCGAATTAATCTAAAAGCCACGGTAGATGCAACTGAAGGCGGAATCGAGCAGTTCTTCCAAACGGCGCTTCCGTTTTACCTAGATTTGACGGCCGAATTAATGGAGTCAAGAATTCTCTATCTTGTTGAGGAGTCACATTTCTTTGAATCTAGCTGGTTAGTAAATGAGGGCCTCCTAGATTTAGATAAATTCTCGGCAATGTTTGGAATCTTCGGCTTAGCTGAAGCAGTTAATACGTTAATGGAGCGCGAAGGTAACGACGGTACATATGGACATAGTCCGGTCGCCGATGACTTGGGCTACCGAATTACATCCTTTATCTCGGCTTGGGTCGCCGAGCGCAAAATGCCCTACTGCGAGGGCAATAATGGTTTTGCCTTCTTGCATTCTCAGTCTGGTATTGATTTGGATATTGGTGTTACGGCAGGAACACGCATCCCTATCGGTACTGAGCCCCCACTAATTTCTCACCTCAAAACCGTTGCCCGTCATCACCATTTGTTTCAAGCGGGAGTAAGCGATGTTCTATCCTTCGACGAAACGGCCGTGAAAAATCCACAGGCCGTGGTCGATGTTATTCGTGGGGCATTCAAGAGCGGGATGCGCGATTTCACTTTCAATTTAGAGAGCAACGACTTCATACGCATAACAGGCTATTTAGTTCGCAAATCAGATCTTGCGAAAATGCCGAGTGCGCGCCATTCAAGTACGTATTTAGGCGCAGGTTCGGTTGCAGATTCACATGTTGATCAACGGATAGTGAAAAGGGTGACGAGTGCTGAAAGCTCACCAAGCACAAGTAGCTAGCATCATCCCTTTTTCATGGGTAGATGGACCTGGAAATCG
>CAYHOY010000025.1:0-16493 GCA_964358665.1 uncultured Candidatus Planktophila sp. | reverse complement strand
AAGCACAAGTAGCTAGCATCATCCCTTTTTCATGGGTAGATGGACCTGGAAATCGCTTTGTTTTATTTCTGCAGGGGTGCAACTTTAACTGTTTGGCCTGCCACAATCCACAAACGATTCCACTTCATACTCCGCGAGCCCGTGTGATGAGAGTGTCCGAAGTTCTAGATGATATTCGAGCGGCGATGCCATATATTTCCGGGATCACAGTTTCAGGTGGAGAGGCAACCGTGCAACATGAGTTTGTTCTCGAACTCTTTAATGAGATAAAGAGTTTGCCGGAGTTTGCCCACCTTACGACTTTTATTGATAGCAATGGCAATGCGCCAGAATCTATTTGGGAGTCACTCGCGCCTTTTACTGATGGCGTAATGCTTGATTTAAAGGCGCTCGATGATGCCAGCCATATTGCCTTAACGGGAAGCTCTAATGCTGTTGTTTTAGAGTCGATTAAATTCCTTGACTCGATCAATAAACTTTTTGAAGTGCGATTACTTCTTGTGCCAGGTCACAATGATTCAGATGAAGAGTTAATTAAGACCGCGGTGTGGCTAAAATCCATCAATCCCGATATGAAAATCAAAATTAACGCCTTTAAAACGCATGGGGTACGAGCTACTGCTCGCGATTGGCCCGAAGTAAGTGAAGAGGATCTAACTCGATATCACTCACACTTGGATTAACTCCAAATATCGTCCCCGCGTAAGTTGACATCTGAGCCACCATCGATATAGATTGTCTGTCCGGTTGTGTGTGTATTCTCTAAACTTGTAAGCCAGACCAAGAGATAAGCAACTTGGCGTGGCTTTAAGTAGTGATTCAATGGCATAGGTATCATGGTGTCGATTGCTGCGCGCGCATCAGCCGTTGCAATCATGTTGGCAACCATTGGAGTCTCTACGATTCCAGGGCCGACAGCATTGAGTGGAATTCCTGCTCCTGCCCACTCTGGCTTAATAGATTCTCGACGAACCCAGCGACTCACGGCTCGCTTTGTAGATCCGTAAATCAGGGATGCTTCAGAATGGCCTTTATCAACTAAGCTCTGAGCAATGGCAACTGCTTTGTTCTCATCGAGTGTCAACATGGCATCAACTAGTTCCGATGAGTTAGGCAACAGCGATGCCATTGAAGATGTAATTGCTACTCTAGGCGAGGAGCTCTTAGTTAACGCTGGCAATATTTCTGTCAGATATTCGCTTACGCCAAAGAAGTTAACAGATACCGTCTTTGCAATTGGATGTACCAATCCAGCACATGCGATGACGGCATCGATTGTTCCACCACAAATTTCAACTGATTTTGCCGCAGCATCTAAACGACCCCTTTTGGTACTTAAATCAGCATTAATATCGGCGCTATGAATATCTATGCCAAAAACGATTTCGTGTCGCTCTTTTAATAAAGCAACTGTCGCTGCACCGATTCCTGAAGCTGCACCAGTCACAATATATTTTCTGGTCATTTCAAACCCCCTTCAATATATGTCTAGTTTCTGCACAGTTAAATTCTCCTCTAATCGGTTGAAAGCGCTAGAAGATGATAAAGAGATATCAGACACAAAACTAATGATTAGAGTGAGGCAAATCCTTCTTCAAGGACGTTGAGCGCATCTTTAAGTAGTTCGTCGGAAATTACCAGTGGTGGTAAGAATCGAATCACATTTGAATACGTGCCAGCAGTTAAGACTAAAACGCCTTTACTCTGGCAGTATTTAACAACTGCATTCATTGCGGCGGTATTTGGATTCTTTGTTCCAGCCTCGACTAATTCAATTGCCTGCATTGCGCCACGTCCGCGAACTTCACCAATAATTGGGTATTTCTTTTGTAGGGCCCGCAATGAATCACCCAAGATTTGCCCAATGTGTTGGGCGCGAGCGACGAGGTTTTCTGCCTCCATCGTTTCAAGTGCACCAAGGGCTGCGGCGCATGAAATTGGATTTCCACCAAAAGTTCCACCGAGTCCTGCAGCATGAACTGAATCCATAATTTCGGCCCGGCCAGTGATGCCTGCCAGCGGAAGTCCACCGGCAATTCCTTTAGCGGTCACCATAATGTCGGGCACGACGTTTTCATCTTCGACGGCAAACATATGACCGGTACGGGCAAATCCTGTTTGTACTTCATCGGCAATAAATACAATTCCATTATCGGCCGAGTATTTAGCGAGCGCAGGCATAAAACCCTTAGGTGGAACTATGAATCCACCTTCGCCTTGAATTGGTTCAATTAAAATTGCGGCAACGTTATGTGCACCGATCTCTTTATCAATTTTATGTGTTACCAATTCGATCGCATCGTGGGTAATCGTTGCCTGATCCCCAACCCAGTGAAATGAATAAGGCATCGGTACGCGATAAATTTCAGGGGCAAATGGGCCGAAGCCCTCTTTGTAAGGCATGTTCTTGGCAGTCAATGCCATGGTTAAATTTGTACGCCCGTGATAGCTGTGTTCAAAAACGACAATTGCCGGACGCCTAGTGTAATGACGTGCAATTTTTACTGCATTTTCAACGGCTTCTGCACCTGAGTTGACGAGAAGCGACTTCTTTTTATACGTTCCCGGAGTAATTGCATTTAATTTTTCGCAGACTTCGATGTAGTTCATGTAAGGAGCAACCGTGAAACATGTATGCGTAAATGCCTGCACCTGCTCAATAACGCGATCCACTACGCGGCTTGCAGAGTTGCCGACATTTACAACTCCGATACCAGAACCTAAATCGATAATTTGATTTCCATCAATATCGAGCAGGATTGCATCACTTGCCCGTTCGATGATGACTGGAATTGCCATTCCCAATCCCCCAGAAGTCGCCTCACTGCGACGCTTAAGCGCCTCAATAGATTTTGGTCCTGGAATTGCAGTAACCAGACGGCGTTCTTGAATCAGATTAGTCAATGTGTTCATGGTCAAAGTCTAAGGCCATATTTCCCATGCACCGCCCGAAAAGTTAGGCTAGCGCCATGAGTTCACTGAGAGTTTCGGCACCGTTATTGGATGCCTATCTTTCATATTTCGAGCACAAGCGCCTTCCTTTCACAATCCCCGGGCACAAGCAGCGGGCGGCGCGCTTAGATGTGGGACTTGGTTTAGTGGTAGATAGCGATACTCCTTTATATGGTGGTCTTGATGAAATTAAGTTGACTAATCAGGTATTACGAAGAGCAGAAGCGTTAGCTGCAACGTTGTGGGGCGCTGACTATGCGCGATTTTCAACGGGTGGTTCAACGCATGCAAATCAAGCGATTATTTTGGCACTTGGAAAACCAGGAGATAAAGTCGCATTATCACGCACCGCACACCGCTCAGTCTTAAGCGCACTTGTGTTAGCGGGACTAGAGCCCATCTGGTTATCACCTGAAATCGATGATTCAACGGGCATACCAATTGGGATTCCAGTTGCTGAGTTTGAAAAAGTAATCGCCCAAAACCCAATCGCACTTTTACTAACCGAACCTGGCTACTTAGGTACATTGTCAGATCTTCCCTCGCTAATAAACTCGGCACACTCCCACTCAATTCCAGTCATAGTTGATGCGGCATGGGGTGGTCACTTTGGTTTTTCTACCTCCGTTCCTGCCCACTGTTTAGCTATGGGGGCAGATGCGCTAATTACAAGTACGCACAAAGCTCTACCCGGCTACAGTGCATCGGCTTTACTGATTGCACAAGGAAAATATTTAAATCTAGATCGAATCGAACAAAGCTTTGAAACAACACATACAACATCTCCAGCTGGTGCACCACTGGCATCCATTGATGGCTGCCGAGCGCTCTTGCAAACTCGAGGTCAGGAGTTAATTTCACAACTTGTTACAGATGTTGAAATATTTAAAAAGGAAGTTCAATCGCACTTTGACCTTCCAATTTTTCTCAACCCTATTGACTTCCCGGTCGGCCGCTTTGATCCGACGAAAGTAGTCTTACGCGCTACTCAATTAGGCACCTCAGGAGTCGAGATAGAAAAAGCGCTTCAACTGCACAACATTCGAGTAGAAATGGCAGATGGCGACACTATGGTCTTTTTAACCACCCTTGCCGATTCAAGGGTTGAATTCGATGAACTAGCCAAAGCGCTGATCCCAATCCTTACCGCGAAGCAAAAACCCCCACGCACTTCAGCTACATCTCTTAGTTGGTCTGTAGTACCTAGCGTTGCGCTCTCTATGCGCGATGCCTACTTTGCCGACACAGAAATGGTCGTTGCAGCGCAGGCAGTTGGCCGAATATCTGCCGACTTGATTGCACCCTATCCCCCAGGAGTTGCCGTGGTGGCACCAGGTGAATTATTAACAAAAGTTATAATTGAAGGCTTATCTGCTGTAAAAGCCGCCGGTGTGCGCATTGCCTACGCAAGTGATCCAACTTTAGTTACTTACCGAGTCACTAAAAAGTAACCAAAAAGCAACACTAATTACGCCTTACTTGATAGACGAACTCAACCTTTGCGGATAGGTTATGACAATCTCATCTTCAGATTTCTTGCAGTCAACACGTGTATTGCAAGAATTAGGATAAATGGGTAAACAAACACCCCTTACCAATTAGGAGGAACTGAGTGAAGTTTTCAAAGATCACCAGCGGATCCCTTGCAGTTGCTCTCGCAGTTGCAATTTCGATCCCTGTACTAAGTATTTCAACCGCTTCTGCGGCAGGCCGTGATTACAGTAAAATTAAAAACGCATCTGCCGGTGGTGGAATGGCCGCATTAGTTGCCGCGTGCCAAAAAGAAGGCCAACTAAACGTCATTGCTCTTCCTCACTATTGGGCAAACTACGGGGAAATGATCGATGGGTTTAAAAAGACTTACGGAGTCAAGATTGATGAAGCAAATCCAGAGGGCTCTTCACAGGAAGAGATCGACTCTGCGATTCAACTTAAAGGTACAAATCGTTCTCCTGATGTCTTTGACATCGGTTTAGCAATTGCCGTCAAGTACGCAGGTACTGGAACTTTTGCACCATACAAGGTTAAGACATGGAACTACTTGCTAAACGCCGCAACTGCATCACCTACAGGTGAATTTACTCCTAATTACACTGGAACTCTGACAATTGGTTACAGCGGAGCGCTAGGTACGATCACCAAGATCGAAGATCTTCTTGATCCAAAGTTCAAAGGTAAAGTCGCACTTAATGGAGATCCACTTGGTTCTAGCACTGGACTTAACGGAGTCTTCATGGTTAACAAAGCAGTCGGTGGAACTTTTGATGATGTCTCTAAGGGAGTCGCCTTCTTTAAGAAGTTAAAGGACGCTGGAAACTTCATTAATGTGAATCCAACTGCCTCAACAATCGCATCAGGTCAAACACCAGTTGTAATCGATAATGGTTATGTTCAAGCTGGAGTTGTCAAGCAGTTCGCAGCCGCTGGTCAGGTATGGAAAATGTTCACTCCTGCATCAGTTGGATCGACCTACAACAGTGCAGTCTCTGCTTGGGCTCCACATCCAGCCTGTGCCCGTCTCTGGTTGGAGTACACACTTGGCGAAACTGGTGCAAGAGTCTTTGCAATCGGTGGAGCAACACCAACGCTGTGGGTCTGGCTTGTAAAGACCAGGCGTGCACCAGCTGATGGAATTGCCTCAATCGGCAGAAGCAAAGTTAGTGCTGAAGCAGCAACAGCTGCCCAGTCAGCTGCTGCTCGTGTTTATCTCAAGACCGCTTGGCCTGCCGCAGTTGGAGGCTAAGTAAAGCGATCGCGAGTTAAACAATTGACTCAGATACCTATCCAAGGAACTGGTCCTGCCGTTGGCAGGACCAGTTCTAGGTATTGGCGCAGCAAGTCTGCCTATCTTGGAGTCCTACCCTTCTTACTCTTCTCAGGTCTCTTCCTTCTTTACCCTACGTGGAATGTAATCTCTGGTGCTTTCCAAGATGAGTCTGGCAAATTTGGAACAAAGGTTCTCGTAGAGGTTTTTAACTCCTCTTCGGCTCGAGCTGGATTTAGGAATTCGCTGGAGATCTCTGCTCAAACAGCGATTGCCGGTTCGATACTCGGTGGGCTATTTGCATGGGCGATGGTCTCGGGCAAACAGGGAGGCTTTTTTTATCGCTACTCAGTTGCTTTAAGTTCAGTACTTGCACAATTTGGCGGAGTGATGCTCACCTTCGCATTTTTAGCAACCTTTGGCTTTAATGGTCTGGTATCAACTTTTGCTATTAAGTACGCTCCAGGTAGTTTCTTAGCGGAGTCATCCTGGCTTTACGGAAAAGCAGGCATCGCTGTGCTCTACACGTTTTTCCAGATCCCTCTAATGGTTCTCGTCTTTTTGCCAACTCTGGAGAATATGAAACCTCAGTGGCGTGAGGCATCTGATGCGCTGGGCGGAAAAACTTATGAGTACTGGCTACGTGTTGGTATTCCAATTTTGACTCCATCCTTTGCTGGAGCCGCCCTTTTACTCTTTGTTAACTCTTTCTCTGCGTATGCCACTGCGGCAACGCTCATCAATCTCTCAGATTTTTTAACTCCCCTAGCAATTGCAACAGCTTTAACTAGTGAAGTTGGTGGTGCAAATCCTGCTGAGGCGAAATCGCTCTCGGCTTACATGATCATTGTGGTGATTATTGCTATGAGTGGTTACGCACTACTACGGCGCAAAGTGAGCAAGTGGGAGCAGAGACGATGAAAAAATCTATTGGGGTTCGAATCTGGCGCTTTTCAATTATTGCCGTAGTCTCTTTTTACCTTTTAATGCCGCTTTATGCGATGTTTGATTTTTCGACAAAACAATTTGGCTTAGGTGGGAAATCTAGGAACTTAGACTCCTGGAGAATCATTCCATCACAACCTGATTTGGTTATTGCAATCACTCGCTCTTTGTTAACTGCCTTAATCGTGATGGCTCTTATTCTCTTTCTTATAGTTCCTACAGCAATTTGGGTGCATTTAAAACTTCCTATTCTTCGGCGCCCATTTGAACTTTTATGTCTCTTGCCTCTTGCAATTCCAGCAATTGTAATTGTTGTTGGAATTGCGCCTTTATACCGCTGGATTTCTATAAATTTGACTGAATCTCCAATTACATTGGCCGGTGTCTATTCTATGTTAATCCTTCCTTATACCTATCGTTCACTCTCGGCTGCCCTAGATGCGGTAGATATTCACACTTTAGCTGAGGCGGCAAGAACGCTCGGTGCCTCAATCGGAAGAGTTATTTTTGGAATAATCATGCCAACCATAAAGACTGGAATCATTAATGGTTCATTTATAGCAATCGCATTGGTTCTAGGTGAGTACACAATATCTAACATTCTTAACTATAAGACTTTCCAAGTTGTGATCGCTCAAATTGGAAGAGCAAATGGAAATGTTGCAGTCGCCGTATCCCTTGCATCGCTTCTCTTTGTTCTGTTCTTGCTCCTACTCATCCCTAACAAAAAACGTCTTGGTACAGTCCTAGATGTTGATGTAAAATGATATGAAAGGATTAATACATTGAGCTCATCGCCATATGTACAATTGAATAACCTTACGAAGCATTTTGGCAAAGTTAAAGCTCTCGATGGGTTAAGCCTTGATATTGCAGAGGGCGAACTTGTAGCACTCCTTGGTCCTTCAGGTTGCGGTAAGACAACTGCATTACGTGCTTTGGCGGGATTACAGGAACTTGACCGGGGTCTAATGATTGTCGATGGCAAAGATGTAACTTTCCAAAGCGCTAACAAACGTGGCATGGGTATGGTTTTTCAGGCCTATTCACTTTTTCCACACATGACCGCGCGAGATAATGTTGAGTATGGATTGAAGCTTAGAGCTCACAGGACATCCGGAGATAAGCGCAAAGCACGTTCATTTGAATTATTGGAACTTGTGGGTTTATCCACCCATGCCAATCATTACCCGCATCAACTCTCTGGTGGGCAACAACAGCGCATCGCATTAGCACGAGCTCTTGCAATTTCTCCAAAGGTATTGCTTCTTGACGAACCACTATCAGCCCTTGATGCAAAAGTTCGCACACAATTACGCGAAGAGATTCGCAGAATTCAATTAGAACTTGGTACAACTACGCTCTTTGTAACCCATGACCAAGAAGAGGCGTTGAGTATCGCTGATCGCGTGGGAGTAATGAGAAATGGCCAACTTGAACAGATTGCAGCGCCGGACGAGCTATATGACCGCCCTGGCACCGCATTTGTAGCTGAATTCGTGGGACTAACAAATCCAATCTCAGGTGTCGTCTCAAAGGGCACAATTGAATTACTCGACTCAACTGTTAAGGTTCTCAAAGGGTCAATCACAATTGGTCAAGGTGTTGCACTTGTGCGTCCAGAGAATATTGAAGTCGTTGCAAGTCAATCAGGTAATGCAACGGTATTTTCAGCTAGTTTCCTCGGTGCATCTTGCCGCTTAAGTATCAATCTGAATGATGGAACACGTGTCACTGCGCAACTTCCAAGCTCAGATGCCGTTGGGTTGAGTGCAGGCGCTCCCGTAAAGGTGTCGCTTCTAGATAGGCCTGTTTTTGTAAAACCAATAATCTGATGTTGGTGTTTTTCACTGATTTCACATAGATTCATCTCATGACAACGGAGTCAGCTTTCGAAACTGCGCGCTCGCAATTACGCACAGCAGTTGATCAATTAGGCCTTTCAGAAAATGATTGGCAAACACTTTCAACACCACGGCGAATTTTAGAAGTAGCCGTTCCATTGCGTCGAGATAACGACAAAATCGAAATGTATAAGGGATACCGTGTCCAATACTCAACTACGCGCGGACCTTCAAAGGGTGGAGTTCGTTTTCACCCACAGATTGATCTCGAGGAGACAATCGCACTTGCCATGTTAATGACGTGGAAATGCGCTCTCACTAACCTGCCATTCGGTGGCGCAAAAGGCGGCATTGCAGTTGATGCATCGACGCTCTCCGAACGAGAAAACGAGCGCTTAACCCGACGATATACCTCAGAGATTTTGCCAATCATCGGACCAGAGCGCGACATTCCAGCACCTGATGTTGGAACCGATGAACGCAACATGGCATGGATGATGGATACCTACTCAGTTAATGCAGGCTTTTCAGTTCCAGGTGTTGTAACAGGTAAGCCAATAGTTTTAGGTGGCTCACTCGGTCGAAACTCAGCAACAGGCGATGGTGTTGCAATCTCAACGCGTGAAGCGTTGCGGATGCGTGGTATTAATCCAGTTGGTGCAACTGTTGCGATCCAAGGTTTTGGAAAAGTCGGCTACTGGGCCGCTATCGCACTGGAAAATATGGGGCTAAAAGTTGTTGCGGTAAGTGATGTGAATGGCGCAGTCATTGGCTTTGAAAACGTGACTGCACTTTGGGAACATTTCTTAGCGCACAATAATCTAAATGCACCAGGAACTGATCGCCTCAGCAACGAGGAGCTGCTTCATTTAGATGTTGATGTTCTCATTCCTGCCGCGCTCTCTGATTCAATCACGGGTTATACCGCCGGTGGCATCAAAGCAAAGATTGTGGTGGAGGGCGCTAACGCACCAACATCACCTGAGGGTGATGCGATATTAAATGAGAAAGGGATTCTCGTAGTTCCCGATATTTTGGCGAACTCAGGGGGTGTGATTGTTTCCTACTTTGAGTGGGTCCAAGATAAGCAGAACTATGCTTGGGATGCCGATGAGGTTAAGACGAACCTCAACCGTATCTTGATGAAGGCCTTTAGTGAGGTTGAAGAAATGGCGAATGGTCGCAAGGTGACGTGGCGCGAGGCTGCGCATATGTTGGGTGTAGCTCGAGTGGCCGAGGCGCACAAACTGCGTGGTCTCTATCCATAAGAATTGTGAAGTAAAAAGGCGGGCGTGAGAAACTCACGTCCGCCTTTTTATTAATACTTATTAAGCAACGGCCTTCTTAAGCTTTGTGCCGGCACTTACCTTGACGCCGGTACGTGCAGGGATCTGTAGAACCGCACCAGTCTGTGGGTTACGCCCTGAGCGTGCCGCGCGAGCTACTGCCTCAATGGAGATAAAACCTGGAATTACCAACTTCTCCTTGCTCTGGAGCATTGAGATAGCAAGGGCTTCTAGGGCCTCAAGCATAGATAAAACTGCGCTCTCACTCTGCTTTGAATCTGCAGCTAACTTTGCAACGATCTCTTTTTTATTCATTGTAAATTCTCCAGTACTTGTTTGGCGTTAATACAGGTAATCCTGCCAGTATTGAGTAAGTAACGAGGTTAAACCACGCCAGTTTGCCCATAAATTCGCGCAATTCCCGCCTTTATTCGCCGATTTTCTCGTCTTGAGCGGTGATACGACCAGCATGCGCATGTGCCGTTGGATCGGATTTACTCTTGATGATGCTGGCAATTGTTGCTACGGCCAGAATTGAGGCAATAACTCCGAGGCTAAGAACCGTTGGAATCTTCGGAATCTGGGCGAACTCCTCGTGGGCGAAGGTCAGGATTAACTTGACGCCAATGAACATCAAAATTATTGATAACCCCAAGGATAGGTATACCAACTTATCGAGCAAACCTTTGAGCAAGAAGTAAAGAGCGCGAAGGCCAAGAAGTGCAAATGCATTAGCGGAAAAGACTAAAAATGTCTCTGATGTGACGCCGAAAGTTGCTGGAATTGAATCCAGAGCAAATAGCAGGTCAGTGGATCCGATCGCAACAATGACCAAGAACATAGGTGTTGCAAAACGTTTGCCATCTAACTTGATAAAGAGCTTTGTTCCGTGGAACTCATCGACCATGGCAATGGACGATCGCAGTTTGCGAACCACAAAATTATCATTTGGATTTGGATCCTCATCCCAGTGCCTGAATAAACCAATTCCGGTCCAGATAAGAATGGCTCCGAAGATCACGAAGGTGAATGAGAATGCAGCTAGCGCTGCGGCTCCGATTGCAATAAAAATCGCGCGTAAAATTAGAGCAAGAATTATGCCTATAAGTAGGACCCTCTGATGAAAAATGCTTGGCACGGCAAACTGAGCCAAAATGATGACGAAAATAAATAGGTTATCAATTGAAAGTGAGTATTCAACTAAGTAAGCGGCAAAGAATTCGGTTCCGTACCTAGATCCATATGCGTTAAACACCCAGATTCCAAATCCAATTGAAATACCTACATAAAACAGCGTCCACAAAGCCGCCTCTTTGAACTTCACATCATGCGGTTTTCTGCTGGCGGTCAACAAATCTATGCCGATTAATAGCAGCACCATTGAAACTGTGACGGCCCAAACTGTTAATGAAACGTGCATTTAAACTCCCTTGATAGCCATGAGTAGTACATGGTCAAGGTCTCCCTAACCGAATGATCGGCCAACGCCCCGGGTTTTTACACCGTATTGACGAGGTAGCTGTAGCGAGGTACTCCCCTTTAACTGGATAAGAGTAGGTCCGTAGCAGTAAATCCACAAATCATTAGACTCGTGTCCATGATGGGATTATGGATCCGCACCGTAATCCGCCACCGCTTAATCATCATTGCCCTATGGATTGCAATATCAGCTGCTGGTGCAGTTGCTAGCGCCAATATTGATCAGCACTTGACTACATCTCTTGTGGTACCGGGAAGTCAATCAGCTCAAGCCGATGAGATTCTTACAACTCACTTTGATGAGAACATTCAAGGCACATTTACAGTCTTATATAAATTCAAAACTTCTACTCCGGCCGAAATACAGGGCTACAAATCCTCCATCGCAAAATCTGCCGAGGGAATTGCCGGCGCAAAGGTGGTTCAACAGAGAGCAATGGGCGGAATTCTCATTGCAAGTATTACAACCCCCTATTCACTGCTTGATGCCGCCGCTCAAACTGAAGGCCTTCGCGCTGCCATTGAAGAAGCTGGATTGCCTGGTGCCTTAGTAACTGGCCCACCAGCGATCAACCATGATGTCACCCCAGTACTGGCCAGTGATTTACATCGTGGCCAATTTGTTGCCATTGCAGTAGCCCTCTTACTTCTCATTCTTATGCTTGGGTTTTCGATAGCTGTGATTATTCCTATTATTTTTGCGGTGGCATCGATCTCTCTGGCAATCGCCCTTGTTTATCTATTAGCACATAAAATGCTCATGGTTTTGTATATTCCAAATATCGTTGAACTTATCGGTCTTGGGCTTGCAATCGATTACTCGCTACTTCTACTTCATAGATACCGTCGCGAATTACGGAAAAACTCTGACGGCAATGTAAACGATGCAATTCTTACCACCATGGCAACGGCAGGCCGTACGGTTTTGATTTCGGGAACAATAGTGTGTATCGCCTTAGCGGTTTTGCTTTTAGTTCCAGTCCCATTTGTTCGATCTCTTGGCACTGCCGGATTAATTGTTCCGATGACATCGATGTTGGCGGCTATCACTTTGGCACCCGCCCTGCTCTCTTTGCTGGGCAAACATGCAGTGTCAACTATTGGCTTTCCTGGCCTCATCGGTCGCAAGGATGTTTTATCTGGATCATGGGCAAAGATCGCCCGCTTTGTAATCACAAAACCCAAGTCAGTCTTTATAGGTTCATTAATAACACTTGCAATAATGGCATCCTCCATCTTTTGGCTTGCTATTACTCCTAGTTCGTTAACGGCGATTCCAGCCAATCTTGAATCCTCACAAGCTTTGTCGTTAATCACTAATCGCGCCGGTCCTGGCGTCATCACTCCACATGAGCTTGTCATTGATCTTGGCGCTGATGGGCAAGGAGATTTGCCGGCCATAAATACGGCACGCATGAAGTTAGCAAAAACGCTAACCAGAAACTCTGAAATATTTATCGTTGCAACGGATAATAAAGCGCCATTTATCGATGCTGGCGGGCGGTACCTGAGAATTTTCGTTGTCGGCCAACACGAAATTGGACTGCCCGAGAGTGATCAGTTAGTCCGCACTCTACGTGCAATTGATTTAGAGGCGGCAGGCTTTACTCCTGAATCCACTGCGTATCTCGGTGGCGCTCCGGCACAGGGCGTTGATTTAATTAGGGCAATTCTTAACTCGATACCATGGATTATTGTGCTTGCTCTACTTTTGACTTACATCTTATTAACTCGTGCTTTACGTTCTTTGATATTGCCGATTAAAGCAATCATATTGGACTTGATTTCCATTGCCGTCGCTTTTGCTGCACTAGTGGCAGTCTTTCGCTTTGGATTTGCTTCGTCGATTCTCAATTCCTACAGGCTTGATCAGATTGAAGTCTGGGCACTCATCTTTTTGGGTGCAGTTCTCTTTGGTTTATCGATGGATTATGAACTCTTTCTTGTCTCTCGCATGCGCGAAGCACGTGATAAAGGTGCGACAAATAATGAGGCCATCATTGCAGGGTTCGCCCTAACCGGCGGTGTTGTTAGTGCGGCGGCGATTATATTTGTCGCTGCAATGAGTGGATTTGTTATGGGCCATTTCGCAGGTTTACAGCAACTAGGTATCGGCCTTGGAATAGGAGTTCTTATCGATGCCACGATTATTCGTGGACTCTTGCTGCCAAGTGCAATGGTCTTGCTTGGCCGTTGGAACTGGTGGATTCCTGTTTGGACGGCTCGATTACTAAATACTAAAGCCTCACCTCTCGAGATCCGAGAGGTGAGGCTTTAGTTACTGACTTATAGGTTCCTTAGTTACAGTGCATTCACTCAACAATTACTTTACGATAGTAATCGCGAAGTTGACTGTAGGAATTGAGTAACCGAGAGCTAATCCTGGAAGATCACGATCACCTGATAGAATAGGCACCATTCCATACGGAGTATTAGCGAATGATGGTTGCTGGGTATACAGCAATGGATGAAGACTAATGATGTGAGTACCTGGTGCTCCTGTAGCTCTTATATGAATCACCACGTAACCGTTTGAGTTGAATCCACACCCATAACCAACATAACTGTTGTCATATGTAACAGCCCGAGTGTTATCTAACTGAGTCCAACCAATCCCCTTCATGCTAATGGTGATAATTTCTCCGGCTTTGAAGGTTGTTGAAGGCTTACCTGCGCCACCACGGGCAAATGCTTCTGGCGAACCAGAAAGATCAGCCTTTGCAAGGCCCATTCCAATTACTTTGCCTGCCTTATTGTAGAAAGGCATGATGCTCTCTTTCACAAAGAATGAGGCCTGTGCCTTAATCGAGTCACCTTGCTTAACTTGAATAACGTGCCAGCCACCGAGGTTATCCGGAATGGTCACTTCCTTATTGATTGTGCCATTAGTGACGTCAACCGTTCCAATGGGAATCGCGCTATATTCCCAGCACGTACCAGTGCAATTGACTCGGTTGCCAACCACCGTCGAGAACACGATTTGGTGAACCCCAGTGCTTGTTAAACCTGTGACATTCATCTTTGTTTTGGTAAGAATAGGTCCGCTCGCAGGAGAAAGAGTCGTAACCGCCTTGGTATTTGGATCCAAACCGGCCGTTGACAACATGGTTCGCTGGCTTACGGTTGGCTCTACCTCTGTAGGCCAAGTGATGTATGGCTTAGGAGGCCCATTGTCTTTAGTAACTTTGAAGGCAGCTATGCCCCCATTTGCATATGGAACGGGGGATTGCAGGAGGTTGAGATAGGAGAAACTAATAGCATCCTTAACCTCGACATAGTGAGTTCCTACTGGCCCGGCAGCCCGAATGACAACTTTTGCAGTGCCGCGGGTCCACAGCGCCTGCATTGAACCTGCGTAACTGCTATCCCAATGAACGGCAGCACCAGCGGTATATAAGTTCGCGCCCATGCCTGTGTAGGTAACAGTGATTGGTGTACCAATTGGACCACTTGTGGGAGAAATTGAAAGCGTGCGACCCATTTGAAAGCCGCCACTTGCAACAGCAACGCCATTTTGAACTGCAAAAATATCCTTGATGCCCCCGAAGTCAGAGGGAACTTTTGTTGTGAAGGTAAATGTTCCATTTGCATCCGTGGTCACCGTTGCCATATTGACGTTGAATTTTGTGTATTTGTTGCCCAGATAGTTAACACTATTTGGTGGCATATCGACAATCCACGTTCCAGAAGATGTCGACCAAGTCAACGTTAAAGTTGCACTTGCAGGAAGTCCTTTGCCGGAAATCGTTATCGGTGTACCCACAACACCTTGATTGGGGCTTACATCTAAAGTGACCATAGACACGGAAGTAGTAAAGGAGGCTGATTTCACTCCCGTGAAAGGTAGCGGCGCTACATCTGGAATTCCAGTTGGTGCAGTGAGAATAATAGGTACGTTTTGATTGGTTTCTGCACCTTGTGCAGGTGCAATTATTGCTAGCGGCAAGATTGACGCTACTATCGCTCGGAGAACTAAAGTTCTCTGGCGTCGTGATAAGAATTTCGATTTCATGTTTTCCTCTTCATTCTCCGTGATATAACTAAGCATTTCTTAATTATAAGAACAAGTACTTCTCCGACCTTGAAGTCCGAGCCCGATATTCTGTTTAGATCTCAAACTCGGACTTCAAGCATCTTGAATTCCGCTATTTCAAGGGGTTGCTGGAGCAGCGAAAAGCGTTAACTGTGAGGTAGCGGGGAATCTGCTGGCGGTGTCCCATATACCAGTAGCACCCACAATTGGGTTAGCAAGTTGGCGGGTGCGATAGAAAGAAATCCATTTGAATGTAAGATTTCCGGCTTCGTTTAAAACTGGCGCTCCAGCTGCATCGCGTACTAACACGCGCTTAGTTGAAAGAACCTTTACAGTGCTGGTGTCTTTAGCAACCATTGTCACCTTATAATTGATTATGCCAAGCTTGTTGTACAAACCTGGAGCCGTACCCGTTCTAAATGCGCCGGTCCAGAATGCATTACCTGCGCGGTTTGCATAACTCATTTGAATAGGATCTTTGAGACCTGCTACTTCGATATACGCCTTCGCAGTATTGGAAGGATCCATGCCTACGCCACCCTGGTCTGCATTACTTGCGTATACCCGAAAAACGATCTGATGACCGACCATGTATTCGCTAGTAATTGCACAAGTAACACCGGTTCTAGATGCAAGTGGGCCAACTGCTCCGCTTCCTAAAACAGTATCCACGTAGATATGGATTGATGGAACCACTCCCTGAACCGGAGCACCCACTTTTACAGTTACTGGGGCAGAATTAACTGTTGTGAAATTAACCGCATCGGTTGGCGTAAGAGTTCCAAGAAGAATCGTTGGTACGGCTGCTGCCGGAAGCCATGAACATTTTGCAACAAATGGCGATACCGTGGTGGTAGCCACTGCTTCACAACCCTTAATGACTAGACCAGCAGCTGAAAATTTAACGCTTCCTGCGGTACTGGCTGTTGCTGTGATGTCCGATGGCCCCATTCCAAAGTGGGTACTTCTTTCAGTAATCGCAAGCACAAGTGTTGGGGTAGTCGCTGCATATGCAGGCGATCCTCCAACGAAAATGCCGCCAACTAGTGCAACTGCACCTATGACGGCGGTTGAAATCTTTCTATTCATTTCTTGCTCCTTCTGTATTAATTTTGCGTGGGTTGTTTAAAACTACTTTGTAACGATATTTCCTGCGATTGTGAACTTAAAGGCATTGATTTCTTTAGCGC
>CAYHOY010000024.1:0-22754 GCA_964358665.1 uncultured Candidatus Planktophila sp. | reverse complement strand
TGAAAACCATTCGATAATCTCGTTGTAATCGGCATGCGCAGACATATTATGAAGGCTTCTAATTTGTGCCCTCACAGAAACAACATCACCATGGATCTTGATCTCACGGACGCCTTTTTCCAGTGCTGCTCCGCGCGTTCCTTCTGCCTGATAGCCAGACAACAAAATCATATTTTCGGGCTGAGGCGCAAATGCTTTAAGGTGGTGAAGGATGCGCCCACCAGTTAACATTCCACTGGCAGAGATAATGAGCATTGGGCCTTTGCGCTCATTCAACGCTTTCGATTCTTCAACGGTGCGGACATACTTCACAACCGCACAGGTTTTATCGCACTCTGCCTCGGAAAGTTTATGAAGCTCGTGATATTCACAAAAGAGATTACTCACATTTGTGGCCATTGGACTATTTAAATACATAGGAATCTCTGGAATTCGATTTTGCTTTCTCAAGATTGACAAGTCATACATAAGTGCCTGTGCCCGACCCACAGCAAAAGCGGGAATAAGAATGACACCATTGCGTTGATATGTCTCATTTATGGCATGTGCAAGTTCCTCTAAATCACTAGATTCCTCATGCAAGCGGTTGCCATATGTGGACTCAGTGACTAAATAATCAATCCGAGGAAGTAGCTCTGGTGGAAAGAAAATTCTGTCATTCATTCTGCCAATATCACCAGTAAAAGCGATTTTTTTGCCGGACATTTCTATAATGGCCGATGCGGCCCCCAAAATATGACCGGCATAATGGAGTTCAAATGAGATGCCCAAACCTAGTGATGTGTTTTCCTTAAAAGCAACAACTTCAAAGAGTTTTAACGCATCCTCTGCCTCCTTCACTGTAAAAAGTGGGAGTGCTGGATCATGTTTGCTCTTCTTGTGTCTATTTAAATACGCAGCCTCTTCCTCCATGAGATAGCCTGAATCGGGCAAGAGAATCTCGCACAGCTCTTTTGTGGCAGGTGTGCAATATATTTTCCCTCGAAATCCCTGCTTTACTAAACGTGGAATATAGCCAGAGTGATCAATATGGGCATGCGTTAGAATAATTGCTGTAATTTCAGCGGGATTTACGGGGAAATTATTCCAGTTTCTGAGCCTTAAATCCTTAGGGCCCTGAAACAACCCACAGTCAATAAGAATTTTAATTCCGTTGTGTGTCAGTAAATATTTCGAACCAGTCACGGTGCTAGCTGCACCTAAGAATTGAATGTCAAAAGCCATGAAGTACACGCTTTCTAGGGTTGCAAAAACAGTATCACACTCAATGTGAAATTCAATATAAAGTTAGAAACCTTTATCGAATCTTCACACAATAGACATAGATTTCAATGGTTGGCTGAATATTTTTCCCGCTTTTTCCACCGTTGCTCTATAAGTAGTCTTAATCATTTCTCCCACCACCTCTCTCCCAAATCTAGCTCCAAGTCTTTCATGATTTTACGGGCAAGTACCTCTGAACTTCCATCCTCAAATGAGAATCTATTCGCAACCTGTGCATTCAACCTCTAAATTTTCGGTTACTGAGAGTAACCGGTTCGCACAGAATCCTCGTTTCAACTAACTACCCGCAACTCACATTTTGGCCTCACAATGGCAAAGAAGTCACTCCAAAGATTGTAAAATATTATTTAGTGAATATAGTTGGAATATCAGTTGATGAGGCATTGGAGTTACTTAAATGTTCACCGTAAAGGTAGAAATTGCCAAAGACGAGGAGTGTTGGTTTGTCAAGCATTGTGATGAAGTTAGTCTGATTTGTTGGAGTGATACAGAAGAAGATCTTCGCAAGCAGGCAACTGAAGCGATCATCTTTACTTTGAGAGAACGGGACATCGAACCCTCCCAGATTGTGTGTAATTTCTATGTTGTACCATTTCGTGAATCAGAAGTGGCGTACTAATTTAAAGCCACTTGGTTACATACCCTGGGTTCGAATAAAGGTTACTGAGAGTTACTACTGAAATATTAAGTAAATCCACAAGTACTACCCTAAGGAAAGTCTACGTCAGGAGATTCTCTTAGCCTTAATGGATGCCCTACATATTTTTTAAACTTCTTAACAACACAGGAAAAAGTACGCCTAAAACCCATAATTATCCCCTAGGCTCTGCTTCATCAGCACCCGCTCCCCTGCGCATTACTGCGTATAAGCGGGTCATTTTATTTTTTAGGTTTGTCGCTTGACTCAAATTTATAACAAACTCTTCGTCGCGCCTGATAGAAATTAATCACTCGATATAGTCTGTATCCACATTCCCAATATTCAACCTCATAATACGGACTCAATGATTTACATTTAAGTAATCAATAAAAAAACTCCGGGTCCGCGTGAGCGAAATACCGGAGTTTCCAATACAGTGCCTAAGTAACTTAACTCGAGAGTCATCGGTCCTCAAAGGCTTTCGTTGTGAACTATACCCGAGAAAGAAGATCGTGCCAATTCAGCAATCATCTGATCTGTGGATAGAAACCTGGCTGAGCACTGGACGATTTGGAACTTATCTTTCTGCTGCTCGAGGATCACGGCCTCTTGCCCTTGCACTCTACGAATGGAATGCGCGTCTTGGAGCAGCATTTCTTCATGACTTGGGCCACCTTGAAGTTGGACTTCGAAATGCATACGACCGGGCTCTATCAGCTGCCACCTCTCTTGGCGATTCACACTGGACTGAAATACCCACGATTCTAAAACTGTTTCCACCTGTTATGAAAAACGATCCACTCCAGCAGCGATTAGTTGATGCAAATGAAATTCCTAGAGACCAAATAGAACGTGCGCGCAGGGACGCCGCTGTGTCCGGCAACGCCTCACCACTGCCTGGAAAAGTGGTCGCCGAAGTGATGTTTGGATTTTGGACCTATTTAACATCGAATGCCCATGAAAAAACCATATGGGTTCCTTATCTTCATACGGCATATCACTTTAAAACTGATCGAAGGAAAATCCATCAAACTCTTTATGAGTTGAGGGAGTTTCGAAACCGAGTAGCTCACCATGAGCCACTGCTCGTTGGCTCAGAATTCGAACGGAGAAAGATTATTTCCGTCGCTTCACGATTGTTGCCCAAGGCTGCGGTTGACCACTTCAAGCTAAATAGTGACGTTTTAACAATTCTTAGTGCGCGACCAACATAGTCCTATAAAACATATTGCTTAGCGCGCCGAGCACTGTGCTCGCATTAAGGGTTTTCAGAAAGGAACTAACGCGGTAGGTATATGAACAGAACTTTTAGAGAAATTTAGTGGTCACCGCCTTTACACAGTGATGACAACTTTGCCGCGTGCATGTCCTGCCTCCAAATACGTAACGGCCTCTGCCACCTGCGACATCGGATACTTCCGATCGATGACAGGTTTCACCTTTCCTGATTCAATCAACTCAGAGAGTGCAACTAAATCTTCCTTGCTTCTCTTAGCTAAAAATGGAGGAATATCGTGTTTGGTAAATTTAGAAATTATTAAAGCTTTAAGCATTCCAAAAACAAATCCCATTCCAATTACAGCCTTAACCCCACTTGAATCTCCGGCTTGAACGAGAGTTCCATCGGAAGCTAGCGCCGCACGAAGCTGCTTCAATGTGTAGTTACCCGCCGTCTGAACAATAATGTCGTACTTATCTACACCAGTAAAGAAATCTTCCTTTGTATAATCTATAACTCGATCGGCACCGATAGATTTCACCATCTCAACATTTACAGTGCTGCATACACCAGTAACGTTGGCACCAAATGCTTTAGCAATCTGAACTGCAAAAGTTCCAACTCCACCTGATGCGCCAACAATCAAAACTTTCTGACCGGCTTTAACACCAGCTTTATCGCGTAAAGCCTGAATCGCGGTAAAACCCGCCATAGGTACAGCCGCGGCCTCTTCGTAATTCAAATTCGCAGGCTTTAAAGCTAAAGAGTTTTTCCCAAATACTGCGAAATCCGATAGCGCTCCCATGCTTTCTCCATAGACCCTATCGCCAACTTTGAAATCTGTGACTTTGGCACCCACAGCTTCAACAATCCCTGCCATATCCAAACCAAAACTGCCTTTCTTAGGCTTTAAGAGGCCACTTTGAAGCCGTACTAAATATGGCGCCCCGCGCATGAAGTGCCAATCTGCAGGATTAATGGAAACTGCCTGAACTTTCACTAACACCTGATTTTCAGTAATCGTCGGAACTTCTACCTCTGAGATCTCTAAAACCTCTGCCGAACCGTATTTTTTGTATGTAACTGACTTCATTTCTCCCCCTATGGACTTACACTGTACGCTTATGGTGTAAGGTACACGTATGCCAAAACGATTGTCAAATTCAAAACCCGCCCCAAAACTCGAAGTTCGCGAAAATTTGAATAGGAAGCGCATCGTGAAAGCTGCCGTTGCTATCGCTGATCGCGATGGAATTGATTCTTTAAGTATGCGAAAGCTCGGTTTAGAACTAGATGTCAAAGCCATGTCGCTTTATAACTACATAGCCAATAAGGAAGAACTTCTTGATGCGATGTGTGATTTCATAGTTAGCCTCTTTGAAAAGCCAAAGAAGAACGCTGAATGGAAAGAATCTGTGCGTCGCAGTTCACTCTCAGCCCACAAAGTTCTCTGGAAACATCCATGGGCATGCGGCCTAAGTATGTCTCGCCCAAATATTGGAAGTGAATCAATAGTCTATGCAGAAACAATGATGGGAGTGTTTCGAAGAGCGGGATTTTCGCCTCAACTTACGCACCATGCAATGCATGCAGTAGATAATCACGTGTATGGCTCTACCCTCCAAGAAATCGGTTTCAAAGATGGATTACAAACTTTCGGCCCCGAAATAGCTGCCATATATATGCAACAGATGGTAGACAAGTTTCCATACGCAAGTGAAATTATTCGCGAAGCCACTCACGATCACCAAATAGAGTTTGAATTTGTTCTCGATTTATTATTAGATGGACTCGAACGGGTGCGCGATAAGTCGGCGGTGAAGCTCTAACGCTTAGCCCCTCTTGCGCTGACAACGTGGGCAAAAATGCGAAGAGCGTTGCCCCACAATAATTCGATTGATCGGCGTACTGCAGCGAGGACATGGCCGACCACTCTGTCCGTAAGCGGCCAGAGATTGCTCAAAGAAACCGCTCTCGCCATTGACGTTGATGTAAAGCCCATCAAAAGATGTGCCTCCTTGTAAGATCGCCTCGGTCATTACTTCGATTGCGCTATTTATTACTATCTCGATTTTCTTTAGCGACATCTGGCTAGTGAGCGTTTCGGGATGGAGCTTTGCGCGCCAGAGCGCTTCATCGGCGTAGATATTGCCAACCCCACTCATAATTCCTTGGCTAAGAAGAGCGGTTTTAATTTTCACATTTCGCTTCGCATATTTTTCTATTGTCATGGCTCTGTCGAATCCTGGGTCGAAGGGATCTAGTCCAATGTGAGCCACGGAAGTCGGGGTTCCATCGGCAAGTTCTTCCACAGAGAGCCAGCCAAAAGTGCGCTGGTCGTTAAAGACCAACTCTTTTTTCCGTGAGCCTTTAGAGATCTTAAATAAGGCCCGCACGTGCCTAGCCACCGGTCGATCTTTTTGCGCAATGAGAAATTGACCACTCATTCCAAGATGAGCGACCAACACCTCTGGTCGATCCAGTTCAAACCAGAGAAATTTACCGCGCCGATTTACCCCAGTAATTCGCGCGCCTGCAACGGTCGAGATTGGCGAAAGAGAGGAATTCTTGCGAACTCTTGCGTGGAGCTCATGAACCTCATTGATTCGATATCCGCACACAAGGTGTGAAAGTCCCCGTCGGACAGTTTCAACCTCTGGCAATTCAGGCACAGAACCACCCTACTAGCCGGCAAATACTTCCTGCTCGGGGCTTTAGTATTTACTGAATAAATATCTACACACTGGCCATGTGAGGGCCGTTGGTTCGTGCAGGACTGTGATGCTATAAATCTAATTTGTTGGGCGATACAGAAGCAGACCTTCGCGAATCTGAAATGGTTTTCGGCACGGTTCAGACCGAGAGCTCGTTCTCCCGGCGGAGTTTGAGCGCGGTGGCGAACAACCGTTCAAGCAGCGCTGCCAGAGCGAACTTGACGGCTACGATCATCGGAACGAGGCCGACGAGCTAAACCAAGCCACTGGTCAGAACGAGGCCGACCAGGAACATCACTAACAGCACACGGATGAACCTGGTTTCTCGGGTCGTGCCCCAACGCTTTACCAACGCCGACAATCAACCGCTGATTTCTAGCCTCTTACAACAGCATATGAGTTTGGCATTTGCATAACCTTTCAGAAAAAGGCTCGAGTTCACTAAATCGAGTTTGGAAAACGTGGGGCAGACCAAACTGTCCTTAAGTTGTTTTACGGATCCAGAGAATTGAATCAAGTCGCTAGCTAAGGCGCTGGTAACTAGGTGAAACTAACACCGAGTTGGCGTAGCATCGAAAATGGGTCTGTGTATTTGATACTGAACGCCCTACAAACATCGGGGATCTTAATACTCTTTTTTGATTCTGGATTTGATGTTTCGAGGGTCACAACAGTTTTGCCCATGGCATGTGCAGTCGCAATCAGTTCTAGGTCAGCAGACGCTTGAAACTCCCGTTGCGCAGATTCAGTGAATGCTTGAGTGCGAGACCATTCAACGATTGAGGTAATCGATGCGACTGTCTGCGTGTTAGGTTCTAGAAATAAGGAGCGCGGTGCAATTATCTTGGCCCATTCGCTGAGTTCATCAATGTAGGCCTAAAGTTCAAGATATACGGCGCGAACAGAATGAACCGTTAGATTTGTATGGGCATTGATGAGCGAGATCCAGAAGCCGGGAACTAAATCAAATCCATAATAGGTTTGTTTCGGTGTGACGAATATATTGGTATCCAGAAGAAACATCAAATAACGCCCATCCTTTGTCCAAATTTCTCAAAAGTGGCGTTAGATTTGATGCCAAGTAGCTTGAATGCGTCCCTATGGAGTGTTCGCCCTCCAAGAGTATCGCCGATCAATGCTTTTGCGAATCTTCTTCCAGTTCTTACTCCATGAGTGTTATAGAAGTTTCCACCAGGTGATGTTGATACGTTTTCTTCACGCAAGTCAGCCACTCGTCGCTTCTCTAATTCGTAAGTATTATCGAAATTACGAAATTCGGCCAGCCCAAGTTCATTAATACGAAGCAGAATGACTAGAGTGCTGACTTTAAATATTCGCGCGAGTCTCTCAAGTTCGGCTGCAAGATCCGCTGGTGTTCTCCCTATCCCAACAAATGCACTCCGGAATGAAGATTCGGGAACAAGAAATTCAACCGCCACTGCATTACACCAACGCTCATGAGAATGCTCAACTGTCGATCTTGGCCTAACAGCTGATACGCCGCGGTCGCCGAGATAAATGTGAGCCAATTCGTGTACCAACGTAAATATTTTCGCCGCGCGAGTATCGGTTCCATTAACAAAAATTAAAGACGCAAAGGGATCAGATAATGCGAATCCGCGAAATTTACGGTAATCAAGTTTGCGATGAGTGTTCAGACCAACTATGCCATTTACCATCACCATAATGCCCATTTGTTCCACTAACTCTGACAACGTTCTAAAAATTTCATCTAGGGTAGTCAAATTCAGTTCGGCATATGAATCAATCCCAATATCAGCCAACATCAACCGTGTCGCGGTTTTTGGCGACATACTAATGTTCAACGACCCCACTAGATCAAGCGGATCAGCATCAATCCCCTGCCGATAATCTCGGTACCAGTCCTGGCGGGCGAGACATATATCGATTGTGTCAATCAAGCTGGGGCTGGACTCAGAATTGGACCCACCGTCAACGACGCGAAAGTCTGTGACCAGTAAATTTTCTTCAGGCGGCTCAGTTAGAAATAGAGAACCAAGAGGAACATATGTCGATCTTGCGAAGTGCTCCAATTGTGGATAGGTCGGCATTGCGGTTCCGTCAATCCATTTGGGAATTTGCGGGATGGCATTCACTAAGACATCGAATTCCTTACCCGAGCGAGCCATAGCCCAAGCAAGCAACTTAGGTCTGATAAGAACGTTAGTTCCCACTTTGCCCCCTCGTTGGTTCCTAATCCGAAGTTACTCTAACGCTTTGGGGTGTCACCCAACATAGATTTTACAGGGCCTGAGTATTGGAATTCGGCGAATAAAGTAATGTCGAGGGCCGGATTCGTAGTGAAAATCTATCGAATCCCCCATGGAAGTCTCAGTTACTCAGAGTGAGCAGAACATTGAGTCACCAAAAATCGATACTTTCCAAAACTAATCTCCAATGGTTGCCAATGAGGCATGAAAGGCATACTCATCTCTTGGATCGCAGCGACTCCATTTAATATCAGATTCAGCAAGGTCAAGGAGAAAACGATAACGGTTTCGAAATCCTTGATCCCACATTGTCGGATTCGGTTGGTGAACGAGATTTCCAATTTCCTCTGGACTCATCAACGAAAGTTTTGAGTCAGAAAGTATGTCTGAGGGTATGAAAGCACGATCTTTCCACCTATTTTCAATGACCTTGTCATAATAAACTTTCTTAATCCACAGTGACCTCACCAAATCTTGGTCAATCACCGTGTTCATGCCATACCACCAAAGGTCATAAAGATCTCTAATCAGCGGTGCTCTGGAATAACGCGCCAGCTTCTCTGCAATATTTTCGTTGTGGCTCAATATTGGCAATGTCCAGCATTGCTGGCGCCCATCCCCCGCTTCTATTATGGCAATGGAGTGAAACGAGCCCAACAGTTAGTTTTTGGTCTGACTCCCGATTCATTTCTTATCCAAAAGGTTGTCATAAACTCGGGTCACCGGATCAAAAGTTGATGTAGATTTCTTGGCCTCGCGTCTACCTAAATATATAGGCCCCTTGATTTCTTTACCGTGTAGTTTGAGAATTTCGTTTACAACTTCGTATTCGCCCGCATACCGAAAAAAATAAGCCAATCTCGCGATAGCCGCTTCAGAGCAATCGCCGATAATGGTGAGCAAGCCACCGTCTCCTCTCAATGTTCCTGAGTTACGATCGGGATTTACGATAATGCGTTTGCATGCTTTTGCGATCCACGTGGACACGTTTGGCCAATCTCGATATGCGAGCGGTCGAATTGCCATGCTTGAAAGTAATCCCGCCATGGTGTGCACAAGTAGCCCGTCGATTTGGGTAATTGCCGATGCAGGAATTTTCATTTGAACGTGCCTATAGTTTTTTAGCCCACCAGTCCGAGATAAGTTTTTAGCACTTGCAATACATGGCCGCCGTGGTGCGTGCTCCGATAGTTGAAGAATAAACGCAGCCGATTCCATAGCGACCGCTATCTCATTTTTCTCTTTGCCCGACTTCTCAAGTGTTGCCCTTAGTGCAATAAATGGATCAAAGGTACTGACTGCACCAGCTCGATTTGCTGGAGCGAACTCCCACTTTCCGTGAACTCCAGTCTCTAGTAGCCAGCCAGACTCCTTCATCTCGCGGACAATTTGATTCATTTTCGTTGTCTCTTTTTGAACGGCGAGAGCTACTTGCGAGTTAAGAATCTCGGCGGTCTGCTTTGCAACGAAACTCGCGCCAAAAATTTTCGCAACGTTTTCCTGTGAAAAGATTGCTTTTTGGTTTATTTCCTTTAGCACCTTCGCACTTGCTCCTGATTCAATAAGTTTCCGCGTTGCTTCGACAAAAAGGGGGTTTTTCAGAATTTGATTAGCAATCGAATCTTCATACCCTTTGACAAATTGCTGAAGAGGCTTTTGGTGCTCGAGGAATCCTTCGATGGCACTCGAATTCGCTAAAATTTGAGCTAAGTTTTTCTGGAATGGAGCAACAGCCATCTGCTGCATTCCTTTTAAAAGGTGAATTCAATTGGTCGTCGCAACACCTCGAGATAGAGGTGGTTTGCAGTGGGCACCGTCATTAACGCTCATAAACTCAGTCATCGTCTTCGTCCATCTTTTTATGGCCTAGCAGTAAGCCACAAAGAGCGCGAATCATTCTTCTACGCGTAAACGTTCAAAGCGGTTTAAGTTGGATGGAGCCTGGCACATACACTAAAATACACTAGGTGGGAAGTCGCCTCCCACGATCTCGAGACGCACGCTCGCCTGGACGTACAAAACTACTCACTAAAGTCAAAAATTCCTAGCTCCAACAAATTTTGATCTCCCTCTTGCCAGCAGTCATTTGGTCAAACCTTCATCTAGTTGAATATTCAATCATTTAGCTATATCCTGTGGTTCAAATTATCCTGGCTCGTAAGTGCCCCGAACAAAGGTAAAATATGGACGCAATTCTTCTTATCGGACGCATTCTCTTCTCCTTAATTTTCATCATGTCCAGCATGGGCCACCTGCTGAAAAATAAGCAAATGGCTGAGTACGCTAAATACAAAAAAGTGCCAATGGCAAGTTTCATGGTCTATTTAACCGGACTCATGATTCTTCTTGGCTCAGTCTCAGTCATCCTCGGAACGTATGCTGACCTTGGCGTTTTGCTCTTAGTTATTTTCCTCATTCCCACGGCATTTATCATGCATGGTTTTTGGAGAGAAACCGATCCATCTGTCAAGATGAACGAGCAGGCCGCATTTCTTAAAGACCTCGGCCTTGCCGGAGCATCGTTGATCCTCTTTGCGGTTCTGCGTGCCGGTGCCGATTTTGGACCACAAATTGGAACACTGCTAGCCTTCAAGAAATAATTTATAAATATCAAATATTACAAAGGGCGCCCTAATGTGAATTCTTATTAGGGCGCCCTTTCATCTAATTCCATTATCTTTTAAGAAACAGGCAATCGAAATCGTCTTTCTCCGTACTAGGGTCTTCTGAACACAAAGTGGAAGTCTCCCCTGCTGAAGTGTCCACGACATTGGCAACAACCATAGATGCCTGAATTGGAAGACGGCGAGTTTTACGTTCCTATTTCCGACACCGCACATTACCGCATCGGATATGTGAGAGTAGTGGGCAATGCATGCTTCAACATTTATAGGTCGCCCTCGCGACACCTCAAAAAATGACGCTATTGAACACTCCTCCATTGAGTTACTCCGCGAAGAAGGCTACCAGCCTAACTCTATTGAGGGCATTGCTCTGGGTGCTCATGTTGGCACGGGCACCATTTACCGTCACCGGAAAAATAAAGCGGAATTAATCACAGACGCCCTTCACCATTATTCCTTCTCCAATGTCACAACTATTGACACCAATTCGTTGCGAAACGACCTCATTGAAATCATTTATGAAAAAACAATGGAGACGAAGAACGTGGATGGGCAATTGATCGCAGGACTCCTAATCGTGGCTCGATCATACTCATGCCTCGCAAGCGTGATCACACAATTGAAGGCTAGAGGTAATGGAGTAACACAGGCCGCTATTTTCGAGCGGGCATTCACTCGCGAAGAAATTGCTCTCTCGGCAAAGACGAAAAGAGTTCTAGAACTAATATCCACAGTAATTAGGTTTCGATTTTTTCTCCCTTGTGCTACTCCTTGGACTCTACCTGAATATTATCTTGGGATATACACCCATCCGCACTGGTTTCGCACTTATTCCCATTTCCACTATAACCCTGCAAGAGATGTCAGTGCGAGCTATGGCTTTGGGGCTGTTGCAACCGTATTTTCCTTCCAGATTGAAATTCCAAGGCGGCAACACACGGTATTCATACCCTTAATAACATCAGGAATGAATCTGATAATCATTTACCGTTGCAGAGATTGGGGGACCTTACGGGAATTCTGATTGACTTTCGACGATATAGAATTATTCCACTTGGTCGTCGCTATCAATAGGGTGCCGAATCTTGACATCCGGTTTATCAGCAACCAAAGCAACTTTGCCTTCTAGTCTACCGGCCATTGGAAATCCCCTTATTTTAGCGGGCGAACTGTTTTCTGAATGTAGGCTTCGTCTTTTTCGCCCGTACTGGTCGCACGCAAGTCAGTACATGACGTTGATCGCGCCTTCAGAGAAATTAATTCTGCATTTAATAAAACTCCTTGACCTGTGCGAAAGAGAAAGAGATTTATGATCGTTCTACTCCACTTGCGTATCGATAGGAAGTGCGCACCAGCCCCGCTACCACGATAACCTCGTCCTCTTCCCGCGGCGCGTAGACCATGACAGCTCCTGAGGATATATATCCAAGACGGGCGATGGGGTGTTGCTCGGCCCATCCCGCTTGAATTGCAGATCCAGCTAACTCGGAAGGCAGAATTAGATGTAAGGAATAGTCCGGTAATGGATGCAGGTGGGCGAATTCGGTTCCTATCATAAAAGCCGTCTGCGGTCCCAGCGTCATATCCGACTCAAGGGTAAGCGCTACTGCTCCGGGCACTGAGATCATCGACGGTCTCCAGATGACGGGCAATTCAACCAGAAGATCTAGCAGGTGCTGTCGAGGTTTGTCATCAATTGGCTGCTGATCCAACTGAATGTGCGGGTTGCTCGGCGTTGTTCTTGGCCGAGAGCCACGTCTGATTGGCAGAATCATGTCAGCACCTTCAATCACAGTCATTTCCCCAATTCCGAAATCTTCTCATGATCTAACCAGAGGATGAGTGGAGGAATTAAGATCAGGGTCGCAACTAATGCCAATAGGACATCAATGACGATCACAGCGGAGAACTCTCGCAGAGCGGGAAATGATGAGGCTAGCAGTGCGCCAAATCCGGCAGCGACAGTAAGTGCTGATGCCGTGATCGCTTGCCCTACTCTTGCCACCGCCTGATTGATCGCTTGAGTCGGAGCAACACCAAGTAAACGTTCCTCCCAATAGCGCTCAAGTAATAAAACGCCGAATTCAGTCCCAATTCCGATAATGAGCGCGCTCATTACTGCGGTCAACGGATTGAGTTGAATCCCAAGTAACCACATCACTCCCGAAGACCAACCGGTAACGAGGATGACCGGTAATACCGGAGCAATGGCTTTTCGCCAGTTGCGATAGATCAGCAACAAACCTATAAATACCGCCGAAAAACCAATGAGCGCGATGGTAGTGCGACCCTGAGTAATCGCACCAATTGCCGCACCAGCCAGCGTCAAGGTTCCACCAGGCACGATAGTCACGCCTTGAACCGGATGTGCCTCAGAAATAATTTCATTCACCAGCGTATTCACCTCAGCAATTGGCATGTGGATGACATTGAAAACCACTGCCGCGCCAGTGTGATCGTCGGTGACAAGACTGGATCGGATGTCGCTAGGCATCCCACGCAACGTTTGACTGATCGCCTCAGGGGATAGAAATGCCTCTCCCGATCCTGGTAATACGGCAGAAGCTAGACTTACAGCACTGATAACCTGATTATGGTCGCGCAAAACACGCCGCTGGAAGTCAGCCATCCATGTGAGAACCTGCGGATCAGTCACATCATCGGAAGACACCAGCAGTGGCAGATTGTTGGTAGTGCCCACGAGAGTACGGACTTGGTTAAGTGCGATTACCCCAGGGGTATCGGCAGGAATGAGTTTTTCGATATCGGTCTGTATTGGCAGTCGCGCATCGACCGCAAATCCACCCATAGCTAAAAGGAGTGCGGCCGCGACTAGCAGGGGACCCCGTCTGATGGATGTAGAGGAAATCGCCGAGAGCGTTTTGGTCAGCGTATGTTTTTTAAGGGGTAGCCCCTCTCGTCCGCCCGTATCTCGTGGGCGGTCAAAGCGGAACAAAAGTGCGTTGAGTCCAAATAACCCGACCAGGTAGAGCGCGACAACGCCAATCGCCAAAAGAAGTCCGAAGTCCCGCACTGCTGGGACACGGGAGAGCAAAAGGGTGATGAATCCAAGCATTGATGCCACCACTGCAATACCCACGGCCGGACCAATATGAGTCACCGAGGCAATGAGTCCCTGCTCCGGTCGATGCCCACGTTGCAATTCCTCTTCATATCTATTGTGGAACTGGATAGCGAAGTCCACGCCCAGTCCAATAAGCACGGGCAGTCCCGCCATGGTGACAAGTGTCAGCGGAACATTCAGGGCGCCGGTCGCGCCAAATGTCCATAGCACTCCCACAATGGCGACAGGTAAGGCCAACAATCTACGGCGCACCGGAAAAACTAAGTACAACACTCCGATCATCAAAAAAATCGCGATGACACCAGTAGTCGTCATATCTTTAGTGATGCTCTTGGTAATGTCACCAATGAGTCGCGCATTGCCCGCAACAACGGTCTCCTTTGGCAACTCAGATCTCTTTATAGCGGCAATTATTCGGTCGGATGCCAACCTTTGTTGATCAACACTCAGCCCGCCAACTGTGCGCACGATCACGAGGGCATGTCCGTTTGGCAAAAACGCCGCGAACTGCGCTCGCGGTTGCCCATCTGAAGAATAAACCAACGATCGAACAGCTTCGGCTGGCGTTGTAGGTGGAAGAAAGGTAAGGATGCTTACGACTGATCGGATGGCAGGATCTTTCGAAAATGTGGAGGTCAAGGAACGGATCGCTGCCACATTGTCAGGGCTAGTTAATTCAACTGGCTTTCCAGGAATAAGAATTACCGTTGGATCTCCCCCAAATGCCTTGTCATATGCCGTATATCCACGAAAGATCTGGCTATCACGCTGGACGAAAGCATCTTGCGTGGTGACGATCTGCGTTGAGCTGGCACCGATGGCGGCCAAAAGGGTGAATCCCACAACGCTGGTAATGATCCAAATCGGGTGACGCTCAACGAACATGCCAATACTTGCGAACAGCGCGCGCATTACTATCCCTTCTTATAAGTGGTCGGACATCGAAACACCTGGTGCGATTATGACCTGGCAGATTACGAAATCATGCAGTCGATCCATCCAGAGTCGAGATGGAGAGGTTTCGTCAGCGGCCTTGGAACTTGAGACAATTGATAGATCTCTTGAAGTGAAGACTCCATAGCGCGGCGCCCCGCATCTACCAACCTAGGCACGTCTTTCGGAGTCCACCGGGATAATCCTCGAGTGTCGGGACGGATGAACACATCCGCTGCTGCGGCGGCTCGGGGGATATCGCGCTCCCGTGCCCTGTGAGCACCGCTCACGGTGTCCAAAACGCGCGCGGCAACCCCGGTATTTGTGGCGGGTCCGCTGTCCACACCGACCGCGATTACGTAGTCGGCACCAAGTTTTCGCGCTGCCCACACTGGTACATTGTCAGAGACCCCGCCGTCGACCAGTAACCGACCGTCCACCCGTACTGGCGGGAAAAGACCCGGCACTGCACACGAAGCACGCAAGGCGGTCGCCAAAGACCCCGACTCGATCAGCACCAGTTCGCGGGCTAAGGGATCAAAAGCCACGGCTCCAAAACGTCGTTCCAAGTCCTCAATTAATCGAGTGCCGACATACTCTTCTATGCTGCGTTCTAAAGGACTGGAGTCCAGCAGACCCCAGCGGCGGTTCGGATGCCACTGAGCGAACGTGCTCCACTGTGCGGCCAGAACTAGTTTGGTGAGTTCACCTCCGGTGAGTCCCGCTGCATAACCGCCACCGATCAGTGCACCAGCGCTGGTGCCAACAACGACCGAACATCGCACACCAGCCTCATCAAGAGTTTGAAGGATTCCGGCATGCGCAGCCCCCAGAGCCGCACCCCCTCCAAGCACAAGACCCAATCGTGTCCCACCATGAGGTGTCTGCAATGACTCACTCATGAGGGCGCCTTAGACCTATCCTCGAGAGTCGAAGAAATGAGTGTTCGTACGTCGGCACGCAACTGCGCCACGTCACCACGGGTAAGTTCACCAGTGGAAATCGGCTCGGTGATAACCACTCGCACTTGTCCGCCATGGATCGAGTTGCTTCCTGGCATCCAGACTGATCGGGTTCCATCAATGACCACAGGCAGTATCGGGATACCATGAGCGATAGCGATCGAAAAGGCGCCATCCTTGAAACGACCGAGGGTTCCATCCTTTGACGTTGTCCCCTCTGGGTACACGAGCAGGCTTCGACCAGCGGAGAATGCATCTGTTGCGAAACGGTTGATGGCGACAAAGTTAGGGTTGGCTCGATCTACCTCCACCATGCCGATGGCCCGCATAGCCGACCCCAGTACCGGAATCCTGAACAACTCTTGCTTGGCCAAGATTCGCATAGGAAACCCGAGGGCAACAAGATGAACCATGGCATCCAAAATGGACTGGTGGTTCGCGACTATGACATAGGACTGTCCAACTTGGAGATGTTCGCGTCCCTCAACCTGTAGTCGCACGCCAGCAGGAACCAGCCACAATCTACCCCAAACCCGTAGCACTCCATCCACCAGCGGGGAGTATCGCCAAGTTCGCGCCAATAGATTCAATGTCATCGCTGCGAGGAACGTACCCACTACACCTGAGAAAACGGTCGGCACAATACGCAGCGTCCATCTCTTGGGCACGCGATCAAACCCAATCATGGCATTACAAGTTGGGTGGAGTCCTCGGCGGACTTGGGACTTTGGTCGCTGGTGATCTCGCGAGCGAATATGGCCACCTGACGCAGCGCCCCTAATAGGGCCTCTTGAACGGATCTATCCATAGGTCCGAGCGCCGAGGATATTTTCTCGGTTAACCCAGACATCAATTTATCCACGAGGAACCTGCCGCGGTCAGTGAGTGAAACCCATACGACCCTTCTGTCCGCGCCTTGGCTCCGGCTGCAAAGACCAGCGTTCACCAACCGATCTACCAAAGCCGTTGTCGCTGGTGGCGACACCGAAAGTCTTCGGGCAATATCCCCAGCGCACATTCGTCGACCTTCCGACTTATCAATAAGTACCGCACACAAGAGCTGACTTGGCGTCAGAACAACGCCAGCGGACTCAAGTAGGGCAGACAACCGCAGGTTCACCGCTACCGTCGGCAACAGCCCAACAATTTCCTTTGCCAAGGCGCTCTGACTCTTTCCCATAAAATCACTCTACAATAAAACTTCCATTTAGTGAATTATTCAATAAGATGAAATATCTACTCCGATCGCTATATGGGCGCGGACCTTGAGCCGAATTCCAATAGTTAGCAATTTCACCATGCGGAAAATGCCCGCAGTGGTAGTCTCAATCTATGGAAACCAAGAATGAATACGTCCCGGGAGTCTGCAATATAGGTCCCGCAGAAATCGCAAAACGGAAACAAGCCGGCTGGGGTG
This sequence comes from uncultured Candidatus Planktophila sp., assembly GCA_964358665.1. Classification (GTDB taxonomy): domain Bacteria; phylum Actinomycetota; class Actinomycetes; order Nanopelagicales; family Nanopelagicaceae; genus Planktophila. Next base: position 5,645 of record CAYHOY010000024.1, on the reverse strand, counting down.
GTTTCGGCGCAGCAGTCATTCTCTGGGGGATTTTCATCGCCTTTGGCACACCGCAACCCTGGCGTTTACTAGTTTTAGTGCCGGCGACAATGGCGGCATCGGGTTACCTTCAAGCACGGATGCATTTCTGTGCATATTTTGGTTTCGCATCATTCTTTAATTTCGGATCTACCGTCGGCAAGACTGATGACGTCCTGGAAGCAGAATTTCGCGCCAAGGATAGAAAAAAGGCCTTGCAAATTGCGATCTACTCTGCTCTCATCGGTCTGGTCGTTGCGCTGCTTGCATTCGCCTTTTAGGCGTAAGTGAAAGAAGATCAAACGCGATATTTTTTAAAGGAGTGACAACTAGACGCTGGCACACTTTCTCCGACAATTGCGAGGAAAGGTGGCGGCAGACCTGGTCTTACCCGGCACCACAGTCCGAATATCCGAGTACTCGCAATCTGAAACTCTCTCCTACCCTCACCGGGGTTCCCATGCTTCTGCTGATCCTGGGTCTTGAGGAAGCCACTGCTAGGGAAGACCTTTTCACCATGTGGTATGACCGTTCCTCGTCTGATTGAATGACCCACAACTCCGCTGATCACCGCAGTTCCTGCCAACATCTAATCTCATAAGTCAGGCTCCGCCTTACTGTGGAAAATATTTAATTTTTCTCCTCTAGGAGCTTCGCATCTGGAGAGACCGCCGTCTGCAGCCCCAGTGACAAAGCTTCTCTCTCAGCCTCTTCATCTCGCATTCCCTGGCCCCCAGAGAAGTTCGCTGGGAAAATTAGTCCGCTCAAACTGTGCATTAAATTCAAACAGATCATCGTCGGGCACAGCGCGAATCACCAAGCACGTCCAATTCCCTGTTTCGTTAAATTCAGTAAGTTGATCGCCCCGAAACTGTGTGTGCGTTTGCCCAGATTGATTATCATTCCAAGCGACGACGAGTACAGCTCTGTTCAATGGAGTGGGATAGAGATGTCCCCCAGGAGTTGAATGACCCCAGAGATGATTGATAACCTCGCCAAGATGGTTGATTGCCTGCGCGGAGTTGGATGGCATCACAAGAGAATAGTTTGAATGCGCAGTCGAGTTACGCATCTTCGTGTATAGCGACTCAAGTCGCTTGTTCCTTTGACCAAAAAGGAGGCCTTCATTTCTTGCCCAACTTAATAGGTAAGTCAAACTGCCACGGAACTCCATCAGTTCACCCGTCGACAGAACCTTTAACTTCCAGTTTTTGTCGCGATAATCACCATACTTGACTGCTTCGTACACGTCATTGAAGTCTTGAACTGAAAGCGTGCGTTCAATGCCATTGCCGTTCCTGAATGGAATGGTGCCATTGTAGTAGGTGACGAACCGCTCTCGAAATGCTTGTTCCATACCAAGCCAAGCCAAATCAGCGGCGATAGTGAAGGCTTCGTAAAAGAGAACGCCATAACTATGGAGTATCTGAAGGCGTTCAAAACTTTTTCGAGTCGCCTCCGCAACATCATGATGGAGATCGGAAGCAGCGATGCTCTGTTGCAAGAATTGAGCCGAGTCTTCGGGATTCATCTTCCCACGCGGGACAAATCCAAGTGGAGTAAAGTGCAATGAGCGAACGTCAGGGGCAGTCAACTCGACAAGGGCTTTAATCTTAATCATGAACGACAACTCGTTAATGTCACCATCGCAAAGAACAAGGAACAAAGTCAAAACCTTGTCCTGCATAGACGCTACCTGAAAGTTGGTTCAGGGGATTGCCAGCACGACGCCTTTAATCAATGTAATTTGGCAAAGGATTTAGGACGTTTCTGATTATTCTGCGTTTGCCTTCCTCATCAATTCATCCATTTCAAAAGTCAGTTCTAGAAGTTGTTCTGTAAATCTCGCAACGTCCAATGCCACGTACATTGAAATTGGGGCTAATTCGTGGTTTGCCTCATTTCCAACATCCTTAATTCGATCCACCCAGGGGCGCATTTTTAGAGTGATCAAATTTTGATTTTGCAGGAACTCTACGGCTGAATAGAAAGAGGGAGATTTATCTTCACTCGTCTTCGGGCTGAGTCCGTGAGTGATTGCAATGTGTAATAAAATTTTTCGGCACAACATGACAGCAGCAGTACTCGCTTTGACTCCTAAACATTCTCGAACCTCCTTCCAAACACTTAATTCTAAATCCGGCAAGCCTTCAGGAATTTTAAGCGGGAGCGTAGATGGGCTAAGAGTTCCGTCATTGACTACATATCCATGGTTGCAAGTCACGCATCGGAGCCAATGGGTTGTTTGTATTTGGTTCATCGCGACTACACCTAATTGGCCATTCCCGCAAAGATCACACTTCACAGCGTAATAACTCATTGGCTCGGCTTGTGAACGCGTCGCAGCAGTTTCTCTAATTGTTATTAGGTCTGAAGCAAAACTTGCCATGATGATTCCCCAATTAGCGTTAGTTCGAGCGTTCTGTCTTTATTTTTTTGGATATTTGCAACTATGACATTTCGGCCACTTGCCAGCATCGTTTACTCCTAAACTCAAAAGCGCAACTTAGGAGGCAACACTGTCGATTCTCAGCACGTCTTTTTCGCGAAGACTTGCAATGGCGTGTTGATTGGCGCCTACAGTTAAATGAACCCAACCATCTTTGATGAAATAGTCTGCCGCCTCAAAGATTTCCTCTTTGTTAAATCCATTTATTGCAGTGCGTGTGACTCTGAAGTTAGCCATCTGACATTTCCAATCTGCTCTCTCGTTCAGAGTCGAGGAGAATGATGTAAACATGCTCTACTTTCTTGGGGAAACCTCATAATGCCTTGGGGTGTCACCCAAACAATGTACCGCCAAAGATCGCATTTAATTTACCGTGAGTTCCTTCTCCCGCCGGAGTTTGAGCCCGTTGGCGAATAACCGCTCGAGCAGCGCTGCCAGAGCGAAGAAGAACAAACCCACGACCTCGGCGGCCAACCAGCCAAGAAACATAAATGCCTTCGTCTGCCCCATGGCGACTTGGGCGGCGACCGAGATGCCCACAAACCCGGGCACCTCGTAGGCGGCAATAATCGCGAAGATCAACTTTAGTCGCCGAAACAACCCGACGCTTCGGGCAGAGAACGCTTCGCCCTGGTCGACTACGCCCAGGAAGTCGAACACAACCTTGACGGCTACAATCACCGGGACAAAGCCGACGAGCACGGCAACGTAGATGGGCAACCTCAGGTGCGCCAACTTCGGATAAACCGCGGCGAAATCCAGACTAACGATGTAAAGCAGGCCGCTCGCCAGGACGAGGCCGACCAGGAACATCACTAGTAGCACGCGGAGGAATCTGGTTTCTCGGCCCATGTTGCAACGCTATACCCATGCCGGCAGCGCTATCTCCTGTTTAATTAGACAGGTCAGTTTTCAACTGAGAATGTGGATCGTCAAGAGCCACCGTATGTCGCTTGTCCTATATTTGCGACTATGACGCATAAGTCGATATTCACAGATGGTGTTGACCCTTACAAGATTTCGCGTATAGTAACAACCAACATGGCTCGCTCCTCTTCGTCGCAAGACGTACGGGCGAGTTTTCTTTTGGGTGGTGCCCATGTCAACTTATAAAAAACGCTACCTCACATTTGAAGAGTAACTTGAACTCATCAAAAGCCGTGGGCTGGAAGTTACCGATGATGCAATGGCTCTGGATTACCTGCGACGAATCGGTTATTACCATCTAAGTGCGTATTGGTATTCCTTTCGGCAAATCAACCCACCCAGCTCCCCTGAAATTAAGGTCTCGTCAGGGGCGTTTTGAAAAGAGCCTATCAGGACGAAATTATCGCCAGCCCGCAGGAACGAAATGCCTGCAATTCAAAGCCATCAAAGGTTGTGTGGAACATGAAAAGAGCGTTAAGAAATATGTGAACGCTCCAGCGCGTCTGTCGAGTCATCGCGATCCAAGTGAGCACACTTGGCAAACCATTCGCGGGCTTCTTTAGTGCGACCTGCAGCATCTAATGCATCGGCATATGCATAACGAAGTCGCACTGCCCAATCTTCACTTTCATTTGAAAGCTCTTTGCACGTTAATGTCACAACGGCTGCATCGAGTTCACCCAAATCACGACGGGCACCTGCAGCAACGATTCGCATTTCAATCTCTTCTGGTTTAGCTAAACGTTTTACTTCAGGAGATCCAGCAAGTGCCAAAGCCTTCAGTGGATTACCTAAACCGCGTTCGCAATCGGCCATCACTGGCCACATTGAAACATCGCCCGAAATACGATGAGCTGCACGTAATTCCTTCAATGCAATCTCATAAAACCCTGCACGATAAGCGGCATATCCGGCTGATTCGCGAACAACTGCTAAACGTCCAGCGTGATGAGCCGCAGCGACTCCGTGTTTATGTGAGAGAAGTGGATCTGAGTCTGCGTAGAGAGCTAAACACTCCAAGTGTCTTGAAACAACCTTCGCATTCTCTGGAGAAAGTGAAAGCAGTTCGGCTCGCAAAGATTTATCGAGCTCCTCCCCCGTAATTTCTTCAGGGATATCCGGCTCAAAAATTCTTGGACGCAAACGCGATTGATCGCGATCCATGGGAGCTAGTCGCGTACCGCGCGGATCAGAGCCATCACGTGTTTGACGAGGAGCACCTGCGCGTGACGTTGAACCACCGCGTGCCGGTAAATCTTCACGGCGACGTGCGGAGTTAGGTCCTGATGGTTTTCTATCGCCACTCGATGGGCGAGAAGAGGAAGGACGAGAAGAACTGCTTGAACCACTTGATGGACGAGATGATGACGGGCGGCCAGAAGAGGAACGAGGTGTTGAAGGACGATCAGATGGTGGACGTGAGTTTCTACGCTCTTCCATTTCGATCTCCTCTTTTTAATTTTTGATTAATTTAATAAACATCAAATATTTTCATTACCAAGATTACTTCACGGGAAATAAAAAAGGGGTGCCTGTTAAAACACCCCTTTTTATAAATGAAGTCCGGCGACGTTCTACTCTCCCACAAGGTCACCCTTGCAGTACCATCGACGCTGAGAGGCTTAACTTCCGGGTTCGGAATGGGACCGGGTGTTTCCCTCTCGCTATGGTCGCCGAAACACTATTGAGTTTTCGGTCTAAATAAAAAGGGGTCAAAACCTTTTTATCTGTTTGCGGATCTCGAGACCGTATCTCGAGAGCCACACAGTGGACGCGTAGCAACTTTGTAGTTAAATCCTCGGCCTATTAGTACCGGTCAGCTCCAAGGCTTGCGCCTCTTCCACTTCCGGCCTATCAACCCAGTCGTCTAGCTGGGGGCCTTACCCGGTAAACCGGTGGGAAACCTAATCTTGAAGCGAGCTTCCCGCTTAGATGCTTTCAGCGGTTATCCCTTCCGAACGTAGCTAATCGGCGGTGCTCCTGGCGGAACAACCGACACACCAGAGGTTCGTCCAACCCGGTCCTCTCGTACTAGGGTTAGGCCTTCTCAAGTTTCCTGCGCGCACAGAAGATAGGGACCGAACTGTCTCACGACGTTCTGAACCCAGCTCGCGTGCCTCTTTAATGGGCGAACAGCCCAACCCTTGGGACCTACTCCAGCCCCAGGATGAGACGAGCCGACATCGAGGTGCCAAACCTTGCCGTCGATATGGACTCTTGGGCAAGATAAGCCTGTTATCCCCGGGGTACC
>CAYHOY010000023.1:0-23229 GCA_964358665.1 uncultured Candidatus Planktophila sp. | reverse complement strand
AAACGGCCCAAGCGATATAACTTTCGTCAGTGATCTCTCTTGGGCCGTGGCTCAAGCGGTTTAGCTTTCGCCAATATTCGCTATATTGCCGTTGCACAAGCGATATAGCTTTCGCTATTGATCGTTCATGTGCCTTATAGAAAGATTACACTCTTTCTCCGCAATGTTGCAAGTGTGGAAAACTTTTCATTTATGTCGGTTGCGTGCAAAATAATGCGCTTGTGTCCTTAGATACTCGCTTAATTGAAACGCAACTTCGCAGGTATGCGGTTTTATATTTCATGTTGGGTTTGATAGAAAAAGAGTTGCGAAAACGAGTCGTCATTACACTAAGTAGTCTTGCATGTGAAAAAGGTTACACAACGTGGTTCTCGATAATTCCTCAAACAGAGATAATCAAGCGGAGTATTCAAAAAGCTTTGAGAAGAAATGGAAATCGAACTGAAGGAGTCGAGGAATATTTTCCATTTGGCTTTTGGCGAAGAATATTTGTTGGAAGTAATTTCATTTCTCTCTGGATCCCAGCCTTGCATTTGGTATATCCATCATTAGTAAACCCCTTAGAAAAGAGGAGTTTTGACCGAGTCGGGACCCATTTGCATAGAGCAAGTCAGATAAGAAATCGCGTGGCGCATTATGACATCCGTGAAGCAGCAGATTTTGAACAAGAAAAATCGGTTCTAATGTGGCTAATTCGTGCAATGGACAAACCTTTTGGGCCAATTGGGGAGCTAGGAAGGCTTCTTCATTAATCTCATGTAGTGCTAACCTGCCCGCCATGACGTACGATATTGAAAGAATTCGTTCCCATTTTCCTTCACTAAATACTGGCTTAGCGTTTATTGATGGCCCTGGCGGAAGCCAAGTACCAGATGCTGTCGGTGCTGCGATTGCCGCTGCCATCACGAAGCCGATTTCCAATAGAAATGTAAATACTGAATCAGAGAAGAATGCCGAAGAGATAGTGCTTGAGTTTCGCAAAGCGGTAGGAGATTTAATTGATGTGGATCCAGGAGGGGTCGTTTACGGTCGCTCATGGACACAGCTGACTTATGACTTCTCGCGTACATTGGCTAAAAACTGGGGACCAGGGGATGAAATAGTAGTAAGTCGCCTGGATCATGATTCAAATATTCGCCCTTGGACTCAAGCTGCCGAAACTGTTGGTGCAACGGTGCGTTGGGCAGAGTTCGATGTTGAAACATCAGAGTTAAGCGTTGAGGCCGTTGAAACGGTTTTATCTAGAAGAACGAAGTTAGTAGCAGTAACAGGTGCCGGAAACACAATTGGTACACGTCCGGATTTAAAGGCAATTGGTATAGCCGTTCATAAAGTTGGTGCGCTCTTTTATGTTGATGGTGTGCATTTAACTCCTCATACTGCAATTAGTGTTAAAGAAATCGGCGCAGATTTTTTCGGTTTTTCTTTTTATAAGTTGATGGGTCCGCACTGCGGCGTATTGGCAGCTGCTCCGGCACTTCTTGACTCTCTTAACAATGACAAATTACTTCCTTCAACGAGTAATGTTCCAGAGAAATTTGAATTCGGAACACTGCCGTATGAAATTATGGCAGGTTGTACAGCGGCCGTAGATTTCATTGCAGAGATGGCACCGGGTACAGGTGTAACCCGACGGGAGAAAATAGTTAACTCTATGAGCGCCTTAGAAAAGTATGAAGAGGAACTCATGGATTATCTGGAAAGTGAGATCAAATCACTGCCTGGTGTAACGCTGTACGGACATGCTGCACATCGCACCCCTACTATCTATTTTTCATTTGCTGGCCACAACAGCAGTGATATATATGTGGCATTGGCTGCAAAGAAAGTGAACCTTCCAGCTCACAACTTCTATGCCTTAGAAGTATCGAGAAAACTCGGCTTGGGTGATGCGGGGGCTTTGCGGGCAGGTCTTGCGCCGTATTCAACTCGAAACGATGTAGATCGCTTAGTTTCAGGCCTCCGCGTGATAGTCGATAAGTAATTCACAAATAACGCACAAAAAACCCTGAGGGTTTACACCAACGAGAGCTCTATTTTTAGCTCATCCGCAAGAGCTTGTGGTGAATCGGAGGCGTTAATGAAACTATTACGGCGAAGTATTGCAGCCGCTACTATGGCTGGCCTCTTTGCTCTTGTGGGTAATTCAGGCGTAAAGGCAAATCCGGCAAAGCCAATTAAACCTGATAATTCTTAATGAGGAGAATTAAAAAAGGAGTCAGTCCCCCTGGCTCCTTTTTTAATTTCTACACTCTAGCTAAAACCTAAAGATTCGTAGAGTTTCAAACCCTTTTCATTGTCGGCATCGACATACAGCATGACTTCATTGATACCTTGTGAAAATAGATAGTTCATCGCAGCGATAGATACTGCGCGTCCAATTCCGTGACCAATATATTCTGGATCAACTCCGACGACATAGAGCTCGCCGACAGGTGCTTGATTTACAAGGTCATGATGAATCTTTGTCCAGCAGGTACCGACTAAGCGCTCATTCTCTACTGCCAAGAAAAACCCATTGGAATCAAACCACGGTTCGGCCATTCGGTTCTCAAAGTCTTGCATGACCCAGTTACCTTGATCGGGGTGGTCAATAAAAATCTTATTGTTGAGTTCTAGCCAGGCCAATTTATCCAAGGCAGGATCGAATACTTTTATTGTGAAGCCATGGTCAGTATCGGGTATCCGACCATGCAGCGATCGGTGAATCTTTAATATATGGCGCATTTATACGCGTTCGTTGATGGAGCTCTCTTTACCACCAGTTGGCATCGTGAAGCGATAGCCAACATTTCGCACAGTTCCGATAATGGCCTCAAACTCTGGGCCAAGTTTTGATCGCAAGCGACGGATATGTACATCGACCGTACGTGTTCCGCCAAAATAGTCATAACCCCAGATTTCTTGTAACAACTGCGCTCGTGTAAATACGCGGCCAGGATGTTGGGCTAAGTATTTGAGAAGTTCGAACTCTTTAAAAGTTAAATCTAGAACATTGCCCTTTAGGCGCGCGGTATAACTAGACTCATCTATAACAACATCACCAGTACGAATTTCACCAGAGTGTGGATCACTCAAGGCAATTACGGCATGATGCTTACCAACGGCAATTCGGATTCGAGCATCAACTTCAGCGGGTCCAGATGTGTCTAGCATGACATCGTCAATGCCCCATTCTGCACTTACTGCAGACAAGCCACCTTCAGTTGTAATAACAATGATGGGGCAGCCAAGTCCGGTAGTTGCTAATAAGCGCGCAAGTGATTTTGCACCAGGCAAATCGCGACGAGCATCAACCAGAATGACATCAACATCTGGAACATCGACTAGGACGCTGGCTTCTGCCGGCAATATGCGAACGTTGTGCGCTAGCAAACCGAGTGCAGGTAGAACTTCTGCGCTCGCGCCATGTGTGTTTGTAAGTAGCAACACTTTGGCCATTGGTACAGACTACTCTCGTGAAATCATTGCTTCCACTCGTGATCGTCTTGGGCTTGGCCAGCATCTATGGTCTCTGGTATCAGCGATCCCGAGGCACGGTAAAAGAGAAATCTGGCCAGTCAGTAATCACTCAATCGATGATTGCTGCTGAATTTGGGTCTAGGGCAACCCTGGTGCAGTTCTCCTCGGCCTTCTGCACCCCATGTAGAGCAACGCGAGTTTTACTCGAGGATATTGTGTCCCAGATGGAGGATGTAAAGCATGTCGAAGTCGATGCTGAAGCGAATTTAGAGCTTGTCCGGGAGTTAAATATCTTAAGCACTCCAACCACTCTCATCCTGGATTCAAAGGGTCGGGAAGTTGGTAGAGCAGTTGGTGCGCCTAAGCGAGAGCAGGTAATTCATGCTCTAGCCGCTTTACGCGAATAGTTCGCAACTCGCTTTAACTTCCTTAACTCTTTATTATTTCGCTATGTCTCCAGCTAGCAATTTCACCAAGCGCCGAGTAATTGATTTTGGTCGCCTTGCTGGCTCTTTGTGTCGAATGTAATTGTTGTAATTTAAAAACAATTATCCATTCAACTAACAAAGGAATAGTTCATGACTGAAGTTTTAGCAAAAAAAATATCGGAAGTATCAATTGATGCACGAGGACCTCGTTTTTCTGCAGTGCTTACGACAATAGTTTTGGCCGTGGCACTTGTAACATCAAACTTATGGGTTGTAATTGCTCAAGCAATTATTTTCGCTATCGGCGCGATTAAGGGTCCACAGTTCACTCCGTACGCATATATTTTTCAAGGCGCTATTAAGCCTCGACTTAAAGGCAAGGCCATCACTGAGGATGTTCGACCACCACAGTTTGCACAGAGCATTGGTCTACTTTTTGCACTCGTCGCTATTAGCGCGTCTATTGCCAATTTAGACGTTGTTTTCATCGTCGCAGTGAGTTTTGCCTTAGCTGCTGCGTTCCTTAATGCAGCTTTTAACTTCTGTCTAGGGTGCGAACTCTATTTACTACTTCTTCGCGTACGATTGTCACATGGTTGATAAACACGAGCTTCACGAAAAGGGTCTACGACTTACGCCTCAACGTGAGCTTGTTTTATCTGCCGTTCGCGAGCTCGGTCACTCCACCCCCGAAGAGATTGCTGAAAAAGTTCGCCTAGCCCACCCAGGCATCAATCTCTCCACTGTCTATCGCAACCTTGAAACCCTTGAAAATGTTGGCTTGGTAGTGCATACACATTTAGGCCACGGTGGAGCCACGTATCACGCCGCTGAAGAGTTGACTCATTTGCATCTGGTCTGCGAGAAATGCGGGGCTATCGGCGATGCGCCAATTGAAGCGGCAGCTAATTTTGTTAACACTCTTGCCGATGACTATGGTTTTAAGACCGATGTCACGCACTTTGCAATCTACGGAACCTGTTCTGCCTGTCAATGAGCGCCGTACTTGTTGAAGAGGGGGTTGATAAGGGTGCCATATGGCACTTTGGTGAACCCTCTAAAGAGCAACGTGCTCTTCAAGCAGGTAGCGCTTGGGCCGATCTCTCACATTTAGAGGTTATTGCAGTGAGTGGAGAAGATCGCTTGAAGTGGTTACATGATTTAACCACACAGTTCCTTAAGGATTTGGAGGTTAATCTCTGGAAATCGGCGATGATTCTGGATCCGCAGGGTCATATTGAGTATCAATTCAATTGTGTAGATGATGGTTCAACAACGTGGTTAGTTGTAGATCCTGGATACTCCGAAGCTCTGTCTACGTATCTTACAAAGATGAAATTCATGCTGCAGGTTGATGTTCGCAACGCTACCGCTGAGATAGCAGTTCTTCGCGCCCCAGGTTTAACTACTGAAATTGGTGGTCCATTTGCGTTAGTACCACGCAATGAACTTGCTCAGATGAGTGCACACTTTAACTCCGTTGCAACTCAAGTTGGAACGTGGGCATTAGATGCCGAGCGCGTAGCTGCACGACGTCCACGAATTGGATTTGAAACCGATCATAAATCAATTCCAAATGAAATTGGTGTTTTAAACGGTGCGGTACATATGAATAAAGGTTGTTACCGCGGGCAAGAAACCGTTGCCAAGGTATTTAACTTAGGTAACCCGCCACGACGCCTGGTGATGTTGCACTTAGATGGAAGCGATGTCGCATTTCCAGCTAAAGGGACAAAGATTGAAAATAATGGCGTGGTTGTTGGCTTTATCGGTACCGTTGCACGCCATTATGAGCTTGGCACAATCGCACTCGCAATAGTTAAAAGAAATACTCCAACCGATGCAACACTCTCTGTCGATGGAGTTCCAGCCTTACAGGAACCCGTACTTTAAAACCACTCGACTCCAAAATTAAGCACGATAGGCTTGCCGGGTGGAGCTTTATACATCAATCTTTCTTGGCCTTGTCGCAATAGGGTTTGGCATTGTGCTTATTATTTACGCCTTCCGAGGCCGTCAAACAGAGACCAGGCGATCACCTAAATTTAGAGGGCGGCCATAAATGGTCTTTACAATCCCTGAGGGTTTACATCCAGATTTGAATCCAGTGGCATGGATGGTTGGAACATGGCGCGGTAAGGGCCGAGGAGAATATCCAACCGTAGCGCCTTTCGAATTTGCTCAAGAGGTTGTCTTTAATCATGATGGACGACCATTCCTTAATTACTATTCACGATCATGGATTTTAGATAGTGAGGGTGAAATCGTGCGTCCGGGCGCATCTGAAACCGGCTTTTGGCGCATTAAACCAAATAACGTTCTGGAAGTTGTACTCTCGCACAACACTGGAATTGCTGAAGGTTGGGTCGGAACTTTTGATGGACCAAAAATTCAACTTGTTTTAGACCAAGGCTATTCGGCACCAACAGCAAAAATTGTTACCGCTGGAGTCCGGCTTTATGGATTAGTCGCAGGTGAGCTCTTCTTCGCTTACGACATGGCGGCAGAGGGACAAGAGTTGCAGGCACATATCTGGTCATCACTCGAACGGCAGAGCGAGTAATTGATCTCTCTTAACGTAGGTGAAGTTCTCGCCGAAGTAATTAGAAACGATGTAGTGGAATCGCAGCATGTCGGACATTTTGTGGCTCTAGATACTGATGGTTCGATTATTTTACAAAAGGGTGATCCAGTACAGTTAATTTATCCTCGCTCATCGTATAAAGCAGTTCTCGCATCGGCGATGGTTCGCAGCGGAGTCCATTTAGATCCACGTTTATTAGCCCTTACGTGTTCATCTCACTCTGGTCTAACAATGCATCAAGAAGGTGTATTGGAAATTTTGAGATTAGCGGGTTTAGATGAGAACGCTCTACAAAATGTTAAAGGCAGACCATTAGATGAAGTCGCAGCGCTAGCAACTTCCGAGCCAACGCGCCTTGCAATGAACTGCAGTGGCAAACACGCAGGAATGCTTTTGGGCTGCTCGGTCAATGGTTGGCCAACTAATAATTATTTAGAATCAGGACATCCGCTTCAACAAGCATTCAAAAGCGAACTTGAAAACCTTGCTGGTGAAAGAGTTTCACACACTTCAGTAGATGGCTGCGGCGCGCCTCTATTTCTAATCTCCCTACTCGGCTTAGCTCGTGCAATTAGAGCGATGGTTATCTCCACCGACCCAGTGCATCAGAGCGTTGTTGATGCCTGTAGAAATTTTCCAGATATGGTTGCAGGACCAGAACGAATGACGTCAATCCTTATGGGTCAACACCCAGGGCTATTTATGAAAAGTGGCGCAGAGTCGATCATGGTCGCCGCCGTAGAAGATGGCAGAAGCTTCGCATTTAAAGTAAATGATGGTGGATTACGTCCACGGAGCGCGATATCCCTTGCAGGGCTGCGCTTATTGGGCATAAATGCAGGTGATACGTTAGAGAAGGTCTACGGAGGCGATCACGTCGTGGGCTCCATTCGCGCAACCTTCTAACTAACCGTACCCTTAAGAAATGAATGGCCGCATTGCAACATTAATGGTGCATACATCCCCGCTGGATCAGCCAGGAATTGGCGATGCTGGGGGGATGAATATCTACGTTCTTGAATCTGCTCAGCGCATGGCAGCCATGGGAGTTGAAGTCGATATTTTTACTCGGCGCACTGAGGCACAATCACCAGATATTGTTGAGATCTCTAAGGGTGTAAGAGTCCGTTACTTTGATTGCGGACATGGAAACTTAACAAAAGAGCAGTTACCAACACACATCCTCGGGCTTTCAAAAGAGTTTTTGCGCATAATCAAAGATAACAATTACGATGCTATTCATTCCCACTATTGGATCTCTGGAAAAGTTGCAATGCCAGCGGCTGCACAATTGGGAATTCCACTCATTCATACTATGCACACAATGGCGCGAGTTAAGAACCTCAATCTTGCCGAAGGCGAAACCCCAGAACCGATGATTCGAGTCCAAGGCGAAACGCAAGTTGCAGCAGCGGCTCAAGCTCTGATTGCAAATACTGATTCAGAGGCAGCTAGTCTTGTCTCTCTTTATGGTGCATGCCCAGACATCGTGCATGTCGTTAATCCCGGTGTGGATCTCTATACATTTACGCCAGGGCAAGGCCGTAAATCTGCACGTGAGTTTACTGGAACGGCTCAAGATGCATTAGTTGTAACTTTTGTCGGGCGAATTCAACCGCACAAAGGTCCGGAGGTTTTAATTCAAGCAGCTTCACAACTTGTTAAACACTCACCACATATGCGTCCGAGATTAATTGTTAATATCATCGGAGGCGCATCAGGTGCTAACACCGAAGAGGTTGAGCGACTGAAAGAGTTAGCTTCTTGGTTGGCTATCGATGATGTTGTGCGCTTTGCACCGCCCGTGCCTCGCACTGAATTGGTTCAGTGGTATCGAGCCGCCGACTTAGTCTGCGTTCCCAGCTACTCTGAAAGTTTTGGCTTAGTTGCACTTGAAGCCCAAGCGTGTGGAACACCCGTTATTGCGACTGCCGTTGGTGGCTTGCGTACTGCCGTCGCCGATGGAATATCAGGTGTTTTAGTTGATGGTCACGACCCGAAAGCATGGTCGTCGGTGATTGCGCGATTATTGCAAGAGCCACAACGCCGAGTACTCCTTTCAATGGGAGCAATCGAACATGCATCCCATTTCGGATGGGATGCCACTGCGCGCGGCACTTTGGATATATATGATCTAGTTATTTCAGAAAAAACCGCCGCAGTAAAAATATCAGGCCAGTGATGACAGCAATTGACCCACGAATTATTATTGAGGAGTTTTTGGACTCTCATGATTTAGAGTTTGAAAAAAAGAATCCTGATACTTATCTAATAACCTTGCCTGGCGAGAAAAAATTGCAGACACATTGCGCGCTGATTGTTGGTAGTCATTCACTGAGCATCAACGCCTTTGTGATTAGGAGACCAGATGATAATGAAGCCTCAGTTCACGCATGGTGTTTAGCAAAGAACGCATCTCTTTATGGTGTTGCCTTTGCAATCAACGAACTACATGACATCTTCTTAGTGGGTCGATTACCTTTATCGGCCGTAACTGATCGTGAGATTGATCGATTAGTCGGAGCAGTACTCCAAGTTTCAGATTCCTCATTTAACCCGCTACTTGAACTAGGTTTTGCTAACGCTATCCGTCGAGAATGGGCTTGGCGCATTTCACGTGGTGAGTCACTTGCCAATTTAGAGGCTTTCCACCATCTGGTTTAGGATGGGACCATGAGTAATTTTGAATTAATCCTGCTACGCCACGGTGAATCTGAATGGAATGCTAAGAATCTTTTCACGGGTTGGGTCGATGTAGCGCTATCGAGCAAGGGCGAAGACGAGGCCCGTAGAGGTGGCCTACTTCTCGCCGAGCGAGATCTCCTTCCCGATTTACTCCACACATCTTTGCTGCGTCGCGCAATCCATACCTCACAATTGGCTTTAGATGTATGCGAGCGGCATTGGATACCAGTGCAACGCTCTTGGCGCTTAAATGAGCGCCACTATGGTGCTTTGCAGGGAAAGGATAAGGCACAAACCTTGGCAGAGTATGGTGAAGAGCAGTTCCAACTGTGGCGCCGTTCATTTGATGTTCCACCACCACCAATTGATGACAATGATAAGTATTCACAGAGCAAAGATCCACGTTATGCGGGGATTAATGCACCAAAGACTGAATGCTTAAAAGATGTTATCGATCGAATGTTGCCATATTGGCATGAATCTATCGTGCCAGATTTGAAACTTGGAAAACGTGTTCTAGTCACTGCACATGGAAACTCTCTTCGAGCCCTTGTAAAGCACTTAGATGGAATCAGTGATGCTGACATTGCTGGACTCAATATTCCAACAGGAATCCCTTTGTACTACAAACTCAACTCCGATTTAACACCAGTTACTAAAGGTGGAGAGTATTTAGATCCAACTGCAGCCAAAGATGCCATTGAAGCTGTTGCAAATCAAGGAAAACGAACTAATTAGGCGGTAACGCCTGCAAAATCTCCGCGCTGGTCTCGAACAATTGCTAAAACGGTAATCTCACCTGCACGAGCGAAAAACATTGTTACCGGAACATGTTGTCCAGCTTTTACATTAAGCCCTGGGAGAATCGCTTTTGCATTTGCGTTTTCACCTTCGAAATAAATCGGTGAGTTTTGAGATAGAGAGTTTGTTCCCGTTACCGTTGCAACCACTCCATTTATTGCAACTCCAAGAAGTGCGTCTTCGGCCGCCAATGAGTTAATAATAGTTCCAACAAGGACTCCCGTGCCATCTGCAGTTTCGACAACTACGATATTGCGTAGTTTGATGAGATTGCCGTTAGTTGAAATTGAAGCTTCAACACCATCGGTCACTTGTTTCATTTCGCGCGTAGCTGCATTTAAGCCTGCCCCACATGCAGTTAGTGAGAGAACGAGAGTTAAAGTCAAGAGTGCAATTCCAGTGCGACGCATGGGGCATATTCTCTCACATGAAATTAGTAGTGAAATACGCTGGTTTTATGCCTAACAACATGAGGTGACTCGCATCTGAATCGCTGGTACAATTGTCCTCTAGCGAAGGGCAACACATGACATTTAAGGTCGGCGAAACCGTTGTTTATCCCCATCACGGAGCAGCTCTTATAGAAGCAATTGAGATGCGAGTGATTAAAGGTGAAGAAAAGACCTATCTAGTGTTGAAAATCGCGCAGGGAGATCTCACTGTTCGAGTACCAGCAGAGAACGTAGATCTCGTTGGAGTTCGTGATGTTGTTGACTCTGCCGGCCTAGATCGAGTATTTAATGTTCTACGCCAGCCTTACACTGAGGAGCCAACTAACTGGTCGCGTCGCTACAAAGCCAATCTTGAAAAATTAGCATCGGGTGATGTTATTAAAGTTGCTGAAGTGGTCCGTGATTTGTACCGTCGTGATTTGGACCGAGGTCTATCAGCCGGTGAAAAGCGCATGCTCGCCAAGGCGAAGCAGATTCTTATCTCAGAGCTAGCTCTTGCAGAGCGAACCGATGAGGAAAAAGCTGCAACGATCCTTGACGAGGTTCTCGCTTCATAATTTAAATGTCTGTAAGTGCCATCATCGCTGCCGCTGGCAGTGGTGAACGATTCGGTGCAGGTTTTCCAAAAGCGCTAATTCAATTAGGTGATCGCACCCTCCTAGAGCATGCCGTTGCCTGCCTCTCCCCTGTCGCAGATCAGATAATTATTTCGGCTCCAGTGGGATTTGAGGCCCAGATTAGTGAGTTAGTTGGCGAAGGAGTTGATGTTGTTACTGGTGGTGCTACGCGTTCGGCCAGCGTTCGTAATGCATTGGCGGTAGCAACTGGAGATTACGTTTTGGTGCATGACGCCGCACGTGCCTTGGCAACGAGTGATCTAGCCCAACGAATAGTTGCAGCGCTGAAGAGTGGCGAGAGCGCGGTTATTCCGGCCATTGAAGTAATTGACACCGTCAAAGTAATTAATCCCGATGGCTATGTTGCATCAACTCCTGATCGGCGCTCACTTGTCAGTGTTCAGACCCCACAAGGCTTCACAACCAGCGCGCTTGTCCAAGCACATGCCGCACATGCAGATGCGACCGATGATGCTGCGCTCATTGAAAGCGGTGGCGGCAGAGTAAAAACCATAGAAGGCGAAGCTCGCGCACTTAAAATTACGACTCAGTCAGATTTGCATACAGCACTGGCTTTCCTTGGATTTAATTCAACCTATCGAACGGGTATCGGCATCGATGCCCACGCATTTGGTATCGGCAGAGCACTGTGGCTAGCTGGGTTGCATTGGCCCGATGAAATTGGAGTTGATGGCCACTCCGATGGAGATGTTGCAGCTCATGCAATCTGTGATGCGATTTTGGCCGCAACACAACTCGGCGATTTAGGAAGCAATTTTGGCGTCGATCGCCCTGAGTATGCAGGCGCATCTGGAGTACAGCTTCTTCAAGAGACGCTTTTAGAGATTACAAAAGCAGGATATTTTATTTCTAATGTAACGGTTCAAGTAATCGGCAATCGCCCGAAAATAGGTAAGCGACGAGCTGAAGCAGTGAGTGTGCTTTCACAAGCCCTTGGTGGCGCCGAAGTTTCATTATCTGCAACAACAACCGACGGCATGGGCCTGACAGGAGAGGGCAAAGGAATCGGCGCAATAGCCTCGGCTCTTGTTTTCAAGCAGTAGAATCACACAATGCCACCACTAAACTTGTATGACACTGCTACACGTGAAGTTGGCGTTTTCACTCCCCTTAAAAAGGGAGAAGTTTCAATCTATGTCTGTGGTGCAACAGTGCAGTCCTCGCCGCATATTGGACATATTCGAAGTGCGATAAATTTTGACATTTTACGTCGCTGGCTAATTAAAAACGGTTATGAAGTAACTTTGATCCGAAACGTTACAGATATTGAAGACAAAATTTTACAGAAGGCCCTGCAGGAAAAAACTCATTGGTGGGAACTTGCCATGAAGTATGAGAGAGAGTTTACGGCGGCTTTCTCTGCAGTTAACGTTATTCCACCAACATACGAACCCCGTGCCACTGGCCACATCACTCAGATGATTCAATTAATGCAGATTCTTATTGATAATGGCTCGGCATATGCCCCTGGAAATGGTGATGTTTACCTAGAGGTCCGAAGATTAAAAGGTTACTTAACTCTCTCTGGTCAGCGTATAGATGATTTACTACCCGCAGCCGATGTTGAAGCAACCAATTCAAAGAAGAGAGATCCGCGCGATTTTGCTTTGTGGAAAGCGGCAAAACCTGGCGAACCATCATGGCCAACGCCTTGGGGTGCAGGTCGCCCAGGTTGGCACTTGGAGTGTTCGGCAATGGCACATGAATATCTCGGCGAAAACTTTGATATTCACGGCGGCGGATTAGATTTAATTTTCCCTCACCATGAAAACGAGAAGGCTCAATCTGAGGCAGCTGGATATGGATTTGCTCAGCGCTGGTTACATAACGCGTGGGTTACGCAATCTGGTGAAAAAATGAGTAAGTCGCTCGGTAACTCACTTCTTGTTGAAGTTATTTTAGAGCGAGTACGTGGAATTGAACTTCGGTGGTACTTAGGCAGCGCACACTACCGCTCGATGCTCGAGTACTCAGAAGCAGCACTCGATGAATCGGCCGTCGCATTTCGCAGGATTGAAAGTTTCTTGAAGCGGGCAACGCAAATTATTGGCTCACAGCCAGAGGGCACAATTAGCGCTGAGTTTGCAGCTGCGATGAATGATGACTTAGCAGTTCCGGCTGCACTTGCAACAATTTCAGAAAACCTACGACGTGGAAATCAATCAATTACCGATGGTGATATTCCAATGATTTCTAAAAATGCCGGTGAAATCCGCGGAGCATTGCAGATATTGGGCTGCGATCCCTTTGATTCACACTTTGCCGGCGGCAGTTCATCCGAGCTCACAGATGTTATGGATGGTGTAATTTCGTTGGCACTTCAAGAGCGAACTGCAGCGCGTGATCGTAAGGATTTTTTAACCTCCGACGCCATCCGTGATGGATTACTTGCTCTAGGAATTACAATTGAGGACACCGCACAAGGGCCACGCTGGTCGATTATGGAAAAGAGTTAATAATGGCCGGTAATTCATCCCGTAAGGGCGCAATCCGTGCCTCAAAGAAAGGTCCAACCGGCGGAACCGGAGGGAAAAATAAAAAGCGTTTAACGGGAAAAGGTCCGACTCCTAAGGCAGAGGACCGTCCGTATCACGCCGCGGCAAAGCGCAAGAAGGCCGTGGCTAAAAAGAGTTCAAGTAAAACTACAGCTCGTGGTGCGGGCACAGTTAAAGCGGGCAGAAGTGATGGCAAGGAGATTAGACCAGCGCGTGCTCCGCGGGGAGATCGACCACGAGGTGAAATCGTTGCAGGGCGTAACGCAGTTTTAGAGGCGCTTCGCGAGGGCGTCCCATCGACCGAACTATTGGTGGCACGCAGTATTGAAGTAGATGATCGCGTAGCGGAGTCATTGAAGTTAGCGCTTCACTTAGGATTACCAATTCGTGAGGCCCATCGCGCAGAGGTTGAAGGCATATCACCGAATAGCCAAGGAATCATTCTCGCTATAAAGCCGTATCAATATTCAAGCTTTGAAGAGATCATGCAGAGAGCTAAGTATCCAGCGCTCGTGGTCGCACTCGATGGTGTAACAGATCCACGTAATTTAGGTGCAATTATTCGAAGTGCAGCAGCCTTTGGCGCAGCAGGTGTGATCATGACTGAACGTCGCGCAGCATCTATGACTGCATCGGCGTGGAAATCATCGGCTGGGGCAGCAGCGCGCCTGCCGATTGCACAAGTAACAAATCTTGCACGCACAATCGATGCCGCCAAGAAAGAAGGGCTTTTCGTCGTCGGCCTGGATGGAGAGTCTGAAGAGTTAATTAGTTCGATGAAGATTGCAGCAGAAGCGATCATGATTGTCGTCGGTAGCGAAGGCAAAGGTCTGGCGCGCCTAACACGCGAAAAATGCGATCTCGTGATTTCTATTCCGATTAGCGCAACCACTGAATCACTCAATGCAAGTGTTGCAACGGCAATCGCACTTTTCTTCGTGGATCAGGCACGCCGAAAGGCCTAATAACCGTGGTTTATTCGCGTTTTATAGCGCTAGGCGACTCGTACACCGAGGGGATGTGTGATGAAAAAAAGCATGGTCACTATAGAGGTTGGGCAGATCGCGTTGCAGATGTCATGGCGAAATTCCACCCAGATTTTACGTATGCCAATTTAGCTGTCCGAGGAAAACTTGTGCGCCAAGTTGTAGATGAGCAGATTGATGCGGCCATCTCGCAAGTCACCGGTCCTCAGACGCTTGTGTCTTTTCACGCTGGGGCAAATGATGTGATTAGACCTGGTTACAAACCAGAGTTAGTGCTTCCCTTGTACTCCGATGCAGTAAGGCGATTGGCGGCATCTGGTGCCACCGTAATGTTATTTACAGTTTTAGAAAAGACCGGAAACACTGGGCGATCGGCAAAAATGTGGGAGAAACGCTTTAGTGAATTCAATCGGAATGTTCGGGCGGTGGGTTTTGAAGTTGGTGCGATCATCGCCGATGCCAATGAAGAAACGGCATTTAGCGATCGACGCTTTTTGGCATTTGACCGTCTGCATTTAAATGCGAAGGGTCACGAACGAGTTGCACAAGCAGTTCTTGAGCTTCTTAATCTTCCTTTTGACGCCAGATGGCGCGATCCTCTTCCACATGCAAGAAAAAAATCGAAGATTATCCGTGCCATGATTACTTCACTGTGGTTTATTACTTTTGCGCTTCCGTGGATGTGGCGGCGCGCAAGGGGTAAATCATCTGGAGATGGCAGAAGCTGTAAATATCCAATTGCAATTCATTGGCCACTTTCACATTTGGATTAATTGGTACGGGATTAATTACTTTAAATGGTAGTTACAACCCATTCCCATGTGTGGAGGCCAGATTTGATTAAGTACTGTGGCAAAGTATCAGGTCCGCATGCAGCAGTACCAACACCACGGTGAGCGGCGTCAATATGGACAACCGTATTTCCACACGCCCTTACTTCAACATCATGAGTGGCTTTGGCCAAATCAATTGCACGGTTAGGCGTTACGGAAACCTGCAGAGGTTTAGCTAATTGGATACGAAGGCCATTCCCGATAGCGTTTGTTAGCTCAAACCATCGCACTCCATTGTGACCACCATTTTCTTGAGGGCGAACATAAGGGATGTATTGCTCAGCTACTGTGGAAATGTAACGACCTATACGGGCAATTTTCCTATCTGGGTAGGTCTCATGGGGTCCACTGCCAAACCAGGTTAAATCGGAAAGCTCTCCGCTGAGTTCAAAGTTAGTACCGACACGGGCCACGTCGACCAACGATTTTGGAAGGGTGACGCTTTCTTTGACTCTAAAACCATTTGCAACAGGCGTGACGCTTTGAGTGTGCCTTAGTTCAATACCAGTACTTGTTAACCAGATATTAGTAATTATTACTCTCTTGGAAGTTTGGGAAACAAGACAGTCTCTACGTTCGAGATCACGTAATCCCCACCGGTTCCATTTTGTCGCGATATGTCCGATTCGATCATTATCAGTAGGTGCGCGCCATAATGAAAGTACGGGTGCGAGCACACCGTATGGCAGAATGATTTGACCATAATCATCTACGACGTTGGTGAATAAATCCGATTGTGTCGAAGCTTTAACGCTCAAACTCCGGGATGGCAGTGACAATTGGCTCCATCCAACTTCACTCATTGTTGGCGACCAGACAGTGCTCGCGATTTTTACAATACTAAAATTAATAAAGCGCTCTCCCGCACCATCTGCTTTACCCAGTAGCGCAGATTTCACGGTGAAGGCCGCACTCTTTCGAGGTGCGACCTTTGGTAATTTCACTTTTCCACTATCGGAAATAAATCCATCACGAGTAATCGTCCAGTGGAGTTCATATTCACGTAAGTCTTTAAAGAAATTCTTATTAAAAATCTTAAAATTACCAGTTGAGGCTTTAACTGAAGTAATTTTGGCAGGCGCAGCAATCGATTTAAACTCGTGCATGGCAGGTTTTGCCGTCCTATCAGGAAAAACCATTCCATCGCAGCAGAAGTTTCCATCATGCTTGACTTCGCCGTAATCACCGCCGTAGGCATTTCGCGTACTGCCATCGGGCATGGTTTGAACTGGCCCATGATCCCAAAACTCCCAAATAAATCCACCCTGTAATCCATGAGTAGATTCAATGACATCCCAATACTCGGCAAGAGTTCCATTGGCATTTCCCATAGCATGTGAGTACTCGCACATAATCAGTGGTCGATCCGCCTTGCTGGACGTTGCGTACTCTTTGATGGCGCTAATCGCAGGATACATAGGTGCGATTACATCGGTGAGGGAGTGACTTCCCATCCAATTCCCGCGGATTCCACCCTCATAATGAAGCGGTCTCGATGGGTCAAAATTTCGAGCATAAGCAGCGGCCGCTTCATGGTTTGTTCCAGCACCGGATTCATTGCCAAGGGACCACATCACCGCGGCGGGGTGGTGAATATCCCGCTGAATCATTCTTCCAACACGGTCGACGAAGGCAGTTAAATACTTCGGGTCGTCACAGATTGAAGCGATAAATGCATGGGATTCGATGTTTGCCTCACCAATAACATAAAAACCAAGCTCATCGCATAGATCTAGAAATGCGGCATCATTTGGATAATGCGACGTACGCACCGCATTGAAATTCCATCGCTTGAGCTCGAGTAAATCTTCGCGCATGTCATCACGGGTCAAAGCACGTCCAGTAAATCGATTGAAATCATGTCGATTAATACCGTAAAACATTACAGGTTGACCATTAAGCAAAAGCTCTTGGCCTTTAATTTCTACCGAACGAAAGCCGATTTTTTGTTGGGAAATTTCCACAACATTTCCATTGGGATCGATTAACTCAATGTTGAGGGTGTAGAGATGAGGGTTTTCAGCCGACCAAGGCTGTATTTTCGGAATTTTGGTGTTGAATTCAACTTTTCCAACAGGCCACGGTTCATTCTCAGTAATTGCGCGCCTGGCATCTTCGGGCATATTTCCATGCCAGAACTTGCCGTGGAAGTACTCATCACTTCTAAGTTTGAGTGTTTCATCGCGTTCTGTCCAAAGCGGTGCGGAAAAGAGCTTGATAGTAGCCTCTAATTTAGCGGACTTAACTTTCGAAAGCTCTTCAATCGAAGTTCGTAAGGTATAGCCATCACTCGACAGATTATCTATCGAAGCGATGTAAGCACGAATATTTAGCGTTCCAGTTGTGCAGTCTTTTTCAAGCCCTGCAGTTGTGTAGAAACGTTCAATGAATACCTTATTGGTTGCAAATAACTTTACCGAACGTGTGATTCCACCATGCCACCACTGGTCTTGATCTTCAATAAAAGTTGCATCTGACCATTTCGTCACATCGATACGAAGTACGTTGCTGCCACGTCGCATAAATTGAGTGACATCAAACTCAGCGGCTAACCGCGAGTCCTTTGTTAGGCCCACTTCAATTCCATTGACCGATATAAGTGCTACTGATTCATATCCTCCAAGATGCAAAACAATGCGCTTGTCTTTCCAGCTGTCAGGAATTTCAAAGTCTCGCTCATACACGCCATGTGGATTCTCAGCGGGGACTTGTGGTGGTTGCTCATCAAAAGGCATCTGCACATTTGTATAGATTGGCTTGTCAAAAAAGACTTCGCTCTCTGGTTGCATCGTCCACAATCCAGGAACAGGAATTGCCGACCATTTTTTGCTAATCCGATCTAGTGGAGAGTGAAGTAGTTGGAATCGCCACGTGCCATCGAGTGAAATTTTCTCAATGTGTTCAATATTGAGCATCGGCAATCGATTAACCGATGTTGTCTCAGGGCTCATCCAGTAATTCGTAATCATGGGGTTTAGTCTGCCATTTGCAGCTCATATGTGCGAAGTTCAGCTCCGTTTGCTAGAAATCCACCTGCCAGACGCCCACGGTTTACCAAAAAAGTGGAGAATGGGAGGTGTGAAGTTCCAGAATGTTACAGACCGCGAGCTCAGTTGGCTCGCCTTTGACCAGCGCGTGCTTGAGTTGGCCGAAGATGAGCGAATTCCTCTTCTAGAGCGTGTGCGCTTTTTGGCTATTTTCTCATCTAATCTCGACGAGTTTTTTATGGTGCGAGTCGCAACACTCATGAGCAAAATTGAAAATGATATTACTGCGCCCAATGTCGCTGGGATAGCTCCAAAGGAGTTAATGAGCCAAATTTCTTCAATTACGAAGTCGCTAATCGAACGTCAGTCGAAGGTTTTCCATGAAGATATTATTCCGAAATTGCATGAAGAGGGAATTGAGTTCTTGCATGTAGATGATTTGAATGAGGCCGAGCGAACGTATGTAGATAAGTTATTTCGAGATCGAATCTTTCCTGTGCTTACTCCGCTTGCGGTAGACCCTTCACATCCTTTTCCATATATTTCAGGGCTATCTCTAAATCTCGCAGTAATCGTAAAAAACGAAGAAACACATGAAGAGTTTTTTGCCCGCGTAAAAGTTCCAGAGATTCTTCCCCGCTTTATCGCTACAGCAAAGAGCGGATCTACCAGATTTATAGCGATCGAATCGCTCATCGCAAGTAATTTGCAAGAGTTATTCCCCGGAATGGTAATCGAAGAGCATTATTGTTTTCGAATTACACGAAACCAAGACTTGGAGTTAGATGAAGAAGAGTCGGAAGACCTTCTGCTATCCCTTGAACAAGAGTTATCGCGACGTAGATTTGGTCCGCCTGTCCGCCTAGAAATTGAAAATGGTGTTGAGGTAAGTCTCGTGGAACGATTAGCAAATGAACTCGGAATAAGTGAGGAGAACATCATTCACACCTCGCTACCACTTGACCTAACGGCACTCAATAAAATCGCAGATCTTGGATTTCCAGAACTTAAATTTGAAAAATTTAGATCACGAACGGCCCATGCTTTATCTGAAGTTGATTCAGAGGACACCGATTTATTCTTTGCGGCAATTCGACAGGGTGAAATATTGCTCCATCACCCATATGAATCCTTTACCTCATCGGTGGTGCACTTTCTTCAAAGTGCAGCTCAAGATTCACACGTGCTAGCGATTAAGCAGACGTTATACCGAACTTCGGGAGACTCACCTATCATCGAGGCGCTCATAGAGGCCGCTGAAGCAGGCAAACAGGTCCTGGCGGTGATTGAAATTCGCGCTCGCTTTGATGAGCAGGCAAATGTGCGCTGGGCGAGAAAGCTTGAAGCGGCTGGGGTTCATGTTGTTTACGGTTTGATGGGATTGAAGACTCATGCAAAACTCTCTTTAGTTATTCGTGATGAGCCTCAAGGATTACGACGTTACTGCCATATCGGTACAGGAAACTACAACCCAAAGACGGCACGAATGTACGAGGATTTAGGAATTCTAAGTAATGACACCGAATTAACTGAGGATCTAACTAAGCTCTTCAACCAACTTTCAGGTTTTGCACCCCAATCAACTTACTCTCGACTTTTAGTTGCACCAAGAACGCTTCGCTCCGGAATCATGGAGCGAATCGACCGAGAGATTGAAAATGTTAAGTCAGGTCGATCTGCTGGTATTCAATTTAAACTTAACTCCATTTTGGATGAGAGTTTTGTTGAAAAGCTTTATGAGGCATCTCAAGCGGGAGTAAAAATTGAACTTCTAATTAGAGGTATTTGCGCTGTCCAGCCAGGGCTAATAGGTATTTCTGAAAATATTACAGTGAAATCAATTCTTGGGCGTTTCTTAGAGCATTCTAGAATCTTTCATTTTGTAAATGGGGGTGATGATGAGTATTGGATTGGGAGTGCAGATTTGATGGGTCGTAATTTAGACCGACGCGTTGAAAGCTTAATTCGTGTAGATAAAAAAGATCATCATCAGAGATTGCAAGCGATTATTGATCTTGGACTTTCAGATCAAACCTCCAGTTGGCAACTCACGGGCACCGAGTGGACGAGAAAGAGTTTAGATAGCAACGGTACTTCACTTATTGATGTTCATGCAACGATGATTAAACACTATGCAAAAGGAAGGTTGTAAATGGATAGTGAAAACCCGGTTATCTATGCTGCTGGTGCAGTCCTATGGCGATTTGGCGCAAAAAAGAGGATAGAGATTGCCCTTATTCACAGGCCACGCTATGGAGATTGGTCACTTCCAAAAGGCAAGTTAGACGCTACTGAAACCATGATTGGTTGTGCATATCGCGAGGTCATGGAAGAAACGGGACACTCAGCGATCTTTGGACCTGAAATTGGCGATGCAACGTATGTTGTTGATGGTGTGACAAAACTCGTTAAATACTGGTCGGCCCAGGCTGTTGGTGAGCCAACTGGAAAGCCGAATCCCACGGAAGTAGATGAGATTTTGTGGTTATCTCCTGCAGATGCCCGTAAGAAATTAACTTTAGATGATGATCGATCTATCGTCGATTTCTTTCTTGAGTTTGGCACTGGAACAACGGCGCTCGTACTTCTAAGGCACGCCAAAGCGATAAAGCGTGAGGATTGGGATGGAGATGAAGGCGATCGACCTTTGGGAAATATCGGTCAGATACAAGCAAAGCGTTTGCTTTCAAAATATTTGCCTTATGCAATAAAAGAAGTGCACTCTTCAGATGCGATGCGATGCATTGAAACTATTGAACCGATGACACGCGCATTACAAATGCACCCAATTTTCTCTTCTGATTTAAGCGAATATAGATTTGCAAAAGACAAAGAGGCTGCTCTCGATTATGCACAAGACTTAATGATTCGCAACCAGAGTGCGATTATTTGCAGCCATAATCCAATTCTTCCAAAGGTATTAAAGAAATTGATTGGGAAGAAGAATTTTAAAGAGTTAGTTCAAAAATTGGAGCCGGCCGAGGCTTGGGTGCTACATCATCGAGATGGAGAAATCATTGCGATTGACTGGATTAGTGCTCCAAATACTTAAATTATCCCTGAAGCCAATCTAACCTTCGCAGAACAATGCCCTCGCGCAATGCCCAGGGGCAGATTTCAACTCGGTCGATATCTAATACATCCATGACTGAGCGGGCTACTACTGCACCAGCAATAATCTGTTGAGCTCTACTCGTCGAAACTCCGGGCAATTCAGCACGAGATTTATTGGACATCTCAGCTAATTTTGAGCTCATCGCCTTTAAATTTGTAATTTCAAGATATTTAGGATTCTCGTTAAACCAATGTCCAGAAAGTCGGGCAAGAGTGCGAAAAGTTTTACTGGTTGCAACAAAGTGATTTGCATCGTGCGCGCGAAGAATTGGAGGAAGATTGTTCTCAAGGTTGGCCTCAACGAAGTTTTCTAAAAATTTTAAATCCCTTGAAGAGTAGGGATCACCGCTTAAGAAATCTCTAGTTAGACGTGCTGCACCTAAAGGCAGAGAGAGTGTGGCTTCGGGGCTCTCATCTACCCCAGATGCAATCTCCAAAGATCCACCACCGATATCGAGCACAAGAAGCTTGCCTGCCGACCATCCCAACCATCGACGAACCGCCAAAAAAGTCATGCGCGCTTCTTCATCACCAGTAAGAATTTGTAAGTCAATCTGATGGCGAGTGTTTATATCGCGAATTATTTGATTCCCGTTTTTAGCTTCCCTAATGGCCGATGTTGCAAAGGCTAAAATCTCATCCGAATTATTTCCCTGAGCATGTGCTACCGCACTAGCTATCGCCTCGTGAAGCAAGTTGATACCCTCAATTGAAATTGAGCCAGATTTATTGAGGTACTCGGTCAATCTAAGTTCAACTTTAAAATTGGTGGTAGGCGCTGGGCGAGCCCCGATATGAGCATCCATCACTTGCAAGTGGATGGTATTTGATCCAACATCCAAAACGCCTAGTCTCACGGGCTCAACCTACCCTTTGTCTTGCCCCTGCCCCTCGATTTCAAGTTTTTGCAACTCACTGCCATAATTGCCGCTGGTCGCACAATCGATACGTGTTCGCACGTAGGCCTCTCTAGCTCAGTGGTAGAGCAGCGCACTTGTAATGCGCAGGTCGTCAGTTCAATCCTGACGGGGGGCTCGTACTTATTAGATGAAGGGGATATGTATGCCTCACTTTCCACATGATGAGTTCAAAGACGCGCTGAAAGCCAACGATGAGTACATCCAAAGCTTTAAACACTCCGGGTTAACTGGAACCGCCCAACAAGGTATAGCCATAGTCACCTGTATGGACTCACGCATCAGCCCGCTTTCTATTGTTGGAATGCAACCGGGAGATGCAAAAATTCTCCGTAATGCCGGTGCACGGGTAACCGAGGATGTTTTACGCACCTTAGTTTTGGCAACATACTTGCTCGGCGTTAAGCGCATCTTGATTATGCCGCACACTAACTGTCGAATGGCTATGGTTGAAGAGGCCGATATCCACGCACATATTCAAAAAGAGTTTGGAGTTGATACTCGAAGTCTTGAGTTCCGAACTGTATCTGATCAGACTAAGGCACTAATTACAGATGTAAATCGCGTTCGGTCGTATCCACTTTTAAATCAAGGTGTTGTTGTTGGCGGTGCGATTTACGATGTGGCAACTGGAAAAATTACTCCGGTTGATTGTTAGTTCTTCTTATGGGCATTCGTGTGGCTGGGTAGCTTAAATCCTCTAGGAACTGCACTATTACGGCGTTCATGAGATCGGGCTTTTCTTTCACAACAGCATGAGATGTACCGGGAATAACTGCCAATTGACCCAATGGCAACGCCTCAAAAAGTGCAACAGTATGTGAGTGGGAAATAATGTCATCGTCAC
>CAYHOY010000022.1:0-24186 GCA_964358665.1 uncultured Candidatus Planktophila sp. | reverse complement strand
ATCGCATAACGTTGCACACTTACTTATAATTATCGGTCCAGAAGGTGGAATCACCTCGACTGAACTCGAAGCCTTTAAAGAGGCAGGCGCTAAAGTTGCGCTAATGGGTCGCCCAATTCTGCGCTCAGCACACGCTGGAATCGCCGCCGTCGCAGCCGTATCTGCACTTCTCAAGGTATGGTAATTACGTGTCCTTAGATTCAAACTGTCTCTTTTGCAGAATAATCACTGGCGAAATTCCGGCAGATATCATCTTTCGCAGTGAAAACCTTCTTGCTTTTAATGACATCAACCCTCAAGCACCAACACATGTTTTGATTATTCCGTCGCTCCATGTAGAAAACGCTGCCGCCTTAGCTCGAATTTCACCAACTATTACCGCCGAACTCTTCACCGCGGCCGCGCAGATAGCCAGTGATAGAGGACTTGCGGGCTACAGAAACGTTTTTAACACTGGTGCAGAGGCTGGTCAGAGCGTCTTCCACGCCCATCTTCATCTTCTTGGTGGTCGCTCGCTGGCATGGCCACCCGGTTAAAGATAGATTTAGCCTTACATGGAGCGCACATTAATCACCGTACCAATCGCCATTCCAATGGTCGCATTAATTGGCCCACACGATGACAACTTACGGGCAATCGAAGCGGCATTTCCTTCGGTAAATATCACTGTCCGAGGAAATGAAATTACATTACGAGGTCCGCACTTTGATTGTAGCAATCTGGAAAGCCTTTTCGCAGAGCTGATGGTGATAATTCGATCAGGAAATACTTTGTCCGTTGATTCCGTTAATCGCTCAATTGCAATGCTCGACAGTAAACCAGTTGATCATCCAGCCGAAGTTCTATCGCTCAATATCTTAACTAATAGAGGCTGCACGATTCGCCCAAAGACTGCAAATCAAAAGCGATATGTAGATGCAATTGAAGATCACACTATAACTTTTGGAATCGGACCTGCAGGTACTGGTAAAACATATCTAGCGATGGCTATGGCCATATCCGCGTTGCAGAAGAAAAGTGTCAATCGAATTATTTTGACACGCCCAGCAGTTGAGGCGGGGGAGCATTTAGGTTTCCTACCGGGCACGCTAAGTGAAAAAATCGACCCTTACTTACGTCCTCTATTCGATGCTCTGCACGACATGATTGATATAGAAACATTGCCGCGATTAATGCAATCGGGTGTCATCGAAGTTGCACCACTTGCATATATGCGCGGGCGCTCTTTAAATGATGCCTTTATTATCTTAGATGAGGCGCAAAACACCACGCCTGAACAGATGAAAATGTTTTTGACTCGATTGGGCTTTGGTTCAAAGATGGTTATTACTGGTGATGTTACGCAGATTGACTTGCCCAATGGTCAACACTCTGGTTTGCGCGTG
This sequence comes from uncultured Candidatus Planktophila sp., assembly GCA_964358665.1. Classification (GTDB taxonomy): domain Bacteria; phylum Actinomycetota; class Actinomycetes; order Nanopelagicales; family Nanopelagicaceae; genus Planktophila. The sequence continues at coordinate 22,801 of CAYHOY010000022.1, read as the reverse complement.
GTCAGAGATATATTGGACGATATCGACGATATAGCCTTCCTTGAGTTAACGGCCGAGGACGTAGTTCGCCATCGTTTAATAGGAGACATTGTTAAGGCTTATGAACTCTTTGATGAGCAGCGTCATTCAATTCGCCCGATTCGGCAATAAATGAGTATTGAAGTCACAAATTCCTCAGGGCAGTTAGTTCCTTCGACTGAAGTAACTTCGCTGCTTTTATTTGCAATGGGCAGACTCAATCTCAACGCGGATTGTGATTTAAGCGTTGGCTTTATTGATGATGAATACATGAGCGAGCTTCATAGTAAGTGGATGAATGAGCCAGGCAGTACCGATGTTCTCTCTTTTCCTATGGACATGCCGGAAAATGAGGGGGATGTAGTAACTCTTGGCGACATCATGATTAGTCCTCTCTTCGCCGCCGCCCAAGCACAAGTAGCAGGGCATTCGGCCGAACACGAAATTTATATATTGGCGACCCACGGCCTATTACACATAATCGGTTATGACCATGCAGAACCAGAAGAAGAGCGAGTCATGTTTGCCCTGCAAGAAGAGATAGTAGAAAACTGGAAGAAAACACAATGAGTCCGATTGCAATTATTAGCATCATCGCGCTATTAGCTTTTGCTGGCTTTCTTGCAGCGAGTGAATCTGCGCTTACCTCAATTTCACGAATCGTTGTTGAAGAGCTAGAAGGCAAGCGAGGTGGCGCTCTACTGCGCAAGTACAGTGCTCAGCCTGCCCGTTACCTGAACGTAATTCTGCTTGTACGCAAATTATGTGAATTAACTGCGACGGTATTGCTTGCCTCAATTTTCCTTCGCAACTATCCATCAGCCCAGGCGATGGCGCTCACAGTGTTGATTATGGTCATTCTCTCTTATGTTGTGGTGGGTGTAGGTCCACGAACTTTAGGTAAGCAGCAACCACATAAGTATGCTCGCTATGGAATTATCGTGGCCTATGGCCTGGCATTTATTTTGGGGCCAGTCACTAAACTGCTTATTACCGTTGGAAATGCGCTGACTCCGGGCAAAGGTTTTCGCTCTGGCCCATTTACTTCAGAGGCTGAGTTACGTGATTTAGTGGATCAGGCTCATGAGCGTGGTCTTGTTGAATCTAATGAACACGAGATGATTCACTCAGTATTCGAGCTCGGAGGTACATTAGTTCGCGAATTAATGGTACCGCGCACTGAAATGGTCTGGATTGAAAAGGATAAAACATTACGTCAAGGTCTATCTCTCGCCTTACGCTCTGGTTTTTCTAGAATTCCGGTAGTTGGAACTGGTCCCGACAATATTATTGGAATCGTATATGTAAAGGATTTAGCTAAGCGCGCTTTGGATCATCATGAAGCCGAACAGAGTGAAATTATTGAGCAGCACATGCGCCCTGCTAACTTTATTCCAGAAATAAAGATGGCCGATGAGCTCTTAAAAGAGATGCAAAGAAATCAGATTCACTTAGCAGTCGTAGTCGATGAATATGGTGGCACTGCTGGAATTATTACTATTGAGGATATTATTGAAGAGATTGTTGGAGAAATCGAGGATGAGTTCGACGATGGTGAAGATCACTTTACGTGGCTAACCCCCGATAAAGCCCGAGCAAACGCAACGTTGCACATCGAAGATCTAGCTGCGCAGTTAAAGATTGCAATTAGCGAATCTGATTTTGAAAATGTTGACACAATTGGTGGACTCATGGCACAAAAGCTTGGGCGCGTCCCAATTGCTGGTAGCACAATCTCACTTGAAGGGTGGTCTATTACTTCGGAGCGCCCACTCGGTCGCCGCCGCAGAATTAGTAGCGTTTTAATTGAGCGGTTAGAAGTTGAGATTGAGGACCACGAGTAAGCGATAGAATCGCCCAATGCGCATTGTTCGTTTTTCTCCCGGCCCCGATTCCGGTCTTGGCAGTGATCCGCTTTTTGGTGTTTTGGAAAATGATGGTCTTGTCCACGTCATCACCGGTGATCCGATTTACTCTGGCATTCAAAAGACCGCAGCAACAATTGCTCTCACTAAAGTTCGCCTCCTAGCACCAGTTATTCCGCGCTCTAAAGTCGTCTGCATTGGCAAGAACTACGCCGATCATGCCGCGGAAATGGGTGGCGTCGTGCCTGATGAGCCGATAATCTTTTTAAAGCCAAATACCTCAGTGATAGGTCCTAACGACACCATCGTCTGGCCAGATATGTCAGAGCGAGTAGATCACGAGTCCGAGCTTGCAATCGTTATCGGTCGACTCTGCAAAGATGTTCCACAAGAGCGCGTTAATGATGTGATCTTTGGTTACACAATTGCAAATGATGTTACCGCCCGTGATTTACAGAAGAGAGATGGCCAATGGACTCGGGCTAAAGGCTTCGATACTTTCTGTCCTATAGGCCCATGGATTGATACTGATTTTATTCCTGGAACACAGTTGATAACGGCCAGCGTCAATGGCGAAATTAAACAATCGGCGCATTTAAATGAGATGATCTTTAAAGTTCCAGAGATAATTAATTTTGTTTCTCGAGTCATGACCCTCTTGCCAGGAGATGTTATTTTGACCGGAACACCTGCTGGAATAGGTCCGATGGTCGCTGGCGGCACCGCAACAATGAGCATTGAAGGTCTCGGCGAACTAACTAACAGAGTGAGTAGAAATTGAGCACAACCGTAGGAAAAAAAGTTAAAGTTCGATTCGCACCGTCTCCAACAGGAGATTTGCACGTAGGTAACATCCGAACAGCTTTATTTGATTGGGCTTACGCTCGCCACACGGGTGGAACTTTCCTCTTTCGTATTGAAGATACCGATACAACTCGTGTCACAGATGAGTACATCAATGCCGCAATCGATACGCTCAAATGGCTTGGACTCGATTGGGATGAGGGTCCAGAAGTTGGAGGGGATAACGGCCCTTACTTGCAATCACAGCGATTAGATATTTATTCATATTGGGCGGCGAAGTTCATCGAGCAAAAAGATGCATATTACTGTTACTGCACACCGGGGGAGTTAGAAGCGGTCCGCGAAGCACAACGAGCGTCGAATCAAGCCCCTGGCTATAACGGACGGTGTCGAAACTTAACGCCCGATCAAGTAGCCGATTTTACGGCAGAGGGTCGCGCAGCTGTAATACGAATGCGCATGCCCGATGGCGAAACCACCTTTACCGATTTAATTCGCGGTGAGATGGCCTTTGATCACAAATTTGTTCCCGACTTTGTTTTAGTTCGGGCCGATGGTTCGCCTTTATATACGTTGGCTGTTGCCGTTGATGATATTTTGATGAAGGTCACACATGTTTTACGTGGTGAGGATTTACTCTCTTCGACACCACGTCAGATTAGGGTTTATCAGGCGATGCATATTGCGCTAGAAGATTACCCGGTCTTTGCCCACCTTCCCTTTGTGATGGGCGCGGATAACGCTAAATTATCAAAGCGAAACGGTGAAGTATCAATTGCTTGGTATAGAGACAAAGGGTTCTTACCGGAGGCAATCTGTAATTATTTAGCATTACTTGGCTGGTCGCCAGGGGATGATCGCGAAGACTTAACAATGAAAGAGTTATGCGAACTCTTTACAGTTGAAAAGGTAAATAGCTCACCGGCTAAATTTGATATGAAAAAGCTTGAAGCTATAAATGGTGACAAGATTCGAGCATTGACAATCGATGAATTTTTGAAGTGGGCTTTGCCCTTTCTGATTAAATCCAAAATTATTACGGGTACTCCTAATGAGATCTCCCTCGTTAAGGCCGCTCTGCCGATTATTCAAGAGCGAATAATTATGTTTAGTGAAATACCTGCAATGCTCAAATTTCTCTTTGTCGGGAAATTTGAAATTGAGGCCGATAGTATTGCCAAAGTCATTGAATCTGGCGCAAAAGATGTGCTTACACGCGCTCTTAAAGAGCTCGAACCAATTACTGATTGGTCACATACTGCTATTGAAAGCGCTCTTCGAACTTCATTAATCGATGAGATGGGATTGAAGCCACGCATCGCATTTGGTGCAGTCCGTATTGCTACAACTGGAAGTTCGATTTCTCCACCACTCTTTGAATCCATGGAGTTGCTGGGCAAAGCGGCCTCTTTAGCTCGAATTTCGGCGGCGTTGACTCTGTAATCAATACGGTATTCTTCTCGCTTGAAGTATTGGGGTATGGGGTAATTGGCAGCCCTGCTGATTCTGGTTCAGTAAGTCTAGGTTCGAGTCCTGGTACCCCAGCGCACTATGCTCTACAACGCTCTACAACTGAATAAGTTTTGTCCTAGTTATAAAAGATTTTCAGGCACGGCCCCGTCGTCTAGCGGCCTAGGACTCTGGCTTCTCAAGTCAGCTACGAGGGTTCGAATCCCTTCGGGGCTACGTATGTGATGTGTCGGGAGATGTTTGGCCTATGTCCCGACACATAAATATAGTGTGGAGGCAAGTAAAAAAAACTCAGAGGTTAACAGTTACCCGCAAGAAGGTAGCAGTAATAGAAGTACCACCATCGGTACTGTTGTTACACGCTTTAGCAAGTTCCAAAAGCTGACTGTGGAGATCTTCTTCAACTCCATTATTTCGAGCCGCTTCAAAAGCGTTCATGGTTGGCCCATAGAAATTTTTGAAGGACTCAATGAACTCTTCTGGGCTCTTATCTGGTGAAATAAAAGTAAATGTGTCCTTAACCATGGATATTTTTTCCTTGGGGACACCAGCTTGTTCAAAACGCTCAATAATATGGGTATCTACACCCCACAACATCGGACTAATAAAACCCTCTGCAGGAGGAGGCATAAAAGATGAGACAATTTTTAATAGCTGTGAGATAAATGAAGTTGTATCATTTGGAATCCAATTGCCCATCACGATTCGACCACCAGGCTTTGTGACACGCACTAACTCTCTGGCTACGTCAAATGGTTTTGGAGCGAACATGGCACCGAATACAGTGAGAGTCAGATCAAATGAATTGTCACTGACTCCTGTTAGATCGCATGCATCCCCCTCTTGAAATGTTAAGCGGTCAAGACCGGCCTCCTTTGCCCTCCTGTTTCCTGCTTCAACTAGATTCTGGGCAATGTCAATTCCAGTAACTGCAGCCCCGAGTCTTGCTAGTGGAACTGCAGTAGTTCCGTCTCCACAGCCAAGATCTAAAACCCGAATTGGGGCCACAATTTCGAGTGAGTTAACTAATTCCTCACCAGATTGGCGCATGAAGGCTGCGACTTTTGTAAAATCACCTTTCTCCCATAAAGCTTTATTTGGATTCATATTTTTACTCCCCTTATTAGTTATGAATTCTTTATTGCTAATTAACAAATTTCTAGATTGGGACATCAAATCCTTTAGCAACCTGGGGAAAAGGTTCATTTAAAGTGTTCTCCCGGCACACTTTAATGTCAATACTTCGCCAAGGCGGGTGTTGTCCAAGGCGTGCGCACTCGGCCGGCTGAAACCAAGGCTGAATAGGAGACCTTCGGGGCTACGTATGGTTTCATCTGTGAACTTTTACGGATTTGTAAGTACGCTCTCAGGCCTACAATGATGGCATGAGAGTAGTTAATCCAGAGCAGCTTAAATCTATTCTCGCCAATTTGCCTAGCAATCCTCGCATTATCGCTTCAGGTAATTTTTCGGCCCCCCGGACGCTTTTGAAAATCGCCGATGAGGTGATTCCAGAGTTCAGGCTGCATATGCTCAATGCCCACGGTGATATTCCAGATCGGGAGGGCATTAGATTTGAAACTGCATTCGTAGGTCCAGCTATGCGAAACCACGAACGGTTGGATTACATTCCATGCCGTCTCTCATTACTTCCAGTTTTGATTCGAAACTTTTATCGCCCTGACATTGTTTTTCTACATACTTCCCAACAACGCTTCGATACCGTCAGCCTCGGAACTGAAGTCAACATTCTGCCACGGTCGATTGAAACGGCACGCGCTCATGGGGGAGTTGTCATTGCTCAATCCAATACGCAGATGCCATATACCTATGGTGATGCACAAATTTACGATAGCGAAATCGACTATCTTGTAGAAGTTGATGAACCTTTGCAGGAAAAACCTGCCGTGCCAATCACAGATATACAAGCCCAAATCGGAAGTCGCATCGCTAGCTTAATTGAGGACAACTCGACGTTACAGCTAGGAATCGGGGGAGTGCCAGACGCGGTTCTAATGGCGCTAAAAGCTCGCAAAGGTTTGCGAATCTGGACGGAGATGTTTTCTGATGGTGTTCTTGAATTAAGCCGCGCAGGCACACTCGATGAGGAGATTCTCATTACCGCCTCTTTCATCTTTGGAACTAGCGAGTTGTATCAATGGCTTGATTTGAATAAAAAAGTACGAATGCTTCGGACCGAGCGAACTAATGATCCATCTCAAATCGCCCGACAAGCGAAAATGACTTCGATCAACAGCGCCCTCGAAGTAGATTTATTTGATCAAGCCAATGCCAGTCATGTGCGAGGAAAGATCTATAGTGGATTTGGAGGTTCAACGGATTTCATTGTTGGCGCACTCCATAGTCGAGGTGGCCAGTCTTTCGTAGCGCTACCTTCATGGCATCCAAAAGCCGATCTATCTACGATTGTGCCTCGCCTGCAGAGTAATATCACGCATTTCCAACATTCATTTGTTGTTACCGAGCAAGGCGTAGCGGCCTGTTTTGGACACTCACAAAACGATCAAGCTATAAACATAATTCACAAAGCTGCGCACCCAAGTGTGCGTGAGGAGTTAGTAGCGAAAGCGGCCGAGTTCGGTTTGCTTTAGCCGGCAAGCTCTAATGGCCAAGCATCTTTCGATGAATTACTCAGTGGGAGCTTCCCATTATTGGCACTTTCAATGGTAATAAAAGTTAATGCTCGTTTACCATTAATTATTTTGCCTTTACTTAAAGAAATCTCAACTTTGGCAAAATGGATTTTACCAACCTCGCACGTTGGTTGGCAGTCATTGATTTGATAGAGCCCTTTTCCTGTTGCACCTTCTGCGTTCCAAGTTAGCCATTGAATTTTATCTATACCTACGCTAGTTTCGACGCAAAATTTAAGCATCGCTGTGGGCTTGTAATCCAAAATGCCGCAATTGCTGACATAAACCTGCGTTGTGACTGCTCGATTGACAAATGTATATCCTCCATAGCTTAATCCGATGATTGTTGCCAGAAGCGCAACCCACCTTTTCGAGTGCCTGATGGACATTTTAAGGAATCCATCTCTTAAAATTAATGTGACTCACGGGTTACATCTGGACCGCTTGATCCGAGTAAGAAATCTAGATCGGCACCTTTATCTGATTGCATAACGTGGTCTATATACATTCGCTGCCAACCACGAGTTGGATTGGCATAAGCATCTTTGGTCTTGATTGATGGTAATCGTTGTCTGATTTCCTCATCGGTTAAATTCACGTTTATAGTTCTTGCTAATACATCTAACTCGATTATGTCTCCAGTTTGGATTATTCCTAATGGTCCTCCCGCTGCCGATTCAGGGGCAACATGCAAAATTACGGTTCCGTAAGCCGTTCCGCTCATTCGACCATCACAGATACGGACCATATCTGTTATGCCTTTAGCTAATAATTTGCGTGGAAGTTGCATATTTGCAACTTCAGGCATCCCTGGATAACCCTTTGGGCCGCATCCCCGAAGCACTAGGACACTATCTTCAGTTACTTCTAGGTCATCATCATCGATTCGCTCATGAAAATCTTCGACACTTTCAAAGACAACTGCAGGCCCGCTGTGTTTTAAAAGATGTGAACTCGCAGCCGAGGGTTTAATTACCGCTCCAAGCGGGGCTAAATTCCCTCGAAGTACGGCGATTCCAGCATCCTTTTGAAGCGGATTCTCACGAGTGCTGATTACATCAGAGTCGTAGATTGTGCCTTCACCCAGAGTTGTAACAAGAGAATCACCGGTTACGGTGATTGCTTGGGGATTGAGCGAAGCTTCTAGCTGGCGAAATACTGCATGTAATCCGCCGGCACGGTGGAAATCCTCCATCAGGTATTTTCCTGATGGCTGCAGATTTACGAGTAAGGGAATTCTCGATCCGATTGCATCAAAGTCATCAAGGGTGAGATTCACACTGAGTCGACCAGCAATTGCTAAGAGATGAACCACGGCGTTAGTAGAGCCACCAATTGCGGCTAAGGCAACAATTGCATTTTCAAAAGAGGCCTTAGTCATGATCTGACTTGGTTTGAGATCGCGCTTAACCATCTCGACAATATGACGACCAGAGTTGTGCGAAGCTTGCAGTAATCGTGAATCAACTGCTGGGATGCCTGCAACCTCTGGCAGAGTCATTCCGAGAGCCTCGGCCATAATGCCCATCGTTGATGCCGTTCCCATCGTGTTGCAATGTCCGCGACTTCGAATCATTGAGGACTCTGAGTTTAAAAACTTTGCATTACTGAGCAGACCTGCGCGCACTTCTTCGCTCAAGCGCCATACATCGGTTCCGCAGCCAAGGGGATTGCCTTCAAAGGTACCCGTGAGCATCGGACCACCTGGAATCACCAGTGATGGAAGATCAACAGAGGCCGCTCCCATCAGAAGTGCCGGAATTGTTTTATCGCAGCCACCGAGCAGAATGGCGCCATCAATTGGATTTGCACGCATTAGCTCTTCGGTTGCCATGGCGACCATATTGCGCCACAGCATTGCCGTTGGTCGTACTTGAGTTTCACCGAGTGAAAGCATCGGCAGATTAAGGGGCACGCCACCGGCTTCCCACACACCATTTTTTACACTTTGTGCAATCTCATTCAAGTGCGAGTTACATGGAGCCAAATCTGAAGCGGTATTGATTATCGCGATCTGAGGTCGGCCATCGAAGGCGGACTCTGGGTTGCCTCTTCGCATCCATGCACGGTGTATGTAGGCATCACGAGAATCTCCGGCATACCAGTGAGCGCTTCGCAACCAAGTGTTCCTTTAAATTGAAAATGAAAGTATGGCGAGTCTAGCCTTTCGATGAAGAGTTCGTCTAGCATAAACGTTCTTATGAGAGCATTTGTTGTTCATTCACCGGGCCGATCCAGTATCGAAGAAGTTGAAGCACCTGTTCCAGGATTTAATGAAGTCGTTGTTGAAGTTGCGCGCGCGGGCGTTTGTGGAACTGATGTTGAGTTTTTTAATGGCAATATGGCTTACTTGCAAACAGGTGAAGCGAAGTATCCGATACGACTTGGACACGAATGGTGCGGAGCTGTTGCTTCGCTGGGAGTTGGAGTAGATCAACGATGGCTTGGCAGGCGCGTAACTGGCGACACAATGCTCGGATGCGGTACTTGTAAAAGATGTTTAACAGGAAAACAGCATGTTTGTTCGGATAGGTTTGAAATTGGAATTAGGAATGGCTGGCCTGGTGCATTAGCTGAACAGGTGCTGGTTCCCTCTACTGCCTTGTTCGAGCTACCTGATTCTATAGATGACACAATTGGTACACTTATCGAACCGGGTGGTAATGCACTTCGAGCAGCACAAGCGGCCGACGCAAAACCTGGAAAGAAAATCTTAATTTGGGGAAGCGGCACAATTGGATTGCTGAGTGCTCAGTTTGCAATCGCTATGGGAGCGGAAGTACACATGATCGGCAGAAATCCTTTAACTCTTAATCTAGCTAAGACACTCGGCGTACATAGAACCGTGCAAGAGTTTGAGGAGATAGATGGTGGCTTTGATGCAGTAATTGATGCAACAAATAGTAAAGATGTTCCAGCAAGAGCTATGCATGCCGTTGAGCCTGGTGGTCGGCTTGTATATATCGGCGTTTCGGGGGAGCCAAGTTTGATTGATAGCCGCGACTTAGTCCTCAATGATGTAACGGCAGTTGGAATCCTTTCGGCCTCTCCTGGAATAGCGGGAACTATTAGTTTCTATTCCAGCGGAGAAATTGATCCGAGAGTAATTGTTGCGGCTACTGTGGGACTCTCTCAAACGGCAGAAATTCTCGAAGGAAAGAGACCACCTGGTGCTGGTCATGGTCCTAAAGTTCATATTGATCCGAGCTCTTCTTAATTATGAATATAAGAACAATTTCCGAAACAGTATCAGATTTAGGGGAAGGTCCGATCTGGAATCTGGTTACGAATAAAGTAACCTGGGTTGATATCGGGAGACAGAAAGTTCATAAATCAGATTTCGATACTGGTCAAACGGAGACATTCAGTTTTACAACCCCTATCTGCGCAATCGCCGAGAGATCAGATGGCGGTTATATCGCTGCAACTGGCGATGGATTTGCAAAGATTGGCGTTAACGGCAAATTTTCCCCCATGCACACTTTTTTTGATGACACATTGAGATTTAACGATGGAAAGGTAGATGCCGCAGGTCGCTTTTGGGCGGGAAGCACTGCATTAGATTTATCTCCCAATCGCGGCAGTCTCTTCGTTCTCGAAATTGATGGGACGTACCGAAAAGTACTGGGGAATTTAACTCTCTCAAATGGTTTGGCCTGGTCTCCCGATAACCAGTTTTTTTATCATATCGACAGCATTCCAGGAGTCATGAAGCGTTTCGCTTTCAACCTTCATACAGGAACCCTGTCGAATGAATCCAACTTTTTAACTTTTGAGCCATCACTAGGAATCCCGGATGGAATGAGCATTACGCAAGATGGTTATCTCGTGGTTGCTTTGTGGGATGGTTCACGCTTAGAGGTTTTCTCACCTGAGGGTAGGAAAATCGAGGAGATCCAACTTCCTGTTAAACGTCCAACTTCCTGCACATTTGCAGGAGCAGGTGGAACGACAATCGTTGTGACTTCGGCGGCACAAGACTTCGGTGATCCGAATGATTCACGTCTGGATGGGATGGTTCTTGCCTTAGATGGGACCGGTTTATCTGGTCTGCCCACCCGCAAATATGGTCAGGCCGACCCCCCGAACCCTCTCGTCCGGGGAATAGGGCCCGCTTAGTATTTGTATACATCTTCGAATACGTATAGGTATGAGAGAACGGGATAGATTTCTTTAACATAATTATTAGTACCCGAGGGCCAACCTTGAATTGCAATCTCAAAGGCCCCGTCCCTTGTACCGCCTGTTCCTAGCCATGTTGCAATGACGGTTCGCGCAAGTAAATATGCACCCTCGTTGCAGATATTTATTGCAGTTGCGTCTGGCTTTGCTCCTGATGCACCAGAGGGTTTATCTAAAATCACTTTAACTCTTTAACCGATTAGTTCGCGGTTGCGCTTAATTTCACGATCATGCTTGCACGGACGATCTAAATGAGATTCAAAGCAAGCATCGCACAGTAGAACTAATTGATGGCACTCCGCCTTTTGGCAGTTTCTGAACTCTTTTGTGGCTCCGTTGCAATGTGCGCATTGGCCAATTAACTTTGTATGGTCGCTGAAATCAATTGTTAAGCGATCGTCAAATGTGTATAGCGAGCCCTCCCAAAGTCCATCATCGCCAAAAGTGTTGCCATAGCGAACAATGCCGCCTTTGACTTGATAGACCTCTTTAAATCCACGGTTTTTCATTACAACAGAGAGAATTTCACATCGAATACCACCTGTGCAGTACGTAACGACTGCCTTATCTTTCATGTGATCGTACTTGCCACTTTCAATCTCTTTCACAAAATCATGGGATGTTGTGATATCCGGTACAACGGCGTTTTTAAATTTACCGACTTTGGCTTCAAAAGCATTTCGGCCATCGAAGAAAAATACATCGTCGCCACGCTCTTCTACTAACTTATTGACCTCTTCAGGTCGCAGATGCACACCACCGCCGATTACGCCATTCTCATCGACTTTAATTTCGCCGGGGTTGCCAAAAGCAACGAGTTCATCTTTAACTTTTATCTTCAACTTTGGAAAGTCATGGCCGGTGCCTTCGGACCACTTAAAATCTATTTTTTTAAATCCTGGATACTGACGCGTGTTCTTAATGTACTTTTTTACATCATCCATGGCACCGCCTAATGTGCCGTTAATTCCGTGAGGCGAGATGAGAATGCGCCCCTTTATATTGAGGGATTCGCAGAGCGTTTTTTGCCATAGTTTTACAGCCTCAGGATCTGAAATGGGCGCAAAACCGTAGTAAAGAATTACTTTATTAAAGTTCATCTCTGTTAGGCCCTTTCTGCTAACAATAACGGTGTTAATTCATGCGGTTGCATCACTTGTGGCCACTCTGGATTTGATCGGCCTAATCCAGCGGCGATTACAAAAGATGCCTTCTCTTGTGGTGTGTCTCCGCCATGTCCGCCTCCATCTAGATGTCCATGATCAGTAGTTATAACCACCAACCACGGTTCATCCTCGTTCGCTCGAGAACGAACAGCCGTTAGTAAATTCTCCACGTAGGTATCAATTCGCGCAATTGCCGCGTTGTATTCCTCGCCAATTGAACCAAATACATGTCCCGCCTCATCGACACTGCAGAAATATACAAATGAAACCTCTGGCCCATGTCTTTCAATGGCATACATCGCCGCAGATTGAATTTCGGCATCAGTCACGGTGTAACCGTAAGTTTCGCCATCTCTCACTATTACACGATGTTGGTATGCCTTTTGCTGCTCTCTTCGCTCCTGAATTACCGGACCATGTCCGGATGGATCAACTAATGGCGGCCAGCCCGCTGCTGCAAAAGTTGTTGTGCTTTGATCTTGATAGTAGGCAAGGGAGAGAAGATCTGGCCGATACAACAGTTGATGTCCGATAAATGAGTTATCCCGCACGCCATGTTGTTCATGTGTTGAACCAGTTAAAAGCGTTGACCAACTTGGTCCCGACCAGGTTGGCGCTTGCATCGTAAGTTCGGCAAAAAAAGCCGATTTTTTTAAGTCGGCAATCGTTGGCGAACTCTCGAGGGCACTAGCTAGATTTAAGCCATCAATTCCAATGAGAAGGATTTTGCTCTTCATTTATGCAAGCGCGGCGGCAATTGCTGCCGTATGTGCAGGTGATGAGCCACAGCAAGAGCCAACAATATTGACACCCATAGCTTTCATCTTGGCTGCATATTTTGCCATCTCCTCAGGAGTTCCATCATAAATAAACTCATCGCCTTGAAGTTTAGGTAAGCCTGCATTTGATTGTGTAATGATGAAGACACCATCTGGACGAGCGTTGACCATCTCCTGCGCAATTACCTGCATCTCATCGGTACCACGTCCGCAGTTTGCGCCAATAATACGTACTCCCAACGCAGCTAAGTGGGTAACTGCCATTCCTGGCTTTACTCCCATCATCGTTCGAAGATTTGTATCAAAGCTCATAGTTGCAATAATTGGCATACCGGGTGCAACTTCTTTAGCGGCATTTACTGCGGCTTCGACTTCACCTAGATCAGACATTGTTTCAATAAGGATTGCATCGATACCACCGGCAACTAAGCCACGAATCTGCTCGGCAAATAGAGCTTGACCACTCTCAAGGGTCATTGTGCCCATCGGCTCCATCAAATCTCCAGATGGCCCAATGTCTCCCATAACAAAACAGCCAGGATGACGATCGGCTACTGCGCGTGCAATTTCTGCACCTGCCTTATTGAGTTCAAAGACACGATCTTCAAGACCGTGCATCGCAAGGCGACCATGAGTTCCGCCGAAAGTATTAGTAGTGATAAAACGCGCACCTGCTGCTGCATAAGCTTCTAGCACAGCTTCGATTTCAGCTGGCTTTTCGACGTTCCATAATTCAGGAGCGCCACCGTCGGTCAGTCCACGATCTTGCAACATTGTTCCCATTGCGCCATCGGATGCAAGCGTTGCTTGTGCGAGTGCTTCGTAGATAGTTGACATTATTTATCTCCCATGGTTTTTAGTAGCTGCTCTAATTTTGCTTCACTCAAGTCAGTCTCTAATTCAGTAGCAATCTTGGCCGCTAAAACATCGGGAGTCTCATCCGCCTCAACCCATGGATCCCGAATCCAACCGGCGGTGTAAGCATCGGCATCTATTGCACCCAGGCGCATCGCAGCTTCATCAATCGCCTCTTGAAAACGAGATGCGAGCATTACTTTGATTGTCGTTTCGCCCTCACGTGCAATTACCATTGAAGGAATTTCTCGCCACCGCATGATTTGATATTGGCTCATAGCCCAATTCTATAGGGCGAAATCATGGCTCAACTGCACGAAAACCACTACCCTGAGTCAATGATTGACCTTCACTCTATCGATGTTTGGCAACAACTAACTGTGATTATTGACGCTTCAATTGCCGCATTCTTAGGTTCACTCATTGGATGGGAGCGTGACCGGGCAGGAAAGTCAGCTGGTCCGCGAACTATGGCCTTAGTTGGATCTGCATCGGCGGCAATCGTAGCCATTGGTGCAATCGTTGGTGACGCATCTCGATTTGGTGACCCAACTAGAGCCCTTCATGCAATCATCACTGGCATAGGTTTTCTTGGCGCAGGGTTAATTTTTACCGATAAACGCTCGACAGGAATTCAAGGCGTCACAACTGCAGCTACCGTATTTTCAACTGCTGCCGTCGGGGTTGCGGTGGGTCTTGGTTTTCAGATTGCAGGTGTCGGATTGACAGTAATTATTTTGATTATTTTACGATCGACACATGTCATTGAGAAATCAATATATCGCTCAACTTAACGCTTACTAATTTTTAAAACTACATTTCGATCTGTTGGCCGCCCGCACCACCAATTAACGTCGTGGGTTGCACCTAACTCCGATCTTTTCTGCCAAATGTTCGCACTCAGCGCCCGTGAAAGTGCCGCAATTTCAACTGGCTCGGTAGCATCACGGTATTGAACCCCACCTAAATGATCAATGACAGTTAGTCCACAATAAATATCGCCAACCTCATCCTGAACAATTTCAATCGTGCGTGATTGTTGTGGCCAATCAGCGTGTGAGGCTGTTTCTATCTGCCAGAAACCATGTACCTCTTCTTCGGGTCCAATCCACTTTATGTGGTGGCGATGTTCGTGACCGGCAAACCAGGCGATAACGCCCGGATATTTCAATAGCATCTCCTGAATCTCTTCAACACATACTCGCTTACCAACCGGTGCATAACTATTAAACATTTTGCTCAATGGATGATGGGAGGCAAGTACCACAGGCCTATCTGCGCAAGAAACTTCACGTTCCAACCACTCAAACTGTTCGACATCTAGCGACCCTTGCCAACCGCCAAAGTGATTGACACTGTCAATAACTATTAGTTTTACTTTACCGATCTGTGTTGAGTAATACATGTGTTTATTATCAACATTTTCCGCCGTGAATCCATGACCTACAGGTAAACCTGGTGAGGCCAAATGCATTGCTGCAAATTCACCGCGCTCAACTGCTCGTCTTTCGATATCTGCAGTCACCTCAACATATGGAGCATCAAATGCATCAGGATAACTGGCGGGGCCAATCTCTTGAAAACTTGTAAGGACATCGGCAAGAGTTACATCTGAAGGTAAGCCAATGTATCGCTTGTTACCGATCATCTCATTATTTATTGCCGGTGCAGGTGCAACAGTGCCTTGCAAAAGTGCATCGTGATTTCCGTGCACTGCAAACCAAGGAAATTTTAACCCAGTAGCTTTGAAGGGTCTACGGCAAGAATTCAATAGATTAGGGATAACGGGATAGCCATACTTGGCTCGAGCATCATCATCTTCTTTTCCAGGGGGAGTCCCATGAGGATGCCAGTATCGAAGATCGTAATTCTCAACACCCTCATCAATGACGCCTTCGTAACTTTCGTAATTTCCAGAGTCTGGCCTAAAATCTAAACCATCTAAAAGCGCTAAATACCAACTTACTTCATTTAACTGCGCGTTATCAGTTGTGTCGCCAGTGATGATTGCAGCATCTATCGCATGGCCAGAGAGCGGGCCTGATGTAATGGCATTGAGCGATTGAATCATTGCTTCCACGACATGCGGGGATAGCATTGAATGTGGACGATATGTTCCGATGGTTCCAACTTTTTCACGGATTGGGCTATCGGGATCGGCCCAACGATCTAAATACTCAGGACGCGTTGGTGATTGTGCATCGCAGACATGTAAATCAGATAGATGGTGCATAAGCAGCAGAGGAGTGCTTTTTGTCGGAAAGGGGTGACCAGTATGTTCTTCCTGCGCGATTTCAACAATATCGCGCCAACCAAGGGCATTAGCCTCACCCCGTCCAAAAGCCATAGTCAGTATCCTAGCCATATGCAATCCAATAGCGCGAGCGTCATAGTCTTAACGGGTGGCACGAGCAAACGTTTCGGATCTGATAAATCACAAGCAAAAATCGACGGAGTGAGTTTAATTGAACGAATTCTTGCATCGATTCCATCTGAGTTCGAAACAGTAATTGTTGGGCCAGATCCAATGATTCGTAATGCACATTATAAAACCGTGCAAGAGAACCCCATCGGTGGCGGACCAGTTGCTGGATTCAAAGCCGGTCTTGAACTATGCAAGAGCGAAATCGTTGTTCTTATTGCAACGGATATGCCCTTTGCAGTATCTCGAACATTACATCTCATGGAGTCAATGAAGCCGCATGATGACGCCGTCATGTATGTTGATGCAGAAGGATTTAAGCAATCACTCGCGGCAATTTATCGTGTTGAAGCAGTGGAGCGGGCGCTATCTCTGGTGGGTAATGCCGATGGGCAATCAATGCAAACAATGCTTTCTCATCTTCAAATCCGCGAAATTGTAATGAGTAAAGAGGTTACACAAGCCTTCAGTGATATCGATACGACCGAAGATCTCGATCGCGCAATCGCTTTTGCTTCACTCATGAAGGATGGTCTGTAGTTATGAGCTCACTCGTTGAAGGAAGCTGGGATATTGCACGCACTATCGCCTCACAATCTTTTACGTCTTTACCTGAAGAACTAATCGACGTTAAAGATGGTGTTGGTAGAACGCTGTCTCGTGACGCACAAGCTCTCTGTGATTTACCAACATATGCAACGTCGGCGATGGATGGATATGCCGTTGCAGGAAATGGACCTTGGAGAATTATTGGCGAAGTTAAAGCGGGCCTTCCGATGAAAGGAGAATTAGCTGAAGGCTACGCAGTTGGAATTGCTACAGGCGCAGTAATTCCATTGGGAACACATGGAGTTATCCGATGGGAAATCGCTACAGTAAGTGAAAATATTGTGGAGGGCGAAGTCTTTGAAAATCAAGATATTCGACCTGCTGCCCATGAGTGTAAAGCTGGAGATGTTTTGGAGGTTGCTGGAACTGAGTTAAATCCGGGGAGTCTTGGCTTGCTCTCTGCCGCTGGCTTAGATCAACTATGGGTTACACGTAAACCACGAGTGGCACTTGTTCTCTTTGGGGATGAAATTCAATTAACGGGTGTACCAAATGACGGATTAGTACGTGATGCATTAGGTCCACAACTCCCAGGCTGGTTAGAAAAATTGGGTTGCGAAGTTGTTAGTACGAAATTTATCTCCGATGAGATTTCACTTGTGATCCAGGCCATTAATGATGGTTGCGCTAATGCCGATATCGTCATTACTACTGGTGGAACTGCCCACGGTCCACGAGATTTTCTACATGAAGCGCTTTTAAGCAACGATGCCCAGATTCTTATCGATACCGTTGCCGTTCGTCCGGGCCACCCAATGCTCTTAGCGCGACTAAATCAACGTGCATTATTGGGATTGCCCGGTAATCCACAGTCAGCGATCGTGGCATTAATGTCTTTAGGTGCACCCGTAATTGCATCAATGCTTGGACGATTCGGCACCGAACTTCCAAAGGTTATAACTCGAAGCGAGTTAACAGCTCCAGCAGATTTCACCCGCCTTATTATTGGAAATATTGTCAATGGGCAGTTTGAAGTCGGCCAATATTTAGGATCGGCAATGTTACGGGGTTTAGCGCATGCAACTGGCTTTGCCATTGTCACTAAAGAGTTAACTACTGCAGGCGAATCTGTACGTTGGCTATCGCTGCCTTAAGGAATTAGAGTTAACTACATGAGCGATGGTTTAACCCACTTAAATACGGCCGGTGAGGCGAATATGGTCGATGTTACCGGTCGCGAAATTTCGGTTCGAACTGCCGAAACATCGGCACAAGTTAATCTCTCATCTCAGGTTGTCTCACTCTTGCGAGATGGCACAACCCCAAAAGGCGATGTCCTATCTACTGCCCGCATTGCGGGAATTATGGCCGCCAAGAAGACGAGTGAATTGATTCCGCTCGCGCATCCGATTGCAATCAATTCGATAACTATTAATTTATCAATTACGGATACTGGTGTGGCTATCAATGCTCGGGTGATTACCTCAGATCGGACAGGCGTCGAAATGGAGGCGTTAACTGCGGTCAGTGTTGCAGCCCTGACTATTATCGACATGGTTAAAGCTCTTGACCCCGCTGCGAGTATCAGCGATATACAAGTTGATTCAAAGTCTGGCGGCAAGAACGGTGACTGGACGCGCACGTGAACAAACGGAGTGCATGTGTAATTACTGCAAGTAACCGAGCATCCCGCGGTCTGTACTCCGATACGAGTGGTGAATTGCTGCGAGCGGGTTTGGAAGCACTTGGATACGAAGTAATTGCTGCCGTTGTAGTTGCCGATGATGTTGGTGCTATATCGGCAGAGATTGTCAAAGCACTATCTAGCACAGTTAGGTTGATCGTCACAACTGGCGGTACCGGTGTTTCACCGACGGATATTACTCCGGAGGCCACTGCACCATTCATTGAAAAATCTATTCCAGGTTTTTCTGAAGCTATGCGGGCATATTCAAGAGAAAAAGTACCAACATCTGATTTAACACGAGGTTTAACTGGAACTAATGGCACGTCACTAATAATTAATCTGCCGGGGTCACCGGGTGGGGTACGTGATGGCTTAGTAATAATTGAGCGGTTAGCAGGACATATATTGGATCAACTCGATGGTAAGGATCACTGATGTCAGAGGTAATGCGCGCAGATGTTACGACGCAAATTATTGTAGTTGACCAGCTTGCCGCACTAGTTAGAGATAATCGCGCCGGCGCAGTAGTAGTTTTCAGCGGAGATGTACGAAATCATGATGGAGGTAAAGAAGTTTTATCGTTGACATATGAGATTCATCCAACTGCCAACGATCAAATTGCGCTAATTACACATGCATTACTTACTGAGCGCGATGTAATTAAAGTTGCGCTTTCACATAGATACGGTGAAATAGCGATTGGTGAAACCGCATTTTCCGTTGCGGTTTCGGCCGTACATAGAGAAGCGGCTTTTGAAACCTGCTCTGCCTTAGTTGATGAGATTAAAGCCAAATTACCTATCTGGAAGCATCAACGCTTTTCCGATGGAACCGACGAGTGGGTCAATACGGCTTAGTTAGCCGCCGGCAAAACGTGGAAGCACATCAATAATGCTTCCATCATGTACAAGAAAATTTTGATCATGTACCGCAACTGAATCAAGTAAGAAACTGCACTGTGCAATAACGTGGGCCAGAGCGGGCTGGGTTCGACAGAGTTCGCTGATAATCTCTTGAAATTGCGCGCTGGGACAAAACATGTGATCTATACCTGCAGCAGCTCGAGCGGCAGCAAAAAATCTAATTTCTACCCCATTATCCATTTCCCCATTGTATGGTTAAGCCATGCTTGAATACTTCCTAATATTCGCAGTTGGTATTTTAGTCGGCGGAATAAATGGAATGGCAGGCGGAGCATCAGTCATTTCATATCCTGTTTTACTTGCAACCGGAATGTCACCTGTGAGCGCGGCAATTACTAACGCCCTTGGTGTTACTCCTGCAAACTTCTTTGCACTCATTGCCGTGCGACATCAGATGCGCGCCTATTTTCAGCAATATAAGACGGTGATACTAATTTCAATTATCGGCTCAACTATCGGAGCAGTGGCCTTATTGACCGTTCCACCAGGGGTTTTTGAAAAGATGGTGCCTTTTCTACTCCTTTTTGCGAGCCTGTCATTTTTGATTAAAGCTAAACCCGACCGAGGAGCTCGGCATGGGCAAGTTGAAAAAATCGGACTGTTTGGAAGTGGGCTGTACTGCGGATATTTTGGACCTGGCCAAGGTGTCATCGTTATTGCCGTCCTTGCTCGAGATATTCGGCGAGATCCCAAGAGCTTGAATACAGCGAAGAACCTCATCGTCGGGTGGACCTCACTGATCTCTAACGTCATCTATATCTTTAGCGGCCGGGCCGAATGGCCGTTCGTTCTTGCCCTCGTATTAGGCTCAAGCATTGGGGGCACATTTGGTGGTCATTGGGCCGCCCGCATGCCTGTCCTCGTCTATCGCGCCTTGATTCTTAGCGTAGGTTTTGGCGCTTCAGTCTGGCTCTTTCAGAAGTACTATTTCGGATAGCTCGCTGGTGTATCAATCTGCATATGACTGATATATCATCAACTCTATGAGCCAGGCTATACATATCCACTCTAGAGAGAGCAGCTCACTTTCGGAGGAGGCTTACAGCCGAATTCGCTCAATGATCATTACGCTGGAATTGCTTCCAGGATCACTTCTTAGTGAGAGTGAGTTAATGGCAAAACTCGGCTTTGGTCGTACGCCGATTCGTGAAGCCCTTCGATCTTTAGCCAATGAAAAGTTGGTGGAGGTCTATCCTCGCCGTGGAATGTTTGTCTCCACAGTTGATGTGCAAAATCTCTCAGCGCTCTCTGAAATCCGTGCAGTCCTTGAAATTAAAGCCGCTGAACTCGCTGCAGAGCGTTCAACGTTAACCGATCATGAAGTTACTACCGCTCTCATCGCCGAAATAAAAGCCATTAAAGGCGATGTAAATATGGCAACACTAATCGAACTAGATCAGCGCATTCATCATCACATCTATCAATGCACACACAACGAATTTTTAGCGGCTGCATTAGATAACTACTACGCACATGCCCTGCGAATCTGGTTCTTGGCCCTTGATCGAGTCACAGGTCTTGCTGAGGCGATTATTGAGCACAGTGCTTTGCTTGAGGCCATCTCAAAGAGTGATTCGATTGCTGCAGGTAAGGCGATGCGCAGCCACGTCGAAGGTTTTGAAGCATCAATCCGTAAATCTTTATAACCCACCACTAAAAAGAACGAGGATCAGCGATATGAGCAAGTTACCTGAAAAAGCAAAGTGCGTCGTAATTGGCGCAGGTATTGTCGGCAACGGAATGGTCTATCACTTAGCAAAACTAGGGTGGAAAAACATTGTTCAGATCGATAAGGGTCCATTGCCAAACCCTGGTGGCTCAACAGGACACGCCTCTAACTTCATTTTTCCGGTCGATCACTCAAAAGAGATGACGGCGATAACTGCCGAGAGTATGCGTCAGTATAAAGAGTGGGGAACTTTTACTGAAACCGGCGGCATTGAGGTAGCTCGCACTCCAGAGCGAATGCAAGAGCTTGCACGTCGTATAACGTCAGCAAAATCGTGGGGAATTGATGGTGGTCAAATCCTCACGCCTGAACAAGTCAAAACCCTTGTGCCATACATAGATGAGAACGTTATTTTGGGCGGCTACTATCAGCCAACCGTCGGTGTAGTTGATTCACTCCGCACCGGAACTTTGATGCGCGAACATGCAATCGAAAGCGGTGCTGCACAATCTTTTGCCAATATTGAAGTTCTAGATATTACCGTTGAGAATGGGCGCGTCACGGGAGTTATTACAGATCAAGGCACAATCGCGGCTGAGTATGTTGTTATTGCAACTGGTTGTTGGTCGCCCAAACTTGCAGCGATGGCGGGTGCACACATCCCCTTAACGCCAGCCGTGCACCAAATGAAAGACATTGGACCAGTTCCATTTTTTAAGGATGCTAAAGGCGATATCGAGTGGCCAATCGTGCGAGACATGGATGTCTTTATGTACGAGCGCCAACATGGAACAGGTCTTGAGATTGGATCTTATGCTCACCAACCAATTCTTTACACTCCAGAGGATCTGCCATCAAATGCAACGGCAGCACTTTCACCAACTGAGTTCGCATTTACTCAATCCGACTTTGATATTCAAGATGAACACGCCTATGAGTTAATGCCATCAATCGTCGGCGATGAGAATGTGCGCGAAAAGTATGCAATCAACGGAATCCTTTCTTACACACCAGATGGAATGCCAATTCTGGGGGAAACTCCGGAAGTTAAGGGCCTTTGGTCTGTTGCGGCAGTATGGATTAAAGAAGGACCTGGAACTTCAAAATCAGTGGCCGAGTGGATGATTCTTGGTGATTCTGAGATCGATCTACACTCTTCAAATATCGCACGTTTTCATGATCACCAAAAAGCCGAGTTCCATATTAAAGCGCGGGTTGATGAGAGCTTCAATAAAACGTATGGAATAGTTCATCCACTCGAGCAGTATGCATCAAATCGAATTGTTCGCCTCTCACCGTTTTATGCGGCAGAGAAAGAGCTCGGCGCAGTTTTTTATGAAACTGCGGGCTGGGAGCGTCCATTCTGGTATGAATCTAATAAGAATCTCCTTGAAAAATTTGGTGAAAAAACTATGCCACGTACCTCCGAGTGGGAGTCGCGATGGTGGTCGCCAATTATTAATGCCGAGCACTTACAAATGCGCGAAAGTGCAGGAATTGTTGACCTTTCAGCGTTTACCATTTTTGATGTAACTGGGCCAAGTGCGCTAGAGGTGGTGCAGAAGGCGGCGCTACGACAGATGGATGTCGCCATTGGCCGAGTTGTTTACACACCAGTCCTTGGACCTAATGGTGGCTTCAAATCAGATTTAACGATTATGCGTCTTGATACCAATCATTTCCGAGTCGTCACTGGCGGTGCCCATGGAATGGCAGATAAGAAGTGGTTTAGCGACTTGCTACCGGCCGATGGTTCGG
>CAYHOY010000021.1:0-24701 GCA_964358665.1 uncultured Candidatus Planktophila sp. | reverse complement strand
AAGGGAGTGACCATCGCGGTCAACATTCGACCAAAAG
This sequence comes from uncultured Candidatus Planktophila sp., assembly GCA_964358665.1. Lineage (GTDB taxonomy): Bacteria > Actinomycetota > Actinomycetes > Nanopelagicales > Nanopelagicaceae > Planktophila. Next base: position 24,664 of record CAYHOY010000021.1, on the reverse strand, counting down.
GTGCAGGCGTACTCATACGGCTAACTCTACCTGTTTTAAGGCGCAATACGTCCAGATTTTTCGAAAGCGCCGTGGGTTAATGGCATTAAACGTGCGAACTCAGCCTCCATTTTCTCAGCTACCATCTCAATTTCACGCTGTGGGTAGCTTGGAAAGTGCGAACCTTCGCGGGAAGTGCGCAGTGATAAAAAATTCATCAATGCGCGTGCATTCATAGTCACATACATAGAAGAGTACGTTGCAACGGGTAGAACTACTCGTGCAACTTCGCGTGCAATCCCCGCATCGAGCATCTTCTGATAACTTTCGTAAGCGACGTTATACGCGGCCTTCATAGCACTAATTGATAGTTCAAACTGTTCTTGCGTGCCATCTTCAAATGTATATGCGCCAGTTTTTCCAACTTGTAAAAGTTTACGAGATTTAGATGGGATATAAAAAACAGGTTTTAATTCACGGTAGCGACCGCTTTCTTCATTATAGGAAGCGATGCGATGGCGCATGAATTCACGAAAGACAAAAATTGGAGCAGAGACAAAAAAGGTCATCGATGTATGTTCGAAAGGTGATCCGTGACGTTCGCGAGCTAAATAATTGATCAATCCAGCCGACCTAGATGGATCCTCACCGATCTCTTCCATCGACTGTTCGCCGGCCGTTGACACACGTGCAGCCCAGATAACATCTGCATCGCTAGCGCTAGATTTTACGAGTTCTACGGTGACATCATCGCGGTAAATAATCTCTTCGACCATTGTGTGAGCCTATCTATGCCCGCCTTGGTGGCTTTGGATTTCTACGGCAGACTGTCCGCGTGTCCAGAGTTGAAGCCATCACAGTCCGCGATTCTTTGAGCGTCTCCCTGACAGTTGGTGCCTACGGCATCGCTTTTGGGGCGGCCTCGGTTGCTAATGGTTTTTCAGTTCTGCAGAGTTGTCTTCTATCGCTCTTAACATTTTCTGGTGCATCTCAGTTTGCGGTAATTGGAGTTATTGGCGCGGGTGGCAGTGCGCTCAGCGCAATCGCTTCAGCATCATTGCTTGGAGTACGTAACGGCTTGTATGGGGTGATTATGGCGCCCAGACTAAAAGTTAAGGGCTTCAAACGCATGATTGCGGCCCACATAACAATTGATGAATCAACTGCCGTTGCACTTGGGGCTGAAAAGCGCGGCCCTGATGCCATGCGAGATGGATTTTGGTTAACTGGTTTTGGTGTCTTCTTTTTTTGGAATCTCTTTACTCTAGTCGGTGCTCTCAGCGCCCAAGCTATGGGTGATACTCGAGCGTGGGGTCTGGACTCGGCCGTGCCAGCGGCTTTCTTAGGTTTAGTCTGGCCGCGCTTAGAAAATAATAGAGACCGAGCACTTGCAATTGGATCAGTTATTTTTGCTTTAGCGATGACACCCGTTTTACCTGCCGGTCTACCAATTATCGCTTCGGCTTTTATCGCTATTGCCGTTGGACTGCGCCCATGAGTATTTTCTGGATAGCAACTATTGGGACAAGTGTGATTGCCTTTGCTCTGAAACTATCTGGGCACTCAATCCCTGCGCATTGGTTGGAACATCCAACAATTGCGCGAATCAACGCCCTGATTCCAATCGCTTTACTGAGTGCGCTTGTCGGAGTACAAACTTTTACTGAAAAAAATAAGATCATGATCGACCACCGACTCGCGGGCGTGAGCGTCGCGGTCATTGCCTTACTTCTGAAAGCGCCATTTCCAATCGTTGTCTTATCTTCGGCTATTACATCGGCAGCAATCTATAACTGGTTTTAGATGATGCCCATCGCTCCAAGTTTTGCCTTTAAAGCGATATCCGATGGCTCGGTTAGGTGAGAGCCATCGGCAAATACAATGACTGGAATCACTTGTTCGCCACCGTTAATTTCCTGAACTTTTTCGGTAGCTGCGCGATCATTTTCGATATCAATGATTGTGTAGGCGACATTGAGTTCGTCCATCAACCGCTTTGAGCGGCGGCAATCTCCACACCAATCGGCGCTGTACATGATGATCTGACTTTGCGTCATGAAAATAGATTCCTCTACATTAATTTGTCCAGGCCATGAGTTAGCCCCGGACGTGTAATAACACTACGAATTCCTAGCAATACTCCTGGCATAAAACCTGCGCGATCGATTGAATCATGGCGAATAGTTAATGTTTCACCTATGCCACCAAAAATTACCTCTTGATGTGCAACTAATCCGCGTGCGCGAACTGAGTGAATCGGAACATCGCCCACCTTTGATCCTCGTGCACCATCTAGCGCTGATCTTGTCGCATCCGGCATCGCAGCTAACCCAGCATCGATTCGCGCTTGGCTCATTAAATGTGCAGTACGAGTTGCTGTCCCACTGGGTGCATCTACTTTATCTGGGTGGTGAAGTTCTATTATTTCTGCCGACTCAAAGTAACGTGCCGCTTTAGTTGCAAACTCCATCATAAGTACCGCGCCGATTGCGAAGTTAGGTGCAATTAATACTCCAACAGATGGATTCTCTTTAAGCCAACTGTTAACTACCGCAAGCTTGATGTCATCAAAACCAGTGGTACCAACTACAACGTTAAATCCATTATTAATTAAGAACTCTAAGTTGCCCATAACTGCATCAGGAGTCGTAAAGTCCACAACGACTTGAGTTCCAGAGCCAATCAACTGCTCTAATGAGTCACCAATATCAAGGGCTGCAATGAGAGACATTCCCGCTTCGACTTCAACGGCATTAACAACTTGCGCACCCATGCGCCCTTTTGCGCCTAAAACACTAACGTTAATCATTTCAACACCTTCTCAAATTTAGCGCTACTTTTAAATGGTCCGACGAGAGCAAGCGTAGGCGTTTTAGTGAGAAAGGCAGATGCAATTTCGCGAATGTCACTCTCATTAACTTTTGAGACAGCCTTCAAAATTCCATCAAAGCCCATGACATGGCCATAAACGATCTCATTTTTACCGATGCGGCTCATGCGAGAGCCTGAATCCTCTTGGCTCAAAACGAGCGAACCCCGTACCGCACCCTTCGCACGTTCAATCTCTTCATGGCTCATTCCATTGTCGGCCACATCGGCAAGGACTTCACGGATTATCTCCAAAACTTCAATCGCTTTGGCTGGTTTGCATCCGGCATAAAAACCTATTTGACCGCTACCTGCAAATTGTTGGGCGTAGGCATACACCGAGTAAGCAAGACCGCGCTTTTCACGGATCTCTTGAAATAAACGTGATGACATTCCGCCGCCGAGAGCCGAAGCCAAGATTCCCATCGCAAAACGTCGATCATCGTGACGGGCTACGCCCTCCATGCCATAAAACATGTGCGCTTGCTCGGTTGTGCGAGAGATGAGACCAACTGATTTTTGCGGACTCTTCTTAACCGCTGAATTGGAGCGAATTACCGGTGCACCGGTTACATCTAAAAAGCCATCTACTGAAAGCGCAGCTTCAACCATTTCAACGACTTTTTTATGTTTGATGTTACCGGCAACTGCCACAACTAAATCTTGAGGCAGGTAGCGTTTCTTGTAGTAATTAAAAACGTTTTTGCGCGACATTGTATTAATTGACTCGACTGTGCCAAGGATAGGTCGACCTAATTGAGTATCACCGTAATATGTTTCGGCATATAAATCATGAACTAAATCACTTGGATCATCATCGCGCATTGCAATCTCTTCTAAAACAACTTTGCGTTCGGCATCAACATCGAGAGCAGTAACAACCGATGATGTAATTAAATCTGAGATTACATCAATAGCCATCGGTAAATCTGTATCGATAACCCGAGCGTAAAAGCAGGTGTACTCCTTAGACGTAAAAGCGTTCATCTCTCCACCAACGGATTCGATAGATGATGAAATCTCTAACGCCGTTCGACGGGTTGTACCTTTAAACAATAAGTGTTCGAGAAAGTGTGAAGCCCCAGCAACTGCCGGGGTTTCATCCCTTGAACCAACATTTACCCAGATACCGATCGCAGCACTGCGTACCGAAGTAACTTCTTCAGTAACGATACGCAGACCGCTAGGTAAAACTGTACGACGTACACTCATTTATTGCGCAGCGCTCGGAGTTCCATCTTCAAGAACAGGTATCAAAGACAACTTGCCCTTTGGATCAATCTCGCCAATTTCAACTTGAATCTTGTCGCCAACCTTCATGACCTCTTCCAAGTTTTCAATCCGCTTTCCACCATGCATCTTGCGAATCTGGGATACATGGAGAAGGCCATCTTTTCCTGGCATCAATGAGATAAAGGCACCAAAGGCGGCCATCTTTACGACCGTACCCAGGTAACGCTCACCAACTTCTGGCATCTGTGGGTTAGCGATGGCATTGATCTGTGCACGTGCAGCTTCGGCCGATGGGCCATCAACTGCACCGATGTAAATCGTTCCATCATCTTCAATAGATATATCTGCGCCAGTCTCATCTTGGATCTGATTAATAATCTTGCCCTTAGGCCCGATTACTGCACCGATCTGATCAACTGGAATCTTGACTGAGATAATACGTGGAGCAAACGGGCTCATCTCATCTGGGCCATCGATTGCTTCATTCATTACATCAAGGATTGCAAGACGCGCCTCTTTAGCTTGAAGAAGTGCGCCAGCAAGAACTGATGCAGGAATTCCATCGAGCTTAGTATCTAGCTGCAAAGCGGTCACAAAGTCTTTTGTTCCGGCAACCTTGAAGTCCATGTCGCCGAATGCATCCTCTGCGCCGAGAATGTCGGTTAGCGCAACGTACTCAACTTTTCCATCGACGGTGTCAGAGATAAGGCCCATTGCAATACCCGCAACTGGTGCGCGCAATGGAACTCCTGCGTTATACAAGGCAAGCGTTGATGCGCAAACAGAGCCCATCGAGGTTGAACCATTTGAACCAAGAGCTTCAGAGACCTGACGGATTGCATATGGGAACTCTTCACGTGTTGGAAGAACTGGAATCAATGCGCGTTCAGCGAGAGCACCATGTCCGATTTCGCGACGCTTTGGTGTACCAACTCGACCGGTCTCACCAGTTGAATATGGTGGGAAGTTGTAGTTGTGCATGTAACGCTTGTGATTTTCTGGATTCAACGTATCTAACTGCTGCTCCATCTTGAGCATGTTAAGGGTTGTGATTCCAAGAATCTGTGTCTCACCGCGCTCAAATATTGCTGAACCGTGAACACGAGGAATAACTTCGACCTCGGCAGAGAGTGCGCGAATATCACGAAGCCCGCGACCGTCGATACGAATCTTGTCGCGAAGTACACGTTGGCGAACAAGCTTCTTAGTCAATGAGCGAAAAGCCGCAGGGACTTCCTTTTCGCGCCCAACAAAGGCTGCTCCAACGCTCTCCTTCGTAGATGCGCTGATCTCATCGATCTTTGTTTCCCGCTCTTGCTTACCTGAAATAGTAAGAGCCTTAGCAAGATTTGATCCAGCTGCAGTTTCAACTGCGGCAAAGATGTCATCTTGATAATCAAGAAATACAGGGAACTCAGCAGTTGGCTTTGCAGCCACCTTTGCAAGCTTGGCCTGTGCATCACAGAGAATCTTGATGAATGGCTTTGCAGCATCTAATCCCTGTGCAACAACTTCTTCATTAGGCGTTGGCGCTCCACCTGCAATGAGCTCGATCGTCTTAGTTGTAGCTTCTGCCTCAACCATCATGATCGCAACGTCATCGCCAGCAACGCGTCCTGCAACAACCATGTCAAAGACTGCGTTAGCAACCTGTGAGTGGTTAGGGAATGCAACCCACTGGCCATCAATCAAAGCAACGCGAACGCCGCCGATTGGACCGGAGAAAGGCAGACCTGCAAGTTGTGTTGACATCGATGCGGCGTTAATAGCAATAACGTCATACATATGATCAGGGTCAAGTGCCATTACTGTCACAACGATCTGAACCTCATTGCGAAGTCCCTTTACAAATGATGGACGCAAAGGACGATCAATTAAACGGCAAGTAAGAATCGCATCCTCAGATGGACGGCCTTCACGACGGAAGAATGATCCTGGAATACGACCAACTGCATACATCTTCTCTTCAACATCAACTGTTAAAGGAAAGAAATCAAATTGATCCTTTGGTGTCTTTGATGCAGTCGTTGCCGAGAAGATCATTGTCTGATCATCTAGAAATACTGCTGCAGCTCCTGCCGCTTGGCGCGCTAGGCGACCTGTTTCAAAACGAATCTCTCGTTTTCCGAACTTTCCGTTATCAATTACTGCAACGGCTGATTGAACCTCTTGACCCTCCATGGGTCCTCCTCTTTTTTGTGTGGAGATAGCTGAAAACAACTATCTCGATTTCGGGCTACCACACCGAGAACTAACAATGAATCTCCGATCGAAGTTCACGCACGCCTACATAGGGCTCTTGCGGAAACCACTACCGAGGACTATTGATCCTGTCGGTGGGTAGGTATTACTTATTTAGCGGCGAATACCGAGTTTTTCGATAATCGCACGGTAGCGATTGATATCTGTCTTTGCGAGATACTGAAGAATTCGACGACGACGTCCAACTAGTAACAAAAGGCCACGACGGTTGTGGTGGTCATGTGGGTTGGTCTTTAAGTGTGTGGTGATCTCTTCAATGCGCTTGGATAGCAAAGCGACCTGGGTCTCAGGACTTCCCGTATCAGTAGGAGTCGAGCCGTACTGTGCGACGATTGCTGCTGTTGCATCTGGTTTTAGTACCATGTGGTTGTGCTCCTATTTATCTGATGATCACGGGGTTTTCCGGTGTACCTCACGGAAAATCGCTTTCTCGTTGGATGCATAGGCTACCAGCGGGCCTGTGGATACGTGAAATCGAGGCTAACGCTTCAAAATTAACGCATCTCCCTGGCCACCACCGCCACAAAGGGCGGCAACCCCATACCCACTCCCCTTTTTCTTAAGTTCAAGCGCGATATGTAAAGCCAGCCTGGCCCCTGACATGCCAAGCGGATGTCCAACTGCAATGGCGCCTCCGTGAATATTTACTTGTGAAGGTTTAAGCCCTAACTCATCCGCTGAGGCAATTCCAATTGCCGCAAATGCTTCATTAATTTCAATAAAATCAAATTGCTCTATCCCTATCCCTTCTTTTCTCGCCGCCTCCCTAATTGCATGCGAAGGCTGCTCGTGAAGCGAGGCATCTGGTCCAGCCACCATCCCCTGCGCACCAATTTCAGCGAGCCAATCGATTCCTAGTTCGAGGGCCTTTTCCTTTGACATTACAACAACTGCTGCTGCGCCATCTGAAATCTGCGAAGACGACCCTGCAGTGATAGTTCCCGAATGCAAAAAAACTGGTTTGAGTGCTGCAAGTGTTTCCAGCGAAACCTCTGGACGAACTCCCTCATCGGCCGAGAAAAGCGTGATATTTCCCTTTCGATCAATGATCTCTACTGGAACGATTTCATCATTAAAGACGCCCTCGGATTGAGCCTTCGCGGCGCGAAGATGAGATTGATAAGCAAATTCATCTTGCATTTGGCGGGTCAATTTATATCGTGAATTATATTTCTCAGTGGCCTCACCCACGCCCATTTGATCGATACTACAGAAAAGCCCATCAAAGATCATTGAATCATTCAAAATGGCATCACCAAGTTTGAAGCCTGCACGAGAGTTCATTAATAAATGCGGTGCATTGCTCATTGATTCCATGCCACCTGCAACAATCACGTCATACTCGTTTGCACGAATGAGTTGATCGGCCAGCGCAATTGCATTTAACCCAGAGAGGCAGAGCTTATTAATTACTATTGAAGGAACATCCAAAGGTATGCCGGCTTTTATCGCCGCTTGGCGTGCCGGACCCTGTCCCGCTCCTGCCTGTAGTACCTGTCCCATAATCAGATATTGAACTTGATCTGGTGCAATACCTGCGCGCTCTATCGCAGCTTTTATTGCCAATCCACCCAAGTCGGTTGCGCTTAAGTTCTTCAGCGCACCATTAAATCGGCCAATCGGAGTCCGTGCACCAGCCACGATTACTGAAGTTTTCATACCAATATATTAGCCAAAAACATCCGGCAAATCTGTTCGTAACTATTTTAGGCAAGGCAGTTCTCGGGGTTTTCTAACACGTACGCGCTAGAAGGTTGTCATGCAACACTTAAAAAGGCACTGCATGAGACATGACCACAAGAATTACCTCCCCCGTGCAACGCCGTACCTCGTTGCCCCTGATGGAAGAAAATGAGAATGACATTTCAATGCTTCTTGAATCCTCTGCCTATCAACGTGCGCTTGAACAATAAAGCGGCACGAAGATCATTGACCAAGAGGTAAGCACGTCAGCGCTTTTGCACGCGGTATTCGAAGCCGGAATGTCTGCAGTGAAGGCATCAGCAGAAATGGAGGGGTACTCACAAATCGCTGAAGGAATTTCAAAAGATAACCTCCAACAACTACGAAAAGATGCGCGTCGCCGCCGTCCTACATGGTCAGCGGAGGAATGAACTCTCCTTGGCCACTACTTCGTGGCAGAGTGTACGCGGCGAAATTATCTAACATTAAAAGTGAAAAGTATTTTGTTGTCGTTTCAAACAATCAACGCAATTCCACACTTCCACAAGTGCTCGCAGTGAGACTTACAACTTCGCCAAAACCGAGAATTCCCAGCATTATCGAACTGGGCAACGAGGAAGTATTTCTCGGTCGAGCTGTCTGTGATGACATTGTTGAACTGTATGAGGATGAAATCCTGCGAGATATTGGCGCACTCACTCCACAGGCTATGTCGAACGTGAACGCAGGATTAAAGGCATCCCTTTCAATCTAATTCTCTTCGATGAATTCGTATTCGATATCAAAGCATTTCGGATTGATGTCAAACCAAAATGCAATTGCTTCGCGTGTCATTTCTTCTACCGTATTTCGAGAGAGAGCTTGGCTAAAAAGCCCGCTTATTTCAGGAACAGATATTGCCCAATAATCACCAGATTTCTGAACACGTGCCTTGTATAAAGTCTTAATCATCTGATCCACCATTTCACTCCCAACTCACCCTCTAAGTGTTTCATAATCGCCTTCGCTGTCAACCCATCGATGTCACGATGTCTAGGAATTTGAACGGCAATGTCACGGAGAGTAAATATGGAATGGTTGCCACCTTCGCGAACCAATACCCACGGTAATCCAGCCTCCATCGCTGCCCGAGAGATCATCCTCAAAAGGTCTACGCGTTTCATTGCTCAATTACAGATGTACTACCTGACAGAAATATGCGAGAGAGAAATTCGTGTGGACAAAATCTTCAATCAAAAAACAAAGCAATCGATTTCGCTGTGTTTCTGCAAATTCAGAAAGCTATATAAATCAACAGTAAAATTTAGAGTTCGGTTAACTCGCGGGCTTTAGTGCAGTCTTTGGCCATTTGAACGAGCAAGGGCTCAAGCCCATCAAAGGTCAACGTATCTCGAAGGCGCCAACCGAACTCAATCGTCGCCGCCTTTGTATAAAGATCCAATCCCACTTGATCCAGAGCATAGGCCTCAACTTGACGCCCACGAATGCCTGCAAAAGTTGGATTAGTGCCGATTGAAATCGCTGCGGGCCAGCGATCTATCCCAACAGTTAACCAGCCTGCATACACTCCATCGGCTGGAATTGTTTGGTGCTCAAGATCGCCCAGGTTTGCCGTCGGATATCCAATTTCTCGGCCGCGCTTTTCACCGTGAACAACGATTCCATCTAAGCGGTGTGGGCGAGTTAGAAGTTCGCGGGCTTTTTCAACATTTCCTTCAACGATGAGTTTTCTGATGCGAGTAGAAGAGACAACTTCTCCATCATCCGGTGCTAAATCTAAAACGATTGTTTCAAACTCCGAATGAGCCTTCAATGTTTCAACAGTGCCTGCCGCTTTATGCCCGTACGTAAAGTTTTTTCCGACAACAACGGTAGTTGCATGTAACTGCTGAACAAGGATTTTATTAACAAAATCCTCTGGAACCATTGTGGCAAACTCTGGCGTGAACTTCATGACCGCAACTTGATCGGCATTGTGAATCTTTAAAAGTTCTATCCGATCGGTGAGAATTGTTAACAACGTCGGTGCCCGCTCTGGAGCAAAAACACTGACTGGATGCGGATCAAAAGTAAGAGCTATTATTTTTTCATCCCCTGCAATTGCCTTAGCGCGATTAAGCACATCTTGATGTCCCTTATGGACTCCGTCGAATACTCCGATTACGACAACGCTCATGGGAATATTATTACCTACTTAATTCGCTGCCGCGAACACAGCGATTGGTTTAGCTAAACCATCTTTATTGGCTAGCAGTGCAATCAAATCATTGGTACCGCTCATAGCTGCATAAATTTCATCCGTTGGATTAGCCGATAATGGGCGACCAAATGAGAGCTCTTGCCGCTCATCTAACGCCAATTCTCGAACTACAAAAAATGCTCGTGCAACATCGGCCAGGGCAAGTGTTGTGAACTCGCCACGCTTTAACTGCTCCAATGAAGCCGCTTCTTCAAGTGTAAATCCAGCGACTCTGCTTCTGCGAAGCGACGATAAATGCCCTCCAACATTAAGGGCATTACCGCAATCTCGAGCAATCGCACGGATGTATGTTCCAGTAGAGCATGTAACTTCAATATCGATCTCAATAGTTGTGACTAAATGCCTGATAGCCAGAATATCTAACTGAGAGATTGTGACTTTGCGCGATGCAAGTTCGACGATTTCACCCGCCCTTACGCGGTCGTATGCGCGTTCGCCATCGACTTTAATCGCTGAAACCGAACTGGGGCGCTGCATAATTGTTCCGCGCATTTTGGCAAACTCAGCTTCGATTTGTAAATCAGTAATCTGCGAGACATCACTGCGAGAAATAATCTCGCCATCGGCATCATCACTTACTGTTGCAACGCCTAGAACAACGGTAGCTTGATACGTCTTATCGCCATCGGTAATGTATTGCAATAAACGAGTTCCATTATTAAAACCAAGTACCAAAATTCCTGTCGCCATTGGATCTAATGTGCCGGCATGACCAACTTTTTTTGTACCCAGTACACGGCGGGCCACGGCAACTACGTCGTGACTTGTCATTCCTGGCTCTTTATCTACAACCAGAAAGCCGTGCTCGATGATTACTCCGACTCGATTATGCGTGGAGCTTTATATGGATCTTCTCCCCCGGCATAGGTCGCATTTTTACGCAGGGCAGCAACTTCGGCATCTTGCTCATGAACTCGTGCAAGCAGGGAATCAAGGGCCTTAGCGCTCTCGGGCAGACCATCTTCAAAGAACTCAATCGATGGAGTAATCCGTAAACCAAGTTCGCGACCAAGAGCCGAACGAATCGCGCCCTTTGCACTCTCTAACGCTGCCGCAGTTGATGCTCGGGCATCATCATCGCCCAGCACAGTATAAAAAACCGATGCCATTTGTAAATCACCAGTGACTCGTGCATCAGTGACAGTGACAAAGCCAAGACGCGGATCTTTAATCTTTGTCTCGAGCAACTGTGCCACTACCACTTTGATGCGGTCTGCAACTTTTAACGTACGGTGTGATGGGTTCATTTTTTATACCCTCTTTTTCTCGCGCATCTCAAATACCTGAATTGTGTCTCCAACGGCAATTTCCTTCATATTGCCAAGGCCAATTCCGCACTCGAAGCCCTCTTTAACTTCGGTTGCATCATCTTTGAATCGCTTGAGTGAATCGATAGTCAGATCATCAACAAGCACCTTGTCGCCGCGCAGAATACGCGCCTTGGCATTACGCCTGATGATTCCATCTTTAACGATCGATCCAGCAATGTTTCCGGCCTTAGAAGATTTGAAGATCTCTCGAACTTCAGCGTTACCCACAACAAACTCTTCGTAGATCGGCTTGAGCAGACCCTTGAGTGAGAGTTCGACATCATCGATTGCTTGGTAAATAACTGAGTAGAAGCGAACTTCAACGCCTTCTTGATCGGCAAAGATTGCAGTCTGTGGTTCTGGCTTAACATTAAAGCCGATCACAACTGCAGTCGATGCCGATGCCAACGTAATATCGCTCTTCGTAATCGCACCCACACCGCGGTGAATAACGCGAAGATCGACTTCGTCGCCAACATCCAGGGCCATGAGTGCCTCTTCGAGAGCTTCAACAGATCCGCTTACGTCACCCTTGAGGATTAAGTTGAGCGTTGAGACCTTGGACTGCTCCATGAAGTCCTCGAGAGATACCTTCTTGCGCGCCTTTGCAAGTTGAGCATTTCGCTCTGCCGCTTGGCGCTTTTCAGCGATTTGTCGAGCAGTGCGATCTTCATCGGCTACTAAGAATGTATCTCCTGCACTTGGTACTGATGTAAATCCAAGAACTTGAACTGGGCGTGATGGTCCGGCAGTTAGAACGTTATCGCCGTTCTCATCAAGCATTGCACGCACGCGTCCAAAGGCACCACCGGCAACGATTGCATCACCAATCTTTAAAGTTCCGCGCTGAACCAGCACTGTCGTAACGGGGCCGCGGCCACGATCTAAGTGAGCTTCGATAGCAACACCACGCGCACTATCATCGGCAATTGCCCGAAGATCAATGGCTGCATCGGCTGTCAAGAGAATTGACTCAATTAATTCATCGACTCCTAGACCAGTTTTTGCTGAGACATTAACGAAGATTGTCTCTCCGCCATACTCTTCGGCGATCAAGTTGTATTCCGTTAATTGCTGACGAACCTTGTCGGCGTTAGCTCCTTCTTTATCCATCTTGTTAACGGCCACAACGATGGGAACGTCGGCGGCTTGTGCATGGTTTAACGCTTCAATTGTCTGCGGCATAATTCCATCATCTGCAGCAACTACGAGCACTGCGATGTCAGTTACCTTGGCACCACGAGCACGCATCGCAGTAAAAGCCTCGTGACCCGGTGTATCGATAAATGTAATCGCGCGATTAGTACCGTTATGATCATGGTGAATTTGATATGCGCCGATGTGTTGAGTGATTCCACCGGCTTCGGATTTCATAACTTCACTCTTTCGAATTGCATCCAGAAGCGAGGTTTTACCATGGTCAACGTGACCCATGACAGTGACAACTGGTGGGCGCGCAACAAGCATCTCTGGATCAAGTTCTGCGAGCTCGTCAGCTAAGTCAATATCAAAGCCTTGTAGAAGCTCACGATCTTCATCTTCTGGGCTAACAATCTGGATTACATAACCAAGTTGTACGCCGAGAATTTCAAATGTATCCGCATCAACGGATTGCGTCGCAGTAACCATTTCACCTAAGTGAAAGAGCGCTGAAACTAGCGCCGCTGGATCTGCACCAATCTTGTCGGCGAAGTCGGCCAATGAAGATCCACGTCGCATACGAATCGGAGTTTTTCCATCGCCGTGAGGAATAACTGCGCCACCGAGTTGTGGCGCTTGCATATTGTCGAACTCATCGCGCAACGCCTTTCGTGACTTAGTCTTGCGACCTGATTTCTTGCTTGCATTTTTACCAAATGCTCCACCAGCGCCACCTCGTTGGGGTGGACGACCGCCACCTGGGCGAGTTGGAGCGCCAGTTGTCGGTGCACCTGCAGGGCCATTGCTCTTATAGGGAGTTCCAGAGGCTGGTGCACTACCTGTTCGAGGTGGAAAACCGGCACCTGCCGGTGGGCGTTGACCAGGTGGACGAGCGGCGAAACCGGGGCGAACTGAACCTGGACGCGCACCAGTCATTCCTGGACGAGCTGCTCCCATTGGACGTTGGGGTGGACGTGGAACTGCGCCCCCAGTTGAAAATGGATTGTTGCCTGGACGCGGCGGACGCGGCACTGCAGAGACTCCAGATGAGAATGGATTATTACCTGGACGCGGCGCCGGCTTTGGTAGATCAACTGCCGGTAAATCTTCGGCGGCACGCACTGCTTCAGCCTTTGCATGAAGTTCGGCCTTATGAAGTTCGGCACGCACTGCTTCAGCTTTTATCGCAGCTATATCGACGCCGAGTTCAGCGGCTAACTCAGCTGCCTGTTCAGCGCTTACCTCATCCTTTGGCTTAGCTGCAGATTTCTTCGCGGCAGCTTTCTTTACAGGCTTTTTTTCATCGAGAGGTTTAGCATCGGGAAACATTTCGACAAGTTTTCGCACAACTGGTGCTTCTACCGTCGATGATGCCGATTTTACGAACTCTCCCAAATCTTGGAGCTTTGCAAGAACTTCCTTGCTCTCCATACCGAGTTGTTTTGCTAACTCGTGTACACGGACCTTTGACACATTTTCCCCTGTCTTGGCCCGCATATTCTGCACATGCAAGCCCTAGTTGTTCGACCTCATAGTTTTAGCGAGCTCATGTGAGTTTCATATCTTTCATATCCATTTCACTGGTAGTGCAGGGGGTTATCGTATCCAATGAACACCATCTTTACATAATGGGATTATCGGGATGAATATCGATTCGCCAGCCTGTTAAGCGGGCCGCTAAGCGTGCATTCTGTCCATCTTTTCCAATAGCCAGGGATAATTGGTAATCTGGGACAACTACTTTGGCACTTCGTCCAGCCAAATCGGTAATTTCAACTGAGACCACCTTTGCTGGGGCAAGGGCGTGAGCTACAAAAACCGCTGGGTCCTCCGACCAGTCAACGATATCTATTTTTTCGCCATGAAGTTCATCCATCACGGCACGGGCACGAGATCCCATGGGTCCAATTAATGAGCCTTTAGGGCTTACTCCGGCGCGGTGAGATTTTACGGCAACCTTCGTGCGATGCCCCGCCTCGCGTGCAACGGCCATAATTTCAACGATGCGATCGTTAATCTCTGGAACCTCAAATGCAAATAACTGCTTCACTAGCGCCGGGTGAGATCGAGACAACATAATTTCAGGACCCTTCAGCCCCTGTTTAACCTCAACCACAAAACACTTAATGCGATCACCATGGTTATAAATCTCTCCCGGGACTTGTTCTTGGGGAGGAATGCGACCTTCAGTGCGACCTAAATTTACGTTGATCATCTTTGGATCGCGGCCTTGCTGAACTACACCTGAGATTACATCGCCAACATTTCCCGTGAACTCACCAACAATGGATGCGTCATTTGTTTCGCGCATCTTTAATTTGATAATTTGGCGGGCCGTAGACGTTGCAACACGAGAAAAACCAATCGGGACATCTGGGTTCTCGCCGATTCTTTCTCCGAGCTCATTGAACTGCGGAACTAAGATCGAGATCTCTCCGCTCTCGCGATCTAAGTGGGCGCGCGCATGGCGCTTGGCTTCTTCGGTCTGGTTATAAGCAGTGAGCACACCGATCTCAATAGCTTGAATTAACTGTTCTAGTGGAATCTCTTTTTCCGTGGTCAGCGCAACTAATGCACTCATCTCGACATGCATTTAATTATCATCCTTGCGACTAAATTCAACTTCAACGTGAGCCTTCTTTATATCGGCCAATACAATCGTGTGGGTTTTCATGCGACCCTTGATATTTTCAATGAAGACCGCATCAACATCGCGAAGTTCAGTAAGGCGTGCAGTCAACAAAGAACCGTCATGCATCACCATTGATATAAGCCGGGATACATTCTTTTCCCAGTGACGGCGCTGCGTTAGTGGGCGGTCCACACCAGGGGATGTTACTTCGAGAGTGAAGGCTCCAGTAATGAGTTCAGTCTCATCTAAAATATCAGAGATTAATCGAGAGACAACCGTTACCTCATCAAGATTGAGCGGATTCGGTCCATCGATGACACACGTGAGGATTTGATGATTGCCAGGGTTTGAAATTAGTACTTGCTCAAGGAAGAATCCCGCGCTTTCTACAGCGGGTGTGAGTAATTCTGTAAGAGATTCCTGAAGCGACATGAGTAACTACTTTCTTATTAAGTTGTGGCGATAATCCTACCTAGAAACTTTGAAAAGTATCAATTCCCACTTTAATTATTAACGCAATAGTCACAAAAAGGAAGACCTTACGGACCAACGTCGAACCGCCTCGAAGAGCCAAACGAGAACCGATAATAGCTCCTGCTACATTTGCAACTCCAAGGGCTAGTCCAATCTTCCAGATAATTGCACCATTCATGCCAAAGATAACAAGTGCACCAAGGTTGGTAGAAACATTGACCACTTTAGCGATTGCCGATGCAGTGATGAATGCATAACCAAGAGATGCCACTAAGACAAGCATCAAGAATGAACCAGTGCCAGGTCCAAAGATCCCATCGTAGAAACCAATGACAATTCCAGAGAAGGCGGCGATCTGAACTCTGCGAGTTGAGTGATGGCGTAAAAGTTCGATTTCTCCTAAATCTGGTTTTATCCATGTATAGATTGCAACGATAATTAACAGAGTTAAAACAATGGGTCGCATACTGGCAGTCGGAATTCGAGAGGCAAGTGATGCACCAACTGCCGAACCAATAAATGCTGGTAGCGCCATTGCAATCAAAACTTTAGGCTCAGGTTTTATTTGGCGGCGATATAAACCTGCAGCAGTTGCCGTACCAAAAACCGAGGCCAACTTATTAGTACCTAGAACCGTAACTGTTTCAGTTTTAGGCAGACCGATTAAGAGCGCGGGGAGTTGGATTAATCCACCACCTCCTGCGATGGAGTCAACAAAACCCGCGAAAAATGCTGCAGTTACAAGAAATAACCCTGTTGTAAGTGCGATATCACCCATCAAAAAATCCTAGGTAAGCAGTGCTGCGATTGCCGATACCGCCCGTGAGAGAGCAACTTCACTCTTATCTGCGCTTTTGCGAACTCGAACTTCAACGTTTCCATCGGCAAGGGCCTTGCCAACTACCACGATAATAGGGTTGCCAATGAGTTCAGCATCTTTAAACTTAACTCCTGGGCTTGCATCTCGGCGATCATCGAGCATGACAGAAATACCAACGGCCTCTAAATCCCGCCCCAGTTGAAGAGCGGTATCAAATGGCAGTCCGTCTTTTCCGGTGGCGACAATATGCACCTTTGCTGGCGCGATTTCAGCTGGCCAGTTAAGACCAATTTCATCACTTGTTTGTTCAGCAATTGCCGCAACCGCTCGCGATACACCGATTCCATACGAGCCCATTGTTACTACTTGTGATTTACCATTCTGATCTAGAACCGTCAGATTAAGTGCTTCGGCATATTTTCGACCTAATTGAAAAATATGACCTATCTCTATCGCCCTATCGATGACAATCTCTGTGGAACAATCTGGACATGAATCCCCTGCACGAACTTCGGCCGCCTCAATATATGCATCAGGGGTAAAGTCACGCCCGTTAACGACAAATCGCGCATGAAGATCTTTCTTATTAGCGCCGCTAATCCACGATGTTCCAGGTGCTACACGCGGATCTGCATAAAGAGCTATTCCAAACTCCTTCACATCTTGCGGACCGATATAGCCTTTAACAAGCTGCGGATATTTAGCAAAATCTGCCTCTTCAAAGACGCGAAGCTCGTGAACTCCAGCCAAATTCTCTTGCATGCGCTTTAAATCAACTTCGCGATCCCCGGGAACCAAAACAGCAAGTGGGCGACCATCTGCGACTACCATAATATTTTTCAGAGTATCGGCCGCGGTGTATCCACCACCGAATTTTTCATTCATAACGGCCACCAATAAATCAATCGTTGGAGTATTTGGCGTATCTAACTCCTCTAGAGCTGGAAGACCGGATGGATTCGCCTCAGCGACTTTAGTAACCATCGCTTCGACATTGGCGGCATAGCCACAGTTAGGGCATAAGACATATGTGTCCTCTCCTGTTGCACATGGGGCTAAAAACTCTTCAGATCTAGATCCGCCCATAGCACCTGATACGGCTTTAACAATGTTGTAGCGCAATCCAAGACGGTCAAA
The DNA here is from genome assembly GCA_964358665.1 of uncultured Candidatus Planktophila sp. Taxonomy (GTDB): domain Bacteria; phylum Actinomycetota; class Actinomycetes; order Nanopelagicales; family Nanopelagicaceae; genus Planktophila. Next base: position 6,866 of record CAYHOY010000021.1, on the reverse strand, counting down.
ACATCTGATGTATGCATCACGGTGCTTTTGATAAGAAATATCCAGACCGGCGTCATCAATATCAAATGAGTACGAATCCTTCATCACAAACTCACGGCCCCGAATAATTCCGCTACGCGGACGGGCCTCATCGCGATACTTAGTTTGAATTTGATAAATAGAGAGCGGTAAATCTTTATATGATGAGTATTCACCTTTAACCATCAACGTAAACATCTCTTCATGGGTTGGCCCTAGTAAGTAATCTCCACCTTTGCGATCTTGAAGGCGAAAAAGTGAAGGTCCGTACTCTTCCCAGCGATGAGTAACTTCATAGGCCTCCCGCGGCAAAAGTGCCGGGAAATGAACCTCTTGAAAACCTGCTTTATCCATCTCTTGGCGAACTACATTTTCAATATTACGAAGTGTGATGACACCTAGCGGCAGCCAGGAGTAAATTCCCGCGGCGATTCTGCGAATATATCCAGCACGTACAAGCAGGCGATGGCTTGCGACTTCTGCATCTGCCGGATCATCGCGCAAAGTACGCAAAAATAGCGTAGACATTTTCAACATGAGGTGAGCCTATCTAATATCAACAGTTGGCATGCCTGATGCAACGCCCGCTGCTTCCATTTCTTCGGCCAAGCGCATCGCTTCTTCAATTAAAGTTTCAACGATCATCGATTCAGGAACGGTCTTAATTACCACGCCCTTCACAAAAATCTGACCTTTACCGTTTCCAGATGCAACACCAAGATCTGCCTCGCGTGCCTCACCTGGTCCATTAACAACACACCCCATTACTGCAACTCGTAAAGGAACAGTCATTCCCTCTAACCCTGCTTGCACTTTTTCGGCCAATGTATAGACATCTACTTGGGCCCTGCCACATGATGGACAGGAAACTATTTCGAGTTTGCGTTGACGAAGATTGAGTGACTCCAAAATCGAGATTCCAACTTTAACTTCCTCAACTGGCGGGGCCGATAATGAAACTCGAATAGTGTCGCCGATGCCTTCTGCCAATAAAATTCCAAATGCCGTTGCCGATTTAATTGTTCCTTGAAAAATCGGTCCAGCTTCAGTGACTCCAAGATGTAATGGATAATCACATTGTGCGGCCAGAAGTCTGTAGGCCTTAACCATTGTTACGGGATCATGGTGCTTAACCGAAATCTTAATATCTGAAAAGCCATGCTCTTCAAATAACGATGCCTCCCACAACGCCGATTCAGCTAAGGCTTCAGGGGTCGCTTTGCCATATTTCGCTAGCAAGCGAGGGTCGAGTGAGCCGGCATTTACTCCAATCCGGATCGGAATGCCCGCATCTCCGGCCGCCTTTGCAACCTCTTTTACTTTATCGTCGAACTGCTTAATATTTCCAGGGTTAACACGCACCGCCGCACAACCCGCATCGATGGCAGCAAAGATGTATTTCGGTTGAAAGTGAATATCGGCAATCACTGGTATCTGAGATTTCTTAGCTATCTGAGCTAAAGCATCGGCATCATCTTGACTTGGAACCGCAACTCTCACAATCTCACAGCCAGAGGCAGTTAACTCTGCTATTTGCTGCAGCGTTGCATTTATATCAGATGTTAGCGTCGTACACATAGATTGAACACTCACTTGATATCCACTACCCACACCGACCTTACCGACCATCATCTGCTTAGTCTTTCGACGTGGCGAAAGAGTTGGTGGTGGAGCGCTCGGAATTCCTAAATCAACCATGGCGCTATTCTGCCGTAAGAATCGGCTATCCGCTAAAGATTGAGAATGACTGGATTAACAATATCTGCTACAAGGAGAAGTAGTGTTAATGCCGCCAAAATTACAAAAACTACCATCGTAATCGGTGTCAGAACAGTGACATCGATAGCAGCTGGTCTAGGGCGACGTCGAAGGCGGGCAAATAATGCACGAACTTCATCGGCGATAGCAACGGCCATATGTCCGCCATCTAAAGGCAGAATTGGTAGGAGATTAAAGAGGCCCACAAAGATATTTAAGCTCGCAATAATTAAGATAAAGGTTCCAAAACGCTCCATTGCGTTCAGATTATCGCTACCTATCGCTTGACCTGAAACACGAGCGACTCCGACTACACCTACTAAACCATTTGCATCGCGCTCTTGTCCGCTGACAGTTTGTCCCCACAACGCTGGGACTTTAGATGGAAGTTTTGCTAAGGATTTAATACTCTCAACTAAGAAATCCTTGGTGACTATCCCCGCATTTTTCAAGGAGGTGAGCATTCCCGTTCGTTTGAGTCCTACCTCATTGATAATTCCTAGTAAAAGTCGCGTTTCACCATCAATAGTTTCCAACGTTGGTGTGGCGGAGATAATTAAATTCTCGCCATCGCGACTGATTCCAAGAGTTAATTCTTTGCCTTGTGATTCTCGAATAGCGTTAACATCTTTATACCAGCTTGTCACAGGCTTTCCATTAATGGAAGTTACTTCATCGCCCACCATGATTCCGGCAGATTGTGCGGCAGTTCCTTTCAAGACCTCACCAATAATTGGAAGAACCTGTGTAGTTCCGATACCAGCAAAGAGTGTAAAGAGAAGTACGTAACCAATAACAAAGTGAAGAAAGGAGCCTGCACCTAAAACAATTAATTTCTTCCCAGAGCTGGCTTTATAAAATGCTCGATCCTCCTGACCAATGGGCATCTCATCGCCGGGGGTCATGCCTTCGATTTTGCAGTAGCCACCCGCAGGGATCGCCTTTATTCCAAACTCAGTTTCACCACGCTGCTGTGACCAGATGCGCCGTCCAAAGCCAACGAAAAACTCGGAGACTTTCATGCCATAACGTTTGGCGGTTAAGTAATGCCCAAACTCGTGAATCATCACTGAGAGCAGTAGGGCTATAACAAAGGCGAGGATTCCGAGCATCTGCATTATGGGGCCAATCGTAATAGAAGTTCATGGGCTCTGGCTCTTGCATTCTCTTCTATGCCGCTGACATCGGCTAAATCCCGCAACGTAGATGTTGCGTAGCTCTGACACCCCTCAACTACCTCTTGAACAAGGGGAAGAATCGAAGTAAAACCAATCCTCTGCGAAATAAAAGCCTCCACAGCAACTTCATTAGCGGCATTAAAGACCGCTGGCATTGCACCAGCTAACTCTCCGCAAACTCTAGCAAGTGCTACGGCAGGAAATTTTACGGAATCAATCGGTTCAAAGCTCCAATTATGTTTAATATTCCAATCGATTGCGCCTGTGGCTTGCTCTAACCGACGTGGAAAATTAAGGGCATAAGCAATTGCACCCTTCATATTCGGCGGGCTTGCCTGTGCAATTGTTGAACCATCGACATACTCAACCATTGAGTGCACGACTGATTGACGATGAATAACTACATCAATCGAGTTATAGGGCACATCAAATAAATAATGCGCCTCAATAATTTCAAGACCTTTATTCACTAACGTCGCAGAGTTAATAGTTACAACGGCGCCCATATTCCACGTTGGGTGTTTGAGTGCATCTGCCACACTAACTGCCTGCAATTCGCTGCGATCTATGAATGGGCCACCGCTAGCAGTTAAAATTAATCTGCGTACCTCTTCTTTTTTACCCGCAAGTGAGCACTGCCATATCGCCGAGTGCTCTGAGTCAACTGGAATAATCTGATGTGCTCTTGCCTTTGACATCACTAATTCACCTGCGGCTACGAGTGATTCTTTGTTGGCAAGGGCCACAGTATTTCCAGCATCGAGTGCGGCTAGGGTTGGTCCAAGCCCGATAGAGCCGGTAATTGCGTTGAGGAGAACATCGCATTCGATAGCTGCAATCTCGGTTGAGGCAAGTGGTCCATCTATTACTCTGACACCTGGAAGTGCGCGGCGGATCTCCTCGGCATTTTTTACTACACCAACAAACTTCACGTTAAATGCCTTCGCCTGCTCGATAACAAGAGCTGGATTACTGCCAGTCGATGAGATAGCAATAACTCGGAAAGAGTCGGCATAAGCGGTAACAATCTCTAAAGCCTGTCTGCCGATCGAACCCGTCGAACCAAGAATTACTACTCCACGCATTTAGCGATCCAGAAGGTTTTGTGTTGGTGAATACTTCTCACCTGAGCGACGCTTGGCAATCGCACTCAACGCCTCTAAAACAACTCGGTTAGCCAAGATCGCGGTTATATCGGCGTTATCAAAGGCCGGTGCCACTTCTACGACATCCATACCCACCACTGGTAACTCAAGACAGATTCGGCGAACCGATTCAAGGAGTTCGCGGCTCGTCATTCCGCCAGGTTCAGGTGTTCCTGTACCAGGTGCCATTCCTGGATCAACAACATCAATATCAACTGACAAAAATACGCCATCACAACCATCCATCAGAGTGGCAAATGATTCATCTAAAACCGTATTTAAACCACGGTGGTGAATCTCGGTCATCTCATACGAGCGCATTCCTTGATCGCGCATCCAATCCAAGACCTTTGCATCAGGCCAATATCCACGAAGGCCAAGTTGTAAAAATCGATCACCACGCACCGCTCCACTTTCAATCAATTGGCGCATTGGAGTTCCATGACCAACTAATGCGCCATTTTCATCGTCAGCAGTGTCGGCATGGGCATCAAAGTGGATCATTGAAATCTTTCCAAGACCCCTATGACGTGCAATGCCGGCAACATCTGCCGATGTCACTGAGTGATCTCCACCCAGAATTACTGGAATTGCCCCCGCCCGCGAAATTTTCTCAGTTGCAACGGCCAACGTTTCCAAAGATTTAACTAAATCTCGCCCTGGCATCATTAAATCTCCAGCATCAACGACCTTCATTGCCTTCAAAGAATCGATTCGAAGCGCAAGATGTGGGCGCTCGCCATCGTGCGGAAGATAATCTCCACCACGAATTGCCTGTGGTCCAAACTTTGCACCAGAACGATGTGATGTTCCGCTATCAATTGGAGCACCAACAATTACTACATCGGCATCGGCGAAAGTAGATTCAATTTCTAGATCACAACGTTCGATTCCAAGAAAGGTAAAGTCAGGGCCATACATATTGCCGTGGTTGGTCATTGCTTAAGAATAGGCGGAAAACTTTAGGAATCGAAACCTAAGCCCAAAAAATCCAGAAGTTTGAGCCATAGGTTGCGCTTGCCGCCCTTTTCATCGGCTCTATTTATTGACCACTGAGTCAGGCGAATAAAGATAAATCTAAATGGCTCGGGTGGAAATGGAAGTGGCTTTTTACGGACCATCGCAAGACGGGTTCGCTCGTTATCGATGCCATCTAGAAGATCAAGCATTACTTGTGCGCCAAAACGTGTCGAGGCTACTCCAAGACCCGTATATCCCATTACATAGGCAACGCGGCCCCGATAGGCCTTGCCCCAAAAAGGTGAAAAGCGTGAGCAGGTATCAATTGCACCACCCCAACCATGTGTGAATTTAATCCCTTTGAGCTGCGGGAAAGTCTCTAGAAAAGCCGCCGCCAGGTGGGCGTAAGTCTGTGCATCTGATTCATACTCTTGACGCACTTTTCCTCGGAAATTATAAATTGCATCATAACCGCCCCACAAAATCTCATTATCTTTCGTCAGTCGATAATAGTGGAACTGATTACCAGCATCAGATAAACCTTCTCGACCTTTCCAACCAATTGAATCTAACTGTTCGCGAGTCAAAGGCTCAGTTACTAATTGAAAATCATATACAGGCACTACATACTTATGGGCACGCCTGACAAGGGATTTAAAAACATTAGTTGCAAGTGCAACTTTCTGGGCGTACACACTTCCGTATGGTGTATGAACAATCATTGCGCTATTAGTTCGCTCTAGCGAATCAACATGGGTATTTTCAAAAATCTTTACTCCAAGTTTTATGCACACTCGCTCTAAACCCCATACTAAACGTGCTGGATCAACGAGTGCGGTGCCATCTGGGTCCCACAACGCTCCTTTATATAGTGGAGATCTAACACGTGCTTGAATTTGGTTTTGATTCAAAAGTTCAACATTATCGCCGAATGAGTTTCGCAAGCCCGCCTCTTTTATCATCGACTCCATTTGCCACGTCTCGATCGCGATACGGAGTTCGCCGTTGAATTCAAAATCGCACTCAATGCCATATTTCTTAATAGTGGCTTCAATGCCATCTAAATTTTCACGGCCCATGCGTTCGATAATCGCCATCTCATCTTTAAAACGGCTGTAGCCATTCATAAAACCATGCGTGAGTGAGTAACTACAGAAACCACCATTTCGACCAGATGCACCGGCACCGGTTTCGCGTTGTTCGAGCAGAATAACTTCGCGCTCAGGGTTCTGCTCCTTTGCTAAAAGGGCGGTCCAGAGACCGGTATAGCCGGCTCCTACAATGCACAACTCAGTTGTGGCATCACCGATCAATGATGGATGCGGCAGAGGTTCTAGTGGATCTTCATCTAGCCAGTACAAAGCTGGCTGCATATGTGAAAGGTGTTTGAGAATTGAGGGATCGATGGATGACATATGGCTACGGAGCTCATCTTAGCGCGCTTTTTTGCGACTCACCAACTGCCCCGCTATGACAATCGCTAAAGCTAAGAAAAACATCGAAGATCCGATGACATTTGCCTGGGCAGGTATACCGCGCGCGGCCGAGACATAAACAAATTTTGGAAAAGTCGTCATTGTTCCTGAGTTAAAGTTTGTGATAATAAAATCATCGAACGAGAGTGAGAATGCAAGTAAGGCGGCGGCGGCGATTCCAGGTGCTACCAGTGGAAGAGTTACTCGGCGAAAAGTCTCGACTTCATTGGCATATAAATCCATTGCAGCTTGCTCAAGACGAGGGTCAAGGCTGGCAATTCGCGCCTTAACTGTAACTACGACAAATGAAATGCAGAAAACTACATGTGCAA
>CAYHOY010000020.1:0-24913 GCA_964358665.1 uncultured Candidatus Planktophila sp. | reverse complement strand
AGCGCTGGGCACCTACCCGCCTTGGTGGAACGGCCCCTGCCCCACTAAACTAGGCGACATGTTTAAGAGAAAAGCAAAAGAAAAGAAGATAAAAACACCACGTTTCCAAACTTTCCGCGATGCGTATAGCGTCACGAAAGTTGTAAAACCATGGATTCCATATGCTCTCATTGCAATTTTTCTCGTCACATGGTCTATCGGAATCGGAATCGGATTTGCTCTTGGACATCCAATTTACTTTGGATTTATTTTCTTGCCGCTAGCTTTTCTTATGGCTCTCTTGTTCTTTACTCGCCAAGCCGGCACCGCCGCTTACACATCAATTGAAGGCCAGGTGGGTGCAGGAGCTAGCGTGTTAATGGCGATCCGCAAAGGATGGACCACTACCCCAGCAGTTGCCGTTGCACGTAATCAAGATATGGTCCACCGAAGTGTTGGCCGTGCAGGAATCGTTTTAACTGGCGAAGGCTCGCAAGGGGTTAATCAGATGCTCATCGAAGAGCGAAAAAAGACCGAGCGTTTCGCACCAGGTGTTCCCATTGCGCTCGTTGTCATTGGCGACGAGCAGGGACAAGTTCCTCTTCGCAAGCTTCAAAAGAAGTTACAAAAAATGCCGAAGAAATTAACTGCCCATCAGATGCGCGAAGTACGTGCGCGCTTAAAGGCCGTCGGTGGTTTATCTATGCCTATCCCAAAGGGACCAATGCCAACTCGCCCGCCAAAGATGCGCTAAACCCAACCAGGATATCCTCCTCATTTACCAGGCAACAACCTGCTTTTCTTCCCAAAGGACTCCTGTTAATTTTTCCTGATCACTTGCTCCATTAATATCAAAATTTCGAGTTGCCAGCCAGATCGCCGTCTGTGCACCTTGCTCTGCAGATAAAGGCGCCCCTGGACCGCCCATATCTGTGCGCGAGTGATTAGGGCAGAGCGCATCAACTAAAAGCCCTCGACTCCCCAAGCCAGTCTCATGTGCCAAATTTCTAACTAATGCATTCACTCCAGCCTTACTAATTCGATACGGCGCTAATCCCCCAGTATTTCCCGGACCAGACATGCGACCTAAACAGGCAGAAAAGATAATGACTCGACCATCGCGCGCATCGGCCATCGGGGCAGCCAGAGTATTTACTGCGCAAAAAACTGAATCCAAATTAATCGCCATTACTCGGCGCCACTCCTCGATATCTGTCTTTAATGTCTTCGACATCTTGGCACTCATAACTCCATGAGCCAAAACCAGAATCTGCGGAACGCCAAAGGTATCGAGAATCTCTTCAAAGCATTCTTTAGAAGCATCGACATCGGCTAAATCAACGGCTCGATAATCGCATTGCAATGTCGCTGCAGCTTGTGCCAACCGATGGCTATCTCGTGCCACTAATACAACGCGCTGCCCTAAAGCCCGAAGAGCCTTCGCTGTTTCAAATCCAAGTCCGCGAGAACCACCAGTTACCACTGCAAGAACCATGGGATAATTCTGCCTACTTGCGCGTCAATTGTCGCAGCGAAGTTTTGAACTCCCTGAATCGTTTTTTCTCTGTTGGTTCTTCCTTAGATTGATCGCTAAGAATTTCTAGTCAAAACTGTTTTACTGATACGTTCATGGATCCCACGCCCATTCTCGTCATAGGTCACTGCAGTTACGACGAGAATCAAGAAAAATGTGCGGATTAGAGCCTGCAAAGGAGTAATTGTTCCTCCATCGCAAAAGCGAACGACGCGCAGACCAAAGATTTTTTGGCCTAGGGAGGCACCGGTGAGCGCCGTCAGAATCGTTACCTCGCCGAAGAAAAGCGCCAATATGATTGGTGATCGATCCGGCGTCATTTGGCCGATTCCACCCGAGAGGGCAGCGATAATCGCATAACAAGCCAGCCAATCCACGGTAATCGCTACAAGTCGTCGCCCAAGGCTCACATCTCGGTCTCTAGAGTTCATCCCCTAAGCCTAGAGGTCAATTTCGTAACATGGCTGTAACAGGGCGGTTATGCCCTTTTGACGCAAAAGACTTATTCTTGCCACAGCGCAGAGGTGCTCAATGCCGAGAAATCTGCAACTGATACGTCGATCTTCGTATCACATGTGAATTGGGAGAAGCATGTTTAAGAATTCAGCTGAGATTTTTGCTTATATTAAAAAGGAAGACATTAAGTTAGTAGATGTTCGCTTTACTGATCTTCCTGGAATCCAACATCATTTTAATGTTCCAGTTGAGTCATTCGATCAAGCCGTCTTCACCGATGGTTTGATGTTTGATGGTTCATCGATTCGCGGTTTCCAGTCAATCCACGAATCAGATATGAAACTCTTGCCAGTTCCAGAGTCGGCTTACCTTGATCCGTATCGCAAAGAGAAAACGCTAATCATTCTCTTCTCTGTTCATAATCCAAGTGATAACTCGCTTTATAGTCGTGATCCACGCGGTGTAGTTGCAAAAGCCGTTGACTTCATGCGCGCACAAGGCATTGCCGATACCGCCTTCTTCGCACCAGAGGCAGAGTTCTATGTATTTGATCGTGTTCGTTTTAAGACCGATATCAACACCGCCTATCATGAGATTGATTCATATGAAGGTGCATGGAATACCGGAATTAAAGAGGATGCCGATGGAACTCCTAATCGCGGATATCGCACACGCGTTAAGGGTGGATATTTCCCAGTATCTCCAACGGATCAATTTGCAGATCTTCGCGATGAAATGGTTATGCAGCTAGGCAAGGTTGGTTTACTTGTTGAACGCTCACACCATGAAGTCGGAACTGCTGGACAGATGGAGATTAACTATCGTTTCACCGATATTTTGCATGCTGGCGACGACATCATGAAGTTTAAGTATGTCGTTCGAAATACAGCATGGCAAGGCGGAAAGACTGCAACGTTTATGCCTAAACCACTCTTTGGAGATAACGGTTCAGGTATGCACGTTCACCAATCACTCTGGAAGGATGGCGTTCCATTATTCTTCGGAGATGGCTACGGCGACTTATCAGAGATGGCTCGTCACTACATCGGTGGTCTGCTCAAGCACGCCCCATCACTTCTTGCCTTCACTAACCCAACGGTTAACTCATATCGCCGCTTAGTCCCAGGTTATGAAGCTCCTGTAAACCTTGTTTATTCGGCCCGTAACCGCTCTGCCTGTATCCGTATCCCAATTACTGGATCAAATCCAAAGGCTAAGCGCATCGAATTCCGTTGCCCAGATCCATCATCAAATCCATATCTAGCATTTGCTGCGATGCTAATGGCCGGACTTGATGGAATCATTAATAAGATCGAACCACCTGCCCCAGTTGATAAAGATCTTTATGAGTTAACTGGCGAAGAAGCCGCAGCAATTCCACAGGTACCAGGTTCACTCGATGAAGTACTCAATAACTTAGAGCGCGACCACGAGTTCTTGCTCAAAGGCGGAGTATTTACTAAGGATCTGATCGATACATGGATTGATTTCAAGCGCAAGCAAGAGGTTGATTATGTTCGCTTGCGTCCGCATCCAGCTGAGTTTGAACTCTACTTCGATATCTAAAAAATAGAGCGTTTAGCTTTTAAAGATGGCGAGTAGTGAAAGTGAGCCTTTAAACTCGGCTCGCATTACTACTCGCCATTTATTATTTCTAGCAGGAATTATTCCTATAGATACTCTTATGCCGCAGAGGCAAAGCCACTAATCATTGGCTTTTATCTTAGGTTTCAGCACACCAATAAGAACGCCGCTTAAAATGAAAAGAGAGGCAATTAGAAATTTCCCCGTAATTGGCTCGCCCAGAAGCGCAAGACCTCCGAGAGAAGCTAAGGGTGCCGGTGCCAATTGAACTATGCCGGATTGTGTACGGGATAGTGACGGCAAAACGGTATACCAGATCGCATATCCCACTCCAGATGTAATGCCACCTGAAACAATTGCTAAAACAAGACCGCGTGAATCGACGAGAATTGTTTCTGGATACAGAAGAAGAATGAATAGCCAGAATATTAGCGCCATTGGGACAGAGCGTAGAAAGTTTCCTGCGCTAACAAGGACTGCGCGATCCACTCCTCGACCTCGAAGTGTGTAAAAAGCCCACGAAACTCCTGCAACGGACATGAGTACAACTCCTGACGGATCAGGAGATGAAGCTGAAGGTCCTAAGAGCGCGACTAACCCTGCTAAAGCTAGGAAAAGACCTATCACCCCTGCAATTCCAAGACGCTCCCCCGATCGAACTGCAGCGCCAAACATAACGCTCTGGACGATTGCAAAGAGAACGAGTGCACCAGTCGCTGCACCCAAACTGATGTATGCATACGAAAATGTTGCTGCGTAAATCATCAGCAAAACCGCTGAAGTCCAGGATCCGCAAGTTCTAACTCCGCGGAGTTTTCCTGGCGATGAGAGAGAAAAGATGATGGCTAGAACTATCGCTCCGGCAAAGAGGCGAATTAAGGTGAAACTTCCAGGATCAATTTCGTCCTCACTCAAAGCCAACCGAGCGATGACTGAGTTGGCGGCAAAGGCGACCATAGCAAGTGATGCCATAAACAAAATTTTCATTAAACTACTCCGAGCCCGAACAACTTCCTGCAGGTGGCAAGACGGAGGAGTCAATCACCCTGTAGCGTGAATCTCTTCATCTGTAAATTTCGAAATTAAAGCTTTACGTCCGCTCACTCCAAGTTTTTTGAAGATATCCATTGTCTCTTGACGAATTAATGATTCGCTATACCCAATATCCATAGCGATGGTTGCATTCGTATGACCGAGTTTGATACCTTCTAAAATGGTGTTCTGCCTATGTGTTAGATTCAATTTTCCGGCTACTACCTGGTGAATGGCGGTTGCTGCAATAATTTGGGCAGAGGATTTATGTCTATCCAAAGCTAATAATGCAGAAATTGCCATAAGGAAGAGTTCTAATGAAGAATCAACGTCAGGCTCTTTTGACGTAAACAAAAGTAAGACACCGAAATCACTTATCGGTAAAATCACCATATGGGCTGCAGTTATATCCAATTTTCCGCTGCTATCGATCCTCTGATGACTTTCTAGCTCTTTTAGAGTTCCATTTATGTGTACTCGATTGCTCTTTACCGCTTCAGAAATCATCGATTCATGCACTAGCGATAGATTTTTGAAAATCGCAACGACATCACTCTTAAAGCCAAAGACACCAGTTATATTGAACTCTCCATCATCTTGCAATTGCGCCAACAGACATGAGGTAGGAAATAAGTCGGCACATGAATCTAAAGTAATGAATCGGCAAATCTGATTGTCCGTTGACGCCGATACGGCAAGAAAGTTTGTTAAAGAATGCAATTTCCGAATGTACTCCACTGACTTTTCCTAACTTCATTTCCCATGATTTCACAAGAGTTTCATATTTTACAGGTCTACGGAAAGAAATTTATGCGTAGATCAGCTATTTACTGACGTAAATACAAGCATGACCGGTCTAACCCTGGCCCCTGACACAGTTCTGGCCCCTGACACAGTTCTGGCCCCTGACACAGTTCTGGCTCCTATCAAAACCCTAGGACCTGACATAGCCTTCCATGTTAATTGCTTTCTGAGTATCATTAAAAAAAATCAAAGCTAATCTACCTAAGGAGAAAAATATGATGGATTGGTATGGGAATGGATCTGGCTGGATGAATGGTGGAGGATTTTTTTTAATGACTTTTTTCTTTATTGCAGTTATTGGGCTCGTGGTGTGGGTGGTATCTCGAAATTCTGGCCGGAAATAGGCCGAAATCATAGTTGAATTAGTGACTTTTATCCAAGGGATCACTTAAGGCTGAATATATTTTCAAATTTCCACGCAGATTTTAGACTAAATCTCTGCTTCTTGTTTACTAGGAGCACTCTAAAACAAAGTTTGGATTACACTGCCGACATGCAAATGAGCTTAGCTATCGCAATATTTGTTATTGCCTACATTTTCATCGCAACTGAAAAGATCAGTCGAGTTGCCGTCGCCTTAGCTGGAGCCGCTTTGATGGTTCTCATTGGAGCAACCGATGCAGAAAAAGCTTTTTATAGCCATGAAACAGGTATTGATTGGAATGTCATTTTTCTGCTCCTTGGCATGATGATAATCGTTGGAATCATTCACAAAACTGGACTCTTTGAGTTTTTGGCAGTCAATGCCATTAGAAAATCAAAAGGCAACCCAAAGGTAGCGATTATTTACTTAATGCTCTTAACAGCGATCGCATCAGCGATTTTAGATAATGTAACGACAATTTTGTTAGCAGTACCAATGACGCTAATAGTTTGCAAACACCTCAATGTAAATCCAATCCCTTTCATTCTTGCTGAGGTCTTCGTGTCAAACATTGGTGGAGCGGCAACCTTAGTTGGGGATCCGCCAAATATTATAATTGCCAGCAAGGCAAATCTCTCATTTAACTCTTTCCTCGTTCATATGGCTCCAATGGTCATAGTAGTTTTAGCTGTAATTATTCCATTGGTCGTCTATATGTTCCGTAAAGAGCTCATTAATTCTCAAGCGTCACGTGATGCGGTAATGCAGTTAGAACCAGCCTCATTTTTAAAGAATCGAGTTCTTCTCAAAAAGAGTCTAGCCGTGTTAATCGGCGTAATGATTGCCTTTGTTAGCCACTCTTTTCTTCACTTGGAACCGTCCATAATCGCACTCCTGGGTGCGGGAGTCCTTGTGACGATAAGTGGAATAGAACCTAAAGATTATGTGCAAGACGTGGAGTGGTCTACCTTGGTATTTTTTGCAGGTTTATTTATTATGGTAGGCGCATTAATAAACGTTGGTGCCCTTGAAATTTTTGCTGATTATTTACAGGAGATTTTCGGCGGCAACACCAAATTAGCAGCAGGTTCTATACTTGGAATATCAGCGGTTTTGTCAGGAATTATTGACAATATTCCCTATGTAACATCAATGTCACCTGTGATTGCCGAACTAAGTACTGGACTAGTGGGACGGCAAGAACATGTCTTATGGTGGTCACTTGCATTTGGTGCAGATTTTGGTGGTAACGCAACTATTGTCGGTGCAAGCGCAAATGTTGTAGCAATCGGCTTAGCAGCAAAAGCTGGAATCAAGATCTCATTTTGGAACTTTGCAAAGTATGGAATTGTTATAACTGCTGTAAGCGTTGCAATGGTTTATCCATACATACTAATTTTCTACTTTTAATTAATTAGCTCCTGCCGCGCTATAGTTCTTCTAGATAGCAATGCATGGCCAAAGAAGCCAATAAGCAAGGAAAAGATAACGCCAAGATTTGCATAAGCCCACGGGCCGTCTTTTCCGCCAATTACGCCAAGAAGATAGCCCTGCCATGCCAGCCATGGGGCAAAAGTATTGGTAACAAAACCCCAACCCACTATTGAACCAACCGCGATCAAGGCTAAAGAGTTTTTATTCCATGCACCATAGCGACCTCGTGGATCGAAGAGATCAATTTCAGAGTAAGGATTTTTACGCAATAGAACATCGGCAACAAAAATTGCCGACCAGGTTGCGACTGGAACTCCTAAGGTAATTAGAAATCCCTGAAATGGAAAAAAGAAGTTTTCGGCAAACCAAACGATATAAATCGTGCCAGCCAACATGAGTGCGGCATCAATGGAAGCTGCGATGTGACGCTTTACAGGTAGACCAATTGAAACAAGTGTTAGACCTGAGGAATAGAGATCCAGAATCGCTCCCCCAACTAGACCAAGGACGGCGACCAAGGCAAAGGGAATTAAGAACCATGTAGGCAACAAAGTCGTAAGTGCGCCAATCGGGTCCATTGCTATGGCATCGCTTAGATCTTTGCTACTGCCTGCTAAGGCTGAACCATAAATAACAAGAATTATTGGAACGATTGATGCACCTAATACGGTCCAACCAACGACCGCTCTGCTTGAAGTCGAACGTGGTAAATAACGCGAATAATCGGCCGCCGCGTTAACCCACCCTAAACCGATACCAGTAATTCCAAATATGAGTGCACCAATGAAAGCTTGAGTGCTGCCATCTTTTATTGCAGTAACCGCTGACCAATTAACGGTGTCCACTGTAAGTGCGATGTACACGATAGTCATGAAAACGGTGATAAGCGTCAACCTCTTCTGAAGGCGCATGATTGTAGAAAAACCTAGCACTCCCCCAAAGACTGTGAGCGAAACGGCAACGACAAAGCCAATGATTAAGGCGAGATTGTAGTCAATATTTCCAACCCGCATAAATACGGTCCCGGTGGCTAAAGTGGCAAGGGAGACTAAAACAGTTTCCCAACCAACAAAAATTAAATATGACAATGTACCTGGAACGACATTTCCTTTTACGCCAAAGGCTGCTCGCGATAAAATCATTGTCGGAGCATTCGATCGCTTTCCAGCTAATGAACTGATACCAACAACTAAAAATGACAGCACTGTGCCGATAATCGCCGCACATGTTGCCTGCCTAAATGAAATACCAAAACCTAAAAAGAATGAACCATATGAAAGGGCCAAGAGTGAGACATTGGCACCTGCCCATGGCCAAAAAAGGCTTCTGGCTTGGCCGGATCGTTCTGACTCGGCGATTACATTTGGACCATTGAGTTCTAATTCAAAATTTCGCATTGAAAACTACTCCTTTTAATCGAGGAAGAAATCTAGAAGAAAATCTTTATTTCCAGGTGTTACTGAGTACTTTTCTAAATCGGTGATTCCTTCTGATGCCAATATTTCATCATCTACGAAGAAGTTGCCTGTGCATTCAGCCGATGGACGGTTAAAAATAATATATGCGGCATCAGCCAAGATAGCCGGTGTGCGCCCGGCGCTAGCATCAATACCCGGAATCATTTGTAGAGCCGCGGTATCGATAACCGTTCGTGGCCATAGTGCGTTAACTGCGATGCCATCGCGCTTGAACTCTGCCGCCATTCCCAGAACACACATACTCATTCCATACTTTGCCATTGTGTAAGCGACATGGTTTTTAAACCAAATGGGCTTCATGGAAAGCGGCGGGGAAAGGTTGAGAATGTGGGGGTTGCGGCCCTCAACAGCAGATTGCCTTAAATGCGGAATCGCCGCTTGAGAAGTCAGAAAAGTTCCGCGGACATTAACATCAAACATCAAATCAAAGCGTTTAGCTGGAGTCGCTTCAGTCTTAGTCAGATTGATTGCACTGGCATTGTTTATCACAATATCGATTCCGCCAAAGGTATCGGCAGCTAATTTTACGGCCGCTTCAATTTGAAGCTCATCCCGCAGATCGCATTGAATCGGAAGCGCCGTACCGCCAGCTGCTTCGATTTCGGCCGCCGCAGTGAAAATTGTTCCGGGAAGTTTGGGATTAACCTCGGTTGTCTTTGCCGCGATCGCTATTGATGCGCCATCGGCAGCGGCACGGAGAGCGATGGCTAACCCGATGCCGCGCGAACCACCAGTGATAAAAATTTTCTTTCCTGCCAGTGTCATGATGAACCCTTCTTTGCCATAAACTTCATGAAAGCCTCCATGGCCTCATTAGATTGCAGTGCGAGAGCAAAAATTTCGAACTCAGCGCGCATCACTGCGGCGACTGAATCATGGTTGCGAGCCTTCAATAGCGCCTTTGTATTGATAACTGCCTGCGGAGGTTGTTCGGCAATCTGCTCTGCAATCCTCGTTGCCGCTTCTAGGACATCATCGGCAATCTCTGCAATCAAACCCATCTCCATCGCCTGTTTTGATCCAAAGACTTCACCAGTTAAAAAAATCTTCGCCGCTCTTTGATATCCGACGAGTGAGGGAAAAAGATACGTAGATCCTGCTTCAGGTACTAGACCAAGGGAGACAAATGGCATCGAAAAATTTGCAGTAGGTGTTGCGACGACGACATCGCAATGGAGCAACATTGTGGTGCCAACTCCCACGGCATTTCCCTTAACGGCGGCGATCAAAGGCTTTGGAAAATTAAGAAGTGCGGCCAAAAAGGTAGCGACTTCACTTGAATCGGCGGTCGGCGGGTTGTCCATAAAATCAACAATGTCGTTGCCGGCGGTAAAATGATCGCCCTCGCTGGTGATAATCAAGGCACGGACATTGAAATCGCCCGCAGCATCGTTGAGCGCTTTAGCAAGATCGGCATACATCTGCCGTGTTAGGGCGTTCATCTTTTTTGTGCGGTTAAAGGATAGGTAGCGCACTGCCCCCGATTGTGTGTCCAAGATTTCACTCATTAGAGCATCTTAGAGGTGGATTTCTCTTTAGTCATGAGGCAGAATTGCACCACCACGGAGAGGTGCGAATTCATGGCTAGAGATATAACGATTACCACCCGAGAGCTTTCACCATTTGAGCAGTTAGTCCTGCAATTAGTCTGCGAAGGAAAATCTAACTCCGCAATTGCCACACAGACTTCGCATAGTGAAAAAGTTATTGAAAATACCGTTAGCCGTAGCGCACAAGTTTTTGGTATTAAATCCGATAGTGATACAAATTTACGTGTTTTATTAGCACTGGCATTTCGAACACATTATGGTGATAAAGCATTTGATCAACTCAATGTTCCATGCTCACATATGGTTGTTGGTCCCGATGGAAAGTCAATGTGCGATCGTCATGTGGAATGACCGCTTATAGTCGCTTGCATCACATTTAGTTGAGGGCTACCCCTCTAAAATTCTAATCAATCTCTCTGCGAGGGCTGACCCTCGTACTTTTTGCTGTGCAATCACTCTCAGTGGGGCTAAATTAGCAGTGCATCTACGAGAGATGTTTAAAAGGGAGAGAAAGAAAAAAAAATGAAACGAATTACTTTTGACAAGATTGTAACTTTTGTCGGTTTAGGGTTAGCAGTATTTCTGTTAGTCGCTGCAGGGTTACTTAACTGGGGCGCTACTTTTGCAA
The DNA here is from genome assembly GCA_964358665.1 of uncultured Candidatus Planktophila sp. Taxonomy (GTDB): domain Bacteria; phylum Actinomycetota; class Actinomycetes; order Nanopelagicales; family Nanopelagicaceae; genus Planktophila. Next base: position 14,070 of record CAYHOY010000020.1, on the reverse strand, counting down.
GTGGAACAGTGGCAGCGCAGTTAGAAGCACAGCAGATTACTATGCCTGCAGAGAATGGCGATCCTAATGCTGACGAGGCAACGGTTGCATTCTTTAAGGAGAATGCAGATAAAATTATGAGTACCGGCAAACAAGCTCAAATGTATGCCGATCACTACATTGCCTTCCATATGTCAGGCATGCCACCTTACGCAGCTGCATCAAGTGCATCTCGCGCAGCAGCTGGAGCGTTAGCAGCAGATCCAACAAATCTTGAATTACAAGCTGCAGCAGCAAAGGCAAGCTCAACTGTAGAAACTGTATTTAAGGGTGAGACGCTTCGTGGAATGCTCTTAAACGCCTATGCATTTGGAACTCTTGGAGATATCGCAGCAATTGCTGCGAAGGTTACTTTCGGCGGAGCGTTGTTCATGTTCCTCTTTGTAATCTTAGGGATATGGCATATTCGTCGCACTCCTTTGGATGCGACGATTTAACCCTCAACTCTCCGTGAGGGGTTAGAAAAGGCCCCTTGGCTTTATGCCAAGGGGCCTTTTCGTTGCCCATAAGTATTTTTATCGCTCTATCGTACCGGCGATGAAATCCTCTACCTTGTTATGGGCGGCCTCATCGGTATATTGAATCGGCGGGGTCTTCATAAAGTAGCTAGATGGTGAGAGCAAGGCTCCGCCGATCTTGCGATCTAATCCAATTTTGGCACAGCGAAGCGCATCGATAATTACTCCTGCTGAGTTAGGTGAATCCCAAACCTCCAACTTGTATTCAAGGTTTAGCGGAACATCGCCAAATGCACGGCCTTCGAGGCGAACGTAGGCCCATTTGCGATCATCTAACCATGGAATGTAATCCGAAGGTCCAATGTGAACATTCTTATCTCCCATGTCATGGTCAAGTTGCGATGTAACCGAGTTAGTCTTTGAAATCTTCTTAGATTCAAGTCGATCACGCTCGAGCATGTTCTTGAAATCCATATTTCCACCAACATTTAATTGATATGTGCGATCTAAATGAACTCCGCGATCTTGGAATAACTTAGCCATGATGCGGTGAGTAATAGTTGCACCAACTTGGCTCTTAATATCATCACCAACAATCGGCAGACCTGCATCAGCAAACTTCTTTTCCCACTCAGGATCTGAGGCGATGAAGACTGGTAAAGCATTTACAAATGCGCATCCGGCATCAATTGCACATTGTGCATAATACTTTGCAGCTAATTCAGAACCGACTGGTAAATAACAGATTAAGACATCGACAGCTTCATCCTTTAGTACTTGAACCATGTCAACTGCAGGCGTATCTGATTCGGTGATTGTCTCTTTGTAGTATTTACCGAGACCGTCCAACGTAACTCCTCGCATAACTGGAACATTTGTTGGTGCGACGTTACTAAATTTAATGGTGTTATTTTCACTAGCCCAGATCGCATCGGCTAAATCGAGACCGACTTTTTTGGCATCGACATCGAAGGCCGCTACGAACTTGATGCTAGAGATGTGGTATCCCCCAACAACTGCGTGCATCAACCCTGGAATCTCTTGATCAATAGCCGCGTCTTTGTAATAGGTCACTCCTTGAACTAAAGAGTTAGCGCAGTTTCCTACGCCGACTATTGCAACACGGATGTCGCCTTTACCCGTTGTTATATTCACTTTATTTCCTCTCGGTTTTGATCATGTCTTCCAGCCAAGCAATCTCTCGATCAGCTGACTCCAGAGAGTGACGTCGCCACTCTTCTAGATATTTATCGATTCCAATCGGTGACTTCTCGAGTTCACCGCGCAGAATTTCTGCCTTTTCCTTAAGGCGACGATGGCGCCCCTCAAGAATTCTTACTCTGTTCTTTGACGATGTTGGCGAGAAAAAAGCAAAGCGGATTTCGAAGCCCTCGTCCTCCCAAGTATCTGGGCTAACGGTTTCAGTTAAATCAGAAAATCTCGTAGCCCCTTTATCTGTTATGGCATAAACAATTCGCGAGCGCCTTGACGTTGTTTCAACATGGCTTTCGGCGATGACGCCTGCCTCCATCATCCTGCGAAGCTGCGGGTAGAGAACCGAGAAAGAGAGCGCTCGGAAGGGGCCAAATATCGTTCCCATACGCTTTCGTAGCTCATAGCCATGAAGGGGGCCCTGGGAGAGAAGGCCTAAGAGTGCGAACTCAAGGGAGTCACTGCGTGAGCGCATTGCTTTAACCCCTTTGTATGTACTAACGCTTTATATATCGAATCGATATATCTAGAGGTAATATATTGCGATACCTCGGCCGCTGCAACTCCTGATGTGCGTGGCGCTTCGATTCCTGCCCACCTCACGTGTGGCGTACGCCGCAGTAGGCCTTACACACGTCGTACCCTGAGTTTTAGCGCCCTTCAACGCCGAAGGGCCTTTAGGAGCTGGAGGATATATGTCACTGTTTACGTGGAAACTTCATGGGGATGGTAAATCAATCTCATCGGGTGAGGTCGTCTCCACCGATGAACGCCTTACATGGCCCCGCACTTTTGGCGTGGGACTCCAACACATAGCCGCGATGTTCGGTGCTACTTTCCTCGTTCCAATCATCACAGGCTTTCCTCCAACGACCACCCTTTTCTTCTCTGGTGTAGGAACACTTCTTTTTTTAGCACTAACTCGCAATAAAGTCCCGAGTTATCTTGGATCATCCTTTGCATTTCTTGCACCAATCGCCGCAGCAAAATCCGGCGGTGGAATGTCTGCAGCCCTTGGTGGCGTTGTAGTTACAGGTCTTATTTTGGCGGCAGTTGGTCTCATCGTCCGCCAAGCTGGAATCGGTTGGATTAACTGGATGTTGCCACCAATCGTTACCGGAACAATCGTCATGGTTATTGGTCTAAATCTGGCAGGAGCGGCTAAAAATAATTTTGTTGCAGGACCAACCGTTGGTGTTATTACTCTTGCATCGATTGCACTGATTGCTGCGGGCTCTCGTGGTTTCTTGAGTCGCATCAGTATTTTTGCAGGTCTTGTCATTGGTTACGGCTATGCCTATGCGATGGGAGATGTAAATACTGATGGGATTTCTGCAGCGAAATGGTTTGCACTTCCAACATTTACTTCACCTACATTTGACGGTAAGGCGATTGTTTTATTCTTACCTGTAGTCCTTGTATTGATCGCCGAAAATGTCGGTCACGTTAAAGCAGTCTCAGCTATGACAGGCAAGAATTTAGATGATCAAATGGGAACTGCATTGATGGCCGATGGAATTGCAACGACGCTTGCGGGTGTCGGTGGTGGATCGGGAACTACAACATATGCCGAAAATATTGGTGTCATGGCCGCTACTCGGGTCTATTCAACCGCGGCATATTGGATTGCAGGTGTTGGTGCTATCGGTCTATCTCTTTCTCCTAAATTTGGCGCTGTGTTAAGCGCTACTCCTGTTGGCGCACTTGGCGGCGTAGGAGTTGCACTATTTGGAATGATCGGCGTACTTGGTGCACGAATTTGGATTGAGGGTAAAGTTGATTTCGCTAACTCAACTAATCTGATAATTGCCGCTTCTGCACTCATTATTGGCATCTCAGATATGTCCTGGACTCGAGGGGATTACACATTCAATGGCATTATCAATGCGACTCTGGTTGCAATTGTGGGTTATCGCGTACTGCACTCAATCTCTTCATCACGAGGTACGAACTAAGCAGCTTCTCTAGTTAAACTACTTATATGGTGATTCCATCGCGGCTAACTGAATACATTGTGGCCGCGATGGTAATCATTCTCGCTCCTGGACCAAGTGTCTTATTCGTCATTGCACGCGCAATTTCCTGGGGGCGAAAAGTAGCGATATTCACCGTGGCCGGAAATGTCACTGGCTCTTTTGTGCTCTCAGTTTTTGTTGCCATTGGTCTTGGACCTGTATTGCAGAGATCTGAACTCGCTTACACCGGGATCCAATGGGCTGGCGGTCTCTATTTAATGTATTTGGGTGTAGATGCCATTAGACGACGAGCAGTGCATGCCGCCGATATGAAAAATCAAGGAGCTAATGCACCAACCATTGCCCACTCCATCAGAGATGGTTTCTGGGTCGGCTCCCTAAATCCCAAAGCAATGGTTTTTTATGCAGCGGTACTGCCGCAATTCATCGATAGGGAGCGTGGCAGCGTTACCGCTCAGCTTATTTTGCTCGGTGCGATTTTTTCAACGCTGGCCTTTATTTCGGACGGTACATGGGGATTGCTCGCCGGAACTGCGCGTCAATGGCTGGCAACTGATGCCAAGCGCTTAGAAAAGCTCCGTGCAGTCGGTGGTTCAATCATGATTATTTTAGGTGTTGCCGTTCTAATCTCAGCCATTGTCAGCCCTTAGATAGAGAATACGAGTATGAAAAAACCGATTAAACCAGCCCGTGAATATATCTCCCCTTCCGATTTAACATTTGGACTATCAACCTGCAAGCGTTGTCTTTGGATTAAATACTGGTACAAAGTCAGCGCGCCTCTCCAGATGCCCCTAGTGGGTACGCTCTCCTCACTCCAGGAAGAAAAGTTTCACAACGCCGATATGCCAACAATTGATCCGACTCTGCGCCCAGGAACCATTACTAAATGGGGCGAGTTCGTTAAAAGTAAGCCGTTGCGTATTAATGAGATTGAAACTCGCTGGCGCATCCTAGGCAAGTACGATTTAGTAGCAACAAATACTGATGGCACTCTCGGCCTTATTGACTGCAAAGTATCTGATAGCCAGAGAGATAGCGGTGCTTTTTACTCACCTCAATTAGAGGCGTATTCATATGCTCTGGAAAATCCAGCTGCAGGAAAAGGTCAGATTGTCGCATCACAAGGTCTGTTAATTTGGAAGCCGGTCAGTGCAATTGGTGATGGACGAAGTTCATATGGATTTGGTGTCGATCAAAAGTACGTTGCAGTCGAACGTGATACTGCACATTTCTTAAGCGTTATCGAGGGCTTTATTAGCGTTTTAGAGGCAGAGCTTCCAGATCCTGGCTCCGAGTGCTCAACATGTATGTATCTAGATTCACGTAACGCTTTAGACAATCTTTAATCCTCTTCGCCTGCAACATTTATCTCATCGGGATTGCTTTTTTTCGGTGCATAAATATCTACGTACTCTTGACCCGACATCTCTTGAATTTTATTCATAATCTGATCGGTCACAACGCGCAGGTACTGCAAATCAGTTGAATCTCCGTCGAAATACATTGGCTCGCCGAAAACCATGCCCACTCGATGCAAATTTGGAATTACTTTCCCGGTTGGCTGAATCTTGTCCGTATTAGACATTGCAACGGGAATTACCGGCGCGCCAGATTCAATTGCAAGGCGGGCGATCCCAGTCCGGCCCTTATAGAGTCGGCCATCCGGAGACCTAGTTCCCTCCGGGTAAATACCCAAACAATCACCTTCGGCTAAAACCTTCAATCCAGTAATAAGAGCGGCCTCACTTCGACGACCACCTGATCTATCAACGGGAACTTGCCCGAGTGCGATAAAAGTTAACTTCTTCATTAAGCCCTTTGGACCGGGAGATGTGAAGTACTCGCTCTTTGCCAAAAAAGTCACTTTGCGTGGAACCACCAGCGGCATAAAGATCGAATCGCTAAAGGAGAGGTGATTTGAGGCGATGATAACCGGGCCTTTAGCCGGAACATTTCGCAGACCCTTAACCTTTGGGCGAAAGGCGCTCATCAAAAATGGCGTGAGGAAAGCACGCAAAAGGCCATACGGGAGTTTGTTGAGCACCCGCCTAATTTAGCCGCTATTGCGCCGTATGACACTATCTGAGGGTGAGCAATCCACCCAAGAACCCCAAAGATGATGGTTTCGATGAAGAAGAGCTCATTCGAAGCGAGTTCGAATCGATAGTTTCCGGTCTCTCCCTCGATGAATCCAGTACTTCTACATATCTCGATGAACTAGATCAAATCGATCGCAGTGATCGATTCGTCGCACCAAATCCCCCACCACAATCACCACGCACATTCTTTTTTTCAGCAAAGCGCGCAATCGAACGCTGGTTAAAACGTGGATATCACGAAGATGATGGAGTAGCGCTATGAAGAGTTTTAGTTGGGGAATCTTAGGCACAGGTGGAATTGCACAAGCATTTGTTGATGATCTATCACGAGCCGAAGGACATCGCGTAGTTGCCGTTGGTTCACGATCAATTGATAAGGCGCAGAAATTTGCGAGCACGATCACCGAAGCAGCAGCTTATGGAACTTACGGCGATTTAGTTGCTGATAAAAGCGTTGATGCAATTTATGTTGCAACACCACACCCAATGCACGAGGAGCATTCACTGCTGGCCATGGATGCAGGAAAACCCGTTTTATGTGAAAAACCTTTTGCTATGTCGGCCAAACAAGCAGAAACAATGATCCATGCTTCACGCACTAATGGTGTAGCACTCCTTGAAGCAATGTGGACGAGATATTTACCTCACATTGCAATGGTGCGCGAAATTCTAAGTAGCAACGTTCTTGGTCAGATACAAACGGTAGAAGCCGACCATGGCCAACGATTGGCCGATCGAGGAATTAATCGCTTAGTTGATCCAAATTTAGGTGGAGGAGCACTTTTAGATCTTGGAATCTATCCAATCTCATTTGCTCACTTAGTTTTAGGAAACCCCGCGCACATCACGGCACGTGCAGTAATGACTGATCGCGGCGTAGATGGACAAACGAGTGCAATATTTGACTATGACAATGGCGCGCAAGCGATTATTAATACAACCATGATCGCACAAACTCCATGCCGCGCTGTTGTAAGTGGATTATTAGGACGACTTGAAATTGATCGCACATTTTATAATCCTTCAAGTATGCGGGTAGTACTATTCGATGGCACAACTACTGAATATCCCAATTCTTATAGCGGACATGGGCTTCGTGAACAAGCCATTGAAATGGCCCGCGTTGTTCGTGCCGGTCTTCTTGAATCACCTTTGATGCCACATCAAGAAACTATTTCAGTAATGAACTCTATGGATGAGATAAGAAGGCAGATCAAACTTACGTACCCTTTTGAAAATTAAAGCCGCGCTAAGTCGGCAACGCCGACAAGACCAGCCTTATTACCCAACTGCGCGGCAATAATCTGCGGATATGGATGCTTGCCCGCAAATGGCATTGTCCGTTCAAGGGCTTCACGAGTTGGCTCCAATAAAATCTCACCCGCATCAATAACTCCCCCGCCAATAACAACGCATGCGGGATCCAAAATCACAGACAAGGATGCGATTCCAGCGCCCAACCATTGGCCAGTTGTTGTAAATGCCGCCAGTGCAACCGGGTCACCATCACGGGCCGCATCAGTAATTGCAGAGCCCGTTAAACCTGCAACGGTTCCATCTCCGCGCGATAATAAATTCCGCGCAATATCAGGGCTTGCATTGATTGATTCGCGTGCATGACGTAAGAGTGCTTTACCGGATGCATATTGCTCGAAACATCCACGAGCTCCACATCCACATAGATGACCATCCGGTACGACACGGATATGTCCAAACTCAGCAGCAATTCCAAAAGCCCCACGATAGAGAGCTCCGTTTACGACAATTCCGCCACCGATTCCAGTTCCAACGGTCAACATCATCATGTGGGCTTGATTTCGCCCTGCGCCAAACTTTGCCTCTCCCCAAGCCGCTGCATTTGCATCGTTTTCAATGATGACTGGAAGACCAATTAAAGTTGTCAGCTCGTAATCTAAATTGACACCATTCCAGTCCGCGATGTTGGGTGTTGCTAGCATTGTTTTTCGATCGGAGGAAACAAATCCGGCGGCAGAGACACCGATAGATGCGGCCTCATGATCGATTAATAGCTCTTTGGCGATATCGGCAATAGCTTGTGTGAGTACTTCCCCACCTTGGCGAGGTGTATCGGTTCTAGCTGTGGCCAATACTGAACCAGACTCGTCGACAACCCCACCCAGAATTTTGGTGCCACCAACATCGATACCAATTGTGAGGACCATAAAAACTACTTAGGCTTCAAGTGATGCTTTAAGTTGAGCCAATGCCTGGTCAATCGTTGTTTTTTCAGCTTTCTGACGCATCATTGCCGGAATTGGCATCGAGAGTGAGACCGTTAACTCATAAGTAATCGAGGTTGAATCCTCATCCAGAGCTTTGATTGTGTAGGCACCATCCATACCGGTTAATAGATCGGCATCATCGAGGGTAAAACTCAACTTTCCAGGTGCACCTGACCAGTCGTAATCCAAGGTCACTCGGTCCTTCATCATTCCGGCGTCGATAACCATCTTTACCTTAGTGATGCGTCCCTGATCATCTCGGGCAATCGCTTCAACTGATTTAATTGAACTGGACCATTCGGGGTACTTTTCTAGTTCAAAAAGCGCTTGTGTTACCGCATCCAATGGGGCATCTATCGTAATTGTCGAACTGCTGAAATCGCTCATAGAGGTAGATTACCCCCCTTCCCTAAATAATATTTCAGGCACTAGCGTATGCGCCATGAATGAGATTACTAATCCAGCCCTTGTCCCCGCCCCTACTGCCGGAAATCTAACTAATTTAATCGCCGAGCGAGCATGGTTTGAGCCTGAGCGAATCATTATGTCGCGGCCACTCGGTGAGGCTTGGCAAAGCGTCACTGCCAAAGAGGCAGAAGAGCAGATTCGAGAGGTTGCAAAAGGTCTTATCGCCGCGGGCGTGCAGATAGGAGATCGCGTTGCAATTATGTCGCGCACTCGTTACGAGTGGACGATATTGGACTTTGCAATTTGGTTTGCTGGAGGAGTTGTTGTTCCGGTATATGACACATCATCGGCAGAGCAGATTGATTGGATTCTCAATGACTCATCTTCAGTTGCGATAATAGTCGAAACACCTGCGCTTCGTGATTTAGTACAGACCGTTCTTCCATCACATACTAAGCACATCTGGACAATGACCGATGATGTTTTAAGCGTTTTACAAGCGGCAGGGGCTCACATTGGAGACGAAGAGATTGATCGTCGCCGAAATTCACTTGTACCTGACACTCTTGCAACACTTATTTACACCTCAGGAACTACAGGTAAACCAAAAGGCGTTGGACTAACTCATGGAAATTTCTTGTCAGAGTGTGGAAATGTTGTGCAGGGTGCTTCTGACTTATTTTTAAAACCAGGTGGATCAACACTTCTATTTTTACCGGTCGCACATGTATTTGGGCGCATGGTTCAAATTGGCGCAATCTCGGCCGGCCTTCACTTAGCGCACTGCAGTGATCCAGTTGGACGTCTACCGATGGACCTTGCATCATTTAAACCAACATTTGTTTTGGCCGTTCCACGAATCTTTGAAAAGATTTACAATGGTGCAGAGGCGCGAGCAGAGGCCGCAGGTAAGGGCAAAATCTTTAAAAAAGCCGCCGAAGTCGCAATTGCATACTCTGAGAGCCTTGATAAGAAGTCTGTTTCACCACTTCTAGCGATCAAACATAAACTCTTCGACAAGCTTGTCTTCTCTAAGATTCGAGCTGGAATGGGCGGCCGAGTTGAGGCGGCAATTTCCGGAGGTGCTCCACTTGGAGTGCGCTTGGGTCACTTCTACCGTGGAGCTGGCATCACAGTTCTTGAAGGGTATGGCTTAACTGAAACAACCGCTGGAGCAACCTTGAATTTAAATAATGCCCATCGTGTTGGTTCAGTTGGCCGACCAGTACCTGGAACTTCAATAAAAATTGCAGAAGACGGTGAGGTTCTTATTCGAGGAGCCATTGTTATGCGCGGGTACTGGCAAAACGAAGCGGCAAATGAAGAGGTCTTTACTGAGGATCGTTGGTTTAAATCTGGAGATTTAGGAAGGCTAGATGAAGATGGCTTTCTATACATCGTTGGTCGTAAGAAAGAACTCATTGTTACAGCTGGAGGCAAAAACGTAGCCCCTGCCGTTCTGGAGGATCGTTTACGCGCACACGCTCTTGTAAGTCAATGCATGGTCGTGGGAGATAACCAACCATTTATCGCAGCCCTAATAACCATTGATCAAGACTTACTTAAATCGTGGGTTAGTAATAATAAAAAAGAAGGTGCATCAATGGCAGATCTTGCTCATGACCCGGATCTCATTTCAGTTATACAAACGGCAGTCGATGAGGCAAATAAAGCTGTAAGTAAAGCTGAATCAATTCGCAAATTTGTAATCTTGCCTACCGACTTCACAATCGCCGGTGGTCACTTAACTCCTAAACTTTCGCTGAAGCGGCATGTAGTTGCTAAAGAGTTCGCCAAGGAGATTGAGGAACTCTTCACTAAGTAAAAATGTGAATCCAAATGAGCGAGTCAGGCTCGCACAAGATTTACATGATGGGATTGCACAAGACTTAGTGGGCTTGGGATATCGCATCGACGCACTCATTGCTGCGATTGGAACGCCGAATGATATTCGATCAGAACTTCGAACACTTCGCTTTGCCATGAGCGATTTAGTCGAAAAAGTGCGGGGTGAGATCTTTGAACTTCGAACTAATTCAGAGAACTTGATTTCACGCTCTCCATTTGAGAGCGCATTGGGGTATGAGTTGGAAAAGATTTTTTCAGAGCTTTTAAGAAATGTAGAAACTCATTCTCAAGGCACGGAAGTAAAGATAACCGTCCATGACAATGGCATTGGAGGCGCTTTAGAAAAACTCGGACACCATGGATTAACTGGAGTGCGCGAACGAGTTCAAAATCTCAACGGGGGGCTAACAATAGATTCAAATAGTGAGGGAACTAAGGTTTTGGTCACGATTCCTTTGGTAAAAATATGACCAGAGTCGTGATTATCGATGATCATGCAGTTGTGCGCGAGGGACTCAAACGAGCATTAGAAAGCCACAATCACCAGGTGGTTGCTGAAGCTGCAACTCTGGCTGAAGCGCGTGCACAGATAGCCCATTCAAATCCAGATGTAATAGTAGTTGATATAAATCTTCCAGATGGAAGTGGTTTCGATTTAATCACTTGGGCTCGAGGCATATCAAAGAGTTTAGGAATCGTTGTTCTCACGCTCAACGATACGGATGCCCATCTAATCGCCGCAATGTCGGCTGGAGCAAGTGCTTATATTCTAAAGTCGGCTCCCCTCTCCCAATTACTGGCCGCCATTGATCATTCCGTGAAATCACCACAAAGTTTTACAGCACATGGATTATCGGTGGCACTTGCAAACAAGGAGCAAAAATTTGGATTGACCTCGCGAGAATTTGATGTTTTGGCTTTACTGCCCAGTGGAGCGTCGACAAAAGAGATCGCCGCAGATCTCTTCTTAAGCTCGGCCACTATTAAAACGCATTTAGCATCAATATTTAGAAAATTAGATGTAACTAATCGCACAGCTGCAGTCGGTAAAGCGCGCAAACATAATTTAATATCTGAGTAGTTTGGCGAATTCTTCGGCCCAAATTTGCCAGCGCCATTTTTCCTCTACCCAACGTCGCCCTTCTAACCCCATTTTTTGAGATTGAATCGGATTTTCGAGCATCTGGATTGCGGCACCTGCAATTGCAGCGCAATCTAAACCATCCACAACTACACCTGTTACACCGTCTATCACTGCATCTGGTGCTCCGCCTGAAGCACCAGCAATTACAGGTAAGCCACAGGAACTAGCTTCAAGATAGACAATTCCTAAACCTTCAACTTCAAGACCTGCGAATCTCGAACGCGAGGGCATCGCAAAAATCTCTCCACAACAAATGTAGCTGGGCAATTGTGCAAATTGAATTCGCCCAATAAAAGTAACGTAATCCTCTAGATGGTGTTTTCGCACGAGTTCCGTAAGGTAGTCGCGGTATGGGCCTTCGCCAACGAGCAAAAGGTGAGCGCTCGGTATTTCTTGGAGAATGGCCGGCATCGATTCGATGAGTTTGTCCTGACCTTTGCGGTGGACTAAACGACCAACGCTAACAATTATTCTCTTTCCACTAAGTCCAAGTGAGGCCTTAAGGTGCGTTGAGTCAACTGGCGAAAAATGCTCAGTATCAATTCCTGGTGCGATTTTCACCATTGCCGATGCGGCACGCGAGGTTAAGGAGCGCGAAATCGCGCGGCGAGTAAACTCTCCAAGATAAGTCAAGACGTCCGTTGTCGAGCCAATGCGACGCATTATGAGAGTAAATGGAAAGACTTTAGACCACCACACTTCATGACCATGTGTTAGAGCGATTACTCTCTTGGCACCAGCTCTTCGACAAGCCGCCGACAAAATTGCAAGAGGTGCAGCGGCACCAAAGGCGACAACATCAATATCTAACTCCTTGATCACTCGAGAAATTGAATGGCTGACTCGAGGCGTTGGCAGAAGTATTTTTGCAGGGTCACGTATGACTTTTACACCATAACCTGCCTGCCAAGAGGCGTCATACTCTCTCGTATCACCTTGCGAAGATGTGTACACCGTAATTGGCGAACCTGTTGAGTGCTGTATTAAACCGATAATGAAGCTTTCTATTCCCCCTGCTCGGGGACCAAAATCATTAGTTACAAAAAGTATCTTCTTCACTATCTGCGCGCCTCGACCAATGGTTTACTACCTGAAGATCCACCTGCAGCCACGATTACCAGAGCCGAAAGCGCTGCAACATCTCCTTTAAGTGCATACATGCAACACAGGCTAACTCTCTTTACGCGTTGGGCTCAACTCAAATGCCGATGATGGACTGAGAAATAGCGCCAATACTGGAATGCTATCGCCATGAGTACCTCAGCCTCACTTGTAGTAGGTGCAGATGGCTCGACCACAAAATTCGACTCTTCTCGCGGAGTTACCTCAAGGGCAGATCGTACGGTTTTTCTTGAACGCCGACGAGGCTTCGATGCCATTCTCATCGGTGGAAATACGGCAAGAACTGAACCATATAGTTTTTCGCCAGTACCTCTCATTGTCATTTCGCGATCGCCGATAAATCCTCTTCCTGAAAATCCTAATGTCCATGTATGGAACACAACTCCGGCTCAAGCAATAAGCCGTGCACGCATCGAATTTGGAGAGCGAATTCTAGTCGAGGCCGGTGTAGGGATGATAAAAGAACTTCTCGCCGATAAATTGATTGATGAGTTTTTTCTAACTGTTACTCGCGAACAAGATGGAGAAAACTATATAAATTGGAGCGAAATTCTAAGCAGCTTTGCACACTGTGAAAAAAGCGAGATAGACGCGACCCTTTTTTTCCATGCCTACAACTAGAACGCTGAAATTACTGCAACCCCACTAACTGCTAAAACTATTCCTACATATTGAATACGATGTAATCGCTCATGTAAGAATTTGAAGGCCAAAACAGCGGTAGCTATTGGATACATTGAACCTAAAACCATTGCCACCGATACAGAACCTCTATTACAAGCAATACCTAAAAGTAGGTTGGCTAGAAAATCAGCTACTCCAATAAAAATTAAACTCGGATACTCGCTTCTCGTGAATCCACCGAAACTTCTAGCACGAAGTGCAATCCCCATCGTCACAAAAAATGTGGCGGCACGCATTGTTACCATTGTCATTAATGCACTCGACTGAGATCCAATGGAAATAAATGTCAACGAAGTTCCAAAGCCAACTGCAGCGCCAATTGCCAATAGCAGTGGACGCACAGGCAGACCTCGTGTGAGCTCCGGACCGCTGGCACAAAATGCACCGGCCAACGCCAAAACAACTCCACACGAAGTTAAAAACGATAATGACTCACCATTGAAGAGGGCGTAACTCAATGGAATCACCGCGCTCAGGGCGCTAATAGGAGAGACAACTCCCATACTCCCTGAAGCTAACCCTGCATATAAACAGATAAGACCAAAGTAGCCGAGAAAGCCTGCACAGATACCAGGAAGCAGGTAACCATCTGCGCCGAAAGCTGTGGCCTTCCAATCGCCAGAGACGATAACAAGAAAAACTCCGAAAAAAAGACCCAAAACCTGTGAGGCGCCTAATACAGCGATCGGTGCATGTTTCTTACTTAAACGTCCACCTTCAAAATCTGCTGTTCCCCACAAAAAGCTAGAAAGGAGCGCTAAAAACGGGGTCATAGATGAAAGGGTACCGCCCCGCCTCCCGCGAATTTCACGCCTAATACATACTCTAGGAGCA
>CAYHOY010000019.1:26022-28516 GCA_964358665.1 uncultured Candidatus Planktophila sp. | reverse complement strand
AAGCCCTGTTTTTGCACCGAAGGACCCGGGTTCGATTCCCGGCACCTCCACAACGGCCTCAATTTTCTAGATTTGGGGCAATTGAAAATGCTCGCATTTTCAAATAGCCGAGCGAGGCGCGGTGGTTGAGCGCCTTGGCGCAAAACCTCCGCTACTCAGAACTACCGATTTTTACATCCTTCATGGGAAAGTGTGATCAAACCTGCTGCGGCAATTTCAGTCAGTACTTTCAGAGCGAGAATTTTCAGTGATTTTAAGAAAGAAACTTATTGAAAGAGTTGCAATCACAGTGGCAAGAACGCCACCCACATACATGGGCAGGCGCAGGTCAAAGTTAGCCAAGACACCACCTAAGAGCGAACCGAAGGGCATCAATCCCCACACCAAAGTTCGGCGGGTTCCATGAATGCGACCATAGAGTTCATTCGGAATTACACTTTGATAGGTAGACATCAGCAAAATATTCCACTGAGAAATTGCAAATCCGACAAAGGTTGCAAGGGCTACAAAAACATAGATATTTGGCGAGAAACCTTGAAGAAGCAATGAGACTGAACTCGAAACTATCCCAAATGTCATTAATTTACTTCGACCAAACTTACTGGATAGTCGTGGCGCAGCGAATGCTCCCACAATCGATCCAACTCCTTGGATCGCCAAAATAACTCCGAACAATCTTTCCGGCAACTCCAACTCTTTGATGATGAAGAGAACCATCGTTGCAGTTCCCATGGAATAACAGAGACCAATGATCGCCGTCGTTAGAACCAAACGTCGCAATTTTTTCTGATTAAACAAGTATGAAATACCAAACTTCATATCGGCGATGAAATGGCTTGGTGCCTTTTCAGCAACTTCTACTCGAACATCTTGTAGATACTTAATTGGAATAGACAGTGCTAATAATGCAGATACAGCAAAACCTACGCTGTTAAAGAAGAATGGCAGATAGATTGCTAAGGCATAGATGAAGCCACTTATAGGGGCTCCGATAAAGCCTTGGATAACAGTCTCTGAAATTTGGAGCCTAGAGTTACCTTTCTCATAATCTTTCTCATCCAAAATTTGAGGAATTAATGATTGAGCGGTTGTATCGGCGGCCACCTCACAGACTCCGATAATGAAAGCCGTTGCTAATAGCCACAAGATTGTCACAATATCCATTGCAATGAGCAGAGCTAAAATACCAACTACTCCACTGCGGATCGCATTTGCTCCAGCCAAGATATAGCGCCGATCCACACGATCCACCAGCGCACCAATAGGTATTGCAAAAAGCAACCAAGGCACCATAACCATTGCGCCAATTGAGGAGATCAAGACGGGGCTATCTGTTAAGGAAATTGCAAGCAGAGGCACCGCCGCGAGCATGACTCCATCGGAAAGGTTTGAAACGATGCTGGATGCCCACATTCGATTAAATGCGGGATTCATGGTTCCGACTTTACTGCGCTGGTTTATCTTTGCCAATTATTTCGCAAGTATAAAGATTCTTAGCGGGAAGCGACGTGCAAATATGGCAAGTTTTATGGCCAGCCATAGGCATGAAGGTGGTACTCATGAGCTCCGGCGAACTGGATGCAAGAAAGCGACCGAGCCCATGTCTACTTGAGTTCGGCCGCACTTCTTGATTCATCTACTTGCTGAACTTGTTACTAGTTGAGTTTTTTAATCTTGAACTTGTCACTTCTTGAACTTTTTGCTTTCTAGACTTATTGCTTCTTGAACTAGTTACTAGCTGAGCTTGTTGCCTTTTGAACTTTTTACTTGCTGAGCTTGTTGCTTACGGCTTTAGTTATTTATTCAGCCAGTTATCCATCTCTTCAACCTTCAATTTCTTAATGATTGTCTTGTCACTGCATTGAATAACTTGAGAACCGACCATCAAGTCATGAAGCGTCCTTTGTTTACTTGTGAAAATGAATAATGCATCTATTATGTAATTGACCATAAGTAAGAAACCTCCAAGAATCCAATGCAAAAGACCCTTTATGAGAACTTCACGGACAACCATCTTTTTCCAGCCGAAAACTTCTCCGGATTGTGCATCGACAATCACTTGACCCATCAGGTAGTGGCCGGGCGTGGTGCCTTTTTCAGCAAGAGTGATAAACCAGATAATCCAAACGATACCCAAACCAAATCCAAAAATCGCGGCATCCAGCAAGAATGCAATCAATCGAGACTGGGGGGTTGCGAGCAGGCCATATTTTTCTACTTTGGAATTTTCTGCGGAGCCTCGATCGGAGAGGCTTGTGTGAGCCGCTGACCTTGAGAATTGTGAGTTCGTGGCTCTTGGCTCTGATTTTGAGAAAACAGTTGCTGTCTTTAGTGGAGCTTCTTCGTACTCTCTAATTATTTTTCTATTCATATCAGCAGGTTAGTTAGTTATTCGGCGTGAAATTAAATGAGTGGAACAATGTGGATATCTAGAATTGTGCCGCCCGACCCGAGCCGCCCGACCCGAGCCGCCCGACCCGAGCCGCCCGACCCG
>CAYHOY010000019.1:24031-25922 GCA_964358665.1 uncultured Candidatus Planktophila sp. | reverse complement strand
ACCCGAGCCGCCCGACCCGAGCCGCCCGACCCGAGCCGCCCGACCCGAGCCGCCCGACCCGAGCCGCCCCACCTATACCTACTCAATGTCACGCGTAGGCCTCCGGTTTAAGGCGACGGTAAATCTCGATTTGCATATAATTGAAACTTCAACTATAGTAGTTGAATGTTCAACTACTCTCCAGAGGGTAATTGGACTAGCCCACGTTCGATTTCAACTATTGCCTTCTAGAGGGAGCAGATTTAATGACAAATGCAACTATTTCATCGTTAACCGGAACATACACAATCGATGCCAGCCATAGCCAGATTGGCTTCACCGCCCGTCACCTCATGGTTACTAAGGTCCGCGGCGCATTCAACGAATTTTCAGGCGGCGGACTCATCGATTTCGAAACTCCAGCCAACTCAAAGGTCGAACTAAAGATCCAGTCTGCAAGTATCGATACTCGAAACGCCGACCGTGATAGCCACCTAAAAAGCAACGATTTCTTCGACATGGAGAATTTCCCAGAGATCACATTTGTTTCAACATCAGTGGTAAAAAACGGTGATGCCTATGCAGTAACTGGCGATCTCACAATCAAAGGTGTCACTAAGCCTGTAACGGTCGAGTTTGATTTCACTGGAACAGCCGTTGATCCATGGGGCAACACTCGTCTAGGTTTCGAAGGCAAGACAACAATTGATCGCACTGAGTGGGGCGTTAACTGGAACACGGCGCTTGAGGCTGGCGGAGTTCTTGTGAGTGAGAAAATCAATCTTGAGTTTGAGCTTTCAGCTATCCGTAGCGCAGACGTCGCCTAATACGATGGGCGTAGGTGGGAAGTAATCTCTTCCACTGATATCAAAACCCTGAAACTCATAGATAGTAAATATTGGACTGCTAGTCATAGACTCTGAATTTGTAGAATCGACTGATTAGCAGTCCAATTTTCATTGAAAACCTCAACGCTATTAACCATTGAGTTAATCTTTAGAGAAATTAGTCTTGTCCGCTAGGACCATTACCATCTTTGCCCGTCGAACCTCCTTTGCGGGGCCACTTTAATATCGGCCCAAAGCGTGATTTCGAATCTCCCGCAAGAGCATCATCATCCAAACCCTTGCCCGAGCCGGCTTTGAAGCCAAATTTAGCCAAAAGTGGAGCAAGGATTTTAACGTCAGGAAAATATTCACGGCGCATTGCTATGTAGGCCATGACTAATCCAAATAAACCAATGAGATTTACCATGAATGGAAGATCTGGGTTGGAGAAAAACATTAATCCAACCCACAGTGACATAGCGACAAAAAAACCATGAAGAATTTTCCTTATTACATTCACAATGAGAGATTTTGTTCTGACCGCAGTAAGAGCAATTGCGATTGGACCCGCGAGAAAGGCTATGAGCAATAAGATCGCAACTACAATCGCCAAGCTCTCCATTTTTCTCCCCTATATTTCTGATTCGCTAGAATTTAACTGTACTTTAGCTTCAAATCCCTTGCCACTCATCACCGAGTACGGAAAAGAGAGCCATATCGATCTGGGAGCCATCGTATCGACGTGATTTCTTACGTAAAATGCCTTCAAGACTATAACCGGCCGCGAGAAGTAGCTTCTTGGAGGCTAGATTTTCAACATCAACTAAGGCTTCAATTCGCTCAAAGCCCATCGATTCAAAACCGAAATTCGTCAACACTCGAGCAGCGGTCGTGCCAATGCCTTTTCCTCGAGCATCAGATCTAATCCAGTAGCCGAGCTCTGCTACTAGATCGGGAAGATCCATGCTGTGGAAAGAGATGACGCCGGCGAACTTTCTGTCGGCTCCATTACCGAATTCAATCGCAAAGGCAAGCTCTGTTTTTTCGGCTAGTGATTTAGGAGTTTTTTCGCGGACGAAGAACTC
>CAYHOY010000019.1:2403-23931 GCA_964358665.1 uncultured Candidatus Planktophila sp. | reverse complement strand
TCGCGTCCATAATCTAAAAGATTTCCAGTCTGCGGATCGGTAATAAATCTCTTCCATGTTGCATCCGATGCCAATTCGCGAGCAACCGATGCTGGAATTGCACCGTAACCCGAGAGTTGGCCTGGATTTTCCGCCAAACCAAGAAGCGTTGGAAGATCGATCGTTACATTTACCGTTACCGGGCGACGGTGGGGGCGAACTTCATCTACACTGCTAGCTAATGCCTGCGAAAGAATGGCAGTAAGTGCATCGGCACGCTTGTTATCGGCAGAGAGTAGTGACCAGGTGCTCGTTGCCTCATTAGCGACGTCAAGCGAATTTAGTGAGTCGGCGGCTTTGAAATCAGTGGATGAGTCAGATGCATTGATGATTTTAGACGAGTTGGAATTATTGAAAACAATGGAAGAGCTTGATTGGTTGGTAAAATTAGCGGCAAAGTTCTTGCGCTTAGCCTCATCAATCTCGTTCATCTTCATTATGTAGCTCTCAATAGATTTCATGACCATTTGCGCATCCTGTGCTGGAAGGATAGCCACCACAGTGGCCATGCCATCGGCATCGTTATAGCAGCTAACGCGACGAGACTCACGGGCTCGATCAACTACCTGTTCAAACTCAGCAGGTGCTAGCGCCGCGATAGTAGTTCGAACTTTGTTGGCAACTTGTCCTGGAGTATGAAATTCAGCGTGAGCTAAAGCCTTTTCCTCAATCTGGTAGATCGCAAACTCACTTATGCCATCTCTAATAGCGGCAGCTGTCTCCTTGGCAATGACCGTCGCATGCGAGGCGGAGATTTCGCCCATCGCAAGTGCTGAACATGTATTTGGAAGGTGATTGATTAAAGTGCGTGCCACATCTATTCGCATCTGTGCGGTATTTCCAGATAATCGCAAAGCTGCAGCAACTTCTTCACGTTCAGCATCATCAATTCCATCCCATGTATTTTCGGGAGTTGATGAATCGTTGCCAGCCACTGCGACAATCGCCCTTTGCATCACAGCTTGCAACCATGCACTTTGACGCTCAAGTGCACTTAGATAATCGATGCGTCCGCTCTGATTCAACTCATTGGGATTAATCGCAACCAAGTCAGTAAGTGTTTGAATACCTGGATATGCAGCGAGTAAGGCAACTACGCGTGTGTTGAGATCAGTATCGGTACGGTGAGCTTCCGGAAAATTATTACTTGCAGAGTCGTTTCGTGCAGAATCGTTATCGAGAGCCGCCGTGGAATCGTTAGGCCCATAGTCGTTTCGTGCAGAATTGTAGGTAAGAGATCCGTAACTCGCTTTCCGTATCGCTGCACGTGTCATAGGTAGAACTCTCTACCGAGCCCCTGACATTTTTGAAAAGTTATTAACAGGGATCTTCAGCGGGAGGCTGGTTTCCTTCTTTAAGATTCTTAAAAAGTTGCGTGAGGAGATCCTGCGTTTGAGGCTATTGGTATCGACGATGCAACTTTTCAAGAATCGACGATACAGTGAAATCTAAGCGTCTGCGAAGGCTTTTGGTATCGACGATGCAGGTGTGAGGCTTCAACTTTTCGCTACCGGAGCTTTTTGCTAGCCCTCTTGCATCTCACTCGGAGCACCATGAACGTTGAGCACTTCTGATGCATTATCGGACTTCGAATCAGCAGATACCGTCGAACCCAATTTCGAGCCCTCACCACTTCGGTTCAAAGGCTTCTTTGCATCATCTTTATAAGTGGCTGGAACTGTGCCTAGCAAACCCTTTTGAAAATCCTCGAAGGCCTGAAGAACTTCGCGCTTGGTGTTCATGACAAATGGCCCCATCCATGCAACAGGTTCATTAATAGGTGCTCCACCTAAAATAAATAACTCCAAGGCAGGAGATCGAGATTCTTGTTGATCGGCGGCGCGGACAACAATCGTGTCACCTTCGCCAAAGACCGTCGATTGACCAGTGCGTACTGGGCGATGCTCATCTCCGACATATCCAAAACCTGCAGCAACGTAGACAAGCGCGTTGTAATCCTTGCGCCATGGAAGACGAAGCTCTGCACCGGCCGCAACTGTTGCATGGATTAAAGTAATTGGAGTCTGCGTTGTTCCAGGACCAGAATGTCCATCAACTTCTCCTGCAATGACGCGAATCAACGCACCACCATCGGCCGACGTTAAAAGTGCTACATCCTTAGCACGCACATCTTGATATGCCGGTGGAGACCATTTCTTTGCAGCAGGTAAGTTGACCCACAACTGAAAACCGTGAAATAAACCACCGCTCATCACCAAACTCTCTGGTGGAGTTTCAATATGTAAAATTCCGGCACCAGCAGTCATCCACTGCGTATCTCCATTTGAAATTCTTCCGCCCCCACCATTGTTATCTTGGTGGTCAAAGATTCCGTCAATTATGTACGTAACGGTTTCAAAGCCGCGGTGTGGATGCCATGGAGTTCCCTTAGGTTCACCCGGCGCATATTCAACTTCGCCCATTTGATCCATCATGATGAAAGGATCGAGTTCGGACATATCTATTCCAGCAAATGTTCGACGAACTGGGAAGCCTTCACCTTCATAACCTTGCGGCGCGGTAGTAACACTTTTAACTGATCGGGCACGGGCACCAGGGACTTCTTGGACTCGCGGCAATACAGTTATATCGGCAACGGCTACAGCAGGCATATTTTCTCTCCTTAGTCGTGCCCAATAGTAGTTGAAAGTTCAACTACATGCAACTCATACTTAACCCCAAAGACCGGCTACCTCGACTGAAAAGAAAGTACACAGTCTCCTCTAGCCGTTCTTTGGGTTTAGGCTTAGAAAATGCTAAAAATCCAATGCATCACCATTGATTGCCACAATCCGAAGGCGCTTTCAGAGTTCTGGGCACAAGCGCTTAACTGGAAGTTCGATGAAAATGCCACGGAAGATGAGGCCTATATCGAAAAGAATCTAGAACTAAACAACAACGATGGCTATCCAGACCTTCTCTTCATCAAGACTCCTGATCAGAAAAACTCCAAGAACAGAGTCCACTTAGATTTACGCCCGACAAATCAACTGGAAGAAGTTGAACGCCTTGAGAAAATCGGTGCTACCCGAATTGAAATAGGACAGTCCAGTTCTAGCGAAACAACCTGGATCGTTATGGCAGATCCCGAAGGAAATGAGTTTTGCGTACTTAAAGCGCTTAGCTAAAGAGCTTTCAGCGCAGAGACAACCTTTGTTAATGAGGCTTTGGCATCACCGAACAGGAGCATGGTCTTAGGATCATACAGAAGCTCGTTTTCGATTCCAGCAAAACCTGGACGCATCGAACGCTTTAAGAATATGACGTTAGCGGCATTTGATACCTGCAGGATTGGCATTCCATAGATTGGACACCCTGGAGTATTTTCAGCGGCTGGGTTAACAACGTCGTTTGCACCGATAACAATTGCTACATCGGTCTGGCTAAAGGTTGGATTAATCTCATCCATCTCCTCTAACTGATCATATGGAACATTTGCTTCGGCAAGTAGCACGTTCATATGTCCAGGCATGCGACCTGCAACGGGGTGAATTCCATAGGCAACATCTATTCCTTTAGAGATCAACAAATCCGCTAATTCGCGCACTGTATGTTGTGCCTGAGCAACAGCTAAACCAAAGCCCGGCACGATTACAACGCGACGCGCGTAGTTAAGCAAAATTGCAACGTCATCAGGTGATCCAGAACGTACTGGACGTTCTTCAGCTGAATCAGATGCCGCTTGTGGCTTAGCAGTGAACGCGCCGAAGAGAGTTCCAAATAGAGAGCGTCCCATTGCTTCGGCCATTAAGCGCGTCAAGATAGTTCCAGAGGCGCCTACAAGAGTTCCAGCAATGATTAAGAGAACTGAGTCGAGTACATAACCACTTGCTGCAACGGTCAAACCAGTGAATGCATTTAATAGCGAGATGACGATAGGTACATCTGCGCCCCCAACTGGAAGTACAAAGAGCACACCAAAGAGAAGTGATAATCCGGCAAGTACAAGCAGTGGTGTGGTTCCAAGGGCTGAAACAACCCAACCACCAACGCCAATTACGCTGACTAATGTGGCGGCGATTATGAATCGGCCGGCAGGGAAAATCACTGGTCGAGTTGTCATAAGTTCTTGCAACTTCATGAAGGTAATAATCGAGCCGCTGAAAGATACACAACCGACGATTACGGTAAAGACGGTAAAGATTACTTCTGCCGTTGTCGCTTCATCGCCTAGGCGAAGATATTCAACAATTGCGACGAGAGCGGCAGCTCCGCCACCTACACCATTAAATAGCGCTACGAGCTGTGGCATCTGTGTCATCTGCACTTTACGAGCTGCAGGTACCCCGACAGCTAATCCAACAAATATTGCTCCGAGAATCCAGCCCAGATTATTTAGAGGAAGCGTCGATCCGGGTGATGCATAGAAGAAGACAACGAGCGTTGCCAACGTTGCACCAAATGCACCGATTAAGTTTCCACGACGCGCAGTCCTTGGATGTGAGAGGCCTTTAAGAGCCAAGATGAATGCGACGCCTGCGGCTAGGCCGATGAGGTCATACAGAGTGCGGCTCATTTTTTCTTTCCTTTGAACATTTCAAGCATTCGATCGGTAACAACAAAACCACCAACCATGTTGATGGTCGCCAACACGATCGCTGCAACTGCAAGACCGAGTTCAAGATTGGTTTCGCTGTGATCGGCCACGATAATCGCTCCGACCAGAATCACACCGTGGATTGCATTTGCACCCGACATCAGCGGAGTGTGCAGCGTGGATGAAACCTTTGATACGACTTCAAAGCCTACGAAGACGGCTAAAACGAAGATAGAAAGGATTGCTATCGGCTCCATTTACTTACCTCCTGCATTTCTACGAGACCCACCATGTGTAACGGCCGCCCCATTGATAATTTCATCTTCGAAGTTGAGTGCAAATGCGACTTTGTCATCATCCTTGGCTGGAGTAGTAAAGAGAGTTAGAAGATTTACTACGTTGCGCGAGTATAAGAATGATGCGTGGAATGGAAGCTGACTCGGAACATCTTTTCCGCCCCAGATTCGAACACCACCAGCTGTTGTAATTATTTCTCCAGGTTTTGATCCCTCAACATTTCCGCCCGTTTCAGCGGCTAAGTCGATGATGATTGTTCCGGGCGCCATTGAATCGACCATAGCCTTCGTCATCAAACGCGGTGCTTGGCGACCAGGTACAGCGGCGGTAGTAATTACTACATGTGATTTAGCAATAAATGGTGTGAGAAGTGCTTGTTGTTGTGCCGCACGATCTTCAGTCATTTCGCGCGCATATCCGCCGGCTCCCTCTAAAGCTTCAAGTTCGAGTTGGATAAATGTTGCACCCATCGAACGAACCTCATCGGCAGATGCTGGACGAACATCATATGCAGATACAACTGCACCTAAACGTCGCGCTGTAGCAATGGCTTGCAAACCCGCAACACCTGCACCAAGAACTAATACTTGTGCTGGCGTAACTGTTCCTGCAGCTGTCATCAGCATTGGGAAAAATCGAGGCGAGAGTTCTGCACCTACTAGCGCTGCACGATAACCGGCGCATAACGCCTGAGACGAGAGTGCATCCATCGACTGAGCACGAGAAATTCGTGGAACCAGTTCAAGTGAGAATGCTGTAACCCCAGCAGCTGCTGCTGCATCGATTGAATCAACTGCTGTAACCGGTGACATAAAACTTATAGTTATTGCACCTTTTTTCAACATTGAAATCTGGGTTGGTGTTAGAGGTTGTACAGAGAGAACGGCATCAGCGGTACTGAGAACTTCACCGTTCGAGATCGTCGCACCAGCGTTGACATAGTCAGCATCTGTTGCTTGCGAAAGTACTCCGGCACCAGATTCGATTACTACATCGAAACCTAGTCGAGTTAATTTATTTATAATGTCGGGAACAAGCGCCACGCGCTTTTCTCCCTCACGAATTTCTTTAGCTACGGCTATGCGCATGCGGGAAATACTAGTGGCTAGAGCCTTTCAGGTCACCTCTGACAAGGTGATACAGCAATGATTGAATGGTAGTCCTACGGTGATATGCCTCTCGCCAAATGAGTGATTTTGTTCCGTCAATCACAGAGGCATCGACCTCTTCACCACGGTGTGCAGGTAAACAATGCATGAACACAGAATCTTTTTGCGTGAGCGACATTAAGTTTTCTGTAACTGCAAATGGTGAGAGTGCTAGCACCTTCTCATCGCGTTCACTCTCGGAGTCGCCCATAGACATCCACACATCGGTATACAAAACGCTTGCATCTTTTGCCGCAGCTTCTGGATCGTGTAGTACTTCTATCTTTCCACCACTTTGTAGTGCAATCTTTTGTGCGATTTCAACAACATCAGGATCAGGTGACCAAAGACCAGTTGGAGTGGCCGCGACTACATGTGCGCCCATAATTGCGCCCATAATTAACCAAGCATTCGACATATTATTTCCATCACCCAAGTAAACAAATTTGCGTCCGGTAATATCTTTTCCAAAGTGTTCGCGAATAGTTAACCAATCTGCAAGAAGTTGTGTTGGGTGATCATCGTCTGTCAATGCATTGATTACTGGAATGGATGCATTAGCACCCAATTCATTTACATCTGCCTGAGCAAAGGTTCGAATTATTAAAGCGCTGCAGTAACTGCTAATGATCTTGGCGGTATCGGCAATACTTTCGCCGCGACCTAGTTGCAACTCATCACCGCGGATGAAAATTGGGGTTCCTCCAAGATGGGCCACGGCTGTTTCTGAGGAGAGTCGGGTCCGAGTAGAGGGCTTGGTCATATAAATCGCTACGCTCTTATTGGCTAAAGCGGTGTTAGAACGCAAGGGATTCGTTGCAAAATCAGCTGCCGTTTCCAGCAAGAGCTCAATATCTGGTCGACTCAGATCCTGAGTGCGCAGTAAGTCCTTCATTTGCGAATTCTACCCGTAGTTTCTCAGGCGCCGAAGGTATTCTTTTCCACCTTATGGGAATCTTCAGAAAAGGCGCAATCGAGAGCGAGTCAGATACCGATCTCTTAACCAGACCTGTCCTGGAAGAAGATGATGGCGGACATGATCGCTTTGCCCATTACGTAAAGAAGGAGAAGATAGTTGAGTCTGCGGTAACAGGTAAATCGGTTCGAGCACTGTGTGGGAAGAAATGGACGCCATCCCGAGATCCTGAAAAGTATCCGATCTGCCCAACGTGTAAAGAAATCTATTCAGGCCTGAAGCAAGCACCAGAAGATAAATAACGATGCGCAGTAAGTTTCGCATTGCCACCGTGTTGTTACTGTGCACAATTCTCTCCTTCTCTCTCTCCTCCAATGCAGTCGAAAACCAACCTCGCACAATTGTCACTGGGTGGATTCCATATTACTCAGTCAAAACTGTCCTGCCTTTTATTAAGAAACTGCCAACCGCTAATCCTCCAATTGCTGGTGCACCAGTTACCTGCGAACCAAGTGAGTACTCTGCAGAAAGTATCGCTGCATTAAATGCTTCTTACCTATTTACAAACAAAGACATAATGAAAGAGGTGATGCCCTTTTGGTTCTCGTTAAAATCGCCGACACTCATTCGCAATGACTATTTAACTGGCAATCCATCGTGGCCGATGGCTGACACATTATGTTTAATGCGTAAATCTGGTTTGAAGATTATTCCAACCATGACTGATGGAACAAACAAGTTAGTTTTAGCTGGATATTTAGCTAATCCTCAAACGCGAACCACAATCGTTAACACAATTGTAGATTTAGTCAATAAGAATGGGTTTGATGGAATCGATTTAGATTTTGAGGGTTTTGCCTTTGTAGATCCCAACACAACGTGGGCTAAAACTGCGCCGCTTTGGGTGAGCTTTATTAAAGAATTAAGTCTTCAACTCCACGCAGCGCAGAAGCTCCTTTCTGTTTCTACACCTTATGTATTTAATCCAACTGAAAGACAAAAGGGATACACGGTTTATGCTTGGGCGGAAATCGCCTCGAGTATCGATCGTTTAAGAATCATGACGTATGACTATTCAGTTGCCAGACCTGGGCCAATTGGCCCTATAGCGTGGACTGAAAAAACTTTGAAGTATGCAATAAGCATTATGCCGGCGTCAAAAGTCTTTATTGGCTTACCCGGATATGGTCGAGATTGGATTACTTCGATTATTGGAACATGTCCTACTAATGCACCTGCTGGCCTAAAAATTGGGTCAAGAGCGGCAACCTTTAAAATGAGCTACGCAAACACTAAAGCGGCAATCGATAAAGCAACTCCTATTTTCGATGTGAAAAATAGTGAAGTAACTTACTCCTATGTTCAGACTTTTAATGGATCAACTTCCAAAGGGGCAGCAACATCTTGCTCGGCATCACGCACAGTTTGGTATCAAAATGATCGCAGTTATACCGAACGAATGAACTTAGTCGCCAAGTATCAACTTGGGGGAGCGGCTTTATGGACCCTTGGCATGGAGGATCCAACTGCTACTACCGCAATGCGAAGCGTTGCACTTGCTATTGCTCCAGACGTTGTCATAAGTTCTTTAAGTATTGAAAACGTTGAGTCGAAGACGGTGAATTATGGCGACGCATTTACTCTCAAAGGGATCCTAACTCTGAAGGACATGACACCGATAGCTGGGCTTGCAGTAAGTCTTGAAATGAAGCGTGAAGGTGAAACGGCATGGACAGCAATTGCAGCGTTGACTACTGCAGAAGATGGCTCTATTTCCACTCCTATAACCATTGGACGCAGCGCCGCATTCCGCTTGACTACAACTGGTACTTGGGAGCGTGCAGAATCAATTAGCAATGAAGAGCTTGTCATAGTGCGCCCAAAACTAATTCTCGAGCGTCCCTCAACAGTTCAACACGGCAGGCCGATCCAAATTTCAGGCAAGATATTGCCTCTCACAACTGGAGCTGCCGTGGAGCTTCAACGAATAGTTGCAGGTAAGTGGCAAAATATCGGTGTGAGCACTGTGACTGATTCAAATGGAGAGTTCAGTTTACAAACCACTGAAATAAAACGAGGTATTCTCGTTTTGAGAGTCCAGATTATTAACGGCGAACAGGAGACTATTTCTCCAGAGTTATCAATTGTGGTGCGATAGCCATGGTGAAACTCGATGAAGCCCCTGCCACAGAAATTAAGGAGGATTTAGAGGAAGCCATAAATGCCGCCTTCATTAGTGATAAACCATGGGTCACAATCGTTTGGGATGATCCGGTAAATCTCATGTCGTATGTCACGTATGTGTTAATGAAACTTTTCAATTTTACACGAGAGAAAGCCCATGAATTGATGATGCAAGTGCATACTCAAGGCAAAGCCGTTGTGTCGACTGGAAGCCGCGAAGAAATGGAGCGCGATGTATCGCGGTTGCATGAGTATGGCCTTTGGGCAACGCTTCAACGCGTAGACCATGAATTATGAGCAAGAAATCGAATAGCGATAATCCTGGGTTTACTCGCCACGGCAAGAATGACTATGTAGCGAATTTTTCACCATCAGAAAGAGAAGTTCTAATAAATCTTGTGCAGCAGATAATTGAACTTTTGGGCGAGCGCACGGACAATCACAGCGAAGATCCTTTAGCTGCAATGGTTGGGATTACTAGTCATGATTCGCCACCTGAAGACGAGGTTCTGCTTCGATTATTACCAAATGCCTATTCCGATCAAGTTGAAGCCGCTGAGTTTCGTAGGTATACCGAATTAACTTTGCGCGCTAAGAAATCTGTGAATGCTGTGTCTATGCATACAGATTTGATGAACTCGCCGGATGGTTGCATTGACATTGATCATCAAGGTGCAAATGCTTGGCTTGGTGCAATGAACGACATTCGTCTGGCCTTAGGTGTGAGATTGAAAGTTCAGAGTAACTCTTATGAGGAGCTAGAGATTTTGGCACCCGATGATCCAATGCGGGGTGTTTACGCGGTCTATAGTTGGTTGGGGTGGCTTCAAGAGAGTTTAATTCAAGCGTTGATGGACGATGCTCTCTAACCCAGTATTCCGCACGATAGGATTTACGATATGAGCAACGCGCCAATTGGAATCTTTGATTCTGGAGTAGGCGGACTTACAGTTGCAAGGTCGATCTTAGATCAGCTCCCAAATGAATCCACGCTATACATAGGTGATACGGCTCGCGGTCCATATGGGCCTCGACCACTGGCTGAAGTTCGTGAGTTTGCACTCGAGAGCCTAGATTTTCTAGTCGAGCAAGGCGTAAAAGCTATCGTCATCGCCTGTAATACCGCGAGCGCTGCGATGTTACGCGATGCACGTGAACGCTACTCAATTCCAGTTATTGAGGTTATCCAACCAGCTGCTCGTCGAGCGGTCTCTGCAACTCGAAGTGGGAAAATTGGAGTTATTGGAACTCGCGCAACTATCGACTCAGCGGCATATTTAGATGCTTTTGCTGCAGCGCCTCAGTTGGATATTACGTCAATCCCTTGCCCGCTATTTGTCGAATATGTCGAGCGGGGCGAAACATCAGGAGATGCGATCACTGAAATTGCCCGAAAGTATTTAGCACCTTTCATCGATGCAAAAATCGATACTTTGGTCTTAGGGTGCACTCACTACCCACTATTAACTGGAGTAATTTCATACGTCATGGGTGATGGTGTGACTCTTGTTTCAAGCGCAGAAGAAACGGCTAAAGATTTATACAGGACTTTAGTAGAAAAAAGCCTTTTGCGAATCCAACAAGCAGAGCAACCTACACATAGATTCTTGGCAACTGGCGATGCGAAGGCTTTTGAGAGTTTAGCGCGTCGTTTTCTAGGCCCAGAAGTAACACGCGTTGAACATCAAGAGCTTTAGTGTTTCACAACTACGTACAACATAACTAAGCAATAGGAGAACTACATGGCAAGAAATGATGGACGTGAAGTTAGCTCATTGCGTGAAATTAAATTCTCACGTGGTTGGTTAGATCATGCCGAA
The DNA here is from genome assembly GCA_964358665.1 of uncultured Candidatus Planktophila sp. GTDB lineage: Bacteria > Actinomycetota > Actinomycetes > Nanopelagicales > Nanopelagicaceae > Planktophila. The sequence goes on along the minus strand of CAYHOY010000019.1, from coordinate 12,990 downwards.
GGTTCGGTTCTCGTTGAGTTCGGAAAGACTCGGGTTTTGTGTGTTGCATCTTTTTCCCCGGGGGTGCCGCGTTGGTTAAAAGATAGCGGAACTGGGTGGGTGACTTCGGAGTATGCAATGTTGCCACGAGCAACACATACTCGCTCTGATCGCGAAAGCGTAAAGGGGAAACTTGGTGGGCGAACTCAGGAGATTTCTCGTTTAGTCGGTCGCTCATTGCGCGCAATCGTTAATACGAAAGAGCTTGGCGAAAACACAATAGTGCTTGATTGTGATGTACTTCAAGCCGACGGTGGAACACGCACGGCTGCTATAACCGGTGCATATGTTGCATTAGCCGATGCCATCACTTGGGCTAAAAGCCAAGGTCACATAAAAGCAACGGCTAACCCATTGAGCGATTCAGTCGCAGCGGTGAGCGTTGGAATAATCGATGGCCTTCCGATGCTAGATCTTTGCTACGAAGAGGATGTCCGCGCTGGAACTGACATGAACATCGTTGTTGCAGGTGATGGTCGCTTTATCGAAGTTCAAGGAACTGCCGAGGGGGAACCTTTCGATCGAGAGCTACTGAATCAATTATTAGATCTTGCGGTCAATGGATGTAAAGAGTTAAGTGAACTTCAAAAAGCCGTGCTCTCTCAGTAGTTCTCCTTCGAGTAAACAATGAAGAGATTCTGAATCTGTGTCGAAAAAACTTGTCATAGCTACCCGCAATGCTGGAAAGATTGTTGAGTTTCGTCGCATTCTCGATGCGATTTCAGAAGGTGCTATTGAGTTGATAGGGATTGAGCAATTTCCAGAGTTAGTCGATGTGGAAGAGATTGGCTCAACTTTTGAGGAGAATGCTCTGTTAAAGGCTAGGTACACAGCCTCAATGACTGGCCTTCCAGCTATTTCCGATGACTCAGGTCTTTGTATTGATGCACTGGGGGGAGCGCCAGGTATCTATTCAGCACGATGGGCCGGTAAGCATGGAAACGACAAAGAAAACCTTGCTAAAGTTTTGGATCAATTAAAAGAGGTAGGAGATGAAAACCGAGGAGCTCACTTTATTTGTGTTGCCGCCCTTGTCATGCCCGATGGTCGTGAAAAGGTAGCAGAAGGGCGTTTTGAGGGAACAATCCTGCATCGTGCCATTGGAGATCAAGGTTTTGGCTACGACCCAATTTTTCTACCCCGAGGAATGTCAATCTCGTCGGCACAGTTAAGCGCCGAAGAAAAGGATGCGGTTAGCCATCGAGGAAAATCACTACGCGCAATTGCGCCGCATGTTATAGAAATGCTTGGTGGGCTGAGGTAGCCTTGCCTCATAGACGCGCGTTATATGCGTGCGCATCGCAATCCAAGGAGTTATCGTGGCCGTAAAAAAGAAGAGTGCAGCGAAGAAAGTAGCTAAGAAGGCGTCCGCTAAACGTGTAGTTAAGAAAACTGCTAAGAAGAGCGCTGCCAAGAAATCAGTTGCCAAGAAAAAGATTGCTAAAAAAGCTCCTGCAAAGCGTGTTGCGAAGAAGGCCGTAGCGAAGAAGGCTCCTGCAAAACGTGTAGCGAAAAAAACAGTAGCGAAAAAAGCAGTAGCAAAAAAGGCCGTGGCGAAAAAAACCGTAGTGAAGGGAGCTTCAGCTAAACGTGCAGTCAAAAATAGTGCGGCAAAACCAGTAACTCAGCTTGTAAGTGTTTCAACTACACCTTTGCCACCGAAGCCAACTCCTGCCGAGATAAAACCAGTAGCCCAAATGCCAGTTGCGCAAAAGCCAGTTGCAACTCCTAAGCAGAGCACTTCGGGCCGAGTAGTTTTCTTACTTATCGCAGGAATCGCTATTCTCGCTGCAATAGTATGGTCGAAGTCGGGAACCGATAGAGATGAAGTTGCAACACCTACCCCATCAGTTTCTCAGTCTGCAGAGCCAACTGAGTCGGCAACACCAGAGCCAACTGAGTCGGCGGTACCTGTTGTTGCAGTTGAAGCGCCATCGAAGTTCGTAGCACTTAATAGTACCGATGGATTAAAACTTCGATGGGTTGCTCCATCGGCAGTAGATGGCTTAACTGGGTATAACGTTGAGGTGCGAGCAAACGGTGCCGGTGACTGGATGACAATTGCAACCGTTCCAGTAGATCAACTAACGCAAAACGTTACAAAGAGCTCAGATTCTGGATGGACACAGTTCCGAGTCTCATCTGTGTACTCGGATGGACAAATTGCATCTTCTGCGATCTTTGGAATTCCGGGAGAGTTTAAGTAAGAGTTTAGTAAAATACTTCCCAACGTTTTGCAAGTTGAGTTTTATTTTTCACTCTCATTTTAAAGTTGCGACGCTATCGCATCGACATATGCTCGAACGCCCGATGGAACAAGATGAACGCCATCGGGTGCAAAATATTCAGGATGTCCTTGTGAAATTGCATTCCAGTCGATCAGGATCGCACCATATTTCTCAGCATACTGGGCTATCAGAAGATTATTCTCATCACGCCAACTACGTGGAACTGCCGTGTTAACGACGATGACTTTGGGCTGATCTTTAACTTCATCAAAGATTTCGGCAACTTCGGCTTGAGTTAATTTATTGTTATTTCCTAAATTGAAGACAACCGTGGAGCCCAGCATACGTAATTTGTCGTGGGCCATTACTTCAGTGAGTTCAGCGGCCTGTCGTCCAACTCGAGCATTTATCAGTGAAATTTGAGCCCGGGTTTCGAGTTCATAGCGAATTCCGAGTATCACAGAATCACCAGTAACCCACAAGCCCGTAGCGGTGGGGGCAGCCGTTTCCTGACTCGATGCATCAGGAGTAACTGAGAGATCTGTCTTAACTTGGGCCATCACTCGATCTGTACTCTGAATTGCATTCACGGTTACTACCGAAATTAAAGTTATTAGCGATACTAATGAGAGTGCGACTAGTGATTTCTGTCGAAGTTGCACTCTCTTCGTTCGGTATTTCATTCCTTTAAACCAGTACTCAACTAAACCGCTCCTGATTGGAAGTTCTACGAAACGTAGAGAAATATCGGCCAAAGCGAAGACAATAAGAATGCGCAGAGCAGTCAGCGCCCAAGCCGAACCTTCAATATCAACGGCCGGTCTAGTCACTTGGAATACGACCCAATGCCATAAGTAAATTGAGTACGAGCGTTCACCTATCCAGACTGCAACCCTGCTACTCAAAATTGGTGCAAATCGTGAAGCTGGGTGAACAATCGAGGTGATTATTGCGCAACCAAATAACCCTGCTAAAGGAAATGCTAATTTATAGAGCGTTGGATCGGTTTCATCGATAAAAAGAAAAGTTGCAATTATTCCGATGAAACCAATAACTCCAATTCCATCTATGAAATCTTGTGCACGCTTATTGACATCTGCTTTCAAATTTTGTGGAATCCAACTCACCGCTAGTGCGGCACCAAGAAATAGACCAATACTGTGAGTATCTGTACCGAAATAAACATGACTTATTTGTCTAGCGTTGGCGGCGTCAACTTGAAATGAAACAACTAGTAAAGTAATACCAGAGACGGCCGCGATTATCAGCGCCGCTCCAGGAATCTTATTCTTACCTAAATAGCGCAGAACAAGAAGCAAAATCAAGGGCCAAATGAGATAGAACTGAGCTTCGACGCCAAGTGACCAGGTATGTTGCAATAGTGGTGGTCGCGCAATTGAATCGAAGTAATCAGTGTGACGAAAAACTAACCACCAATTCATTGCTCCTATAAAGGCAAATGGAGAATCACTCGCAAAGCGGCGCGCCGTTTCAGGAGCCCAAATGCCAATAAATATCGCGGTCGTAATCATCATGAAAGCCAACGGCGGAAGGAGGCGACGCATACGTGCCTTATAAAAAGTGCGCAAATCTAGACCACCACTGCGTGCAATTGAATCGAGAAGCAGACGCGTTATGACATAGCCTGAGATTACGAAGAATAAATCTACGCCCAAGAAGCCACCTGGAATCCAAGTAAAACCTAAGTGATACAACATAACCGCAATAACAGCTATGGCACGCAGACCGTCAATGGCAGGGATGTATCGGATACCGCGAAGCGTTGCCATGGCTAACTACTTACGTGCGGCAGATTTCTTAGCAACTGATTTCTTAGCAGTTTTCTTAGGAGCCGCGATTGCAGTTTTCGTGCGTTCACTAGAAACTTTTATTGGACCTGGATTGATAATTGTGTTATCAGGATTGAGATTTTCAGTCACGCTTTTATGGAGATCTGCGAGACGCTCAAATGCAGTTTCAAGTCTGGCACGGGATTGATGAATCGCGCCCTGAGCTGCATCTAATGAAGCGGTTTGAATCTTGTAAAGACGCTCGGCCTCGGCCATTACACCAATCAGCCATTGGCGGTAATTTGAAACCTCATTCGTTGCATCAGTGATAATCCGCTCACCCTCGCGGCGTGCTGAAGAAGTAAGGGATGCGACCTCGCGCTTTTTACTCTCTATGAGCGCGTTAGCCTCGGCTTCGGCCTGTGCGAGCATCTGTCCAGCCTCCTCTTCGGCGGCAGAGATGTATTTTCGTCCACGGGATTCAGCACCACTAAGAATTGCACGGGCCTTGGTATCGGCTGCCTCAATCTCCTCTTTCGTAATACGAGTAGTTTCAGCGACTAGGCGAGATGCGGTTGAATGTGCCTTACTCTCACGTGCTTGCGCCGACTTAATCATTGCCATTGCAGTTTCCGTGGCAAGAATTTCAAACTCTTCTTTAGTTAAAGCATTAATGTCGCGGCGAGAACGAAGATCGGCCAACTGTGATTCGAGTTCACGGATTCGATCTACCGAGGATGGCTGGTTCGGTTCTTCACCTTTAAATCCAACCCAGTTTAGAAATGAGCTTTTCTCAGCCACCATGTACCCCGCAGTTCGTGTGAATAGAGCATTAGGTTAGAGCAAGGCCTTACTTACTGTAAATTGCGACCGAAATCGCTATGTACTGCGAAATCCACGCGGCGAGTACAAATATATGGAAGAGCTCATGGAAACCAAAGTACTTTGCTTCACGGCCAGGGCGCTTAAGAGCGTAGAAAATCGCCCCCACCGAATAAAAAAGACCTCCAATAACGATGGGGAGCAATACCCAAAGGCCACCAGCACGATAGAGCTGTGGCATATATGCAACTGCAATCCACCCTAGAAGAAGGTAGTGGGCAACGTATAGCCAGCGAGGAGCGCCAAGCCAAAATACTCGCATACTTACACCGAGCGCTGCTCCTATCCATACGACCGATAGAAGTATGGTGCGATCACGCCCTTCAAGAAGTGAGACTGCAAAAGGCGTACACGAGCCGGCTATAAGTAAGTTGATATTGGCATGATCGAATCTGCGCCAAATCTTTTTCTTTGAAGGAGACCAGGGGACTCGGTGATAAACGGCTGAAACGCTAAAAAGTAAAATCGCAGTAATCGAATAAATTGCAACAGCAAACTTAAAAGACTCCTTACTTAATATAAATAAAACTAAAGATGCGATTATTACAACCGGAGTTGCACCGAGATGAAACCAACCTCGAAGTTTCGGTGGCGCAATAGGCGGCTGATCCATGGATTAAGAGTACGACCATTCTCCTAGTTCGTAACTATTTAAAGTGCAGGCACCACCTTAAAGTGCAGGCGCCACCGCTTTGAGATTCCGAAGGGATTTGACTAACAGCGCCAGCAATGCAGACATCAAGGTAACACTGCCAGTGAACCAAAGAACCGTATGTACGCCGTAATACATTGCCAGAGGACCAGCAACGACGATTCCAAGAGGGGCGAGTGCGAATGAACCAAAAGCGTCATAGGCGCTAACGCGGGAGAAAGACTCTTCAGGGATATGAGATTGCAAAGCTGTGCTCCAGTTGACGAAAAAGATTTCTATGGCTATTCCTGCAAGAAAAGCTCCACATAGAGTTAATGGGAGTGGGCTCTTCAGCGCCAAAGAAAAATCCCATGCAGATGCAAGAGCAATCACGATCATTGCAAAAAACAGAGGTCTACTAAAGTGAATCTTTAAAGCAATAACTCCACCACAAATCATTCCCAAGGTTAAACTCGCTAAGTTGAAAGACCAGTTACGGGGACCATGTGCATTTTCGTTGAATGCAAGCGGTCCAAGAACTTGAATCAACGCTTCAAAACATGCATTGATGCCGGTGAATGCAATAACCGTCGCAACTACCCAAGGGCGAGATTTGAATTCAAACCAACCATCTTTAAGCTCGGTGAATACGGAAGTCCGCACACGTTTTTCCATGGGTGCAACATTAAGTCGCCAGATTAAAATTCCAGCGACTAGAAATGAAATTGCATCGACCAACAGGGCCGGACCTGAACCAAAGAGGGTGACAATAGTGCCACCTAGAAGGGCTCCAACTACAAAACCAAAGTTACCCAATAAACCTACGAGGGCGTTGCCATCTTTTAGTTTTTCCTTAGGCACTATTGCTGGAAGGATTCCAGTCATTGCCGGCCACCACAGTGCATTAAGTATTCCAAATACAAAACCCATAAATACAAGCAGGGATACTGATGCAAAACCAAAGATAAAGGATGCTGCACTTATTGCTACGGAAATACTTCCGAGAATATCTGCGCCACCAACGATACGATTTCGCTTAAAGCGATCTCCGATCACTCCACCAAATAACATAAGCGCAATCATTGGAAAGATCCGAGCAGACATAACAATGCTCAAATCTTTTCCAGTAGCCCCATCCAGACTTAACACGCCATAGGCCAGCGCAATGGGCGAGAGACCATTGCCAACGTTTGAGATGAAACGTGCCGACAATAGCTGCACAAAACCGCGGTGCATACTGAGATTTCGCAGTTGGGATGTAATCACCCCGAAAGCATATCTATCGACAAAGGCAAAAGAGACTGATATGAATACCCAATGACATATCGATCAGAGATTTTCGAAATTAGTGATGTTTTCATTGATCAAGCCGCGGCCCTGAGTCCAATGGATTGCACCTATTTAGGTAATGGCTTGAATCAAGGCAAACTAGATGACTTTTCAATTGCAGGTGCCGAAGTCATCGCGAACGTGGCGAGACAAACTCTCAAGAAATTGTCGGCGATGCAACCAATAGATGAGATCGATCGCATAGCTAAAACGGTTATGACTGAACGTTTGGAATCTCAACTCGCACTGCATGATAGCCAAGAGGGATTTGTACTCTGGAATGTTCTGACTTCTCCACCTTCCAATATTCGTTCCATCTTTGAGATAATGCCAAAAAATAATGCAAAGGATTTTGAAAATATCGCTAGCCGTTTGCGTGCAGTGGACACTGCGCATGCACAATGGATAGAAACCATTAGTACTATTGCAAAGGCCGGCAAAACAACTGCCCAACGACAAGTTCGTGGAGTAATCGAACAGTTAGAAAGCTATGCCAATGGTGGATATAGCCAGATGTGCAAGAACTTTGATCCTGATAGTAAGTACCCAGATTTACGTGCCGCAGCTAAATCGGCGGAAGAATCATCGGCGCAGACTGCGCAGTATTTGAAAAATGAGTATATGAAAATTGCAAATCCAGAGGATGCCGTTGGTGCCGAACGTTATTCAGTTTGGGCACGTTTCTTCACTGGCGCGCAATTGGATTTGCGCGCTACTTATGAGTGGGGCTTGGCGGATTTAAAGGCGATTAATGATCGCATGTGGGTTCTGGCCGAGCAGATTAAACCTGGCGCTAAGACACTTCGAGAAGTTGCCGACGTATTAGATCATGATCCAAAGTATGTAATAACAGGTAAAGAAAACGTTATTAAGTATCTGCAAGATTTCACCGATGCAGCCATAGCTCGAATGGATGGCGAGTATTTTGAAATTGATGAGCGCATTAAGGTTTGCGAAGCGAGATTGGCCCCTGAAGGAAGTGCTTCAGCGCCGTATTACAACCCACCATCGGAGGATTTGTTGCGCCCCGGCACAACATGGATCCCGATGCTTGGCAAAGATCACGTGAGTAGCTGGCACTTAGTTTCTACGTGGTATCACGAGGCTGTGCCTGGACATCACTTACAAGTTGCAACAGTAACAATTGAAAAAGATCGCCTCACTCGATTCCAACGTACTGCAGCTTGGATTAGCGGTTATGGCGAGGGATGGGCGCTTTATGCCGAACGTTTTATGAATGAACTTGGTGCATTTGATGAACCAGGAATTGAGATGGGTTACTTATCTGCACAAGCCTTACGTGCTGCACGAATCGTCGTCGATATCGGAATGCACCTTGGCTATACCGACTTCGATGGCAATGTGTGGAACGCCGAAAGTGCTCGCAAACTATTGAATGAGCAAGCACTTTTAGATGAGGATCATTCTCGAAGTGAGACCGATCGTTATCTTGGGTGGCCAGGACAAGCGATTTCATACAAAGTTGGAGAACGCGTCTGGATGGCCGCTCGCGAAGATGCGAAACTGCGCCTTGGGGATAACTTCAATATGAAAAAATTCCATACATATGCACTAAAAATTGGACCAATGGGGTTAGATCCATTTGCCGCGGAGATGAAAAATTGGGACGGAAACTAAAGTTAGACCTCTTGTACTACTAACTAAGTTGAGAAAACCACCTGTACTACTAACTAAGCTGAGAAAGAGTGATGCCCATGAGCAACGAAAATGATTGGGCCTTTGAGACCCTGCAAATCCATGCCGGTCAAACTCCCGACCCCACTACTGGTTCGCGTTCTCTGCCTATCTACCAAACAACGGCCTATCAGTTTCGAGATACTCAACATGCAGCAAATCTTTTTGGCATTGCCGAGGCTGGGAATGTTTACACACGCATTAACAATCCAACTCAAGATGCTGTTGAACAACGAATAGCTGCCCTCGAAGGCGGTGTCGCTTCATTATTAGTTGCATCTGGCATGGCCGCAACTGCATTTGCGATTATGAACGTTGCTCAAGCTGGCGATCACGTTGTCTCTAGCTCTAATGTATATGGAGGCACATTTAATCTATTTAATTACACGCTTCCTAAATACGGTATCGAAACCACTTTCATCAACGACATTGGCAATATGGATGCTTGGCGTCAAGCCGTTAAACCAAATACAAAGGCGTTTTTTGGTGAAGGAATCTCAAACCCACTTGGCTCTATTTTAGATATTGAAGCGATCGGTAAAATTGCTCACGAGGTAGGCGTTCCTTGGATAGTTGATAACACGATTGCAACTCCATATGTAACTAAGCCAATTGAATATGGCGCCGATATCGTCACACACTCTGCAACAAAGTTTTTATCTGGCCATGGCAACGCAATGGTTGGTGCGATTGTTGATTCGGGAAACTTTGATTTCGCTAAGGATCCAGAAAAATTCCCCGGCTTTAATCAACCCGATGCAAGTTACAACAACTTGATTTACGCGCAAACTCTCGGCGTTAACGGCGCATTTGGTGCAAACATTGCCTTTATTGTCAAAGCCCGTTTGCAACTGCTTCGTGATATCGGTGCATCGGTCTCACCATTTAATGCCTGGCTATTGGCACATGGCTTAGAGACGCTTAACTTGCGCATGGATCGCCACCTGCGCAACGCACTGGAGTTAGCCCAATGGTTAGAAAAACAACCCCAGGTCGCACAGGTGAGTTATGCAGGACTCACCTCATCTCCTTGGCACTCTCTTGCGAAAAAATATGCTCCTAAAGGCGCTGGCGCAGTCTTTTCCTTTGAGCTCAAGGGAGGTGCACCAGCGGGCCGGACATTCGTGGAGGGCCTAAAACTCTTTAGCCACGTTGCCAATATCGGTGATGTTCGTTCCCTCGTCATTCACCCGGCCTCAACGACGCATTCGCAGTTAAGCCCAGATGAGCAGATGAAAGCTGGAATCACGCCAGGTATGGTGCGTGTGAGTATTGGGCTAGAAAACATTGAGGATATTAAAAACGATATTAAACTGGGCTTTGCCGCCGTTGGGTCGGGATTTAGTCCCTCCCTTGGAGGAGCCAACGAAGGGCTGAACCCCTGATTGCCATGTATTCGGGGAGATTTGTACATAGCTGAGTCTCACCATGCTCTTGATTTTCTCTCGTTCATGGACTACGCTTGAAAGACAAGAAAAGAGGTTTTCTTATCTTGTCAGTTTTGCACGGTAAAAAGATTTTCCCAAGGAAGGACGGACCATGTTTGAGCGCGATTGCCATTCCCTGGCAGCACTGTTAAGAATCACTAAAAAGATAGCTATTTTGTCGCTTATCTCTGTGTTTTTTTCATCTGCGCTTTCATCCTCGGCATCTGCTTCAAATCACATGCTCAATGGACCAATTGTTTTAGGCGGCTCAACTACCGTTAAAGCTTCACCGGCGGCTACGAACACGAAGAATTTATTAGCAGGCCCAATCAAGTTATCGTCGACAGGATCTGTCGCTAACACACCAACTTCCGCTCCAGTCCAGAGTGGTAATTCGAACTCCGATTCCACGGTCTCCTTGGCAGGCCCAATTAATGTTTCGGATAATGGACAGGTGAAGGCACTTGGAACGTCCGTAATCACGGGTGAAACTGGAGCCGTAGGTCCACAAGGTCCACAAGGTCCAACTGGTCCACAAGGTCCAACTGGTCCACAAGGTCCAACTG
>CAYHOY010000019.1:0-2303 GCA_964358665.1 uncultured Candidatus Planktophila sp. | reverse complement strand
GTCCACAAGGTCCAACTGGTCCACAAGGTCCAACTGGTCCACAAGGTCCAACTGGAGCAACTGGAGCAACTGGAGCAACGGGAGCAACGGGCGATACCGGAGCAACTGGAGCTAAGGGCGATACCGGAGCAACTGGAGCTAAGGGCGATACCGGAGCTAAGGGCGACACTGGAGCAACTGGAGCAAAAGGCGATAAGGGCGATACTGGCCTTCAAGGTATCCAGGGAATGCAAGGCGCAATAGGCCCACAAGGCCCACAGGGCGTTGCAGGCGCTAGAGGTGAAACTGGTGCACAAGGTGAACAAGGTATTCAAGGTATTCAAGGTATTCAGGGCGATCAAGGTATTCAAGGTATTCAAGGTATTCAGGGCGAAAAGGGCGATCAGGGTATTCAGGGCGATCAGGGTATTCAGGGCGAAACAGGTGCGACTGGCGCAACTGGCGCAACTGGCGCAACTGGCGCACAAGGTCCACAAGGTTTACAAGGGATTCAAGGCCCAATTGGCCCACAGGGCCCACAGGGCATTAAGGGCGATAAGGGCGATAAGGGCGATAAGGGCGATAAGGGCGATACTGGTCCTCAAGGGCCTGCCGGTCCTGCTGGAACCTTGGACGGAGCAACAACCCTTCCTGTCTGTGTCAATAATTCTAGCGGCGAAATGAAGTGGGGCGTTTGTAAAAAGGAATCAAATGAAGAGGGATCAAACAAAACTACAATGTACCTTATTGTCAAACCTTAGATAGAGATTCTAATTAATGACAATTGATCGAGTAACCTCAAATAAGCGCAAATTACAGTTTTTGAAGTACGTTGCCGTTGCAGTATTTTTCTCTCTATTAACTTTTTCAGTGAGTTTGGTTGCTTTTTCAGGCTCACGAACGGTCAACCTCGCCCTTGTTCAACCCGATGGAACCTCAGCTTCACCTACACCAACAGCCAATCCAATTAGCTCAGGAGAAGTGGCACTCACCGAATCCGAGTTAATTTCTGCCGTAAAAGCCGCTGGGGGTTCAGTTTACTGGATTGGACCATCTGCTGGCGCTAAGTACACCTTTAATCGAGTCTCGGAAGATCAAAATTTCATTCGCTATCTTCCTGGCGGCACCGGTCTAGCAGATACAGCGGAAAATTATCGGATTATCGCTACATATACGGATTCCACTGCTTATGAGACGATGAAAAAGGCGGCGGAGTCTACAACTGGCGTAAGTTTTACTAATCCTGATGGTTCGATTGTTTATTACCTAAAGGCCTCTCCTTTGCACGTATATCTCGCCTTTAAAAATTTTGGCTATCAAATCGAAATTTTCGATCCAACCCCTGGTGAAGCACTTAAAATAGCTACGACTCCAGGTATACTTAAGACGATTAAATGACACGACCGAGTTGCAAAAGGAGCTAACTTAAGCGAAGGGAGGTACGCCGAGATGACTGATGAAATTCCCGCATCAAGTCAAATTAGACCAGAAGATGAAGCGCAAGGTCAGAAGATGACTATCTATATGCCGCAAGGCGCTGTAATTATTGAAAAATCAGAGCAGGAAGGGCGAGCGGAGACGGCTACCCAAATTCCTTTAGAGGAGAAGCCAACTACACCAAAAGCAGGAGTTGATTCAGTTCAATCACTTGGTTCAGTAATCAATATTTATACAGGTGATGAGTACGGTGGAGTAAAGGAACAGAGCCATTCCAAGGTTCTCCCTGCCGATAGCGCACTAATGAGTGAACAACAAGTTCTTCTGCGCATCAGCGAAATGTTGGATGTCATCACTAAACGGTTAGATCATGAAGTTCAACCGGTGGAATTAGTCCGTGAAGTTCAACCGACAAACTCAGTAAATACACTTACACAAAGTGTTGAAGAGATAGAAGAGAAGAGCGCGGACTCTTCAGTTGTGCATAATGTTGAAAAAACCCACGTATCAATTGGATATCACTTCGATTGGATACACGGCTTCAACCTAATGTATTTATCCGTGGTTCTTTTCACACTGCTTCTGCCCGCGGGTTTACACACTTTTCTTGGCACAGAAGTTATTCCGGCCTTAACAAGTTATGAAGTCGCTGGAATTCAAAAAGGAGATTTACTTATTACGGAAGAGACACAAGCGTCCAACTTAGTCGTTGGTGATGTTCTTGCTCTCCACGATGCTTTCTCGGGTACTTCTGAGGTGATTCAAGTTAGCGAAATTTCAGCTCCGGGGGAAAACGGAGTAATGACTATAGCAATACCACCTCGAGCAGGACAGACTCTCAGTCTTTCTTATTCTCTAAATGGAGATTCAGAAGTCTATAAAGTTGT
>CAYHOY010000018.1:0-29795 GCA_964358665.1 uncultured Candidatus Planktophila sp. | reverse complement strand
GTTGCCAGCACTATGAAAGCGACGGATGCAAGGGTCGGAGTAGACCTAACTTCAAGAAGAAAGATTGCAATTGACGTTATCCCGATTAACAAAAGAAGTAAAGAGAGATAATTTAGATTAGCAAGGTTTAAGCCGAGTTGATTGAACGCTAACCATACAGAGCCCCAGTCGGCTCCGCGCTCCAAGTTGAGTTTATAGAAACGCCACCAACCCGTCGGTGTGGTTAATGCGAATGGAAGATTTATTGCTAGCCAGATTATTGCTGTTGTTATCAAGTATTTCAATAATTCTTTCATGCGATCTTGGCGCCACAAAATAAAAGCGATAGGTAATAGTAAAAAGATTGGTAGAAACTTTGTAGATATAGAAATACCGATTGCCAAAGCACTCAAAAGATACGATTTTCTATCGAACCAATATATCGACAGCATCATTGTTATAATCGCCCATAAATCCCAGTTAATGTATAGGGAAGCGATCATTGCTGGTGCTACTGGTAATAAATAACTAAATTCTGGTTTCATTTTCCTAATCAATAAAACTAATCCAATAAATAGAAGAACTAGGAAAATTACGTTGAGGTTAAAGTAAGCAATTGGTGAATCAACAAATTTAGCCGTGAGAAACATGACCATGCCTGTTAAAACTGGATACTCGACTGAATTTAATTCGCTTGTATAGGGCCATTCATTTTTATCTAAACCGCGCGCGCTAAAGAGGGAAGGTAAATCGCTATAGCAGGCGTGGATATATTGATCTGGTGTTGACCATGTCGTGCTTTCGCAATGGGAAAATTTTGCAAAAGAGATGAGTGAAGCTAAAACAGCTAATACAAGGATCGCTCTAAAACGTAACACGGTTAAGGTGTTGGCGTTTGAGTTGGAGTAAGCAATGGTGTTGGTGGCGGCGTTGGTGGTGGCGTTGGTGGTGGCGTTTCACTAGTCGTCATAACTATTGGTTCAAGTCCGCCAATGTTTGATGGGGCTGGAAAATTTAATACTTTTTGACCTCTTAATGCACCCTTCATAAATGCTGTCCAGATTTTTGCAGGAAAAGTTCCGCCAGTAACGGAGGTGAGCCCACCGATTCCATTGAGCGATTCTGATGCGCTATCTCTAAAAAGTGCGACCGATGCCGATAACTGCGGCGTGTAAGCACTAAACCAGGCAGATGCATTTGACTGAGATGTTCCGGTCTTGCCCGCAGCTGGACGCCCTAAAGCAAGGGCTGCCCCACCGGTTCCACCCGTTACTACTGCTTTAAGTGCATATGTTAAATCGGCCATGACCTCTTTTGAGAATACTTCTTGCGTTTCGGGTTTTGCCTCATAGAGAACACCTCTGTTTGGTCCAATGATTTGGGAAACTAAATATGGTTTTGATTTTATGCCCTCCGCCGCAAAGGTTGCATATGCATTAGCAACATCAATGACGCGTGGACTTGCCACGCCTAACACCACAGATGGGGTTGGCATCATTGCAACAGAATCTGGAATTCCAGCACGTCGGGCGACGTCGATAAAGGTGTTTGGCCCGATTTTAATTCCGAGTGGAACAAAGACTGTATTAACTGAGTGTTGAGTTGCAAAGAGCAGATTTATTTGACCCCAACCCTCGTTACCATAATTTGAAACTACATAAGGCTTACCGGCGTCATCAAATGTTTGAGGTGAGTCGCCATTCCACATAGAGGTCAAAGGAATACCTTGTTCAAGTGCGGCAATAATTGCAAAGGGTTTAAAAGTCGATCCTGCCAAAGCAATTGACTGAGTCGCATCACTTAATTGGCGCGCTAAGTAATCTCTACCGCCATATAAGGCCACAATTTCGCCGGTGCCTGGTCTAATGGCCACAAGACCTATGCGCAAATTCTTAGGGGCTTTCGTTGGATAGTACTTATTCACTGCGTCGACTGCAGATTGCTGAGCTCTTTGTTCGAGAGTTGTTTTGATTACAAGCCCACCAACTAAGAGTTGGTCTTGAGTGAATCCGAGCTTAGCTAACTCCTTTTGCACCGCTTCAATAATGTGGCCTTTAGGTCCACTCAACTGCCCTGAGGTAGATCGTGGTGCGACCTCCGGCAATTTCATAGAGTCATAGGATTTTTTATCTAGCCATCCAGCCTCGAGCATTCCACTCTTTACGTAGTTGAATCGAGCAATTAACCGTGCCTCATTGCCCTCTTTAAATGCGGGATCATATAAACCGGGCGAGCGCAAAATAGATGCAATCACCGCGGCTTGGGCATCGGTTAATTGACCCACATTTCGATTGAAATACTGTTGAGCCGCGGTCATAACACCATATGAACCGCGGCCAAAATAGATTGTGTTTAAGTAGCTTTCAAATATCTCATCTTTTGATAGCTGGTTCTCTAACTTAATTGAAATTACGAGCTCTTTTATTTTGCGTTGAATCGTGCGGCTAGGTGTTAGGAATGCAGTCTTTGCATATTGTTGCGTGATTGTTGATCCGCCCTGTAAGGAACCACCTTTTAAATTATTGATAACCGCTCGTGCAATACCTGTAAGACTAAAAGCTCGATTTGAGTAGAAGTTGCGATCTTCTGCGGCTAGAACGGCGTGACGCACATTCAGTGGAATCTTCGCTAATGGAATGATCTGTCGATTTTGTGTGCCAACTCGACCTATTTCAACGCCGTTTGAATACTTAATAATGGTTGATTGACTGTTGACATAGGCATTTGGATCTGGAATCTCGACGGTAAAATAAGCAAGAGCGAAGAGAACTGCGCCAGCGATAAAACCAAAGCCGGCCAGAAAGACCGTGGTTCTAATAATCAGTTTGCGTAGCATTAGTTAAGGCTACCGTGCTGCGTAATCTTCGTCCTCTAGAGTGCGCGTTTTTCGAGGCGCTTTACGCTCTCTGCCATCTCCTAAGATAAAAGAGACACACAGGTGGTTCCACAAACACTCCTTACACACTTCGACGACATAGACCCGAAATTCGCCAAACTCGCTCTCCATATCACGAAGTTCTTGTGGTGACTTAATGCGTCCTGAGTATTGGCCGAGTTGTTCACCAAAGGTGTATCCAAGCTCCACAAGTGAGTTTTTCTTGCAGACCGGGCAGTTACGGGCAACCTTTTCACCATGCCATTTCGCTGCTCTTACCAAATAAGGGTCGGCATCGCATGCATCGATAGCTCCTCGAAAGAGCGCCAGGAGAGTGGCTCGCTTATCAAGTGAATAATCGATGTACGAACGTTGCGATTTCATAGATGCTAAGAATAAACCAAGTTCTGCGACT
Source organism: uncultured Candidatus Planktophila sp. (assembly GCA_964358665.1). GTDB lineage: Bacteria > Actinomycetota > Actinomycetes > Nanopelagicales > Nanopelagicaceae > Planktophila. The sequence goes on along the minus strand of CAYHOY010000018.1, from coordinate 26,526 downwards.
ACGCTCTTTCTTATGGGTTTTAAGGAAGTGATTAAACATCCTAGGTTCTCCCGCTTGCTCGCAATTCGTTGGTCAGGTCAGACCACTGATGGAGTTTTTCAAAGCGCCTTGGCCTCATTCATTCTCTTTTCCCCCAACCGGCAGGCAAATGCGCTGAGTGCGGCAGTGGGTTTTGCGGTGGTGTTATTGCCATATTCAATAGTCGGGCCTTTTGTTGGAACCCTTCTAGATCGAATTTCTAGACAGCGTGCACTTCTATTTTCTAATCTTTTACGCTCTCTTAATCTCTTAGTAGTCGCTCTCCTAATCTTTAGCGACACTACTGGCGTTACGTTAACCGTTGCAGTCCTAATCGCTTTCGGTATCAATCGATTGATACTTGCCGCACTTTCTGCTGGTTTACCACTTTTGATTGATACTAAGTCGCTGATAACGGCCAATGCAATTGCTGTCACAGGTGGTTCGCTTCTCGTCGTGCTTGGTGGAGGAATTGGTGTTGGTATCCGAGCTTTATTTGATACAAGAGTTCTTGCTAATCATGCCGATGCGCTGCTTGTTTTAATTGCTAGTTGTGGATATTTAACTTCTGCGATATTGACAGGGCGATTAAAAAAATATGAAATTGGGCCGCTAAAACATGAAAAAGAGGCTTCAAGTTTTTTCCAAGGTTTAAGAGATATGCGTGAGGGTTTCCAGTTTTTAGTCACTCACTCTGATGCAGCTCGTGGAATTCTAGCGACCGCAGTTCATCGAGGCGGTTTAACTGCACTAACACTGACTGCATTGTTACTCGAGAGAAATACTTTTCATGACCCAAACAAACCTGAAGATGGTTTAGCAGGTTTCGGAATAGCACTTACAGTGGCGGGCATTGGGCTTTTTTGCGGAGCCTTTCTTGCGCCTTATGGCGTTTCTAAAGTCGGCCGCCATTTATGGATGAAATATGCAATGTTTGCAAGTGCAGCCGCTCCTTTAATCCTTGCTATGTGGCAAACTCAAATTGCATTAGCTCTCACCGCTTTCTTTACTGCATTCTTTGGCCAAAATTTGAAAGTTACAAATGATGCCTTAGTCCAATCAAAGATCGATGATTATTTTCGGGGACGTGTTTTTGCTGTATATGATGTTGTGGTTAATGGCGCAATTGTTTCAGGTGGTTTATTCGCTGCGCTTTTACTACCTCAGTCCGGCGTTTCTGCCGTTGTTCCATTGTGTGTAAGTGCGGCCTATCTACTCGTAGCTTCGCGTTTACTTCGGAGCTCGGTTTTTCCACCAATTAAGTAGCTCGGCGGTAGCTTTTTCTTCTCCAATTGAACCTTGATCAAGCCTTAGCTCCATTAAAAAATCCATTGCTTCGCCGACTTCTCGTGAAGGTTTTAGTTTGAGAATCTCCATTACCTGAGCACCATCTAAATCCGGGCGAATCTTTGACAACTCTTCTTGCGCCATCAAAATATCGATTCGCGCCTCAAGTGAGTCATATATGCCCGATAGTCGTATTGCTTTAGCTCTATTTCGAGTCGTGCAATCTGCACGGGTAAGTACATGCAAATGTGTTAATAGATCTCCGGCATCGCGTATATATCTGCGCACCGCTGAGTCGGTCCACTCTCCATCTCCGTAGCCATGAAAACGTAAATGGAGCGCGATTAATGTTTCAACGGCTTCGATAGTGTTTCGATCAAATCGAAGCTCTTGTAATCGCTTTTTTGCTAATCGTGCACCCACAACTTCATGGTGGTGAAATGAGACGCCGCCGTCTTTGATAAAACTCCGTGTCTTAGGTTTACCAATGTCATGTAAGAGTGCCGCTAGGCGAATTACTAAGTTAGGTCCAAGTAGGCGATCCTCTTGTGTAATGGCCTGCTCCAATACCGTAATGGAGTGCTCGTATACGTCTTTGTGGTGATGGTGCTCATCAACTTCCAAACGTAATTTTGGGATTTCAGGTATTACTAGATCAGCTAATCCTGTATCTACTAAAATTGTAATACCGATTCGCGGGTTTTCAGACATTAAAATTTTTATGAATTCATCACGTACTCGCTCGGCAGAAACTATCGAAATGCGAGGGGCTAGGTCTTTCATAGCTGTTATGACTTCGGGATCGATGTCGAAATCTAATTGGCTAGCAAATCGCGCTGCACGCATCATGCGCAATGGGTCATCGTTGAAAGAATCACTTGCTCTGCCAGGGGTTCGTAATAACTTCTTTGCTAAATCCTGTAATCCGTTAAATGGGTCAAGAAATTGCGGGGTAATGCCAGTTAGTTCTAACGCCATTGAGTTGATTGTGAAATCACGCCGAGATAAGTCCCCAAGAATATCTTTACCGTATTCAACTTCGGGATTACGAGAATCTAAGTCGTAGTTTTCGCTGCGATATGTTGTGACTTCAACTGTTGTGTCACCACGTTTTCCAGCCACGGTTCCAAAAGCGATTCCAGTCTCCCAAATGTTTTCTGCCCATCCTTGCAAAATCCTTTTTGATTGTTTCGGTAGAGCATTTGTTGTAAAATCTAAATCATTTCCGAGCCGCCCTAAAATCGCATCTCGTACAGGGCCACCGACCAGTGCCAATGTGAAGCCTTTATCTTTAAAGGCCTGAGCTAAAGAACTTGCTAGTGGTGCGCGTTCCACGAGAGAACGGATCGCTAATTCGCCCGCGGCCCCCAATGCACTAGTCACAATAAGTAAGGTTAGAGCAGTACTCTTGCTCCATGAACCCGGCACCTGGTGCGGGCAGCGAAGGCATTAAGAAGAAGCGGAAGCGCAAGCGCTCCGCTAACCGCGGCCCCCAAACTCCTCAAAAACCTTCTGTCTCAACTTCGGTAAAGCCTGCCGTTAAACGCCATTACGCCAAACGTGTAGATGAAGTCAGTGCAGGTGGATTGGTAATCGATTTAACTGGCGAGCAAGGGCTTCTCATTGGTCGAATTGATCATAAAGATGCCAGTGGTACTCGACTTTTGTGGTCTCTTCCAAAGGGGCATATCGAAGAGGGTGAAACCCCTGAAGAGGCTGCGATCCGTGAGGTTGCAGAGGAGACAGGAATAACTTCAACGATTTCTAGACCTTTAGGGGTTATTGATTTTTGGTTTATGGCCGGTGGTAAGAGAATTCATAAAACAGTTCACCACTTCTTATTCGCAGAAGTTGGTGGTGTGCTGATGCCACAAGAGAGTGAAGTTGATGAAGTCTCATGGTTTCCATTAGGAGAACTCATTGAACGCCTCGCTTATCCTGATGAAAAGAAATTAATTGCCCGCAGTGGCGAGTTAAAAATATGAGGAAATTAATATCTATATCACTCTCACTTTTCTTTTTATTCATAGCTTTACCCACCGCATCCTCTGAAGATTCTGTTGTTCGTATTACGAGCACCGTGCATCAAAATTTCACTGGCGAATTCGTAAATGATGACTTAGTTCAAGAATTAACTCCCTCAGGGAGATTGGGTCAGTTGGTATTTACACCTTTTGAGAAATCAAAAATCTGGGCTATTGATCCCGCTTTGATTCATGAAGTTATCGCAATGACAGGAGATTACATTCTTGTTGGGGGCGCTACCCCAAGCGGTAAGGAAATCGCCCTCTCGTGGTTGACTCAATTAAAACAAATAACAACTAATAATGATGTCGTTGCTTTAGCATACGGAAATCCAGATGTAGCACTTGCTAAACGCTTAGCCCCGAGTGAGTTACGGGCTTACTTTGCCTATGGGAAGACTGCTTTGGAATTGGCTTTGGGGCGTACTGTCCGCAGTGAGCCAAACCAACTCTGGAGTAAAGGAACGGCAAAACTGAACGGTGATTTGACTACAAGCTACCGTGATACCCGAAAGGATTTAACGCGTTTATCTAAGGTTGTCACTTCACCCGATCTTGAACAATTACGAATGAGTTTGGCTCGATTATTATCTCCATCAATCAATTTTGAGGACCGTACCGCGTTTTCACTCAATGCCCGCTCTGCAGTTGATGCGCAAGTTCAAAAACTTCGAGTAGTTCCGGGTAAATATCAGCTCACGACTGAGATGAGCTCTCTTCCAGTAACGGTGATCAATGATTTTCCGGTTGAGGTCACGGTGAATATACGCATGGTGGCTGGAAATGCGCGAATCATTGTCGATAGCTTCACGGGAGTTGTACTGCCAGCTCTTTCTAAGCTCCAACTGGAGCTTAACGCCTTTGTAATTGCACCTGGCCAAACAGTTGTTCTTGCCCAGATCACAGATGCTCGCGGAAAAAGTGTGGTGCCCTCAGCGGTTTTAGCGCTCAATGCGACGGTTATTGATTCGCGGGTAACCTGGTTTACGACTGGAGCGGCGATACTTCTCTTATTGGCTGCAATTGCTCAAAGTGTGCGTCGAATCAAAAGGGGGCGACAGAGTGAAATCTAACGAGCTATTTCGAGCCTCTGGAATCATGGCGCTTGGAACAATTATTTCTCGAATTACAGGATTCATTCGAGGAATATTAATTGTGGCAGTACTAGGTACGGCATTGTTGGCTGACACATACAACGTAGCAAATACCATGCCAAATATTCTTTACAACTTACTTGTCGGTGGAGCACTTACGGCGATTTTTATTCCTCAGTTAGTTCGCTCATTTGATCAAGAAGATGGTGGGGATGGATTTGCTTCTCGCTTAATTACTACTATTTCACTTATTTTAATGGTGTTGGTTGTAGTTGGAGTTTATTTTGCACCAGCTCTTGTACGTTTGTATGCCCCTGAATTCTTTACTCCGGGCTTTGAAAGCGAAAAAGAAATTGCAATTGCATTCACGCGTTACTGTTTACCACAAATTTTTTTCCTTGGTCTTTTCACCATGCTTGGACAGGTGGCAAATGCTCGAGGCTCTTTTGGTCCACTTATGTGGGCGCCGATTGCAAATAATATTGTTGGCATAGTTCTATTTGGTAGTTTTTTATTTTTCTCCTCTGACATTGCAGTTTCAACGATTACTTCAACTCAAATCCTAATTTTAGGTTGGGGTACAACTATTAGTGTTGTTGTTCAAGCACTGGTCTTGGTTCCGGTCATTAAACGCTTAGGTGTCAAGTTGCGTCCGCAGTGGGGATTAGCCGGACTTGGTAAATCCTTTGGTTTGGCTGGATGGACTCTGCTGTATGTTTTGATTTCACAACTTGGATATCTCGTAACAGTAAATGTTGCGACAAGTGCTGCAGTTAGAAGCGCGCAAGAAGGTGTGGCTCGTGGCGTTGGATATACACCTTATACATACGCTTATTTCGTGATGTTATTGCCTTATTCAATTGTCACCATCTCTATTATCACGGCGATATTGCCGCACCTGTCTCGTTTGGCTCTTGCTAAAGATCATGACGAGGTGCGCCTTCAGTTGATACGCGCTATAAAGTTAGTTGGAGTTATTACGATCCCTAGCGCCGTTGCCTTTTTATTCTTTGGTCCATTAATTACACAGGTCATTTTTATTGGAGTTCCGGTAGAGGATTCGCGATACATCGGTTTTGTTTTGTCAGCCTTGAGCTTTGGGCTTGTGGCATTTTCTATTAATTTGATTCTAATTCGAGGCTTTAATGCCTTTGAAGACACACGTACACAAGTGATTTCTATACTAATAATTAATGTGATCTCCGTGGCTCTCTCATACCTCTTCCTGAATATTCTCAAGAATCAATGGGTCACAATCGGTCTTGGAGTGGCTTTTTCTATTAGTTATATCGTTGGTCTATTAATTACTCTCTCGCTTTTAAAGAAACACACTGGTCCAATCAAAGTCAGGGATTTCTTTGGGCAACACTTACGACTAATTGGGGCCTCAGTTGCAGTAATGGCTCCACTCTTTGGACTTACGCAGTACATCACATGGGTTGGGGTTGAGTTAACCCCCATTGCCCGCGCTGGTGAATTAGCTATCGTCATGGTGATGGCTTTTTTTGGGTATTTGATTGCCGGCAAAGCTGCCGGGGTAGAAGAGATATCCATGATTGGCCATCTTCGTGATTCTGTCGTACGTCGTTCATCTAGTAATGATTAAAATAGTTTGATTAGTAACCTAAAGGAGCGCCCGTGGATGAAGTGAGAGATGTTGTCATAGTTGGTTCAGGCCCGGCTGGATATACGGCTGCGATTTATGCTTCACGCGCCCAGTTAAATCCAATTATTTATGAGGGTGCTGTTACGGCTGGTGGTGCTTTAATGAATACGACTGAAGTGGAAAACTTTCCAGGTTTTGTAGATGGAATTTTAGGTCCTGACTTGATGGAAAATATGCGAAAGCAGGCTAAACGTTTTGGTGCTCAATTAATTACCGACGACATTGTAAAGATGGATTTGTCTGGCGCGGTAAAGACTTTGGTGGATGGATCTGGGAATACCGTTAAGGCGCGCTCTGTAATTCTTGCTATGGGTTCTGCTTATCGTGAAATTGGTTTAACAAATGAAAAACGTCTGTCAGGACATGGCGTCTCTTGGTGTGCAACATGTGATGGATTTTTCTTTCGTGACCAAGAGATAGCTGTAGTCGGCGGGGGGGATTCCGCTGTTGAAGAGGCTACTTTTTTAACAAGATTTGCAAGTAAGGTTGTAATGATTCATCGCCGAGATACTCTGCGAGCATCCAAGATAATGGTTGATCGTGCTGTAGCTAATCCAAAAATTGAATTTCTTTGGAACACTGAGGTGGTAGACGTACTTGGTGATTCAAAGGTTTCTGGATTAAAACTCCGTAATACGATTGATGGAGTTGAAAGCGAACGCTCTTTCACTGGTCTCTTTGTTGCTATTGGCCACATCCCACGTAGTGAGCTAATCGTCAATCAAGTAACTCTTGATAATGAGGGTTATGTTGAGGTAGATGCTTGCTCTACAAGGACTAACATTCCTGGTGTTTTCGCCTGTGGTGACCTTGTAGATCACACATATCGCCAGGCGATCACTGCTGCAGGCTCAGGTTGCCAAGCAGCACTTGATGCTGAAAAGTTTCTCGCCGACCACTAAAGTTAACTCACTACATATATAGATCTGGAGATTAAGAATGGCAACGACAAATGTTACGACCGCTACCTTTGATACAGAGGTGTTGAAGAGCTCTACCCCTGTTTTGGTTGATTTCTGGGCAGAGTGGTGTGGCCCATGCAGGGCAGTCGGTCCAATTCTTGAAGAGATCTCAAATGAGTATGGTGAAAAATTGAAAATTGTAAAACTCAATACTGACGATGAGTCAGCAATTGCGATTAAGTATGGGATAACCTCCATTCCAGCCATGTACGTCTTTGTAAATGGTGAAGTCGTAAAGACAATTGTTGGCGCACGACCAAAACCTGCCATGCTTAAAGAGCTTGAAAGTTTTATTTCATAATAGGTCTTGACATATGTCAGAGTTAAGTGAAGCTCAGATTCGAAGTTTTCAACAGAGCCGGGGATTAAATGTCACTGGCGTTATTGATGCTGTCACCGAACGTGCGCTTGAAGAGGCGCGATGGAAACTTGGTGATCGATCTCTAAATTTGCAGGCAACTCCATTAATGCGGGGGGATGATGTAGCTGCACTTCAATCACGATTGACTGAAATGGGTTTTGATTGTGGGCGAGTAGATGGAATCTATGGTCTGCGCACTGAAGCTGCAGTTAAAGAGTTTCAGCAATCTGTGGGCATTGTCGGCGATGGAAAGTGTGGCCCTGGAACAATAATTGCTTTATTGCGACTAACTCGAATTGTTTCGGGGGGTGCACCAACTGCAATGCGTGAGAGTGCAACACAACGAAATCGTGGTCCAGCTCTTGCCAATAAAGTTATAGTTTTGAATCCCGCTGAAGATGATTCGCTTATTTATGATGTTGCTCTGAGAACTGAAGGCAGGTTACTTGCACTAGGTGCCTCAGTTTTTTTAACTCGTGGTATCTCAAATAATCCAACTGAAACTGAACGCATTGCCTTTACAAATCAAAGTAATGCCGATCTCATGATCTCACTTAGTCGTGACAGTTACGTTAATGAGGTGGCACATGGAGTTGCCACATATTTTTATGGAAGCGATGCACACGGTATTCATTCAATTGTCGGTGAGCGATTTGCCTCTTTGGTTCAGCGCGAAATTTGTGCCCGGACGGATTTAGTTAATTGCCGCACTCATGCAATGGCTTGGGATTTATTGCGATTAACACGAGCACCATCAGTTCAGATTGATCTTGGTTATGTGACTAGTCCGGTTGATGTTGAGCGAATTTCTCGCTCGGATTTTCGTGATGTAATCGCTGAAGCTTTAGTAATCGCAATTCAACGGTTGTATTTAGCATCTGAGGATGATGCAAAAACGGGAACATTGCGCATATCTGATTTACGTAGGGCAGGCATTCGCCGTTAAATAGTGTTCGGCGTGTGCTTGTCATGTGGCAGACTTGGGCTATGTCCGAAATCACCAATCGCTTTGCAACCGGTGCTCCTCAGAATTTAGAGGAGCGCTTTGCAAGCCGGGCTGCCCATATGAAGCCCAGTGAAATCCGCTCGCTCTTTGCCGTTGCCTCGCGCCCTGAGATTGTCTCTTTGGCTGGTGGAATGCCAAATCTCTCGGCCTTTCCGATGGGGATGATGGCAGATGTTGTTCAAAAATTAGTCCTCACTAATGGTGCTGAGGCTTTGCAGTATGGAAGTGGACAGGGTCATCCAAAGCTACGCGAGCAGATCTGTGAAGTAATGGCACTTGAAGGAATCCGCGCTAACCCTGATGACGTCTTAGTTACAACCGGCTCCCAACAGGCCCTTGATTTAATCTCGCGAATCTTCATCGATCCAGGCGATGTTGTTTTGGTGGAAGCGCCTTCATACGTCGGTGCTTTAGGTACCTTTCATCAATACGAAGCCTCGGTAGTCCATGTTGAAACCGACGACTCAGGCTTAGTACCTCAAGGTCTTCGTGAGGCGATTATCAGTGTCCGTGAAGGTGGACGGAAAATTAAATTTCTATACATGATACCTAATTATCAAAACCCTTCAGGGGTTTTATTGCCCGCTGAGCGCCGCACAGAGATTTTAAATATCTGTCGTGAGGCTGGAATTTTTGTTGTTGAAGATAATCCTTATGGTCTTCTTGGTTTTGATAAACCATCACCGAACGCGATGCGGGCTGAGGACTCAGAGAATGTGATTTATCTCGGAACTTTCTCTAAAACAATAGCCCCTGGGCTCCGAGTAGGTTGGGCGTTAGTTCCACCGTCATTGAAAGAAAAATTGGTAATTGCAAGTGAGTCTTCAATTTTATGTCCTTCGAATTTTGCACAATTAACTATTTCAAGTTATCTAGCTGAACAACCTTGGCGAGATCAGATCGCTTCCTTTTGTGATTTATACAAAGTTCGGCGTGATGCCATGCTCGATTCTTTAGATGAGTATTTTCCGGCGTCCGCCAAATGGACGAAACCCGGTGGTGGTTTTTATGTGTGGGTTACATTGCCACCAGAAATCGATACGCGTGCTTTGATGCCAAAAGCTATCGTTGCAAAAGTTGCCTATGTTCCAGGCACCGCTTTTTACGCCGATGGTTTTGGTTCGTGGTCGTTGCGTCTTTCGTACTGTTATCCAACTCCGGAGCGCATCCGTGTGGGTGTGAAAGCTTTGGGAGGGGTTATAAAGACAGAGATGTCACGCCGCGGTAGTGGTGAACTTACTTAACTCTCGATTGCGTGTGTAATCCTTTTTAAATCCTCGGCTCCAGCAAACTCAATCATAATAATTCCTTTTTGAACGCTGCCTTGAATTGAAACTCTTGTATCTAACGCATCGCCGATTCTCTCTGCGATTTCATTAAATTCAACCAGACTTGATTTAGTGTTCTTTAATTTCTTTCGCTCTTTTGGTGCAGCTTTAGAAATAATCTCTTCGACTGCTCGCACACTCAACCCTTCATTAACGATGCGTGTAGCAAGGTTTTCAATACTATGCATCTCGCTCAACCCGAGTAATGCGCGTGCGTGGCCAGCGCTAATTAGCCCTGCAGCGACTTTGCTTTGTACTGAAATTGGAAGATTTAATAAGCGTATTGTGTTTGAGATTAATGGGCGCGAGCGGCCAAGTTTTTGAGCAAGTTCATCGTGGGTGCATTCAAAGTCATTAAGTAGTTGTGAATATGCGGCGGCTTCTTCAATCGCATTTAATTGACTCCGGTGAATATTTTCAATAAGTGCTTCTCGCAGTAGTTCATTATCTGAAGTTTGGCGGATGATCACCGGAATATTTGTAAGTCCTGCAGCTTTTGCGGCGCGGAAACGGCGCTCGCCCATAATTAATTCAAATCTTCCACCAGATGTTTGGCGAACTACTGGAGGTTGCAAAATACCAATCTCTTTTATTGAAGCTATCAATTCATTGTGTGCTTCTTCGTCAAAATATTTACGGGGTTGACGGGGGTTTGGAGAGATTAAATTAATATCTACTTCATCTTGTCTAGCAACTTCTTGACCTGCAACAGTTAGCGATGTTGGAATTAGTGCATCAAGATTTGTTCCGAGTCCACCTCGACGAGCCATTATGCGATCTCACCTTCACGTTTGTAATGTATTGAAACAACATTGGAATCAAATGCTTTTGCGCGCGATGCTAACTCTCTGGCTACTGCCATATATGCAATCGCTCCTGGTGATGATGCGTCATATGTCATCACTGTCTGTCTAAAACCTGGCGCTTCAGATACACGCACCGCCCGAGGAATTGGAATGTCGATGAGTTCTATTGGATAGTGTTTACGGATTTCATCTGCGACATCATTTGCTAAACGTGTTCGTCCATCAAACATAGTTAAAACAAATGTAGAGAGTTTCAAATCTGCATTGAGGCGCTTCTTTACAAGTTCAAAAGTTTTTAGTAATTGTGACAAACCTTCTAACGCGTAGTACTCACATTGAATTGGAATTAACAGCTCTTTCGCCGCAGTTAATGCGTTTATCGTTAGTAATCCCAAACTTGGAGGGCAATCGATAAAAATATAATCCAGAGCCGCTCCCTGTGCTGCGCGCACTGCAATTAACTCTTCAATCGCCTCTTTAAGTCGGGACTCTCTAGCACCCATGGGTACTAATTCAATTTCAGCTTGAGCCAAAGATGTATTCGATGAGATGCACTCAAGGGATGGGAAGGCTTTTACCTTTTGAACACAGGCCTGCATGGTTGCCTCACCCATAAGAACTTCATAAATTCCAGTGTTATCAAGGTGTTCAACCCCAAGAGCTGTCGAGGCGTTTCCTTGAGGGTCTAGATCAATAACTAGAACTCTCAGGCCTCCCATAGACAGGGCCGCTGCCAGATTTACCGTTGTTGTGGTTTTACCAACTCCGCCTTTTTGGTTGGCGACGGTAATAATCCGTAGCGCTGCGGGCTTATCCATCGCCTCTTTGAGGCGCCGAACGCCGACAACTGGCTTTGTTTCATGTGACCCATCCACAGGGCTTAGTTAAGCACCTTTACGCACTTCGACGATACGTCCAAGCTCAACTCCCTCAAGAACTACCTCATGGAGGATGGATTTAGCGACGCTCTTCATCTCCTCCTCGGCAGATTGGCCTTTAATAGCCATGAGCGAGCCACCGGTTTTTAGTAAGTGCCAGGTGATTTTCTTAAGTTTTTCTAGCGGGGCGACGGCTCGAGCCGTGACATAGTGAGCCGTGCTCCGCACATCTTGCGCCTGTCCTCTAATAACCTCAATATCCAGGCCCACGACGGCCTCTTTCAAAAATTCAACGCGTCGCTCGAGCGGCTCAATAAGGGTTACATGGAGATCGGGCCGGGCGAGTGCGATGACTATCCCCGGCAGACCCGCCCCAGAGCCAACGTCAAATACTATTGAATCCTCTTTTAGCAGTTGCGTAACTGGTAAAGAGTTGAAGATATGACGCTCCCAGATTCGTTCAGCCTCACGTGGACCGATTAAACCACGCTCAATCCCTGGCCCGGCTAGAAAATCAGCGTAAGCCTTTATTCGAACTGTATCTGGAAAGTACCGTTCGATGAGGGTTTCACGTGAAACCTCCACTTATGCGCTATAAATGGTGACGAAGCGGTTGGGGTCTTCTCCATCAGACTCGCTGGTGAGACCTAACTCCTGGATAGTGTCATGAATAATTTTACGCTCAAAGGCGTTCATAGGCGCCAATTTGATAGCTTTACCCGATGATTTAGCCTCTTCTGCCATCTCGTGTGCTAATTTCTTGAGCTCAGTGCGTTTGTTGCCACGGAAATTATCGATATCTAGCATTAATCGAGAGCGATCACCGGTAGATGTCTGTACCGCTAAACGCGTGAGCTCTTGAATTGCATCGAGGACTTCACCATCGGTGCCAACTAGATGGCGTAGCTTTCCACCAACGATAGCGAGTGAGGCGCGATCATTTTCGACATCGATATCAATATCCCCATCAAGATCAGCTATATCGAGGAGCGCCTCTAGATAGTCGGCGGCGATGTCGCCCTCCTCCTCTAACCGCGCAACGGATTTGGAGCTCTTACTCTCCGAGGATTCAACTGCCTCTGGTTGTTCAACGGCCTCTGGGGCTTCAACTCTCTCGGCGCTACCCTCAATTGTGCTCTCGTTGCTCTTTTTTATCTTTGCCATTGTGCTCTCCCTGTCGGGTTTGTTGTAAATTAGTATGTATTGGGGTGATTTGTCCTAATTAGACAGATATCTATTTATTCTTCTTTTTCTTCTTTTTTGGTTGATTTCTTTGACCTTTGAGCTCTTCAGTTGGCTCAATAACTTCAGCCTCAGGGGTTGGGATAGCTCCGCTTTTTTTAACCTTCTTCTTTTGGAGCTCCTCATAGGCCGGAGATCCAGGTGTTGGGTTTCGTTTAATGACATAGAACTGTTGTCCCCATGTCCATAGATTTGTTGTCGACCAATAAATTAAAACCCCAATAGGAAAGTTGACTCCTGAGATTGCAAAAATTACTGGGAATGCATACAACATAATTTTTTGTTGTTGCAACATCATATTATTACTGGAGTCCATTTTTGGCATGCCTTTAAGCATCAGCTGTCGCTGGGTGGTGAAAGTTGTTGCCGACATGAATGCAATCAAAATAACTGTAACAACTTTAACTGTTGTGATGTCGGTGCCAAGAAAAGTTTGTGAGATTGGAGCGCCAAAGAATTTAGCGGCTGCCATACTGACTACATCCTCTTGAGTAAGTACGCCATGTTTAACTGGTGGTGTTTTTCCAATTCCGTTTAAAACTGTAAAGAGTGCAAAAAAGATTGGCGCTTGGGCAAGAATTGGAAAACATGATGCCAGAGGATTGGTTTTGTGTTCCTTGTAAAGTTTCATCATCTCTTCAGATTGTTTTTGGCGATCATCTTTGTATTTCTTTTGAATCTCTTTCATATGCGGTTGAAGCGCGGTTAGTGCTCGTTGGCTCTTTATTTGTTTGACAAAGAGTGGAATCAAAATAATTCGGATTAGAATCACAAGACCCACGATCGCGAGTGACCATGAGACGCCACTATCTGTACCAAATATTGGAGAGAGAAGGTCGTGGAGCGTGACAATCACCCAAGAAACAGCGATATATAAGGGTTTTAGGATGCTATCCATTTATAAAACTCCAACCTTTTCTTTAACTGCGTAGTCAACACCGCCGTGAGACCATGGATTGCACCGCACTAAACGCCACGCGCTCATTGCAACTCCTTTGATTCCGTAAGTTTCTATCGCTGATACTGCGTAACTTGAACACGATGGGTAGTACTTGCATCTCGGTGCAAACATTGGTGAAATCCATTTTTGGTAAAATTTAATTGGAGCAGTAAAAAGTTCTCTCACTTATGGCTCGCTCGCTCGTGTGTCTTTTTTACTAATAAACTAACAACTTCACTAATTTCAATTTGACAGTTTGCGGTTGCCGCTTTGTTTAAGCCTCTAATAACTAACAAACTTCCTGAAGGGAGTTGTGCGTATTGGTCATATAAACAGTGACGAATTTTTCGTGCTAACCGGTGCCGTATAACTGACCCACCCACAGATTTACTAATAATCAATCCTGCTCGGGCAGGCTCGGTAGAGGTCGTGTTGATATATAAATAGCCGACAAAGTTGGCCGAAGAATATCGAAGGCCGGTTTTTGTTGCGCGGGCGAAATCGCCGCTCTCGGTAAGCCGTGCAGTTTTAGCTAGCACCAGGATCTGTCTTAAAGAGCCCTATGCCGAAAGTCGAGCGCGACCTTTGACGCGGCGTGCGGCAAGAACTGCGCGACCTGCGCGAGTTGCCATGCGTGCGCGGAAGCCATGCTTCTTGGCGCGACGCCGAACGTTAGGTTGGAAGGTACGTTTTGTCATGTGGGGCTCCTAAAAAATATAAAAAGTGTTCGGTCAGAAATGCGGGGGAAGCGAGGGTGTAACGGTAGAGGTCTGGGGATAAGCGGGTCAAACTCAACTTCGGCCCTTAACCGCCTCTTGTGCTGTGGATAACTAGTTGCTATTTTTGGGTTTTCGCTCTACTTTTCATCTCTCTCCACAGGTTTTCCTGGATTAGGGAGTTTTTAGGGCTCAACCTGAGGTTTAGACCACAGGCTGTGGATAACCCTGTGGATATCAGAGAGGTCTCGCGTGGACGTTAAAGGGATAGAGCTCAGCGCTTTATGGGGGCGGGTTATTGAAGAGGTCGCCTTAGATGCACCTCAACACCGCGCCTTTCTTCAACTATCAAAGCCTTTAGGTCTACTCCACAACAGCGATCAAACAACCCTCTTAGTCGCCACCCCAAATCTCTTTGCTAAAGACGTCTTAGAGAGTCGTTTGCGTGGGGCAGTTAGTGAAGTCCTAACCCGAGAGCTTGGTGAAAAAATCAACATCGCGGTGACTGTTGATGAAACTCTAGAAGCGTTTTCTGTCTCCACACCTGAAGTTGAAATTGAATTTCTAGCACCGAAAGTGGGTACTGGTCGCGATGATGCTCCAGGACAAAAAGCGCAGAGTGGAGAGATATCTCAACTCAATCCACGTTACACATTTGAGAAATTTGTTGTTGGTTCTTCCAACCGTTTTGCACATGCAGCCGCAGTTGCAGTTGCTGAGGCGCCAGCTAAGGCTTACAACCCGTTATTTATTTATGGGGAGTCAGGGTTAGGTAAAACCCACCTCCTGCACGCTATTGGGGCTTACACAAAAGAATTATATGGAAATGTGCGTGTGAGATACGTATCTTCCGAGGAGTTTACAAACGACTTTATTAACTCTATTCGAGATGATAAGGCGTCGGCATTCCAACGCCGGTACCGTGATCTTGATGTGTTGATTGTTGATGATATTCAATTTTTAGAAAATAAAGAGCGGACACAAGAAGAGTTTTTTCATACTTTTAATACTTTATATAATGCTAATAAACAAATAGTTATTTCAAGTGACCGTCCTCCAAAACAATTAACTACTTTAGAAGATCGCTTGAGAAGTAGGTTTGAGTGGGGTTTAATCACTGATATTCAACCGCCTGAGCTTGAAACACGTATCGCTATTCTTCGCAAAAAAGCTGCGCAAGATAAATTAAATGCCCCTGATGATGTTTTGGAGTACATCGCAAGTAAAATTTCGACGAA
Source organism: uncultured Candidatus Planktophila sp. (assembly GCA_964358665.1). Lineage (GTDB taxonomy): Bacteria > Actinomycetota > Actinomycetes > Nanopelagicales > Nanopelagicaceae > Planktophila. Next base: position 10,960 of record CAYHOY010000018.1, on the reverse strand, counting down.
CATCCGCGAGCTAGAGGGTGCGTTGATCCGTGTAACAGCTTTTGCTTCCCTTAACCGTCAAAGCGTAGATCTCTCTTTAGCAGAGATTGTTTTAAAGGATTTAATCCCTAACGAGGGAAATCCAGAAATAACCGGAGCGACCATCATGGCTCAGACCGCTGTCTATTTCTCCCTCACAATCGATGATTTGTGTGGAACATCTCGCTCTCGAGTATTAGTTAACGCCCGACAGATTGCGATGTATTTATGCCGTGAGTTAACCGAGCTCTCATTACCAAAGATCGGCCAAACATTCGGCGGGCGTGACCACACAACGGTTATGCATGCCGACCGCAAGATCCGTCAATTGATGGCTGAGCGAAGATCGATCTACAACCAGGTCACTGAGCTCACTAACAGGATTAAGCAGCAGGCGAGATGATCGCCACAGGGGTAGACCTTGTCTCTCTCGAACTTGCCCCCAATTGTGGATAAGTTGTGGACAACGGTGGGGTTTTTCGTTAATTATGTGGGTAAACGGGCTGATTTTATGTGGGGGGAGGGTGTTTAGGTCGATGTTTACACAAGTTATCCACAATTTTCGTGCTTTTCTCCACATGTTATCCCTCCCCACACTCCGTTGTGAGCAGGGGGTTTATGTTTTCTCCACAGTAACTCCTTGTGGTTACTACGACTACCTTTATATATATAGATCTAGATGTGAAACGAACCTTTCACTGAATTGGAGAGCGCTATGAAGTTCACCGTTGAGCAATCTGTTTTAGTTGATGGGGTTAACTGGGTATCCAGGAGCCTTTCAACGCGACCTATAAAAACAGAGTTATTAGGCATTGTTATTGATGCAACGGGCGATCAAGTCTATTTGTCAGCGTCAGATTTAGAGACGGCTAGTAAAGCGCACTTTCACGCAGAGATTAAAGAGAGCGGAAAGGTATTAGTTCCAGGAAGGTTATTGGCGGAGATTTCGCGCTCTCTACCCAATAAACCAATTACCTTCGAACTAGAGGGAACACGTGTATTAGTAACTAGCGGAAGCGCAAAATTCACACTTCCAACCCTGTCGGTAGATGAGTATCCAAACCTTCCAGAGTTACCAGATACAACCGGGGTTATAACGAGCGACGCGTTTGCGACCGCAGTTGCTCAAGTTGCTATTGCGGCAGGGCGAGATGATTCACTCCCAACCCTGACAGGCGTTCACATTGAAGTTAACGCTGAAACCGTGACGCTAGCTGCCACCGATAGATACCGATTAGCAGTGAGAGAGATTCAATGGGAACCAACAACACCAAACTTCTCCACAACTGCGCTTCTACGAGCACGGACAATCGCAGATGCAGCAAAATCCTTAACCGGAACCAAAACCGTTTCAGTTTCATTTGCTCCAAACACGAGCAATGATCGATTAGCAGGTTTTGCAAGTAATGGTAAAACAATGACATCTCGTATGTTGGATGGAACCTTCCCTCCTTACCGGCATTTACTTCCACAAGAAGTTACAACTACAGCACTTATTGACGTAGCAACACTTCTAGATTCTGTGAAACGGGTAGCTCTAGTAACCGACAAAACAGTTCCACTTCGCCTAGATTTTAATAACAACTCGCTCTCATTGGAGGCCGGTGCGGGCGAAGAAGCTCAAGCTACCGAGGTTATTGAAATCCTCTTAACTGGAGAGGCGATATCCATCGCCTTCAACCCAACATTTCTAGCCGACGGTTTAACTGCAGTAGGGACAAAATTTGTTCAAATCTCATTCACAGGACCGAACAAACCAGCGATTTTAATGGGTAAGAGCGACAAAGATGGCGCACTTGTTGAAAATTACCGATACTTGTTAATGCCTATGCGTTACGCCTCTTAATCACAGAGTTTTATATGCGCATAAATAAGTTGGAGTTAACCAACTTCCGCTCGTACTCTTCATTAGAGTTGGAGCTCCCACCAGGTGTTACAACATTTATTGGAGATAATGGTTCTGGAAAAACTAATATTGCAGAGGCCTTAATTTTCCTTTCATTTCTATCTTCGCACAGAGTTTCAAACACCACTCCTCTTATCACTTTAGGCGCTTCACAAGCGATTATCCGCGTTGAAATTGAAAGAGATGAAAGAGTTTTGCAGGTTGATTTAGAGATAAACAGCGGCAAAGCCAACCGCGCTCAAATAAATTCAAATCCAACCCGAAGTCAAAGGGATATTTTAGGCGCTTGCCAAATTGTTTATTTTTCACCTGAAGATTTAGATTTAGTTCGTGGTGAACCAGGAATTCGACGTGATTTTCTAGATCGATTACTTATAACCCGCTCTCCTCGTTTAGCTGGTGTTATCTCGGACTACGAACGTGTGGTTAAACAAAGAAGCGCGTTATTAAAGACTCGCGCTTCAACAAGCGCGCTTGTTCCTTGGAATGAACAATTAATTAAATTCGGCGCTCAGTTAACAGCCGAAAGAATCGCTCTTATTGAAGCACTTAATCCTTGGGTTGCCAATAACTACGCTAATTTAAATGAGGTAAAACTCGCGTCGATTTCTTACAAAAGCGGTACAGAAGGTGTTAGTAATAATATCGAGCACAACATCTCGCTTTTATCTCAACGTTTAGAAGAGGTTGCATACCAAGAGATAGAGCGCGGGGTCTCTTTAATTGGCCCTCACCGTGATGATTTACATTTGCAACTCGGAGAGTTTCCGGCAAAGGGTTATGCAAGCCACGGGGAGTCATGGTCGATAGCAATATCTCTGCGAATTGGCTCATTTAACTTACTTAAAAGCGAGGGCTCAGAACCCATTTTAATTTTAGATGATGTTTTTGCTGAACTTGATACTTCAAGAAGAGTTCAATTAATGTCAGCAACCACAATTGCAGAACAAACTATTATTACCGCTGCAGTTGAGAGCGATCTACCTCCTGAGTTGTTGACCCATCGATTTTATGTAACACCAGGGTTAGTGAAGAAAGGTAATGTTTAATGAGTAAAAGAGATTTAGCTCTTGATTTGTTTAATAGTTTTAAAACGGGCGTGATCCGAAAGAAAAATACTCCTGCGCCAACTCAACGGGTGGGACAACCAGGTGATCCAGAGTTAATTGGTGGGGTTCTAAATAGCCTCATCACTGAGCGCGAGTGGGACAGTGGGTTAGCAGAAGGAAATCTATTTATTACATGGCCCCAGATTGTTGGAGTTGAGATTAGCCAACATGCAACACCTATCTCTATCTCAGGTGGGGTGCTAACTATTCAAAGCTCATCCACTGCCTGGGCCGTTCAACTATCTTTGGTAGCAACCGAACTATTGGCCACAATCCAAAGGGATCCATCAGGGGCGACGGTTGAAAAACTGATATTTATAGGCCCTCATGGACCCACTTGGAAAAAAGGAGTTCGCACAATTCGAAACGCTAGAGGCCCAAGAGACACCTACGGCTAATAGGAACCCTCACCAAAGCGCTCAACGCTCGGCTATACCCACATACAGCCCTTTTTTCGGGTATTTCTTCCTCATCTTTACGTATATGATAAAGCCTTATAGATGGGATTATCCCCTTCAGACGCCTTTATAAGGTCTTTGGGCTAACAGTGCGATAAGGAGTGAGATGGTCGAGAACTCCTATAACGCCAGTGCGATCACTGTCCTTGAGGGCCTGGAGGCCGTCCGAAAACGCCCCGGGATGTATATAGGTTCAACTGGCGAACGGGGGCTCCACCACCTCGTCTACGAGGTTGTAGATAACTCAGTTGATGAGGCGTTGGCCGGTTACTGCACTGAAATTAACATCGCCTTAATGGCAGATGGTGGCGTAGAAGTTATTGATAATGGCCGAGGAATCCCGGTGGATATTCATCCAATTGAAAAGAAACCTGCGCTCGAAGTTGTACTCACCGTGCTCCACGCAGGTGGAAAATTTGGCGATAGCGGATATTCAGTATCCGGAGGATTGCATGGAGTTGGAATCTCAGTAGTTAACGCGCTCAGCACAGATCTCTCCGTGATTGTTCAACGAGATGGAAGTTTTTGGTATCAAGATTACAAGCTCGGTATTCCAACTGCACCAGTGAAAAAGGGTGAGGCGTCTACAGCCTCAGGAACAACCGTACGGTTTTGGCCATCAAAAGAAATTTTCGAAACAACGGATTTTTCTTTCGAAGTTCTATCTACACGTTTACGAGAAATGGCATTTCTAAATAAAGGTCTAATTTTAACTTTAACCGATCTACGTGCAGGGCACGTTGACGAAAAAGGTGAACAACTAACAGTTCGCTATCAGTACCAAGGTGGAATCTCTGACTTTGTAAAACATTTAAACTCAACTCGCGGAGAAACACACAAATCAATAATCTCTTTTACGGCTGAAGATGCTAAAAATAAGATTGCACTAGAAGTTTCCATGCAATGGAATGCAGGCTTTAGTGAATCTGTATACACATTTGCTAACACTATTCACACCCATGAGGGCGGTGCACACGAAGAGGGATTTCGAACATCGCTTACATCAGTAGTGAATAAATTTGGCGAGGAACAAGGCTTTATTAGAAAAAAGGAGGATCGCTTAACTGGCGATGATGTCCGAGAAGGTTTAACTGCGATTGTTTCAATTAAACTGGTTGACCCCCAATTTGAAGGACAGACAAAAACAAAACTTGGAAATACAATCGCTAAAACTTTCACACAAAAAGTTGTCAATGAAGAGTTAACGACGTGGTTTGAACAAAACCCAAGTGAAGGCAAAGAAATTGTTCGAAAGAGTATCGATGCTGCGGCTGCACGTGTGGCGGCGCGAAAAGCCCGCGACTTAAGTCGAAATCGAAAAGGTTTACTTGAGGGCCGTGGAATGCCAGGTAAATTGGCAGACTGCCAATGGACCGATCCTGAAAAATGTGAACTTTATATCGTCGAAGGTGATTCAGCTGGAGGTTCAACAAAAGGCGGGCGCGATTCACGTAACCAAGCCGTGCTACCTATTCGAGGAAAAATTCTCAATGTTGAAAAGGCACGTATTGACCGGGTCTTACAAAATAACGAAGTGCAAGCGTTGATAACTGCCCTTGGCACAGGAGTTCATGACGATTTTGATATTGCAAAACTGCGCTACCACAAAATTATTTTAATGGCCGATGCCGATGTAGATGGTCAACACATTCGCACATTGTTACTAACTTTACTCTTTCGTTTCATGCGTCCACTTATTGAAAACGGTTTTGTTTATTTTGCTCAGCCTCCTTTATATAAATTAAAGTGGGGCGGAAAAGATCCTGTCGAATACGCATTCAGCGACCGCGAACGCGATGGAATGATTCAAATAGGTTTAGAAAATGGAAAACGCCTTCCTAAAGAGGATGGAATCCAACGCTTTAAAGGTTTAGGCGAGATGCCAGCTAAAGAGTTATGGGATACAACAATGGATCCCGAGCACCGCGTGCTCATTAAAGTGATGCTTGAAGATGCGGCTGCAGCAGATGATTTATTTTCAGTTCTTATGGGTGAAGATGTTGAAAAGCGTCGCGCATTTATTCAGCGAAATGCAAAAGACGTTAGATTCTTGGATATCTAATGGATGAGTTAAACCCAAAGAATCTACAGTCCTTCGACAAGATTGAGACCGTCGACCTACAAGTGGAGATGGCGCGCTCATATCTTGACTATGCGATGTCAGTTATTGTTGGTCGGGCACTTCCTGATGTGCGTGATGGATTAAAACCGGTTCACCGCCGCGTCTTGTACGCGATGTATGACGCGGGTTATCGCCCAGAGAAGGGTTACTACAAATCCTCCCGAATCGTCGGTGACGTTATGGGTAATTACCACCCACATGGAGACACTGCTATTTATGACTCAGTTGTCCGACTCGCCCAGCATTGGTCGCTCCGATACTTATTAATAGATGGCAATGGAAACTTTGGCTCACCCGGCAACGATCCAGCAGCGGCAATGCGCTATACCGAAGCCCGCTTATCTCACATAGCTATGGAGATGATGCGCGATATCGATGAAGATACCGTCAACTTTGTACCTAACTACGATGGTCGATCACAAGAGCCAACTGTTTTACCGTCACGTTTCCCAAACCTCTTAGTTAACGGAAGCGCGGGAATCGCCGTAGGCATGGCTACTAATATCCCCCCACACAACTTACGCGAAATCGGTGAAGCGGTTGTGTACACACTTGAACACCCAGAGTTAAAACCAGAAGAGCTTCTCAATGAACTTCTAAAGATAGTTAAGGGCCCAGATTTTCCAACCAAAGCACTCATTGTTGGTCGTGGTGGAATAGAAGATGCATATCGCACAGGCCGAGGTTCGATCACAATGCGTGCAGTGGTGCAAGTTGAAGAGATTAATAAACGTACATGTTTGGTTATTAGCGAATTACCTTATCAAGTTAACCCCGACAACCTTGCGCTTAAAATCGCTGAACTAGTCAAAGATGGAAAAATTAAAGGCATTGCCGATGTTCGCGACGAAGGCAATGAGCGATTAGGTCAACGCTTAGTAGTTGTTTTGCAAAATAGTGCAATTCCCAAAGTAATTCTTAACAACTTATATAAACACACGCAATTACAGGATACTTTCGGCGCTAACATGTTGGCGCTCGTCGATGGTGTTCCACGCACATTGCGCCTTGATGAATTTATTCGTTATTACATTGAACACCAGGTCGAAGTAATTGTTCGCCGCACCAAGTTCCGCCTAGCTGAAAAGGAGCGCCGAGCACATATCTTGCAAGGTTATCTAAAAGCTCTCGATGCCCTCGATGCTGTAATCGCATTAATCCGTGCCTCTACAACTCCGGAAGAGGCACGAACAGGTTTAATGAAGTTGCTGGATGTTGATGAGATTCAAGCTAACGCGATTTTGGATATGCAACTTCGCCGTATTGCAGCCCTTGAACGACAAAAGATTAATGATGAATATGACGGCTTGATGACCGACATTGTTGAATTAAATGCGATTTTGGCAAGTACCGAAAAACAGCGTGAAATAGTCAAAAATGAGCTTATAGAACTCGTTACTAAATATGGGGATGAGCGCCGCACCCAGATTGTAGCCAGCGAAGGTGACTTTAGTGCTGAAGATTTAATTCCAGATCAAGATGTGGTCGTAACAATTACTCGCGGGGGTTATTCCAAGCGCACAATGGCAGATCTCTACCGATCTCAACGGCGTGGTGGCCGCGGCGTAAAAGGAGCTGCCTTAAAAGAAGATGATGTTGTAGATCATTTCTTTGTTGCATCAACTCATGATTGGTTGTTGTTCTTTACTAACCAAGGCCGCGTCTATCGTGCAAAAGTACATGAACTTCCAGATGCAGGACGCGATGCACGGGGCCAACACGTAGCGAATTTAATGGCCTTTAAACCCAAAGAAAAAATTGCACAAGTATTAGCGCTCAAAGATTACACAATCTCACCATTCTTAGTGCTAGCAACCAAAGGTGGACTTGTTAAGAAAACACCTCTCGTTGAATTTGACTCTCCTCGCACTGGTGGTTTAATAGCAATCTCATTAAAACCACATGACGAAGTTGTTAGCGCATCTCTTATTAATACAGAGGACGAACTTCTTTTAGTATCAACAAAGGGAATGTCACTTAGATTTACCGCAGACGATGGATCGTTGCGCCCAATGGGTAGATCAACTAGTGGTGTTATCGGCATGAAGTTTCGAAGCGGGGACTCATTGTTAACTATGGCTCGAATTGATAGTGAATTAGCAGCACACTCATTTGTCTTTACTGCAACCGATGGAGGTTTCGGTAAAAAAACTCCGATTGATGAGTATCGACTACAAGGCCGAGGAGGGATTGGTATTAAAGCCGCCAAAATAGATGAAAACTCACGTGGGTTATTAGTGAGCGCCCTTGTATTACGTGATGAGGATGAGGTTTTGGCCATCACATCTGCGGGAACAGTAATGCGAACACCCGCTGCAGAGGTTCGCCAAACTGGCCGAGATTCAATGGGTGTCCGTTTAGTCAATCTAGACGAAGGTGTTGCCTTGGTATCAGTGACAAAAAATAGCGAAGATGAGATTTCCCCGAAAACTTAGTATGGTTCGCACCTGAAGTTGTAGGGACTAACTCTCCATTTTGGGAGTTAGCGAAGTTCAAGGTAACCTTGCGCTTCTGCATTAAAGAGTGATCTTTTATGCGGGCCTATAGCTCAGCCTGGTTAGAGCGCTTCCCTGATAAGGAAGAGGTCGATGGTTCGAGTCCATCTAGGCCCACCCGTTCTAATACGGGGACCTAGCTCAATTGGTAGAGCACCGCCTTTGCAAGGCGGGGGTTAGGGGTTCGATTCCCCTGGTCTCCACATGAGTCAAGAAAAAAGCGTAACTAGCGCCACCCTTCACACATCTCTCGGCGACATAATCGTCGAGCTATTTCCAAACCACGCACCTAAGACCGTTGCCAACTTTGTTGAACTGGCAACCGGTGCCAAGGAGTGGACAGATCCAAAGACTGGCTCAACAACAAAGGCTAATTTGTATGACGGAACAATTTTTCACCGCGTCATCGACGGCTTCATGATTCAAGGTGGAGATCCACTTGGTAAAGGAACTGGCGGTCCTGGTTACCGCTTCGCAGATGAATTCCACGGAGAGTTAGTCTTTGATCGCCCATACATCCTAGCAATGGCCAACTCAGGACCAGGAACAAATGGTTCACAGTTCTTCATTACAACCGCACCAACAACATGGTTAAACCGGAAGCATTCAATCTTCGGTGAGGTCAAAGATTCGGCTAGCCAGGCAGTAGTAGATGCAATCGGAAAAACCAAGACTGGTGCGCAAGATAAACCCGTAACCGACATCACGATCAACAGCATCACCATTGCTTAAACGTTCGGCAACATATTCTTTAATCGCAGTTATTTGTGGCGCTTACCTGCTGCAAATGGTTGTTCCAACAATTGAGGTGAAATTAGTTTTACCAAACATGGAATATTTAAAAGCAACCAATGAGTGGTACAGATTGATTACTGTGGCATTAACACATGCAGGTTTACTGCACCTAGGTTTTAATATGTATGCGTTAATGGTTTTAGGAAATCCATTAGAAGTGGCCTTTGGCTCACGTAAACTTTTGCTGGTCTTCTTTTTTTCACTTCTCACTGGCTCTTTAACATCGGCCTACTTTGCATCAGCAACTAGTTATTCAGTCGGCGCATCAGGTGCGATTTTTGGTCTGTTTGGAGCTATGGTCATCGTCGGAAATAGAATCGGTGCAGAGGTTCGATCTATTTATGTAATCATCGGAATAAATTTTGCAATTGGATTTGCCCTAGGAGGAATAGATTGGAAAGCCCACCTCGGAGGGTTAATCGGCGGTTTGATTAGCGCGAAGTTTGTACTAAATAAGCGCTAGGAGTTATCCACAGCGATTATCCACAGTGTGGAGAGAGTTACACCCGTGTAATTCAAGGGCTACCTCTATCTCCACCTAGTGGCTAAAGAGAAGCCGACACCAATGAAGCTAAAGCCAACAATCATGTTCCAGGCCCCAATTCCTGGGATCGGGTAGCGAGTCTGAGTAACATAAAAAACGACGATCCACAATAAACCAATTAAGAAGCCAGCCACCATGGTCGGAGCGAGCCACTTTGGGCTCTCAACCGGGGCGTGTGGAGCGTCAACGACGGACTGAGCCTCATGGGTGTGCTTTTCAATAACTTTCTTACGGAGCTTTGATTTAGGCATACACGAAAGATACACCATGGGTAAGAATGCTCCTATGGCAACAAAAATCCTCGTTATCGATAATTACGACTCATTTGTTTTTAACCTGGTCCAATATCTGGGTCAGTTGGGCGCAGAGTGCACAGTTGTTCGAAATGATGAGATTGAGGCAGATGCCGCCAAAGATTTTGACGGCGTACTTATCTCTCCGGGGCCAGGGATTCCAGAAAAAGCTGGAGTAAGTATCGCAATGATTAAATACTGCGCCGAAAAAAAGATTCCTTTATTTGGGGTTTGCCTTGGGCATCAAGCAATCGGAGTTGCCTTTGGTGCAACTGTTTCTCGAGCACCAGAGTTGCTACATGGAAAAACCTCACTGGTACACCACAAATCCCGAGGAGTACTAGCGGGTCTACCCACCCCATTTACGGCAACACGTTATCACTCGTTGTGTGTTGAGCGAGCTACAGTCGGTGAGGATCTTGAAATCACAAGTCAGACCGATTCTGGAATCGTAATGTCGATGCGTCATCGCACTTTACCAATCGAAGGAGTGCAGTTCCATCCTGAATCGGTATTGACTGAGCATGGACATGCGATGCTTGCTAACTGGCTATATGAATGTGGAGATATGCAAGCGCGCGAAAAAGCGGTAGGTCTCTCACCGGTTGTTGGGACTAAAGTTTAAGGCGCAGTATTAATTGTAATTGTCACAGATTTACCAATTGTTTGAGTAGTGCCTGCATCAGGGGCTTGCCTAATAACTACATCAAGAGGCTGATTAGCATCGTAGGCTTGAATCTCATTTACTAAAAAACCAACTTGAGCAAGAAGTGTTTTCGCTTGGATTGCATCGACTCCGATCAGTTCAGGCACCTCAATCTCACCATTTGCAATTCTTAGAATGACACCGCTTCCAGCGGTTATTGTTGAACCACCTTCAGGGGTAACTTTCAAAACAGTTCCTTGTGGTTCATCTGATGGTACTGCCTCCGTTCGTGCAATTAATAGGCCAACCGCAGATAATGCAGCGCGTGCATCTACTAAAGACATTCCAATTAAATTCCCCGGAACAATTGAATCTCCAGGGCCATCTGAGAGTGTGAGCACAACACCTGAGCCCTTTTGAGCACGCACTGTGGCAAGGGGAATCTGACTAGCAACGCGATCTTTAGGAATTTGAGCATCAGGTGCTCGTGTAACTGTGACGACGTAATCCAATAACAGAGCTTTTGCTTCGGCCTCAGTAAGTCCGACAACATTTGGAATCTGGGGGAAAGTTG
>CAYHOY010000017.1:0-33575 GCA_964358665.1 uncultured Candidatus Planktophila sp. | reverse complement strand
TTGAAGTTAGGTCTACTCCGACCCTTGCATCCGTCGCTTTCATAGTGCTGGCAACTGTGATGGTTGCCAGCAAGGTTTATTCACCACAATATGTTTTATGGTTGACCCCCCTTGCTGTAATCGCGCTAACGAGTACAAAAGATCTCCCGGCTTTTTGGATGTGGCAGGGTGGTGAAGTTCTGTACCACATCGCAATCTGGCAGCATTTAGCCAGTGTCACAGGTGCGACCTTTGGTCTACCTGCCGGCGGATATGCAGGGTTCACACTTCTTCGAATCGCGACGACCCTGTATTTGATCTGGATTCTTGCTAAACGCGCGCTTCAAGCGCGTAATCCACAGGGCTCCCTCTTCGATTTACTCTTTACGGCTTCCAAGCCCTACCCTTAACCCTCTTGAACCAGCATTTAATGCCGGCCCAAGAAGCACTAACCCTCCTGTCACGGAAATACCGTGGCCGTCTTAGTCCAGAGGAGGTCGGGTTAACGCATGCGTCACTACGAACTTATGGTCATTCTTGATCCAGAACTTGAAGAACGTACAGTCACACCAAGCCTAGAAACATACTTAAAGATTATTAAAGACTCCGGCGGAACCGTCAACAAGCTCGACTTGTGGGGCCGTCGCCGTATGTCATTTGAAATCATGAAAAAAGGCGAAGGTATTTACGCAGTAATCGATATGAACTGCGAACCAGCTGCAATCAAAGAGTTAGATCGTCAACTCAATTTGAATGAAGCGATTCTGCGCACCAAAGTTATACGCCCAGAAAAATAAGCACGGACTCCACCAGCAGATAATCGAGAAAGAGATGGGAATAAAAAATGGCAGCAGGAGATACAACAATCACAATGATTGGCAACTTAGTTGACGATCCGGAGCTACGTTTCACACCATCAGGTGCGGCCGTTGCAAAATTTCGCGTTGCGTCAACACCTCGCTATTTAGATAAGCAAACTAATGAGTGGAAAGATGGCGAGAGTCTTTTTCTACAGTGTCAGATCTGGCGTCAAGCAGCTGAAAATGTTGCCGAGTCTCTGACAAAGGGAATGCGTGTCATCCTCTCTGGTCGATTGAAGCAACGTTCTTATGAAACTAAAGAGGGCGAAAAGCGCACAGTCTTTGAGGTAGAAGTAGATGAAGTCGGTCCATCATTGCGTAACGCAACCGCTAAGGTCACCAAGACCCAACGCGCTGGCGGAACAAGTGGCGGATTCTCAGCACCAGCTGCAAGCGATTCATTTACCGAAGATCCATGGGCTGCAGCATCATCAACGCCAACAGCTGGCGGTGGTTGGGGAAGCTCAACAACCGACGAGCCACCGTTTTAAATCCACCTATCCATCCATTCCTAGTCTTACTAGGGCATCTGAACAAGGAGCACCACAATGGGAGCAAGAAATAATAAGGCTCTACGCGAGCCGAAGAATAAGGGCGCAAAAGCCGCTGCCCTGAATAAAAAGTTTAAAAAGAAGCCATGCAGCTTCTGTCAGCAGAAGGTCACATATATCGATTACAAAGATATTGCGACCCTTCGTAAATACATCTCTGACCGCGGCAAAATCCGCGCTCGCCGCGTTACAGGTGCATGCACACAGCACCAGCGCTCGATCGCAACCGCAGTTAAGAACAGCCGTGAAGTAGCGCTACTTCCTTACACATCTTCAGCGAAATAAGAGGGAATCACTTATGAAACTCATCCTTACTCGTGAAGTTGCAGGCTTAGGCGCTGCAGGTGATGTTGTAACTGTTAAAGATGGCTTTGCGCGCAACTTCTTAGTTCCAAATGGAAATGCAATTGCATGGTCACTTGGTGGAGAAAAGCAGATCCAGAGCATCCGCCGCGCGCGTTCTGCTCGTGAGGTTCGCGATATCGACCACGCTAAAGAGATCAAGACAAAGCTTGAATCGGCAACAATTACTGCAAAGGTAAAAGTTGGCACTAAAGGCGTTCTCTTCGGTTCAGTAACAGATAAGGACGTAGCTACTGCCATTAAGGCTGCAGTTGGTTTAGATATCGATCGCCATGCGATCAAGCTTCCTGGCCACATCAAGAAGGTTGGCAATCACACTGTCAAAATCTCTCTTGGCCACAGCATTGTTGCAACTGCAACAGTTATCGTTGCTGCAGAATAGTAATTAATTAAGAAGGCCCGTCGTTATATACGGCGGGCTTTTTTATTTTCTCGTTACTTGAACTAACGCATCTCGAAAATACCCACTCGTAAACTCGCTTCGCGCTAAATCGTATTTAGCCATTCCCCACTCCCAGAAATCAAAGTCGAGATCTGAGACTGAACTTTGAATCGATGCCCACAAACTCCACCCATACTTTGCCACTAACGCCCACAACCAAGCGCGTGCGACCTTATCGGGACGGTATTGCCCGTAATAGGCGGTTACTAAATCTTCCAGGGCATCTAAAGGTAAAAAGGCTTCAGCCCAAACATTGCCAATCTCAAAGCAGGCATCATTATTTCCTGAGTATTCGTAGTCGATTAACCAAATCTTTTCACCATCATCAATGAAGTTGCCCGGCAGTAAGTCGTTGTTGCACGGAACAAGACCGTCAAATAAGACTGTAAAAGCTCTTTTAATCTCATCAACTTGAGGTGCAAAATTTAAGTACCTATCAGGCATTCTAAATCCCTGCGATTGCACGATACCTAAGTAATTTTTTTGAGTGGTGAACATGTTAAATTCATGATCAAAGAGATCAAGTGAATGCAAACCACGTAAACTTTCTGCAATGCGGCTCAGATTCGATGCGACATCATCAGCACCAAATGTCTTGCCTTTAATGTAGGAGATTAGTAAGAGCCCTTCACCCGGTAGATAATCCAAAACCTCGGCACCAACTCTGCCTTTTCCAGCGATCGTTGAGTTAATGAACTCAGAGCCGCGATCGATGGCTAGAAGCGAAGAAGAGTTGCTAGATACTCGGGCAACAAATTTTTCCTCTGGGGTTTGAATAAGAAAATTCCGATTCGTTAGGCCACCGGAGAGTTCACTAATGGATATTCGTGAACGCAATCTTTCAACCTTGTCAAAGAGTTGAGCGAATTCACGCTCTAACTCACTGGCATCACTCACCGCTTCAGGATACATTTCAGGCGTGTCAATGTCAGCAGTGCCAAGCAGAGCAAAAACCGTCATTATCGGGGGCGGCGTTGGTGGAACCTCTGTTGCTTATCATTTAGCCGAACTTGGTGAGAAAGATGTACTTCTCTTAGATCGCAATGAATTAACAAGTGGATCTACTTTTCATAGCGCCGGTCTGGTGGGTCAACTGCGTGCTGATCCAACCCTGACGTTAATGAACATGCACTCCGTAGATTTATATCGAAAGCTTCAGACAACGGACACGCCTCCAAGCTGGCGCGAGTGTGGCAGCATTAAATTGGCCTCCTCGCCCGAGCGCATGCAAGAGATTCGCCGCCAAATTGGGTGGGCTAAGACATTTGGTCTCGATTTACATGAGATCTCACCTCAAGAGGCGCAGAACCTTTTTCCACTCATCGACTTAGATGGCGTTGTCGGCGCCTGTTATATGGGCTCTGATGGCCAAGTAGATCCTTCACAGTTAGCGATGGCGTTGGCAGCAGGTGCACGTAAGAATGGTGTACAGATATTTACCCACACGCGCGTGCTAGAAATTAAAACAATGAAAGGTCGAGTCAGCAGTGTCGTCACCGATAAAGGTGAGATCGAGTGCGAAATAGTTGTTAACTGTGGCGGAATGTACGCACCACAAATCGGCCGAATGGTGGACGTACGAATCCCTATTGTTCCAATGAGTCATCAATATTTAATTACCGATAACTTTATGGCCGATGATGCTCCATTCTTGCCATCACTGCGCGATCCAGACAATTTAATTTACTTTCGTCAAGAGGTATCGGGTTTGCTTATGGGCGGCTACGAGAGAAACTCAAAGGCGTGGTCGGCCGATTACAATAATTTTGATGATATTCCGGCAAACTTTAACAATACTTTGCTGCCTGAAGATTGGGATCGATTTTACGAGATTGCTGAAGCTTCACAAAAACGAGTACCGAAAATGGCTGAGGTTGGCATTAAAAACTTTATTAACGGCCCCGAAGGCTTTACTCCCGATAATGAGTTCTGTTTAGGCGAAACTTCTGTCGGCGGATTTTTCGTTGCCGCTGGTTTCTGTGCCCACGGAATCGCCGGCGCTGGTGGAATCGGAAAAGTCGTTGCGGAATGGATCGTTGCCGGTGAGCCAACCATGGACTTATGGCATATGGATATTAAACGCTTCGGTGCATCCTATGAATCACCTGATTTTACTTTGCAGCGCATCACTGAAAACTATGAAGAGTATTATGACATTCATTACCCTGGCGAAGAACGAAAAAGCGCACGACCAAAATTCACATCCCCTGTCTATGAATGGCACAGCGCTAATGGCGCTGTTTTTGGTGAAAAAGCCTCGTGGGAGCGCGTTAATTACTACTCAACCAATAGCGGCGATGAAGCCCTACGCCCTATCGGATGGCTCGGAAAAAACTGGTCATCTGCAGTTCAAGTAGAACACCATGCGACACGAAGCGCTGCAGGTTTATTTGATGAGTCGAGTTTTGCCAAAGCACGCATTAGCGGAGTTCGAGCCGCTGAATTTCTAAATTTTGTCTGTGCTAATAACGTAGTTAAAGGAGTTGGCAAAACGGTTTACACGCAGGCCCTCAATTCAAAGGGTGGAATCGAATCAGATTACACCGTTACACAAACTGGCGACAACGAGTTCATGATTATCACTGGCACAGCCTTTGCAACCCATGATTTTGGATGGCTAGAGAAAATTCGTCGGGAGTTTAATTTTGATGGAGTGGAGATCACAAATATCACTCGTGAACTAACCTGCTTTGGAATCATGGGACCAAACTCCCGTGCGATTTTGCAATCTTTGACCACTTCCGATTTGAACCATACAGCTTTTCCATTTATGACCTCTCAGGAAATTACACTCGCTGATATAAAAGTTCGTGCAACTCGAATTACTTATGTTGGCGAACTCGGTTGGGAGATTTACGCACCGGTTGCCAATGGACTAAACCTATGGAAAGAGATTATTGGCGCTGGACAAGATTTAGGTTTAATCCCCTGTGGTTATCGCGCAATTGAATCTTTACGTTTAGAAAAAGGTTATCGGGCGTGGGCAGGTGAGATTAATACTGAAACCAATCCTTATGAAGCCGGTCTTGGCTTCGCAGTCTCGCTAAAAAAGGAAAACTTCCACGGCAAAGCTGCAGCGGTAGCAGCTAAGGAAAACCAAATAAGAAAGTTAGTTGCAATTATTTTCGACGACATAACATCGGTTCCTTTTGGCTCTGAGCCGATTCGAATTGATAATAAAATAGTTGGACGTATTAAATCCGGTGGTCAGGGCTACACAATTAATAAGGCCATCGCCTACGCATACCTACCGGTCGAATACTCTGAACCAGGAACGGCCGTTGGCGTTGAGCTCTTCGGGATATGGTCCCCAGGAGTGATCACGGCTGAGCCTCTTTTCGATCCAGATAATGCGCGAATTCGCACGTAATCTCACTATGTAGGATGGGAAAAAATACTTTTCTCCACAGTCCTGTGTGTATAGAAATCGCCTCTGACCTGCACCTTTGCCCAAAAACTGAGTTAAACCAAAGGTTTATCCACAGTCCATCCACCGCTTCCTGCACAGAAAAACAGAGTTATCCACCCAGTTACCCACACCTTATCCCCATCGCCAAAAAGAGTTTCTCGCCTGCGATAGGGGCTCACGTTTAAGTTGAGCACACGGAGTCAGGACGTCAGTGGTCAGTGGGAGGCTATACGCGTGAGCATCGCAGAACTTCCAAACAATCGTCCATCCCGCGATCTGAGTATCTCCTCCATTGGTACCGAGTTCGAACGAACACCACCTCAAGATTTAATTGCAGAGCAATCAGTTCTCGGCGGAATGTTGTTATCGAAAGATGCGATTGCCGATGTAATTGAGATTATTCGCGATCGTGATTTTTATCGGCCGGCACACGAGTTAATTTACGATGCGATTATCGATTTGTATGGCCGCGGAGAACCTGCAGATGCAGTTACGGTTTCAGCAGAGCTAACTAAGCGCGGAGATATTGCTCGTGCCGGTGGTGCGCCATATCTACATACTCTCATCTCATCGGTACCCACGGCAGCCAATGCGGGGTACTACGCAAAGATTGTTCGCGAGCATGCAATCATGCGCCGATTGGTTGAAGCCGGTACAAAGATTGTGCAACTCGGTTATACATCCGAAGGCGAAGTCGATGACATGGTCGACCAAGCGCAGGCCGAGGTCTATGCAGTTACCGAACGTAGATCATCCGAGGATTACGTACAACTCTCAACGTTATTACCACAGGCTCTCGATGAGATTGAAGCGATTTCTAAAGGCATTGGTGTTGAAGGTATTAAGACTGGTTTTAAAGATCTCGACGCGTTAACACATGGCTTCCATCCAGGTAACATGATTATTCTCGCGGCGCGTCCGGCAATGGGTAAATCAACACTTGGTTTAGATATTGCGCGCCATGCATCAATTTCAAATGGTTTAACATCGGTTATTTTTTCTCTTGAAATGTCGAAATCTGAAATTACCATGCGTATGTTATCGGCCGAAGCCCGCGTTGGCTTAAATAATATTCGCGCAGGTACATTATCCGACGATGAGTGGTCACGTCTTGCACGCCGAATGGGAGAAATCTCAGAGGCACCATTATTTATCGATGACTCACCTAATCTTTCCATGATGGAGATCAGAGCAAAGGCCCGTCGTCTAAAGCAGCGCCACAACCTTAAACTCATTGTAATTGACTACTTACAGCTGATGTCATCGGGCAAGAAAGTTGAAAACCGTCAGCAAGAGGTCTCTGAATTTTCACGTCAATTAAAGTTAATGGCTAAAGAGTTAGATATTCCAGTTATTGCGATTTCACAGCTCAACCGTTCCCCCGAACAACGCAGTGATAAAAAACCAATGCTCTCTGATTTACGTGAATCCGGTTCGATTGAACAAGATGCCGACGTAGTTATCTTGTTACACCGTGATGATATGTACGATCAAGCAAACCGAACAGGCGAGGCTGATTTAATCGTTGCTAAACACCGTAACGGACCAACGCGCACAATTACAGTCTCTGCACAACTGCACTATGCGCGTTTCTTTGACATGCCTCAGAACCCTGGCTCCGGTACAGACTGGACACAACAGCGCGAAGCGGCAACTCCCGACGACAACAATAATTTTGGAAATTAACTAGCGGAAATTAACTAGCGGAAATTAGTTAATTAATAATTAATGTGCGGCAATTCGTGCTTTATCAGCTAATACAATTCCAGTAATCACGACTACTCCACCAATTAATTGAATTGTTCCCCAATTTTCCGACAACCAGAGCCACGCAAAAACCCCAGCTAATACCGGTTCGCTCATACCCATCACACTGCTCGTGGATGCCGATAAAAGCTTTAATCCATTCACAACAAGTAAGTAAGGAACGATAGTTCCCATGATGATGACCCAAGCGATCAGCACCCATCCAGAAACGTTGTAAGCGGCAAAGCGACCCTGTAAATTCATACTCTGCGTAAAGATCTCAGTTGGAAATGACCACAAAGGCATCGTGATCGCTAAAACTAAGGATGCAAAACCAAAGCCATAGACCATAAGCGATTCAACATCGCGTTTAGCAGTGAGTTTTTCTCCCAGTAGAAAGAAAGTAGCCAACATAATTCCATCGGCAAGGGCGGCGATAACACCTATCGGATCTAACGTACTTCCCTTCCACACTTGGGCGATCAAGACAAGGCCACTAAAAGCCATAAAAATCGCGATCCACATTAGTGGGGGCACGTACTTCTTTTTCACATATCGCAGCCATATGACGATCCAGATTGGCGCGGTGAACTCCATAATCAGAGCAATACTCACGTGCAAGCGCGAGATAGCTACAAAATAAAGGGCTTGTACCGCTAAAAATCCCACTACTCCATAAATCGCCAAATGTGGAAGCTCAGCCATGGTCGTGCGCAGTTTTTCACGGTAACGCAGGAAGATATAGCCTCCAAGAATAATAAAAGCCCCGCCACAGCGCACCTGGGTTAGGCGCATCGACGAAACTCCGTCGGTAAGAATTAACTTCGCAACGATTCCATTAAAGGAAAAGAGAATCGCACCTAAGAGAGTGAGAATCTCACCTTTGAATTTCGTAAACACCCGGTAAGAGTAGTGGTTTAAAAGGCGCTTTCTGGAATATCCATGATTGAACCATTAGTCGCCTCAACTATCACACGATCAGCGGCAATTTGTGGCAAAAAGTTAGTGACAAAGAACTGTGCAGATGCAATTTTTCCCGTATAAAAATCGCTATCTTTGCCTGCATTCGGTAATTTCTCTGCGGCAATATCGGCCTGACGAATCAATAACCAAGCGGTAATAATGTCGCCAACTGCCATAAGGCAGCGAGAGGTGTTTAGACCAACGGTATAAATCTTCTCTGGATCTTCCTGTGATTCCATAGCATGAGTGATGAGAACTGAGATGATTCCATTGAGATTGCCGAGTGCGGTAAAGAGCGCAGCTTTTTCTTGAGTGTGAGCGCCGCCAGATTCGGCGAACTTTTGAATCTCTTTACCAAGCAGACCAATTGCCCGACCGCCATCTTTAACGATCTTACGGAAGAAGAAATCTAAGCCTTGAATTGCAGTTGTTCCTTCATACAAGGTGTCGATCTTTGCATCGCGAACATACTGTTCTAATGGCCAGTCTTGCGTAAAGCCCGAACCTCCAAAGGTTTGCAAGGATTCAGTTCCAAGAATTGTCCAGGACTTTTCGGAGCCGTAACCCTTCACAATTGGCAGCATTAAATCATTACGCGCAATCATGTCGGCAAGGTGGTCAGCATCTCCATCTTGTTCTGCAAGCTCAATTTCATCTTGAATTGAGGCGGTATACAGCACTAACGCCCGCATACCTTCAGAGTATGACTTTTGAACCATTAATGAGCGACGTACATCGGGGTGATGAATAATGGTGACACGCGGACTAGCTTTATCGTTCATCACCTTCATGTCGCCGCCTTGCACACGCACTTTGGCATAACTAAGTGCTTGCTGATAACCGGCAGATAGCGTTGCAATCGCTTTAGTACCAACCATCATGCGTGCAAACTCAATAACTTTAAACATCTGCGCGATACCTTGGTGCACGTCACCAAGTAGATAACCAACGGCCGGTTCATGTTCTCCCAAATTCATTTCACAGGTTGATGAGACATTGAGCCCCATCTTCTTCTCAACATTTGTTACGAAAATTCCATTACGTTTTCCAAGTTCGCCAGTTTCATGATTAAACATAAACTTCGGAATTAAAAATAGTGAAAGCCCTTTTGTGCCAGGTCCACCACCTTCGCGGCGCGCAAGAACAAAGTGCACGATGTTTTCATAAAGATCGGCATCTCCCGATGTAATAAATCTCTTTGTTCCAGTGATGTGCCAGGTTCCATCTGCTTGCTGCACGGCCTTGCTACGGCCAGCGCCAACATCTGATCCCGCATCAGGTTCAGTTAACTGCATAGTTGCGCCCCAATGGCGATCAACCATAAGCTTTGCAATCTGCTTTTGTTCAGGAGTACCAAGGACATATGCAACTTGGGCAAAGGCGTAACCCGATGCGTAAATATGAACTGCGGGGTTAGAACCTAAAACCATCTCGGCAATTGCCCAACGCACCGATGGAGGAATCTTCATTCCACCAAGATCAACAGGTGCATCTAAGCGCCACCATTCGCCATCAACATATGCATCGTAAGATTTTTTAAAACTTGCCGGGACGGTCACATCGCCAGTTGCTTTATCAAAAATAGTTCCAAGACGATCGCCCTCAATAAAAGATTCGGCGAGATCGTTTTCACATAAACGCTTCATCTCTTCAAGCATTCCCATCGCAGTATCGCGATCGACATCGGAGTAGAGCGAGGTACCCATAACTTTGTCGCGCTCAAGAAGATCAAAGAGGCAGAATTCAATGTCGCGGAGATTGGCGATGTAATGGCTCATGGGGTGATTTTGCTACCCACCAGTAACTTATGCAAGCCAAAGCGCGCAGATCTACTGTGTTCTCCTCGGAAAAGAAGCCTTTAAGGGATAAGGTTCAGCGCGTGCTACTAAGTGATCGCGACATACGCGCGGAAATCGCCTCAGGGCGGGTCGGGTGTGATCCCTTTGCTGAATCCATGATCCAGCCCTCCTCAGTAGATGTGCGTCTGGACAAATTCTTTCGCGTCTTCGAAAATCACAAGTACAGTGTCATCGATCCATCGATCGAACAGGCCGAGTTGACCCGCGAAGTAGTCGCTGAAGGTAGTGAGCCCTTTATCTTGCATCCTGGTGAGTTTGTTTTAGCGAGCACATATGAAGTGATTACTCTGCCGGACGATATCGCTGGACGTTTAGAGGGAAAATCATCACTTGGTCGCCTTGGCCTGCTTACACACTCAACTGCCGGCTTCATCGATCCTGGTTTTAGTGGGCATATCACTCTCGAACTCTCCAATGTGGCAAATCTTCCCGTTAAATTATTTCCTGGGATGAAGATTGGCCAGCTCTGTCTCATCAGACTCTCATCCCCAGCCGAGCATCCTTATGGCAGCGAAAAATATGGTTCGCGGTATCAGGGTCAGCGTGGACCAACGGCCAGCCGCTCATTCATAAACTTCCATAAGTCAAAGCTCGACTAAAGTGAAAGTTGTGAAGCAATGTTGAATGGACTTGCCACACTTAAAGGAAAACTCTATGCAATTATCTTGTGTTCGTTTTTCGCTCGTGTAATTGGTTTTTTTCTACTTCCAAAAACGCCAAGTTTTCTAGGTCCGGACGAAGGTACCTATGGTGCGGTCGCGGATTGGACAGAACAAGGTCTTCCAGCAAAAGATTTTCCACTCTATGGAGAGTTTTTATACCAATCGGGGAGAGCACTATTTTGGCCCGCTGCATTTTTTAATCAACTCGGCGTGAACCCTCTGAATTCAGTGAGGTTAACGGCAGCAATTTACGGGCTTTTAACTTTAGTACTTGTAGTTTATATCTTCTTAAAGACGGTTGAAAAACAAATTGCGGTGGCAGATTTTGTGGCAAAAAACAGCAATTTAGTGGCTGCTTTTTTTGTCGTCTTTGCTTTTTTACCGAGCCACTTTGTCTGGTCACTTTTAGGGCTTCGAGAGAGCGCAGTAGAGTTTTGGACACTTAGTGCTTTTGCCTCACTTTACTGGATATTTCACCTTGAAAAGAAATTATCTCTGAAAGCTGTTTTGTTTTTAATTCTCGCTATTGTTTTCACTTTTAGCTCTAGACCACAAGTCGGTTGGATTTTAGGTATAACCTTTCTAATCTTCCTTCTTGCAAATGTAAGAAAGAAAAATGCACTATTTCTGATTCCACTAGTTTTTGTCTCGATAGTGTTAGGTGTTTCAGGAACTACAGTGACTACAGTGACTACAGTGACGCCAGGCACCCCAGGCACCCCAGGCACCCCAGGCACCCCAGGATTAATAGCCTCTACTACCTCCAAAATCTTTAACTCACTTAAAACCGCAGCTGAGGTTACCGCCTATAAGCACCAGGTTAACC
This sequence comes from uncultured Candidatus Planktophila sp., assembly GCA_964358665.1. Classification (GTDB taxonomy): domain Bacteria; phylum Actinomycetota; class Actinomycetes; order Nanopelagicales; family Nanopelagicaceae; genus Planktophila. Next base: position 21,915 of record CAYHOY010000017.1, on the reverse strand, counting down.
AACTAGAAGCCGCTTCTGTAATCACCACTCAAAGCTGCCCAAGAGATGGTCTCGCCTTAGCAAATCGACCACCGACTAGTTTCGATACTTATTTCTGCATCGCTTGGCGCGCTCCATATATGGCTGCAACATTTCTTTTCCGACCGCTCATTGGCTTGGATGTGACTAGCACATCAAGCCTCTTTGCCGCCCTCGAAAACATCCTTTGGCTAGGGGCGTTTATCTTTATCATTGGAATTTTGATTAAAAAACGCAAAGTTGCATTTTTCGGTGCCCTCGTACCTTCGCTGATCTTCCTTACCCTTTACGGTATCGGCGCTGGATCTTACGAAGGAAATATGGGTACAGCCTTTAGGCACAAATCTCTAATTCTCTGGGTATTCTTACTTTTGGTTGCTTCAGTAATTGCAGCTAGGAAAAAGCCGACCTCTGGGAATGAAATCGCCGAAAAGACGGTTTAATTAGCCATGGAAATAATTGTAATTATTGGTGTAGTCGCGCTCCTTGCTGTCTTTTTTGTTGCTCAATACAACCGCCTGATTCGCCTCAACATTAGTGTCGATGAGGCATGGGCTCAAATCGAGGTTCAGTTAAAGCGTCGTGCCGATCTGATTCCTAACTTGGTTGAAACCGTTAAAGGCTATGCCAAGCACGAACAGTCAACTTTTGATGCAGTTGTCACGGCACGTGCGAAGGCAACGACTGCAACAACGGTTGCCGATGTCGCAGCCGCCGATGGAATGCTCACGCAAGCTCTGCGTGGTTTACTAGCTGTTGCCGAGGCGTATCCAGATTTAAAGGCGTCAACAAACTTTTTAGCACTACAAGAAGAGCTATCAACTACTGAAAACAAAGTAGCTTTTAGTCGTCAGTTCTATAACGACAATGTGCGCTCGCTCAATACCGCCGTAAAAACCGTTCCCACCAACTTCTTTGCAGGCTTTGCAAAAGTGACAGAGCGCGAGTTTTACGAGGTTGAAGATCCTCAGGATCGAAATGCTCCAAAAGTTACTTTCTAATTTAAATGAACTTCAGAACACAGCAGGCCGCCAATAAGCGTAAAACAGTTGGTCTGCTCGTTGGCATGGCCATACTTGTCTGGCTCGTTGTCTATGCAGCCCTAACGTATTTCGGAACATCTACTGCAGGTATCGTCCCAATTGCAATTGGAATCGCGCTGATTTCAGTATGGGGTTCGTACTATGGCGCAGATAAGTTAGTAATAACTATGACCGGGGCTAAGTTAATTCAAGAGTCAGATAATCCAAAACTATTTAATTTAATTCAAGAGGTAACAATTGCAAGTGGTTTACCTATGCCTAAAGTAGCAATCGTCGTCGATGATGCACCAAACGCTTTTGCAACAGGGCGTAATCCCGAGCATGCACTCATCGCATTTACCACCGGAATTTTAGAGGCGATGGATCGAGACCAACTTCAAGGCGTAATCGCGCACGAATTAGCCCATGTTGCCAATCGAGACACTTTGGTATCTGCCGTTGCTGCGACAACTGCTGGCGCGATTGCGATCTTAAGTGACATGATGACACGAATGTTGTGGTTCGGCGGAGGTCGCCGGGACCGAGACAGTAATGGCAATCCAATTCTTTTAATCGTTTCACTGTTGATTTTAATTCTCGCTCCACTTGCCGCCATACTCTTAAAGTCAGCTATTTCGCGCAAACGAGAATCACTCGCTGATGCAACGGCAGTTGCCTTCACACGCAATCCCGCGGGCTTACGAAGTGCGCTAGAAGTGCTGGCTTCAGATTCAACTGTAGTGCGCCAGAAATCAACATCGGTTGCGCACATTTGGATTGAGTCGCCATTGGATGGAAAGGCAGTTTCCAAATTATTCTCTACACATCCGCCAATCGCTGAACGTATTGCAGTGCTCAAAGCGATGGAGGCGTTGAGCTAAAAAAGCAGGTTAAACCTTAGTATTGGGGAAGAACAACGTAAAAGTGGCGCCTTGCCCAGGCTTTGATGTGACACTGACTTTTCCGCCATGGGCCGCCATCACAGCATCAACAATCGATAAACCAAGCCCGCTACCTTCATTTCTATTTCTCTGTCGTGATGGGTCCGCTCGGAAAAAACGCTCAAAAATTCTTTTTTGATCAGCTTCACTCAAACCAGGGCCATTATCGGCAACACTTAGATATGCACCGTCATCATCGGCGCGAGCAATGACGGTTATCGCCGTGCCCTCTGGAGTATGAATTCGTGCATTAGCAAGGAGATTGGCTATCACTTGGTAAATACGATCAGAGTCACCGAGTGTGTATAGCTCACTTGGAACATCGACATCTATTGGATGATCTGGACCGGCAGCTCTCGCCGAAGCAACTGTTTCTTCAATTACATGAACGAGATCAACGGGTTTAAACTCCATTTGGCGCGATTGATCTATGCGAGCAAGTAGCAAGAGATCTTCAACTAATGCACCCATACGTATTGATTCTTTTTCAATGCGACTGATGAGTTCCTTAGTTTTTTCGCCTTCTGGAACCGCACCCTGTCTATGTAGTTCCGCAAATCCTCGAATCGCAGTTAAAGGAGTACGAAGCTCGTGGCTGGCATCGGCTACGAAACGTCGTAGCTTGTCCTCGCTCTCAGTTCGAATCGCAAATGACTCTTCAATCCGCCCGAGCATAGTATTGAGAGAGGAACTCAAACGACCAACTTCAGTATCGGGTTCGAAGTTATCAAGGCGCGCCGAGAAATCACCTGCAGCAATTTTTTCAGCGGTCAACTCCACGGCCTCAAGTGGTTTCATACTTAATTTGATTACTTGGCGCGCCGCAAAACCAATAAGGAACAAAACTATAAAACCTATAAATAGAAAAACCCGACCAATTCGATTGGCCGTTCTCTCGAAATCACTGAGCGATTGTGCAACTACAACCGAACCCATTGCAGAGGGAAGCACACGGGTTACAACTCGAAAATCGGCCCCAGGCGCTTCAACGGTAAATGGTTCGCTTCCAAAAGATGCCACCTGACTGGGGATCATCCCTTGTAAATAATCGGCTATTCGGTTGGTATTTAAATCTCCACCTATTCCGCCAATAAGATTTCCGAAAGGATCTAAAACAGTGACAGAGATGGACGTTGGCACTCGATTCAAAGGTGTCATAGGCGCTGCGGCTCTCATTGGCATATGTTCTGTATCTCCAGAGTGTTTAGGATTTACCTCTTCATCATTAACGATGCCCGCAGCATTTACGCGGTTAGTCGTTCCGCCAATTACGCTATTGAGTTGCTCATCTACCTGGCTCATTAAGTAGCTACGCAAAAGAAATTGCGACGTTAATCCGGCGCCAATAAATCCGATTGCAGAAAGAAGCAAGACGCCAACGGTTAAACGGTTGCGCAGTGACCAGTTGCGAATCGGAGAGTTCATTACTTATTTTGGTGGCATCCGTAAACGATAACCAACACCTCGTACTGTGTGAATCAGTGGAGGATCAAAAGCATCGATTTTCTTACGAAGATATGAAATATATGTTTCTACGATTCCTGCATCTCCACGAAAATCGTACTGCCACACGTGATCTAAAATCTGAGATTTAGAAACTACACGATCAGCATTGATAATTAAATAACGAATTAATGCAAACTCAGTGGGTGATAGATCAAGTAAGTTGCCAGCACGGCGAACTTCGTGTGTTGCCTCATCTAACTCAAGATCTGCAAAGCGCATCTTCTCATCATCTATTTCAATCTCTGTTATACCGGTGCGGCGCAGAAGTGCACGAAGACGTGCAACTAACTCTTCAAGTGAAAAAGGTTTTGTCATATAATCATCGCCACCAAGCGTTAAACCTTTTACTTTATCCTCCATGCCATCTTTTGCCGTGAGGAAAAGTACACCCGTACTCACACCCTCATTGCGAATCGCTTTACAGACTGCAAAACCATCTAGATCTGGCAACATGACATCTAAAACCATCGCATGCGGCTTAAACTCCTCAGCAATCGCCAAAGCTTGCGCGCCATTTGCGGCGGTACGGACATCAAAGCCGACAAAGCGAAGGCTGGTTGAAATCAGTTCGCTAATACTTGATTCATCATCGACGACGAGAATACGTTGCATGGTCTTTTCAACTGTTGTAGTCATGGCTACAGAGTGCCCCTAGAGACTGTGAGTTTCCTGAGATTAAGCGGAAAACTAGGCTTGGGTTTCAGCTCTTCCTAATCTTTGACTGAGCGCAACAGAACCTGGGCAACGTCTAAAACCTCAACATCGGAGCCTCGGGCCGTCATTCCATCGCTGGTCATAACGCGACAGAAGGGACAGGCCACGGCCAGCTCTTTCGCCCCGGTCGCGATCGCTTCATCGACACGGTTGAGGTTGATCTGACTTCCCAGCTTCTCCTCCATCCACATACGGCCACCACCAGCACCACAACAGAATGAGCGCTCTTTGTTGCGCGGCATCTCAGAGATTTCAACGCCTGTTGCCTCAAGTAGTTCGCGCGGAGGTTGATAAATTTCATTGTGACGGCCTAAGTAGCAAGGGTCGTGATAGGTCATCGCAGTGTGGCTCATTTTAATTGGTAACAACTTCTTCTCGCGCAGCAGTTGATTAAGTAACTGAGTGTGGTGAAGCATCTCTAACTCAAAACCGCTTTGGGCATAATCGCGGCCAATAGTTGTGAAGCAGTGCGGACAGGTAACAACGACCTTCTTTGTTCCCTTACTTCGTCCGGCAAAGACCTCTTTAAATGTTTCGATATTTTCGGCTGCCAAGATTTGATAGAGAAATTCATTGCCAGCCCGACGTGCTGAATCGCCAGTACATGTCTCTTTTTTGCCAAGGACAGCAAAGTTAACTCCAGCCATGTAAAGAAGTTCGGCGACAGCCTTAGTTGTCTTCTTTGCGCGCTCGTCATACGCCCCTGCGCAACCCACCCAAAATAAATACTCAACTTCATCGGATAACGTACCTTCAACCACTCGAATTGGAAAATCACATTCGGCGATCCATGCCTCACGATCATTTTTATTAGCACCCCAAGGATTACCAGTTTGTTCTAGGTTACGAAAAGTTCCACCGAGCTCACTTGGAAAGTTTGATTCGACCAAAACTTGGAAGCGGCGCATATTAACAATGTGATCAACATGTTCAATATCGACTGGACATTCATTAACGCACGCACCGCACGTTGTGCACGACCACAAGACATCAAGTGAAATAGGTGCACCTTCTCCCGCCATCGCCTCATTTTCAACGGTTTTAGCAAAGGCATGATCGCGCATAGCCATGATCAAAAGCTTTGGAGAAAGCGGTTTTTCAGTGTGCCAGGCTGGACATTGAGACTGACAACGACCACATTCGGTACACGAAGTCATGTCCAATAAACCCTTCCAAGTTATATCAGCACGGGTACCAAGGCCAAAGACATCGTCATCCTTTGGATCTTCAAAATTAATAACCTCACCATGTGACAACATCGCAGGTAGTGGGCCGAGTGAAGATTTGCCATCGGCATTACGTCGAAAAAAGATATTAAACGGTGCCAAGAATCGGTGCCATGCAACACCCATTGTTAAATTACTAGCGATAACGATAAACCAGGCCATTGAAACAACGATCTTTATCATTGCAATCAACTGCACCGCTGAAGTGAGCTGGCCCAATGTCCAAGATTTCAACGTTGAAGCTATAAACCAGGTTGTTACATAATGTCGATTCCACTTAACCTCATCAGATAATGCACCCTCTAAACCACGTAATGCAATCACACAAAAAACGATGGCAAGAATCGTTGCCTCTACGTAATAACCTTTGACCATTCCTGAACCATAAAAACGAGACGTCCTACCCTTTTTTGCAATCCGTGTGTATTGACGAATTCCGATCAACACGAGAATTCCAACACCTGTAGCCCATGCAATTAGTTCAGTGAAGTATTCATATGGCCATAAATGGCCGATGATTGGAAGTGCAAACTCCGGAGTAATTAACTGTCCATAAGCAGTAACTAAAGTCCCAAACAAAACGACAAAGCCGACCATGACGAACCAGTGGGCAAAACCTACGATTGTGAAGTTAAACATTTTGGTGTGGCCGAAGATTTCTCCAGCTGCCATACGAATACGTTTGCCACGATCATTGCTTCGCGTTGGGTCGGGCTGACCTTTTTTATAGATACCTATTAACTGTCGCGTTCGAACCGCCATTAGGGCGAGAGCTACAACAGTAATTCCATAGGCGACAATTTGATAGACAAATAAATTGGACATGCTGGATAGAATAGACCAAGTAGGCCAAAAATTTCGAAACACATAGCAGCCGGAGAAACCAATCGTGAACCCTGAATTACAAGAATGGGAAGTCAGGAATCTAGATACTTTAGATAGGTCAGAACTACAGCTAGTTTCGGATTTTTTAAATAATCAATTTCCTGGTGTTTTTTATCCCGAATGCACCCCGGAAATGTTTCAATGGAAATTAGGTCCAAGTAATCCTGCAGGAAGAGGATTTATTTCTGCAGCAATCTGTCAGGGTCAAGTTATCGGAATAGTTTCTCTAACTAGAAAAAACATGATTAAAAATGGAGTACCTCTTGCTGTAGTTGAAGTGGGTGATGTTTATACGCATCCACAATTTCGAAGGGGCGGCAGATGCATATCTCCGATTGAGCATCTCGATTTGAGTGATATCTACTACGAAAAAAGTATTTTTGGAAGATTGGTCGCCGAAACTCTTTTTCGCGCCAAACTCAACGGAGTTAAATTTGTTTATGGCACACCTAACGTAATGGCAAGACCTTCTTACCTCAAAAGACTCAATTTCCTTGAGTGTGGCGGAGAAAGAATTTATTCGAAGTATCTTTTAACTAGACACTTTAAACCATCACCCATACTTTCTCCACTAATAAGAATTCTAAGCCGAACCAATCAGACATACTGTAGATTTCTAATGAAAATATATTTTGGTAAGAATGCAATTGTTGAAGTTCAAGGGGAGGAAGTATTAACTGGTATTAATTTAAATCAAAGCTCTGTCTCCTCAGAACCTAATCAGCTAGAAATGTTTATTGATAATCAATATGTATTGAATCGTTATATAGAACATTCATCATTAAAGTATTCGTTTTATCGAGTTAGCTCAAGACAAAGCACTCTCGGATTTGTGATTGCAACTGAAATTGTCCGAGCATCCGGTATTAGAACCTTTGTTATTTCTGATTGGATAACCCTTAAACCGGAATTTTCAAAGAAGTTCAATTTAATTATAGGTTCGCTGAGAGCATTTTCAAGAAAAGCCCAAACTATCTCACTTTGGCAGATTGGCAAGATTCCAAGATATAACCTTTTCCTGAGTGGAATATTTAGCACAAAATCCGTTTCCATTGTTGGAAAATCTCTCGATGATCAAACTCCCACGAGTGATTTCATTTTTTCTGATTTTCGTTTTGGTTGGAGTGACAATGGATAATCCACAATGATTTCAAGGCAAATGCTAAGGCGCAAAACTCTCAATTTTGCTAAGTGGATAATAGGTTGTGCATATTTACTCATTGGAGCGCCAGGGTACAGGTCAAAAATTGTCGCTTTTGTTTTCCATGAGGTGAGCGATGCTCCAAGAGGACACGCGCGATTAACAAATACTTATTCAACTAATAATAATTTCATGAAACAGATTGCTTTATTGACCGGTAATTTTAAGATTATTGATCCGCTAGAAGACCCACAGTGGGTTAATAAGTCAGGATGCCTTATTACTTTCGATGACGGGTATAAAGGAGCATTAAAGGCGGCAAAGACTTTAGAAGATTTAGGGATTGCATCCACCCATCTCTTGAATCTTGAGACCATTTATGGACAATTTAACTCATCAGCCTTAATACATTTCAGGGACATCCAATTAGCAAGAGAAACCAAATGGACTGATTCGCAACCAAAATTAATGAAGGAATTGTTATCAAAACTGTCCAATACTGAATTAATGAGTTTGGCGGATTTTTCCGGACCTTACATTAACCAAGAGGAGTTAATTGAGTTAATCTCATTAACCCGAGTCTCTCTTGGCGATCATTTTTTGAATCATTGGTATGGCAATAGTCTTACTGATGAGGAAATTAAAGAAAATCTCTATTTAAACGCAACAAAATTTCATGAAATAGACAAGATGAGACCATATTTTGCCTCTCCCCATGGACAAATGGATGATGAAAAAATTAGACTAATTATCGAACAAGGTTATGAAGTGATTTTCTCAGGATCGTCATGGAGAAAAATAGGAAATATACCAATTGTGCCAAGAATTGATATGAATAACTCCATACGGTCAAAAGCGAGCCTATTTGGGGCGATTGCGATTTTAATTCTAAGAAGCAAATTAAAGGCTAAAAACTAGAGGTAAATTCTCGAAATTCTTCCGCCGAAAAATGGCAGATTTGTTTGGCAAACTTTCCCCGGATGCGCGAAGTAACGTTTCTCGAGAAAATATTTAGTGCAAGCACCAAGCGAACAACAAAAAATTTGCTGAGAATATTGCCTGAGAATAAAGCAGTTAGTAGCTGACCATTTTGCCGAGTTTTGGCGATTTCTATATATGCTGAGTGCCAAGCATCAAACGCTTTTGGAACTGTACCCATTATTTTAATTGGTCGAGCCCTTAACGCTTGCATATCCCTAGATAAAATTTCGGTATTTGAGTGCCATTGTCCGGTGTGAATTCTGTAAGCCATCAGAGACTTGTTGGAAAATACAACGCGACCTCGATTTGCCAGCTCGATAGTTAAATAGAGTCCGGCAGACGTTGATAAATTTTCATCGAAACCACCAATTTCTCTTAAAAGTGACGTGCGAGTCATGCCAGTTGACTCTGTACCGGCACCATAACCCTGCATTCTTAACCAGCGATTGAGCAGCATTTTAGTATTCTTATGCAAAACAAGCCTATGGTGAGTAATTCTATTTGTGTCGCTAAAAATCAGGTAGGGACTTATAACTAGAGATACATCGCTATTGTGTCTCAATACTTGAACCTGATCAAATAATTTATTTCTTGACCAAATATCATCGGCATCAAGGAAAGCAACATATTCACCTGTTGCCCTGGCTATTCCTGAATTTCTGGTTCGACATTGACCAGCATTTGAATTCTTTATTAGAACCCAATTTGCCGGGTTTTTCAGAATGAATTCCTCCACAACCTTGACACTACGGTCGGTAGAACCATCATCAACAATGATTGCTTCCCAATCGGTAAAACTTTGGTTCAATAAGGAAGATAAGGTTTTCTCAATCCATTTTTCTTTGTTATAGAGTGGAATGATTACCGAAACGGTTGGACTCATTTAGCAATTCCGTTCAGTTTTTTGTAGGAAAAAATTATCAATATCAAATAAGTAACCGCTATACCAATAGGCACACCTATTAAACCGGCCAATTTTACGCCAATTAGACTGAATATTGTCGAGAATGCAATTAATAGAAATGACAGTTTTGCCACAACATTTTCCCGACCTTCAGCAACAAGTGCTGAGATTCTTATTTGAAAATAACCTCGAATTAGCTCTTGTGTTGAAAACCCTAGCAGCACGATAAATGGGACCAACCATTCTTTTCCAAGAACTACTACTATCAGAATTTGCGAAAAAGCGGCGAAAACTGAGGATATAAAAACTCCAATAATTAAACGTGCGAACCAAGATTTACCGATCAATTTATAGGTATTCAATGAGAAGCTACTTTGTCCGCTTACAATTAATCGTGAAAATGCTTCTGGTAAAAAACGTAAATAAGTCAAAAGACTTGTTCCAACGGCATATTTTCCTAGCACTCCAAGTGGTAGAAACCATGCAATGACAATTCGGTCAATTCTGTCGGCAAAACCACCTGCGATGCCGACAATATGGAATGGGGTTGAAGTCTTGATTAGAAGACCAATTTCTTTCCAGGATGGCGTAATGCTTGCATTGGTGTGAACCAGTAAAATCAGAGCAGAGGAAACAACTGAAGTGATGTAAGAAATAATCAATGAGGTAAACAACGAAGCGGCAATACTTACTTGGTTTGAGAGAGAAAATAGAAAAAATACTGAAATTTGTATGACAATGGTAAGTAGGTCAAGGATGGATGCAATCTTAAATAATCCATACGCGATTAAGCCTTGGTGGAAGTTAAAATCTAAAGCTCCTAGAAAAGCATAGATAGCCGCCAAATACAGAAGAGTTGTTGGAATCGAAACATTCGAGGCCGAGTACACAAGAAGTATTCCTATAGAACAACCTGAAACTAAGAAGGCAAGAATCAAATTTGTGTATAAGTAAGCGGAGGGTGAAATTAATTCAGGGTTTGAAACGGTGTATTTGCGAAATGTCAATCCAATACCGGATGTGAGAGCGACCATCACAATTACAATTACAACAAGCATCAAGGTGACAAGAGATCGTTTTTCTATGCCCAGCAATTTGCTGTAATAGAGCGAGAAAACGAGGGCTAACAAAGACGAGATTCCACGGGTCAGGAGGAAGCCATTTTTTATCTTCCGGCTTATTAAATTTGGCACTACCCCGACCCCCCTCTAAAAACCACCCGATACCCACGGGGAATTGAAAATGAACAGTTGAAGCAACTTCACAAGAATAGTGGCGACCATTGAAAGCCCAGCCCAGCCAGAGGGGAATAAGTTGGACCCTCTCTAGGTTTACATAAGTAACAAACCTGAGTCGCTTCGGCTCAACCTTTTGTGTATAGTGGACTCAGGTTTACCGCAGGCCTCGACCCTACCCCAGGCTCGAGCAAGATAAAAGGAGCGTTATAAATGGCTAGAGCAGTTGGAATCGACCTCGGAACAACAAATAGTTGCGTATCGGTCCTGGAAGGTGGCGAACCCACGGTTATCGCTAACGCTGAAGGCGCCCGCACGACACCGTCGATTGTGGCATTCGCAAAAAATGGCGAGGTCCTGGTCGGTGAAGTGGCTAAGCGCCAATCAGTCACTAACGTCAATCGCACAATCCGCTCAGTTAAGCGCCACATGGGCACAGACTGGTCAATTGATATCGATGGCAAGAAGTACACAGCACAAGAGATTTCAGCCCGCGTATTGCAGAAGCTAAAGCGTGATGCTGAATCGTACTTAGGTGAAACTGTGACAGATGCAGTTATTACAGTACCCGCATATTTTAATGATGCACAGCGCCAAGCAACGAAAGAGGCCGGTGAAATTGCAGGCCTCAACGTTTTGCGCATCATCAACGAACCAACAGCCGCTGCGCTCGCATATGGATTAGATAAAGCCGAACAAGAGCAGACGATTCTTGTCTTCGACTTAGGTGGTGGAACTTTCGACGTTTCACTTCTTGAAATCGGTGACGGCGTTGTTGAAGTGAAGGCAACTAATGGCGATAACCACTTAGGTGGAGATGACTGGGATCAAGCACTCGTTGATTTCTTAGTACAAAACTTTGGTTCACAAAACGGAATCGATTTAACAAAAGACAAGATGGCGATGCAACGTATTCGTGAAGCTGCAGAAAAAGCAAAGATTGAACTCTCATCTTCACAATCTGCATCAATTAACCTTCCATACATCACCGTGGATTCTGGAAAGAATCCACTGTTTATGGATGAGACAATTACGCGCGCACAGTTCCAACAGTTAACTGGATCATTACTTGATCGTTGCAAGAAGCCTTTCCAGGCAGTTTTGAAAGATGCTGGAATTCCTATTAGCAAAATTCAGAGTGTTGTACTTGTTGGTGGATCAACTCGTATGCCAGCAGTGGTTGAACTTGTTAAAGAGCTCACGGGCGGAAAAGAACCTAATAAGGGCGTAAACCCTGATGAGGTCGTAGCCGTCGGAGCCTCATTACAAGCCGGAGTCTTAAAAGGTGAAGTAAAGGATGTTCTACTCCTGGATGTAACACCACTATCTCTCGGCATCGAAACTAAGGGCGGAGTAATGACTCGTTTAATCGAGCGCAACACAACGATTCCTACAAAGCGCAGTGAAGTATTTACAACTGCCGATGATAATCAGCCAGCGGTACAGATTCAGGCCTATCAGGGCGAGCGCGAAATGGCGGCTTATAACAAGAAGCTTGGCATGTTCGAACTAACCGGTCTGCCACCGGCACCACGTGGAGTTCCACAGATTGAAGTTACATTCGACATCGATGCCAACGGAATCGTTCACGTATCGGCTAAGGATCTCGGTACTGGTAAAGAGCAGAGCATGACTATTACAGGTGGCTCAGCACTTTCAAAAGATGAGATCGCACGCATGATGGAGGATGCCGAATCACATGCTGAAGAAGATCGTCAGCGCAAAGAAGAGGCCGAAATCCGCAACGCTGGTGACTCACTTCTTTACTCAACTCAGAAGTTCATTAAAGATAATGAGGAAAAACTTAGCGAAGGGGATGCACTCGAAAAGAAGACCGAGACAGAGGCGGCTCTTACTGAACTACAGACCGCTCTCGGTGGCTCTAACTTCGAAATGATTAAGAGCGCAACCGAAAAAGTTGCAACTGTTAGTCAAGCTCTGGGTGCAGCCCTTTATGCCGGTGCCGCAGCTGCTGGCGCATCTGAGAGTGAAGGCGCAGCACATGAAGATGGCGTTGAAGACGCAGAAGTAATCGATGAAGAACCAGTGAAGTGAGACACAATAGTGTCGAGCATTGGAACTGGTGTAATTAAATGACAACAGAGAGCGAAATAACGCAACCTGTAGATCAAGTAGATGAACTAGTTGAAGAGGTAACACCGGATCAGGTAACTGATCCGGTGGTTACTCTCACTTATGATTTACAACGACTTCAAGCTGAGTATGCAAATTACCGAAAGCGAGTCGAGCGTGATCGTTCAGTAGCGCATGAAATGGCAATCGGTGCAGTACTTACAGAGCTGTTGGCGTTGCTCGATGATGTTGATCGCGCAGAACAACATGGTGAACTCACAGGTGGATTTAAAGCCGTTGCCGATCAACTTAATGCGATCACAGCGCGCATAGGTCTTGAAAAATACGGTACCGAAGGTGAAGCCTTCGACCCGCAGATTCACGAGGCGCTCATCCACGATACTTCGGCAGATGTTGCTGTTGCAACAGCTTCAAAGATTTTGCAGCCTGGTTATAAATACAAAGAGCGAATTCTGCGTCCAGCCCGTGTCTCTGTAACCGATCCAATTGGAGAGTAAGTATTCATGGCCGCCAAAGATCTCTATGAAAAGGACTTTTATAAGGTTCTCGGTGTAGATAAAAAAGCTGGCGCCGATGAAATCAAGAAAAGATATCGCTCGCTAGCGCGAGAGCTTCACCCCGATAAAAATAAGGGCGATGCCGTAAAAGAAGAGAAGTTCAAAGGCATATCTGAGGCTTATGAAATCTTGTCTGATGCTAAAAAACGTGCCGAATATGACGAGGCGCGCTCACTTTATGAGCGCGGCGGATTCCGTGCGCCGATGGGCGGACAAGGCCAGCAAGGCGGAGATTTCAACGACATCTTCGGCGGCGGAAATCCACAAGATATCTTCGCAAATCTATTCGGCGGCGGTCGCCGCGGTCCACGCAAAGGTCAGGATTTACAGACCGAAGCGACGATTACATTTCGTGAATCGATTTTTGGAACAACTTTGGATCTGCGCCTTGCTACCGATCGCGGAGCGACGCAAAACATCACGGCACGTGTGCCGGCGGGTGTTAATGATGGCGCCAAGATTCGACTCAAAGGCAAAGGGGCAGAGGGTGAAGCTGGTCCGGGTGACTTATTCATTCTCTTGCACGTAAAACCTCATGCAATATTTGCTCGCAAAGGCGAGAACTTAACTCTGACTTTACCGATCACTTTTGCCGAAGCTGCACTTGGCGCTGATATAAAAGTTCCGACTATGAGCGGTGACGATGTGACGGTTCGAATTGCACCAGGAACATCTAATGGTCGGACTCTTAGAGTTAAAGGTCGCGGAATAACCAAAGGCTCAACAACAGGAGATCTTCTCGTCAGTGTTGATGTACAAGTGCCACAACGCGTTGATGGCAAAGCGTTAGATGCGCTAAAAATATTTGCCCAAGAGACGGCGCATGAAAATGTACGCGCCGATTTAATCGCTAAGGCAAAGGTATGAGCGAGAATTCAGAAAAAAACCCGATAGATGACGACGCAGCCGTCTATGTGATATCAGTCGCCGCAGAAATCTCTGGTCTGCATCCGCAAACTCTGCGCCAATACGATCGATTGGGTTTAGTCTCTCCTAATCGCACCGAGGGTCGCAATCGTCGATATTCGCTACGTGATATTGCATTACTTCGTGCGGTGCAAAGATTAGTTGGCGAAGGCATTAATCATGCTGGAATTAAACGAATCATTGATCTGGAGTCTGCGATGGCCAATATGGCTCTTGAAGTTGCGCAGTTACGTATTGAAGTCGATGCTCTAATAGATGCAAATCCGCCTAAAGGTTTAATGCGTCGAACACGTGCCGAAGTAATCGTCTACAAAGATGAAAAATAGATTTAAGGTAAGAAGTTAGCTCGTCCTGACCATTTACCGAGAGTTTGTTCGGCAGGTGATTTCAAAATCGACTCAAGAACCGTGGCGTACACATCCCTGAAATCCGTTGTTACCGCTAGATCTCCATCAACGAGCTTTGAAAGAGATGGCTGGTCACCGTAAAAGCCACCCTTAACCTTTTCGCCGATTAAAAACATTGGTCCTGAAGTCCCATGATCAGTACCCTGCGATGCATTGCCTTTTACTCTACGCCCAAACTCGCTGTAAACCATTACTGTAACGTCGTTTAATCGTGTAGTTGATTTGAGCTGACTCATAAAACGAGTCAACGATGAAGAGACCACACCGAGCAGTTCGGCTTGAGCATTGGCCTCATTGGCATGTGTATCAAAACCTCCAAGGGAGACCGACCAAACTTTAGTTGGCGATCCGGCGGCAATTAATTTTGCGACCACATCTAACTGTTGAGATAGATCACTTCCTCCGCCGGCATTACCCCCATTTACCGTTGGTAAATCAACTGCTACTGGCGCTGGTGCTTTCAATATCGGTTGTATTGCCGTTGAAACCGAGAATAAATTTCGCATTGATGTTGCAGCCGCTGCCATTAACTTTGAATCAGTAGGTGCAGGTTTTGAAAGTTTTATACATTGAGAGGCAAAAGCACCTTTTGGTATAACTAATCCACCCAACGGTAGCGCCGATCCGGATATCTTTGTTCCGGAGAGCATTGGTGGGAGCACCGACCCTAACGAGATTGCGAGCATTGGATCTTCAGGTTGAGAATCTAACCAACGACCCAACCAGCCACTATTAACCGCTTTGCCAGGAGATGCGGTCTGCCATTTTGCCATAGATGAAAAATGGGAGCGATCAGGTTTTGGATAGCCAACTCCGCGAACAATCGCTACCTTATTTTGATCCCACAGGTTCTTTATTCCTGTCATTGTTGGATTTAAAGCTAGATCGGAATCAAGTGGCAACATTGTTTCGGCCTGATATGAAATATCTGGTCGTGAAGAAAAATAGATCGGATCTTTAAATGGAATTACAGTATTTAGACCATCGTTGCCACCGTACAAAGTTACAATGACCACAATTGGTGTACCGGCTGCGAGAGGGCGATCAATTGCCGCCTCGGCGATTTCATCAAGAGTTAAAAAATTCGCGGTGACTCCGACGGCAACTGCGCCAGTAGTTAATTTTAGAAACCTGCGTCGCGAAATCGTATCCATCACTACTCCTAAGCACTCACTATGTATTCAGGACTGCATAAAGCAAGAAGGGCAAACTGCACTGGATCATCGAGCGCGCTCCGTAGAGCCGATTGTGTTCGAGAGCTCCACTCAGGTACACCTAACCAGTCCGCACTTCTGCGAACTCTTAACTCCCGAGGAATCGCAGTAAGTGCGGTTAAACCACTCTGTTTTACAAGCCAGAAAGCAAAAGCCAATCGATACTGTGATGTCGCAGAGGATAACCAAGCCTCGCCCGCTGGCCAGCCGCCTACATTTGGTGGTTTAAATGGAACTTGACCTAATTTATCTAAATAACCATTTAATTGAGCGGTCGTTTGTAGTTGAGAAGGCGTTAATTCCAGTGCACGGCAGGCAGAGATAAACCATTCAACGGGAGATTTAACCAGCGCATTTTTAGGATCTCGCATTGCAGGATCTGCAGCCATAGCTTGAACGGCAGCCGTAATATTTCGCCCCGCAAATGCTTCTTTCGCTGAAAAATCTGCTGGCATAACTTCAGTGCTAGAAATAAATCGATACCACAATCGTTCGGATATAAATGTTGCACAATCATCGCGAGCAACAAGGAAATCACTAAGTGAGTCGCCGGTGAATACTCCAGTTTTACCCAACAAAGTTACTGGATTTGTGTCTCTGCGATTCGGATTAATTATTACAGTGCCATTACTGCGCACAACTTGATATCCAGTGAGTACGCGAGATATCGCTTTGACATCATCTTCGGTATATCGATTCACTCCAAGAACAAATAGCTCCATAAGTTCGCGACCTAAGTTTTCATTAGGAGCTTTCGCGGTGTTGTCTTGGCCATCTAACCAAAACTGTAGCGCTCCATCATTGAGCATCGCCTTTGTCATTGCATTAAAATCGCCTAAGGCGTGCGTGCGAAAAACTTTATTTTGCTTGAACATCGGCAATGGGTAATTCAATTTCTCAATCGAAGTCGCCCAGTGTCCATGCCAAAACCAGACCATGCGCTCAGTTAATCCATGTCCACTCAGTGCCATCAAATCCAACCACCACAAACCCATGGCTTGAGTCTGGCTTCGCAGAGCGATAGCAAATGGAACCACTTCTGGTGAATTTGCTTCGGGCCGTTTTCCTAAATCAAGAATCTCAGGTTCAATCACAGGAGAGGGAATACTTGCTGCATCCGGAACAGTTGTTAATCGAACTCGTAGCGTCGTTACACCATCTTTTAACGCCTGTGCATATTCGCCTGGACGGGGACCAAAACCAAAGCGGTCAAATAATCGCGATGTCTCAAGGCGCTGTAAATCCATGGGGAGACTTTAAAGGCAAAACATTAAGTTTTAATAGGCTTTAGATGAACCCACAAAGAACTCACAAGGATTCGCTACGAGATAGTAGGCTCGCCCGCATGAGTTCACGCGAGGCGTTAAGAGATCAGATTGTAAAAAAAGCCGTGGTGCATGGCAAAGTTATCCTCTCTTCAGGTAAAGAGGCTGACTACTACGTAGATCTTCGACGCGTCACCCTTGATCACGAAGCAGCACCCTTAGTCGGCGAGGTCATGTTAGAGCTCACAAAGGATTTGAATTACGAAGCCGTCGGAGGATTAACGCTCGGGGCCGACCCAGTTGCAACGGCGATGATGCATGTTGCTGCCCAGCAAGGAAAGAAGATTGACTCGTTTGTTGTCCGTAAAGCAGAGAAAGCCCATGGTTTACAGCGGCGAATTGAGGGCCCTGATGTAAAAGGAAAACGGGTATTGGCCGTGGAAGATACTTCAACAACTGGTGGATCAGTTTTAATGGCCGTTGATGCCCTCCTTGAAGCCGGTGCAATCGTTGTGGGTGTCGCCGTGATTGTTGAACGCGGCGCGGCACCAAAGATTAAAGCGGCGGGATATGAATACCGCGCAGCTTTTCAGTTAGAGGATTTGGGTCTTTAAAACATTACTTGTGATGCTTACGTGTCTGCCACTCACGAAATAGTTCGATAAATACTGGAATTAAACTTACAAAGATAATTAAGCCGATGATCGGCAATAAATAAGCATCCACTGAGCCTTCGAGTTTTTCACCAAGAACGAAACCAAGGCCAATGACTCCCTGTGTCCAGATTATGGCACCGAGCGCGTTATAGAAAAAGAACTTCCTTTTATCAATACCAATAACCCCACACATTGGATTAATTAGCGTCCGGACAAAAGGAACAAATCTAGCCAAAATAAGTGCTTTTCCTGTCCCGTACTTGCGAATCCACTTTTCAGTAGTAAGAACTTTTTGGTGGTTAAAGAATCGGCCATCTGGGCGATCAAAAAATTTACGACCGTATTTTTCACCAAAGAAATAACCTACTAGGCCGCCAACGGTTGCCGCAAAGGGGGCGCCCACAAAGAGCGCCACCGCAGAGAGTTGAGCATTTCCCAAGAGCGCTGCCCCCGAACCCGACGCCGCAATTCCGGCGATAAAAAGGAGTGAGTCGCCAGGAAAGGCCAGACCGATAAGCAGCCCAGTTTCAGCAAAGATAATTGCGAGGACGCCAGCTAATCCAAGATCGGCCACAATCGAGTGTGCATCAAAGAGATTCATTGAACTCAGGCTACCTCACGACGACGGAGTGGCCAAAAGCTAGTTATGAAATTGTTGTATTAACACGCTCACCTTGCATACCCTTGCAGAGCACGTTCATTGCTTTTAGATGCAAATGTGATGAGAATTGCCGTACCCCATGGGACGCGGATTTCACAAGGATTCCGGACCAATGACCCCTTAAGGATAAAAATGAAAAGAAAAGGTCTTCTCGCGCTAACTAGCGTGGCTGCTCTTTCTCTTGTTGCCTCACTGGTCACAACAACTTCAGCCTCAGCTGCAGTGAACTGTGATCCATTTACGGCATACAAGGGATTGAAAGGTAAGTCAGTAACAATCTTTACTTCAATTCTTGAGCCAGAGTTAACAACACTACAAACTGCATGGAAAGATTTCACGACATGCACAGGCGTAAAGATTAAAATTGAAGGATCAAACCAGTTCGAAGCATTGCTACCTGTTCGTGTTAAAGGTAACAACGCACCAGATCTAGCTTTCATTCCACAACCAGGTCTTCTAGCTAAGTTGGTTGATACAGGTAAAGTAAAGAGGGCACCTAAGTCTGTGATTGCAAATGTAGATAAGTACTGGTCAAAGTCATGGAAGGCATATGGAACCGTAAAAGGTAAGTTCTATGCTGCACCATTTGGATCAAACATGAAGTCACTTGTTTGGTACTCGCCTAAGCAGTTCAAGACAAACGGTTACACAGTCCCAACAACTTGGGCTGACATGACAGAGCTCGCCGACAAGATGGCCGCAAAGGGTCAGATTGCATTTTGTGGTGGAATAGGTTCTGGTGGAGCAACTGGATGGCCGGCAACTGACTGGGTAGAGCAGATTGTTCTACGTGATCACGGTTCAGCCGTGTACAACGGTTGGGTTAATCACTCAGTTAAGTTCTCAGATCCCCGAATCGTTTCTTCAATGGAAAAGGTTGCAGGCTGGATGCAGAATCCAAAATGGGTCGGCAACGTCAAGGGCATCGCTACAACTACATTCCAAGATGCAGGCAAGGGAATTCCTGAGGGTAAGTGCATGATGCTTCAGCAGGCTTCTTTCTACGGAAATATCATTGCTGAATCAGGCGCAACAATCTCACCTACTGGTGATGCATTTGCGTTCTACTTACCAGCTACTAATGCAAAGGTAACTGTTCCAGTTGTTGGAGGTGGAGAGTTCACTGCAGCTTTCTCCTCACGTCGTGAGGTTGTCGCAGTCCAGACATACCTATCATCTGCAACTTTTGCTACATCACGCGTTCAGCTTGATAACTGGATCTCTGCAAATAGTGGTGTACCGCTAGCTGCTTACAAGAATCCGGTAGATAAGTTGTCAGCGACATATCTTGCAAATCCAAAGTCAACATTTGGATTCGACGCCTCTGACTTAATGCCAGCAGCCGTCGGTGCAGGGTCGGAGTGGAAGGAATTCACAGCTTGGTTCGGTGAAGGAAAGTCCATTGCCGATGTTGTAAAGGCAATTGATGCTTCATGGCCTAAGAGCTAAAAAAGTACATCTAGTGATACAGATAGGAGGCCACCTATGCAGGTGGCCTCCTATCTACTAATATCCACACCCTCCATGAAGAAAAGGTGGAACTGGGAAATGTCAGAGTTTATTTCAACCACGATACCTAAGTTCACATCTGTACTAATAGCAATCACTGCTTTTTTCGTAATTCTTACACTCTTGTTCGCTATAGCAGGTCGTGCGGATGGTAAAAAAACTCGCCCTGTATCCCTTGCAATCTTTCTAGGGCCAGCCCTTTTACTACTTCTTGCAGGTTTAGTTATTCCAGGCGCACGAACTATAGTCTTTAGTTTTATGAATCCTGACTCAAATGGGTGGGTTGGATTTGAAAACTATTATTGGATGACACAAGATCCAAATGTAAAAACGATTATGTTTAATACTATTCTCTGGATCTTGGTTGTGCCACTGTTTACCGCCGCACTTGGTTTATTGCTAGCAATTATGTTAGATCGCATTAAGCACGAATCTATACCGAAGTCACTACTTTTTATGCCAATGGCAATCTCTTTCGTAGGGGCGTCGATTATATTTAAATTTGTTTATGAATACAACGAACCAAGCGAAGTTCAGATTGGCTTATTGAGTTCTATTGTAAAGTTTCTTGGATTTACTCCGACTGACTGGATGCTTGCAAAACCACTGAATACGTTCTTACTCATGATTATTTATGTATGGACACAAATGGGATTTGGAATGGTTATTTTATCTGCAGCTATTAAGGCAGTCCCCACAGATATTGTCGAAGCTTCAGCACTCGATGGCGCACACGGTTGGGATCTTTTTCGAAACATCACCTTTCCTATGGTTAAAGGCACCTTCATTGTGGTACTTGCAACTGGCGTCGTTGGGGCGCTAAAAGTATTCGACATTGTCCGCACCATGACTGGGGGAAATTTCGGTACAAACGTGCTAGCAAACGAGATGTATTCACAAACCTTCGTTCAATTTGATCAAGGAAAAGGCGCTGCTCTATCCGTGATTCTATTTTTACTTGTGACACCAATTCTTGTCTACAACATACGCTCACTAAGAAGGGAGCGTTCGCACTCATGAGGAACCGCAAACTCGCAGAGTACAACCCAGGACGCAAAATCTTTTCTAGCAAAATTGCTACAACAATTGTGTGGCTTATCACTATTGTCTGGACAGTCCCAACCCTTGGTCTTTTTGTAACTTCTTTTAAGGACGACAAAAAGATTTTAAGTGAGGCATGGTGGACAACTTTGCTCAGCCCTGATTTCTCATTGGAGAACTATAAAAATGTTTTTTTTGGAAACGACACCGAGTCATTAAGTACTGGAATTTTGCCTTACTTTATTAACTCAATTGTAATTACTTTGCCAGCAACGATTTTTCCAATCGTAATAGCAACAATGGCTGCCTATGCCCTGGCTTGGATTCGATTCCGCGGCAGTGATTTCCTCTTCTTCTCTATTTTTGCTCTCCAAGTCGTGCCGTTGCAGATGGCATTAATTCCATTGCTCCTACTCTTTACCGGTGGCGCACACATCGGATCAATTCCAATATTTCCAGCCCTTGGCATTGCTGGGGATTTTGCAGGAATTTGGCTACCTCACACAATGTTTGCATTACCACTAGCTATCTATTTGCTGCACAACTTCATTTCATCCCTTCCACGTGATTTGATGGAAGCGGCACACGTTGATGGAGCTAACCATTTCAAGGTATTTCGCATGATTGTTTTGCCATTGGCGATTCCTGGAATCGCCGCAATCTCTATCTTCCAATTCTTATGGGTATGGAACGACCTTTTGGTGGCTCTTACATTTGCATCGGGTACAGAAGAGGTTGCGCCAATAAATAGTAAACTTGCATCTTTAGTTGGTCAGTATGGCTCTGGATATACGCAGTTATCTGCAGGGGCTTTTATAACCATCGCCGTTCCGTTGATTGTCTTCTTCTCACTGCAGCGCTATTTCGTGCGTGGATTACTTGCGGGCTCCGTTAAGTCCTAATGTCCGAAGGCAATGCCTTCAGTTATGTGGCAGGGGTTCCTCAGTTATGAGCGATTACAGTTAGATGTTTTTCCCATTGTTTATAATCTGATCTCGGTACCAATAGCCT
>CAYHOY010000016.1:0-35622 GCA_964358665.1 uncultured Candidatus Planktophila sp. | reverse complement strand
TTACCACCAGTTACAAGGGCAAGTGAACTCATGAACTTTAATCTAGTGCCTACTGCTAGGTAATCAAAAGATGCAGATACGCGTGGCTGGCAATAGGCTTATCACTATGGCAGATGAGAAGGAGTTCTTTGATATTACCAGCGCTCCAAGAGCGTTGAGTATTGATCAAGCATCTCGTCAGAAGAGATACTTCATCTCAATGATGGTACGCACCGCCTGTTTTATTTTGGCAGTTATTTTGCCTAGCCCTTATCGCTGGTTTGCTTTACTCGGAGCGGTTGTTCTTCCATATTTCGCTGTAGTGATTGCCAATGCGGGTCGCGAAACGATCACTCCCGGCGCACATATACGCGATGAGAAACCGCGTGCTATTTCTTAAACTAAAGTAGGAGAATGCAACGCGAGCCTTGGGCAATCTTAAAATCGATTGTAGCCCTGGGGCTTATTGTCCTGTGTTTATGGGCCGCTCAATGGCAGTATCAACGGGGGGTCGATCGCCACGCACGTAATTCAATGATTGCTGAGCACATTGCACTGCCACCAACTCCACTCGATAAAGTGGCCTTAGAGCCAACACGATTTGAATGGCAGAAAGTTACAACCTCTGGAAAATTCATCCCCAATGAACAGATACTTTTACGCAATAGATACTCAGAGGGTGTCTATGGATTCGAAGTGCTAACGCTTTTTACTTCAATTGATGAAAAAACTTTTTGGGTGGACCGTGGTTGGGTCAAGGCGGGTAAAACAGCGACGGAGACTCCGGATCTAACGCCTATCCCAACAGGGGTTGTGGAGATAACTGGAAGATTGCGCTTAGATTCCTCGCTTCCGCGCGGTTCGTTTTTTGCTGTACCGGCCAGTGGCACGGGATTAATTGGCGAGCTCAACGCCCAATCGCGAATAGGTACCGAGAAATTTTATCTGGATCTATTGAGCGGATCACTGCCAATCCTTACGCCAGAAGTTACTGCGCAACTACCTGAACTCAGCGATGGTCCGCATATGGCCTACGCCCTTCAATGGATATTTTTTGGCGGCCTTATTATTTACGGAAGAATTCTAATTCGCCGAGCCCGTTAAATCTTGACGGTTATAGAGATCGGCATACAACCCCCCGAGAGCAACAAGTTCATCATGCCTTCCTCGCTCAATTATGGAGCCATTTTCCAATACAAGAATCTGATCTGCATCTCGAACAGTGCTTAAACGGTGCGCAATCACAATACTTGTACGCCCCTTTAATGCATTCTCTAAAGCTGCATGCACAAGCGATTCATTTTCCGAATCCAAGTGCGCGGTCGCCTCATCGAGAATGACGAGTGCAGGCGACTTTAGAAGCAATCGAGCAATTGCTAGCCTCTGCTTTTCGCCGCCTGAAAGGCGATGTCCTCGTTCGCCTACCATTGTGTCAAAACCATTAGGCAATGACTCAATAAGTTTCCAAATTTGCGCAGCTTCACATGCAGCCTGCATCTCTTCTAGAGTTGCATCGGTTTTGGCATAACGCAAATTCTCTGCAATAGTTTCGTGAAATAGATGTGCATCTTGCATAACTACACCGATCGAGTTTCTGAGTGACTCTAAAGTTAAATCCCTTATATCGTGACCGTCGATAGAGATAGAGCCACTAGTAACATCGTAAAGGCGAGGTATTAACGTGGTTATTGTTGTTTTACCGGCACCAGATGGACCAACAAGTGCAGTTAAAGTACCAGGTTCGGCAGTGAAAGAGAGGCTCTTGAGAACTTCTCCACTTTCAACGGTCTCTGGCTTGGCCACGGACTCTAAAGATGCCAGTGAAATTTCGTGTGCACGAGGATAAGCAAAACCCACATTAGTAAAAGTTAACTTTGGATTGCGGCCACTGTAAATCTGGGCAGCTTCACGATCTTTAACCATCGGCTCTAGATCCAGTACTTCAAAGACGCGTTCGAAAGAGACTAATGAGGTCATTACATCTAGGCGCACATTAGATAAGGCGGTCAGGGGAGCATAAAGTCGTGCCAAGAGGGCAGTAATGGCGAGCAAAGTTCCAACAGTGACTCCCCCGTTTATTGCTAAATGTCCACCAATGCCATATGCAAATGCAGTAGCAATCGCTGCAACGCTAGTGAGAGCGATGAAGAAAAGTCGGTTAAGCATTGCAGTTTTGATTCCAATATCTGCAACTATGCGCGCCCGTGAACGGAAATACTCCCGCTCGCGCGCTGGCTGACCATAGAGCGCGACCAACATGGCACCTGAAACATTAAAACGCTCAGTCATTGTGCTCGACATTTGCGCATTAACATCGAAGGATTCTCGAGTTAAAGCCTGCAATTTTCGACCGACCCATTTAGTAGGAATAAGGAAAAGCGGTAAAAGTAAAAGCGAGAAAATTGTTATCTGCCAAGACAAAATCAGCATAGTCACGCCGACTAATACCAGTGAGACTACATTGCTTACTACTCCCGAAAGGGTTGCAGTAAATGCTTGTTGAGCACCCATAACATCAGAGTTAATTCGTGAGATTAAAGCACCAGTTTGAGTTCTTGTAAAGAATGCGATTGATTGTCTTTGAACATGGGCAAAAACCAAGGATCGCAAATCATAAATTAACCCTTCTCCAATTCGAGAGGAAAAATAGCGCCCCAACATACTTACTGCGGCATCTGCAATAGCTAGCAGACCAACCAGAAGTGCCAATTCTGTCACTAGAGCACCATTTTTGGGGATCACACCATCATCTATTAATCGCAGAAGCAGCAGCGGTGTTGCAACTATAAATCCGGCATCGACCACAACAGTGGTGAGAAATATGAGAATGCTCTTACGATAAGGCTTAGCAAAAGTAAAAATTCGCTTAACTGTTCCAGGTTTTAATCGTTGAGCCTTCACCGAAGGATCGGCGGTCATGGAGCGATGGGTCATCCAAGCGGCCTGCATTGACATGTCTCTAGCCTATGGATTCAGTGCTTAAACTGTAAATCCAAGGGCGCGAAGTTGATCACGACCATCATCTGAAATCTTATCTGGGCCCCACGGTGGCATCCAGACCCAGTTAATCTTTACATCGCTGGTCATTCCGGCCAATGCTTGACGAGTTTGATCCTCAATAACATCTTGTAGTGGGCAGGCCGCCGATGTAAGCGTCATATTTAAAATTGCAATATTTGCATCGTCCACCATTACGTCATAAATCAAACCAAGATCGACAACATTTATGCCGAGTTCTGGGTCGACAACATCTTTCATTGCCTCTGTTACATCATCTACACTCGTTGTCATATCTCTCCTTAGTTCTTTGCCTGGGCTTGAATTGCTACGTCCTTATATGCCATCCAGCCAAGAAGTGCGCACTTTACACGACCTGGAAACTTCGAAACTCCGGCAAATGCAACGGCATCCTCTAAAACCTCTGGATCCCCTGCCGATGTGCCCTTACTAGACATGAGTTGAGAGAAAGAATTGACGATGTTGAAAGCCTCATCCAACGTTTTCCCAATCAACAAATCACTCATTACTGAAACACTCGCCTGAGATATTGAACATCCCTGTCCATCCCACGATAGCGAGGTGATGCAATCGCCATCCAAATTAATATTCAATGTAATCTCATCACCACAACTTGTATTGACATGATGAACTTGTGCATCAAATGTAGAGGCCAAGCCCTTGTGTTGTGGGTGCTTATAGTGATCGAGAATCACCTCTTGATAGAGCGAATCTAACTCCATTTTAACGCCTCCCAAAATACTTTGAGGCACCTTGTATCGCATCGATGAGTACATCGCAGTCGGTCTCATCGTTATAAATATAGAGCGATGCTCGAGTCGTTGCGGGCACTTGCATGCGCTTAGCCAGTGGCCAAGCACAGTGATGGCCAGTTCTAACGGCCACACCTTGGCTATCTAAATATTGGCCAACATCGTGTGGGTGAATATTTTTGAGAGTAAACGAGATTGCACCACCTCGTGAGTGGGTGTTATTGGGTCCTACAACTGTGAGATTAGAAATGAAACTCATCTTCTCAAGTAAATAACCTGTTAAGGCGTGCTCGTGGGCGTTGACATTTTCCATACCGATCTGCGTTAAATATTGCAGGGCCGCGCCAAGTCCCACTGCCTGTGCCATATTTGGGACACCAGCTTCGAATTTCTGTGGAACCGCAGCCCATGTGGCGCCCAGCATGTCGACGCTTTGTACCATTGATCCGCCATAGAGAAATGGAGGCAGTTCATCGAGCAAATCTTTGCGTCCCCATAAAATACCAACACCAGTTGGCCCTAAAGTTTTATGTCCTGAAAAAGCTAAGAAATCAACGCCTAATGTTTCTACATTCACGGCCATATGTGGGACTGATTGACAGGCATCGAGAATCACGATTGCACCAACTTCGTGTGCTCGCGTGATTATTTCTGAGAGTGGATTTATAGTTCCGAGGACATTGGATTGATGCGTCAAACTGACGACTTTAGTGTTAGGTGTAATAACTTCATTCATATTCGAGAGATCTAAACGTCCATCGTCGGTGACGCCAAACCACGCTAAATCTGCACCTGTTCGTGCACCGAGTTGCTGCCATGGAACGAGATTTGCATGGTGCTCCATCTCGGTCACGACAATTCGATCGCCGCTCTTTAATGCAAATCGATTCCCAATTGGTGCATTACCCATTGCATAGGCGAGCAGGTTAAGGGATTCGGTTGCACTCTTTGTAAAGATAATTTCATCTGCGCCTCCTGGAGCCGCTAAGAACTCTGCCACAATCTGACGTGCGCCCTCATAGGCATCTGTTGCCTCTTCGGCAAGCTGATGGGCTCCACGATGAACTGCAGCATTATGTAACTTATAGAAATCACTTTCAGCTTCAATGACACTGATAGGTTTCTGGCTCGTTGCTCCGCTATCTAAATAGACCAATCTTTTTCCTCCACGAACCGTGCGTTCAAAGATTGGAAAATCTTTACGGATCTGCGAAACGGAAAATGGCATTATTTCTTACTTGCTCACATAATCTGCGTAGCCGTTGGCCTCCAACTTATCTGCAAGGTCAGCACCGCCCTCTTCAACAATATGACCATTAGCAAAGACGTGAACAAAATCCGGCTTTATATATTTCAAGATACGGGTGTAGTGAGTGATTAGTAGAACTCCAAGATTATTCTTCTCCTTAGCGCGATTGACTCCTTCTGACACGATGCGGAGAGCATCGACATCTAGACCTGAGTCAGTCTCATCGAGAATTGCGATCTTTGGCCGTAAGAGTTCAAGTTGCATAATTTCATGACGCTTCTTTTCGCCACCAGAGAAGCCTTCATTAACGTTTCTAGATGCGAATGCAGGATCCATGTTCAGGACCTCCATCGCCTCTTTAACCTCTGCTACCCAGGTCCGAAGTTTTGGTGCTTCACCACGAAGGGCGGTCGCCGCGGTACGTAGAAAATTTGAAACAGAGACGCCAGGAACTTCAACGGGATACTGCATAGCTAAAAAGAGTCCCGCTCTTGCCCGCTCATCTACGGTCATTTCTAAGACATCTGCTCCGTCAAGTGTGACGCTACCTTCAACAATTGAGTATTTAGGGTGGCCCGCAATTGAATATGCGAGCGTAGATTTTCCTGAACCATTTGGTCCCATGATGGCATGGGTTTCACCAGATTTTATAGTGAGATCGACGCCCTTAAGAATCTCAACGGCACCATTTTCCGTATTTACTGAAACGTGGAGGTTGCGAATTTCCAATGTACTCATATTTTTTTCCCCTAAATCTCTACTGTTACGGAATTTGCTTCGATTCTTACTGGATATGTTGCAAGTGCGATAGTGGCTGGAAGAGTGATTACCTCACCTGTTCGCAGATCAAATTCGGCTCCATGTAGCCAGCATTCAATTGTGAATCCACTTACATCTCCTTCAGATAGCGATGCCTCTGCATGCGTGCATGTGTCGTCAATTGCGAAGACTTCATCCCCTACTCGTGTGACACAAATGGTTTTATCGCCCTTTTTAAGCTTAACTGGCTTTCCTGATACGAGTTCGTCTAATTTAAAATCTGACATCTATGCTCCTGCTCTTTCAAGTTCAAATTCAATTCGGTTCATTAAACGTTCTTGAATCACTTCAATACCAATCTCGATTACGATTTCGTTGAAGAAGCCTCGAACAACCAGACGCCGTGCATCTTCGAGGGCAATTCCACGTGACATTAAATAGAAAAGTTGTTCATCATCAAAACGCCCTGTAGTGCTTGCATGTCCTGCTCCAACTATTTCGCCCGTTTCAATCTCTAAATTGGGAACTGAATCTGCCCGTGCGCCATCGCTAAGCAATAGATTGCGGTTAAGCTCATATGTATCGGTTCCTTCAGCAACCGCGCGAATGAGAACATCGCCAATCCAGACAGTGTGTGCATCTCGACCAGAGAGAGCACCTTTAAAATTAACCCTTGATTTCGCTTTTGGAACGGCGTGATCAACATGCATGCGGTGTTCGAAGAATTGCCCCGCTGTTGCAAAATACACACCCAGGAGTTCGGCAGAACCACCGGGTGCGATGAATTCAACCGTTGGCAAAATTCGAACTACATCCCCACCTACAGTTACCGTTACAGATTTGAAAACTGCATCCTTGTCGATTAAGGCGTGATGACGAGCGGCATAGACACTCTTAGATTCAAACTCCTGAAGCGTAATAAATGTCAGAGAAGATCCAGGAGCTAAAGAGATCTCTAAATCCTCTGCAAGAATCGTATCGCCAGAGTTTTCCACAACGACCGTTGCTACGGCGTTAGCCCCGAGCGTAATCCGCACACGAGAAAGTTCAGCGCTATCCAGTGCGCCTGTTAATCGGCCTAAATGAATGGGGGCCGCAAGTTCAGTATCTGCAGAGATAGAAAGGTGGGCTACTTCTGGAGAATTCCCCCGAATACGTTCAATGATGATGTCATCACTTGATGCAAGCGGGGAGAGTTCTTGGCGCACAAAACTTACGCCTCTAGGTAATGGTTCTTTTACAATTAATGAAGATCGCAGACCAATCTCGGCAGTGCCATCATGGAGTCCACGCAAACGTTTGAGTGGCGTAAAACGCCAGGCCTCTTCACGCCCAGTTGGTGTTAGGTAATTAGTAGTTAAAATCGACATTAACCAACGGCGCCTTCCATTTGAAGCTCTATAAGTCGGTTGAGCTCAAGTGCGTACTCCATTGGAAGTTCCCGTGCGATAGGTTCGATAAAGCCTCGAACAATCATGGCCATAGCTTCATCTTCGGTTAAACCGCGAGACATAAGATAGAAAAGTTGATCATCGCTAATTTTTGAAACCGTGGCTTCATGACCCATAGATACATCGTCTTCACGAATATCGACATAGGGATAGGTATCAGATCTTGAAATCGTATCTACTAATAACGCATCACACTTAACCGTGCTCTTTGAGTGATGAGCGCCTTCTTGTACTTGTACAAGTCCGCGATAGGAAGTTCGGCCACCGTTGCGTGCAACTGACTTTGAAATAACTGAAGATGACGTGTAAGGCGCGGCATGAACCATTTTTGCACCTGAATCTTGGTGTTGACCCTCGCCGGCAAATGCCAAAGAGAGAGTTTCGCCTTTGGCGTGTGGTCCCATCAAAAAGATTGCAGGGTATTTCATTGTGACTTTTGAGCCGATATTTCCATCGACCCATTCCATTGTGGCACCTTCTGCACACGTTGCGCGCTTTGTAACTAAGTTATAGACATTGTTCGACCAATTCTGAATTGTTGTGTATCGAACGCGCGCGCCTTTCTTGACAATAATTTCAACTACTGCAGAGTGCAAGGAGTCAGATTTATAAATCGGAGCGGTGCATCCCTCAACGTAGTGAATATATGAATCCTCATCAGCGATAATCAGAGTGCGCTCGAATTGGCCCATATTTTCGGTGTTAATGCGGAAATATGCCTGCAAAGGTATATCGACATGGACTCCCTTTGGCACGTAGATAAAGGATCCACCCGACCACACGGAGGTATTAAGGGCAGCAAATTTATTATCGCCCACAGGAATAACCGTCGCGAAATACTCTTTAAATAACTCTGGGTGCTCCTTCAGCGCGGTGTCGGTATCTAAGAAAATAACTCCTTGAGCCGCTAAATCCTCTCGAATTGAGTGATAGACAACTTCAGATTCATACTGCGCAGCTACACCTGAAACCAGGCGTTGTTTTTCGGCCTCCGGAATACCTAATCGGTCGTAAGTATTTTTAATCTCTTCAGGTAGGTCATCCCACGTTGCCGCCTGCTTTTCGGTAGAGCGTACGAAGTACTTTATGGTGTCAAAGAAAATTCCTGAAAGATCAGAACCCCAACTTGGCATGGGCTTTTTTTCAAAGAGCGCCAAACCTTTTAGTCGAAGATCGAGCATCCACTGGGGCTCAGATTTCTTCTCAGAAATATCGCGGACAACATCTTCATTGATGCCACGACGTGCATTAGTGCCAACTTCACTCTTATCTGACCAGCCGTATTCATAGTTTCCGAGGCCGTCGAGTTCTGGATGCGCGATTGTCATGCACGTACCTTTCTGTTGTTGATACCCGTTTGTGGAGTAGGAATAAAAGTTGTACATACGCCATCGCCATGAGCTATGGTCGCTAAACGCTGCACGTGAGTACCAAGTAATCGCGAGAGTGCTTCCGTTTCGGCCTCACATAGTTGAGGAAACTCCGATGCAACATGGGCTATAGGACAGTGATGCTGGCAAAGCTCTTCACCCATCGGGCGAACCTCAATGCTCGCCGCATATCCCTGCTCAGTTAAAAATTGAGCAAGCTCCACGCTCTTGTTGCCTTTTTTGGTCAGAACAAGCGCGGCTTTACGTTCAATCTCTTCAGCACGGTTTTTTGCAAAATCGGCAACTAAGTGCTCCCCCATGTGGGCCGACATAAACTTAAGAGCTGAAACTGCGAGGTCATCGTAAGAGTGTTCAAATTTCTCGCGCCCAGAATCTGACATAAGGAAAACTTTTGAGGGACGACCGCGGCCGCGTACTACGGCGGGATAGGGTTCGCGCGCCTCCAAAACACCTTCTGCCACTAAGCGATCTAAATGGCGGCGTATACCGGCGGGAGTAATTCCTAATCGAATGGCAAGGGTTGGAGCACTCGATGGTCCATTTTCAAGGATTGAGCGAGCAACGAGTTCACGGGTACGTGGATCATCGGATTTTCCCGTTGCCTGCGCGCTCGATAATTTCACAACACTATTGTGTCTTAATTCGACACCTTTGGCCACTTCAACCCCGAAGCCACGCTGGGCAATAGGGTTAGGCCATGAGTACATCTGCCTCCTTTTCCGCGCGGATACTCTCCCCAGCCACGGCAATTCTGCTCTTTCTGCAGGGATTCATCGTTGTAACGGGTGGAGCGGTTCGATTAACAGGCTCAGGTCTGGGTTGTCCCACCTGGCCCGAGTGCACCGAAGGCTCATATACACCTGTCGCTGGCCAGATTGAAGGTCAGTTCCACTCATGGATTGAGTTTGCCAACAGATTATTGACCTTCGTGCTCGTTTTAGCCGCACTTGTAACCCTCATCGCCGTTGTACGAGCCGGCCGCAGAGATCTACGCGCTCTAGCAGTTGGACAGTTCTTGGGAATTTTTGGTCAAGGTGTTTTAGGTGGCATCACTGTTCTTACCGATTTAAATCCGCTTACAGTTGCAGCTCACTTTCTGCTGTCAACGATTTTGATTGCCGCTGCAACATCTCTCTATACACGACGCCATCGTCCAGCTCGCAAAAAAGAATCTCAACGAACTCCAGATATTTTCTCTCGTATGCATGTATCACTAACGGCCATCGTCATTATTCTTGGAACGCTTGTCACTGGGGCTGGACCGCACGCAGGAGATATGGATACTCCACGACTTGATCTTCGAATTCAAAGTGTGACCTTAGCTCATGGAGTAGCTGTAGCGATTCTCTTAGCGTTGACTTTAATCTTTTTCCTATCCCCTCTGACAGAGGAGATTACTAAAAAGCGATTGGTAATCTTTGCACTATTAACTTTATCTCAAGGCGCAGTTGGACTTATTCAATATATCCAAGGAGTACCTGAACTTTTAGTTGCAGCACATATTCTCGGATCAGTCATAATCTGGATCAGTGCGTGGAGTATTTGGTTATCTGTTCAACGAGAAGAAATGGACATAGTTAAATGACGGTGATGGCGAATTGGAATGAACTCGATGATCGCGCAGTTGCATACGCCAGAGCACTCGCCGCTGACTCAGTTCAAAGAGTTGGCAATGGACATCCAGGAACTGCAATGTCGTTGGCTCCCGTTGCATATCTACTATTTCAGCGTCATTTAATTCATGATCCATCCGACCCTACGTGGCTTGGTAGAGATCGATTTATTCTCTCGTGCGGACACTCCTCCCTAACTCTCTACACACAACTTTTTTTTAGTGGCTACGGATTAGAGATGGAGGATCTTAAAGCCTTCAGAACATGGGGCTCATTAACACCCGGACATCCTGAGTTTGGTCATACCGCCGGTGTTGAAATGACTACTGGCCCGCTCGGACAAGGTGTTGCGACTGCAGTAGGAATGGCGATGGCAGCGCGATATGAACGTGGGTTGTTGGATTCAAGCGCCCCTGCATATACATCTATTTTTGATCACACTATCTGGTCCATCTGCTCTGATGGTGATATGCAAGAGGGAGTATGCGCCGAAGCCTCATCTCTGGCTGGAGTACAAGAGTTGGGAAACCTCAATCTAATTTATGATGACAATCGAATTTCGATTGAGGGTGATACACATAACGCCTTCACTGAAGATGTTTCAATGCGATACCGTGCATATGGTTGGCATGTCATTGAAGTAGATGCTGCCAGTGATGGAAGTGTTGATATCATCGCTCTGGATGCTGCGATGGTTGCAGCGAAAAGTGAAAGAACACGGCCTTCACTCATTCGTTTAAAGACGGTTATTGCCTGGCCCGCGCCAACTCTTCGCGGAACTGGCAAGTCTCATGGCTCGGCACTTGGTGATGAAGAAGTCGCTGCAACGAAAGTTTTACTGGGTTTAGATCCGAACGAGAAGTTTGCAATGCCAGATGAAGTTTTAACTCATGTAAGAGAGGTGAAAGTTCGAGGCAACGCCCTGCACGCAGAGTGGAATATAGCTTTTAGTCAGTGGGAGGCAGAGAATATTGAGAAGGCGGCGCTATTACAGCGACTAAGAAATCGCACACTTCCTGAAAATTGGGCATCTGGCATTCCGGTATTTGCGCCAGGAAAAGAGATTGCAACACGTGCCGCCTCTGGCGAGGTAATTAATGCAATCGCGCAAACACTTCCGGAGTTTTGGGGCGGCTCTGCAGATTTAGCAGGGTCAAATAACACAAGCATCGATGGGGGCGGTTCATTCTTACCGGCAACAAGTCTGATTAAAGATGCAGATCCATACGGCAGAGTAATTCATTTCGGTATTCGCGAACATGCGATGGGCGCGATTCTAAATGGAATCACACTGCATGGATTGACTCGATCATTTGGTGGAACTTTTGCCGTCTTTAGTGACTACATGCGACCTGCAGTTCGTCTTGCCGCCCTGATGGAAATCCCATCAACTTTTGTGTGGACGCATGATTCCATCGGCGTAGGAGAAGATGGTCCAACACATCAGCCGATCGAACACTTTGCCGCGCTTCGAGCAATTCCAGGTTTGGATGTCATTAGACCTGGAGATGCAAATGAGGTTGCTGAAGCGTGGAAAGCGATAATTATTCGAAATCGTCCAGCTGGAATTTTACTCTCTCGTCAGAATTTGCCAGTTATTGATAGAAGTATTACTTCTCCGGCGTCGGGCACGGCAAAAGGTGCGTACGTATTAAAGGACTCTGAAAATCCAGTTGCGATTTTAATTGCAACGGGCTCTGAACTCTCTTTAGCTTTAGATGTTCAAAGCGCGCTTGCATTAGATGGAATCGGTGTGCGGGTAGTAAGTGCGCCATGCTTAGAATGGTTTGCCGAGCAAGAGCTTTCATACAGAGAGTCAGTACTGACACCACATATTGCTTTAAAAGTTAGTATCGAAGTTGGAATAGCTCAAGGTTGGCGAGAGCTCATTGGAGATGCAGGTATATCTATTTCGTTAGAGCACTACGGTGCATCTGCCGATGCAAAACGCCTCTTTAATGAGTTTGGATTCAACGTTGAAGCCATTGTCAAACGGATTAAGGCGGCCCTGTAATGAGCATTGAGGATTTGGCCAGAGCCGGAACTTCCATTTGGTTAGATGACTTATCGAGAGCAAAAATTTCAGGAAGCGATGCACACTCGCTTCCATCTCGAATCGCACACTCCGGTGTTGTCGGCGTTACTACTAATCCAAGTATTTTTGCCGCAGCTATCGCTGGAGCAGATGAGTATGCACAGGATATTGCGCTCCTAAAAGATCTGAGCGTTGAAGAATGTGTAAAGCGTTTGACGACCGATGATGTTCGTAGCGCTTGCGATCTTTTCAGAGATATCTATCGAACAAGTAAAGGTGTTGACGGGCGAGTGAGCATTGAAGTAGATCCCCGTTTAGCTAGAGATACCGAGGGTACTATCGCTGCTGGAAAAGAACTGTGGAAAATCATCGACCGCCCAAATCTGATGATTAAGGTTCCAGCCACTATCGAAGGACTTCCAGCGATTACTGCGCTACTAGCTTCAGGTATATCGGTGAATGTGACTTTAATTTTTTCAGTTAAGCGTTACGGGGCAGTCATAGAGGCATACATGGCAGGAATAGAGGCCGCTAGCAATCCATCCCATGTTCACTCCGTTGCCTCCTTTTTTGTGAGTCGAATTGATTCAGCGGTAGATGCACTCCTTAAAAGCGATGCAAGTGAGGCGGCAACGAAACTTCTAGGCAAGGCCGCCATCGCTAATGCTCACTTGGCATATCAATTATTTGAAGAGAAATTTGCTTCACCGCGTTGGCTTGCTCAGGCAGAGCGAGGGGCATATAAACAACGCCCGCTGTGGGCATCTACCGGGGTAAAGGATCCAACTTACGATGACACTCGTTACGTTGTTGAGTTAGTTGCACCAGATACTGTCAACACGATGCCACACAACACACTTGATGCTCTTATTGACCACGGGATAGTACGTGGCGACACGATTACCGCCAACTATGCACACGCCGTTGAGGTTTTTAAATCACTATCTGAACTTAATATCTCACTTAATGCAGTGACTACCGCGCTAGAAATCGATGGAGTTAAAAAATTTGCGCAGGCGTGGGAAGAGCTACTGGCAACTGTAGAGAAGGCGCAAAATCAATGAGTAGTTTAAGTGGCAGAATAATTTCACAGATTAATAGATCTGATCCACGTTATTTAGCTCTTCTCGAGTTTCATAATCGACTTGCGCTTAAAGATTCAACTATTTGGGGATCGAATGCCCAGGCAGAGGCGATGCTCCGATTGAACTGGATTGATTTACCTGAGTCATCTAGAGAGTTATTACCCCAACTAGATGCGCTATCGGCCAAACATCGCGACAAGTTGCATATCGTTCTGTGCGGCATGGGTGGTTCATCACTTGGTCCGGAGGTTATTGCTAAAACCTTTAAACGCGAACTATTTGTTTTGGATTCAACTGATCCTAATTATATAAGCCATGCTCTCTCATTTGATTTGAGTAAAACCTTAGTTATTGTAAGTTCAAAATCAGGATCCACTATTGAAACCGCTTCACAACGCGCACTCTTTGAAAAAGCATTTATAGATGCAGATTTAAAACCTACAGATCACATCGTGATAGTTACGGATCCAGATTCACCACTGGATAAGCAGGCGCGTGTAGGTGGATTCACGGTTGTAAATGCCGACCCACATGTCGGGGGTCGCTTTAGTGCGTTAAGTGCATTTGGATTAGTCCCTGCTTCACTCATTGGCGTGGATGTCTCGGTATTGCTCGATAATGCAAGTGATACAAAGGCCGCTTTTCTTAAAAGTTCAACCCTTGTTGTAGATATGGCATATGCAATCTCTTATCTTTCTGGTCAGTACATGTCTTATTCCGATAGCGGTTGCGATATGCCCGGTCTTAGTGATTGGGTCGAACAGTTAGTTGCCGAATCAACTGGAAAGAATCAACTTGGACGTCTACCGATAGTGGTTGAAGAAGGAATCGACAGTGATTTCTTTTCGATCGCCTTCAGTGGAAGCGCAGATTTAGTTGTGGAAGCAGATCTTGCATCGCAGTTCATAATTTGGGAGTGGGTCACAGCCCTAGTCGGCGCCGCCCTTGGAATCGATCCATTTAATCAACCTAATGTGACTGAGGCGAAAGAGGCGACCGCAGCGCTCTTACATGAGTGGAATGGTGTTTTGCCAAACTTCACCCCCAATGCGATCGATGGCGCAGTAGAGATATTTGGTCTTGGCTCTACAATCGGCAATAGCCTCACACGTTTTATTGAATTAATTCCGCAGGATGGTTACGTCGCTGTAATGGCCTACTTAGATCGCCGCGATGATGCCGCGATTCTTGAGCTTCGCTCTCTTCTTTCCCAAAAATCTGGGCGGCCAGTAACTTTCGGTTGGGGTCCACGTTTTTTACATTCAACGGGACAGTTCCACAAGGGCGGCCAACAAAACGGCGCCTTCTTGCAGATTACTGGTGATGTAGATCGTGATTATGAAATCCCAGGTCAAAACTTTGGCTTCAAAACACTGCTCGCTGCACAGGCCTTGGGCGACGGGAAAGCGTTGGCTTCAAGAAAATACCCACTACTGAGATTGAACTTAACTAATCGAAGTGTGGGTATTAAGGAAATTCTTAACTGCCTTAAAACTTATTAATCATCTTCTCCGCGAAGTTTACGCAAGGCATCTTCAAGGAGACGCTCCCCCTCGGCATCGGTACGACGCTCTTTTACATAGGCTAGGTGTGTCTTATATGGCTCATTTTTGATTGGGTTTGGTGGATTATTGCGGTCGCGGCCAGCTGGGTATCCACATTTTGGGCAATCCCATTCAGCTGGAATTACAACGGTCTCTTCCACGGCGAATGAGGGACGGACCTCGTGACCATTAGCGCAAAAGTACGAGACATAGGCACGAGCGATCGAATCACCGCGCTCGGCCTCACCCATTGGTCCTGCACCGACACGGCTTCCGCGAATTGCACTTGCCATTAACTACTCCTTAAAAAAATAAATGAATTGAAAAAGATTTACTTAAGTACAAGGCTCAGCGCGACGACAAAGGCAAACCATAGACCACCGACCACGATTGTGATGCGGTCAAGGTTACGCTCAACAACTGAAGAGCCTCCGTAGTTAGATGAGACTCCGCCACCAAAGAGATCGGATAGTCCGCTTCCCTTTCCCTTATGCAATAGGACGAGAAGAATCATCACAACGCTCGTAATAATGAGCAAGATTGAGAGAGTTAGTTTCACGGTTCGTAAACTCCTTATTTCGTAGAGGGTAAGGATACCTTCAAATTGGTGGTTAGAACTAATTAAACCTGAGCGTAGAACTTTACAATCTTTGCCAACTCTTCAGGATCTAGGCTTGCGCCTCCAATAAGTGCTCCATCTACATCGGGTTTGGCCATGATTTCAACGACGTTTGAGGATTTTACTGATCCGCCATAGAGAATTCTCATGGCCGCGGCGATTTCAGGTGAGCCGATATTTTCAACCTCTTCGCGAATTGCGGCACAGACTTCTTGAGCATCCTCTGGGGTTGCAACTTTGCCGGTACCAATAGCCCAGACGGGTTCATAGGCAATGACAATCTTCTTTAACTCTGGCTTGGTTAAGCCCTCTAATCCGCCGCGGATCTGACGAATAACATGCGAGACATGCGCCCCAGATTCTCGAACGGCAAGCTCTTCGCCAACACAGAGAATTGGAACCATCTCATGGGCAAGTGCCGCTTTAATCTTGCGGTTAACGAGGCTATCGCTCTCTGAATGGATTGAACGGCGCTCAGAGTGGCCGACTAAAACATATGTACATCCAAGTTTGTGCAGCATTGATCCAGAGATATCCCCAGTAAAAGCGCCACTTGCTTCGGGTGAGAGATCTTGAGCACCGTAGTTCAAACGCAAACGATCGCCATCGATTAACGTTTGAATTGAACGTATATCGGTAAATGGCGGAATGATTGCTACATCTACTGCGTCATAATCCTTATCATCGAGTGAGTAGACCAGTTTCTGTGCAACTGCAATCGCCTCAAGATGATTTAAATTCATCTTCCAGTTACCTGCCATCAAAGGTTTTCGCATGTCTCTCCCTATAACCCTAAAGCTAATAGGCCAGGAAGTTCCTTGCCCTCTAGATACTCAAGTGATGCTCCACCACCGGTAGAAATATAACCAAAATCGGAGTCCGCAAAGCCTAGGGCGCGAACTGCAGCCGCTGAATCGCCTCCACCCACAACCGATATTCCTGAAACTTTAGTAAGCGCCGTTGCAATGGTTTTGGTACCCGCAGCAAAGTTTGGAAACTCGAAAACACCCATAGGTCCATTCCAAAAGACCGTGGCACATTTTTCAATTTCATCTGCAAAGGCTTTGGCTGAAACAGGTCCTATATCTAAACCCATTTGATCAGTTGGAATATCATCGGCGGAAACTAAAGTTGGAAACGCATCTGCACTAAACTGCGAAGCGACGAGAATATCGCTTGGAAGCACGAGTTTTACGCCTTTCTCGTCTGCGCTTTTAATGAGCGCCTTCACAATATCAATCATCTCTATCTCTACCAAGGATGTGCCAATCTCTTTACCGAGTGCGGCTAGAAAAGTGAAGACCATTCCTCCGCCAATCGCTAATGTATCGACCTTGTCTAATAGATTTTCGATTACACCTAATTTATCTGACACCTTCGCACCACCCAAAACAACTCCATACGGACGTGCTGGATTGTGAGTTAATTTTTTCAAAACATCGACTTCGGCTTCAACGAGTAATCCTGGTGCATGTGGCAGAAGCTGTGGCAAGTCAAAGACCGATGCATGTTTGCGATGTACCGCGCCAAAACCATCGCCCACATATACATCGGCAAGCTCTGCTAATTGAGCGGCAAAAACTTGTCGCTCACTCGCATCCTTGCTCGTCTCTGCTGCGTTAAAGCGAATGTTTTCAAGGAGAAGGATTTCTCCGGCTTTTAATGAATGTGCCGCTGCGCTCACGTCCCCACTGCTGGCATTTCCTATGAAGTGAATCTCCTGATCAAGAAGTTCTCCTAAGCGCACTGCCACTGGCGCTAATGAGAACTCTGACAGGTTATCGCCCTTAGGTCGACCTAGGTGAGCCGCAATTACAAGTGATGCACCTTTGCCCAGCAAGAGCGAAATAGTAGGAAGCGAGGCTTTGATTCGACCATCATCTTGTATGGTTCCGCTTTTTAACGGAACATTTAGATCACATCTAAGAAAGACCCGCTTACCAACTACATCAAAGGAATCAAGGGATGACATTAAAGAGTTTTGCCAACATAACTTATTAAGTCGACGAGACGGTTTGAGTAACCCCATTCATTGTCATACCAACCAACAATCTTTACTTGATTGCCGATTACCTTTGTTAATCCTGAATCGAAGATACAAGAAGATGGATCTGTAACGATATCGGAAGAGACGATTGGATCTTCGGTGTATGACAAGTAGCCTTTGAGTGCGCCATTAGCGGCCGCCTTCATCGCGGCGTTAATCTCAGCTACAGTTGCCTCTTTTGCAAGCTCTACAGTCAAATCAGTTGCCGAACCAGTTGGAAGAGGAACTCGCATGGCATACCCATCGAGTTTGCCCTTAAGCTCTGGCAATACAAGTGAAATTGCCTTAGCCGCTCCTGTAGAGGTTGGGATCATATTTATTGCAGCTGCACGTGCACGGCGAAGATCCTTATGAGGAAAATCTAGGATTACTTGATCATTTGTATATGCGTGAATCGTTGTCATTAACCCTTTAACAATGCCCCAATTGTCATTAAGCACCTTCGCCATCGGTGCAAGGCAGTTTGTTGTGCATGAAGCATTTGAAATAATGTGATGGTTGGCAGGATCGTATTTTTCATGGTTTACACCCATAACGATTGTGATGTCCTCATCACTTGCCGGTGCAGAAATAATTACCTTCTTTGCTCCTGCGCTAATGTGCTTTCCAGCATCGGCAGCCTTTGTAAAGTGTCCCGTTGATTCAAGAACCACATCTGCTTTGAGCAGTGCCCACGGTAAGTTAGCTGGATCGCGCTCAGAGAAAACTTTGATCGTCTTTCCATCGACGGTAATAGAATCATCGGTGAAAGTAACCTCAAGACCTAGGCGACCAAGGATGGAGTCGTA
The DNA here is from genome assembly GCA_964358665.1 of uncultured Candidatus Planktophila sp. Classification (GTDB taxonomy): domain Bacteria; phylum Actinomycetota; class Actinomycetes; order Nanopelagicales; family Nanopelagicaceae; genus Planktophila. The sequence continues at coordinate 17,292 of CAYHOY010000016.1, read as the reverse complement.
CTTGAGAAGGTGAGCCAAAGTCTCATTAGGTGTGAGGTCGTTGATTCCGACTATATTTATCTCTGGATTTGTCAGAGATGCACGAAAGAAGTTGCGTCCGATTCGTCCAAAACCATTAATTCCGACATTAATCATGAAATACGTCCTTGCTACTTAAGGGGCTAGAAATAAAAAAGCCCAACCGTTGGAAGTGTATTAAAACTGCCACAACGTTGGGGTCTTGCGGGTAATCCTAGCAGTGGCTATCTGATGAACACTGCGCACCTACGAATTAGGCCGCCTTAATTCAATAAATCAGGTGAAAGTCCGCTCTCAGTATCTGGTATTCCAAGCTCACCGGCTCGTTTATCGGCCATTGCAAGCAATCGCCGGATTCGACCCGCAATGGCATCTTTAGTCATGGGCGGTACCGCTAAAGAGCCGAGCTCTTCGAGGGATGCCTGACCATGGTTGATTCGCAACTCCCCCGCCTCTTTTAAATGGGCAGGGATTGTTGCGCCAAGGATTTCCATGGCACGGGCAACCCGGGCCGATGCAGCAACGGCGGCTCGTGCTGAGCGCCGAAGATTTGCATCATCGAAGTTAGCAAGGCGATTAGCAGTTGCCCGGACCTCGCGACGCATTCGACGCTCTTCCCAAGCAAGAACTGATTCATGTGCACCCAGACGGGTAAGTAATGCACCGATTGCATCTCCATCACGAATTACAACTCGATCAACTCCACGCACTTCTCGCGCCTTCGCCACAATTCCCATGCGACGTGCTGCTCCAACAAGTGCTAACGCCGCTTCTGGCCCAGGACATGTGATCTCCAGCGACGATGAGCGCCCTGGTTCAGTGAGCGAGCCATGCGCAATAAACGCTCCACGCCATGCCGCTTCTGAATCACAAATTGCAGCAGAAACTACTTGGGGCGGAAGTCCGCGCACAGGTCGACCATGGGAATCTACAAGTCCGGTTTGTCTGGCCAAAGAATCTCCAGCTTCAATGACGCGAACAACATAACGAGAGCCTTTACGCAAACCCCCTGATGAGAGAACAGCTAAGTCAGAGCCATGTCCATAAATATCTGCAATGTCTTTGCGCAATCGACGTGCACTCTGGGATGTTTCTAATTCAACTTCAATCAATATCTTTCCGGCAGCGATGTGTAAGCCACCAGCAAATCGAAGGAGAGAGGAGACCTCGGCCTTGCGGCAACATGGTTTAGTTATAGAGATTCGACTCAGTTCGTCTTTTACCGCTGCCGTCATTGCCATGGGTCTATCCAACCAAACTTTGGCGCATAATGTGGCCCAAATGAAGAGCTAATCGAGTGACATCGTGATGGACGCTGCCGGGCGCCTTGCGAATATCTACCGCAACTACCTGTCCACCTAATTTTCGAGCAATCGCCGCCAAGGCGGGCTCATCTCGAACAACACACGTATCGACTAAGAAGTAATCAATTTTTAGCTCTTGAGCATATCGAGCAAAGAACTCAAGGTGCTCTTCTGGAGTCGATCCGGCAAACTCATCGCCAGATGTATTAGCGTGGGCATCTAGATTTAGAATCATTATCTTCTTCGCTGTAGTTCTAACTAAAGCATCTAACTGCATTGGAACTAATAAATGCGGCATAACACTTGAAAACCAAGAGCCAGGTCCCATAGTAATCCAATCAGCTTCCCGAATTGCGGTGAGTGCTTCACTCCGTGCTGGTGGATTTTCGGGGATAAGGCGAAGGGATTCAATACGACCTCGCGCAGTGGCTACCTCTTTTTGCCCTCTAATTAGAATGCGACCAGTTGATGTAATAAAACTCGCCTCAATTTCTAAAGGAACTGCCGCCATAGGTAGAACTCGTCCAATTACTTTTAAAAGTGAACCCACTCGATCTAGGCCTATTACCGGGTCTTGATCTTGGCTCCAGAGTGAGGCCAGAAGTAAATTTCCCATGGCATGTCCATTGAGAGCGCCATCGCTAACAAAGCGCAGCTGCATTATGTCGGCCCACGTTCGACCCCATTCATCATCGGCACATAGTGCAGCTAGTGCCATTCTCAAATCCCCAGGAGGGAAAATTGGAAATTCCTCTCTCAACCTTCCGCTTGAACCACCATTATCGGCTACTGTAACAATCGCCGTAATTTCTGAGGTGATTTCGCGCAGAGCCGATAACACTGCCGCTAAGCCATGACCGCCACCGAGGGCGACAACTTTGCTCACAGTTATTCGCGTCCCACATCTCGGTGAGTGGGATAAGCTGACAGCCCTATATTAAGGGCGTTTAATTGTTTAGAAATCTCCTGTGTTATCGCAACACTGCGATGCTTTCCACCTGTACAACCCACGGAGATTGTCAAGTACTTTTTACCTTCATGCATATATCCCGGAATCATTGATGCAACTAATGCCACATAATTTTTAACAAACTCTTCCACACCAGTATTTCCCAAAACTTTTTCGCTCACTTGTGTTGTCAAACCTGTCAGTAATCGAAGCTCTGGAATCCAGTGAGGGTTAGGTATGAAACGGCAATCTAAAACTAAATCAGAGTCGACTGGGATTCCATATTTATATCCAAAAGAGAGAACATTAATTCGAACTCCCTGTATTTTTCCTCCCCCAAAAATCTCTCCAATGCGTTTTTCTAATTGATGAACATTCAAATTTGACGTGTCAATTGTTATGTCGCACTGAGCTCTTAAATCATCCAACTTTTCGCGCTCTCTAGCAATACCATCAACGATTCGATCACTACCCTGAAGTGGATGGGGTCTGCGTGTAGATTCAAAGCGTTGTACTAAAGCTTGATCTGTGGCATCCAAAAAGACCAAACGGTAAATAAAACCATTCTTCTTGAGTTCTTCCAGCGCTTGTTTTAACTCGTCAAAAAAACGACCCCCACGCACATCCACAACGACGGCATACTCTTTTCCATCTGGCCCGGTGCCTTTGCTTACTAGCGCTGGCAACAAAGATGGTGGAAGATTATCAACTACGTACCACCCCAAATCCTCTAAGGCATGAGCAACAGTTGAGCGACCAGCACCTGACATGCCGGTTAAAATTAAGATCTCCTTGCTATTCATGGGTTAATCCTCTTACCTCTGTCAAGTACATTTTACCCACTGATGATTTCGCCTGTTGTGATATCTATTTTTTGCGATGTTATGGAATTCAAATGCTCCTCAATGATCGATGCAGTTCTATTTCCTATCCCGGGAGTCGCCGCAATCTCCTCTCGACTGGCCTTTCGAATTGCCGCCACTGACCCAAAGCGTTCAAGTAATGCGCTGCGGCGCACCCGGCCCAGTTGTGGGATCTCATCTAAAACTGACTCCAGCATTATCTTTGAACGTCTCGAGCGGTGAAAAGTAATAGCGAATCGATGCGCCTCATCCCGAATTCGTTGCAAGAGATAGAGACCTTCACTTGCTCTAGGCAGGATTAATGGATTGGGTGAGCCGGGAAGCCAGACTTCTTCTAGCCGCTTAGCCAATCCACACAAGGCAATATCTGTAATGCCAAGTTCACTCAGCGCGCGGGCGGCGGCGTTAACCTGTGGTGCACCGCCATCGACGACGATAAGTTGGGGCGGATATGAAAACTTACTCATCTTTCCTCCCAGCTCTGCCACCTCAGCCGAATCTACCGCTCGTTCATCAATCAGACGCTTTAATCTGCGAGTAATCACTTGATGCATCGCACGAGTGTCATCAAAACCTTCGTCAGTATTAATGATGAATCTGCGATACTCACTTTTCTTAGCGAGTCCATCTTCAAATACGACCATCGATGCGACGACAGAAGTACCTGAAATATTTGAGATATCGAAACACTCTATGCGAAGCGGAGGTTTTACGAGATTCAGAGCCTGCTCTATCTCTATCAAGGCTTTTCCACTCACTGCGGCATCGGTTGAGCGCTTGCTTAAAAACTGGATAAGCGAATATTGAGCGTTACGTTTAACAGTTGCTAAGAGCTCAACCTTTTCTCCGCGTTGTGGAACTTTGATATCGACCTTAGTCGAACCAATTTCACCAAGCCACTGCTCTAACTGTTCCTTATCAGCTGGGTCCGAGTTGATATAAATATTGCGTGGAACCGGGATTGCTCCAGTTCCATAGATTGAGTACAACAATGCGGTTAATTCATCTTGGCCTTCAAGTGCCATCTCTTGATCAACTATCCATGATCGAGAACCCTTCACTGATCCGCGTTGCATTGAAAAAATTGAGCCTGCGGCATGGAAACCATCGTGATAGATAGAGATGAAATCGCCATCTAGATCATCCGAGAAATTACCTTCAGTTGATTTTTGCGCCTTCTCAAATGATTCGATCTGATCTCTAAGACGCGCCGCTCTTTCAAACTCCTCATTGGCTGCGGCTGCACTCATCTCCTCATGCAACTTGGGCAGGATATTTTCCATCCCGGACTCCATAAATTCATTGAGTCGTTCAGCCAATTTCTTGTGATCCTCTTTTGAGATCCAGCCAACACATGGAGCAGCACATTTACCGATGTCGCCTAGCAGGCACTGCCTTTTGCTGCGTTGTGCACGTGTGAAGTTTGAAGACGAGCATGATCTGACCGGAAAAACCTTGAGTAGGACTTCGAATGTGTTTCGAAGCGCCCACGCATTTGTATACGGACCAAAGTACTTCAACCCAGGTCGCTTGTCTTTGCGGGTAATGAAAATCAATGGATATTCATCATTGAGGGATAAGGCCAAGTAAGGATAAGACTTGTCATCTTTGAATTGAACGTTGTACTTTGGTTGATACTGCTTGATCCAACTAAACTCCAGCGCCAACGCCTCTAGCTCCGTACTGACAATTGTCCAATCAACACGAACAGCTTCATGAACCATGCGCTGCGTCTTGGTAGCCAAATTTGCCTGGAAGTAATTACTGAGGCGATTTTTTAGACTCTTTGCCTTTCCTACGTAAATCACTTTGTCTTGTTCGTTATAAAAGCGGTACACGCCAGGGTGATCGGGAATGTTGCTTGGCCGATAACTTTGAGGATTTGCCATCGCCTTACTTCTTAACTGCTACTTTTCGGTTTGTAGCAAGCATCGGTGCTAAATATTGACCGGTATAACTTTCTTTCACCTTTGCCACTTCTTCAGGCGTTCCTTCTGCAACTACTAATCCCCCTCGGAATCCGCCTTCAGGACCCATGTCAATCACCCAGTCTGAGCATTTAATGACATCTAGATTGTGCTCAATCACAATCACTGTATTTCCAGTATCAACCAGACGATTGAGAACGATAAGAAGCTTGCTAACATCTTCAAAATGTAGCCCAGTAGTCGGTTCATCTAAAACATAAATTGTTCGTCCCGTAGAGCGACGTTGCAATTCAGTTGCAAGTTTGACGCGTTGAGCTTCTCCACCTGAGAGCGTTGGTGCCGACTGGCCAAGTCGTACATAACCCAAACCAACGTCGTTGAGAGTCTTTAAAAAACGCGCAATATTTGGAACAGATTCAAAAAAGTTATGAGCCTCTTCAATAGACATGTTGAGAACATCGGCGATTGTCTTGCCTTTGTAGTGAACCTCTAAGGTTTCGCGGTTATAGCGCGCACCATGGCATACCTCACAAGGAACATAGACGTCGGGCAAAAAATTCATTTCGATTGTTATCGTGCCATCGCCCGAGCAATTTTCACATCGTCCTCCCTTGACGTTGAATGAAAAACGCCCCTGCTGGTAGCCGCGAATTTTCGCCTCTGTTGTCTCTGAAAATAAGGCGCGAACTTTATCGAACAAACCCGTATACGTTGCTGGATTCGATCGAGGGGTTCGACCAATTGGAGATTGATCAACGTGCACTACTTTATCGAGAAGTTCAATCCCAGTAACACTTCGATGTCGACCCGGAACTAAACGCGCACCGTTGAGTTTGTTGGCAAGTGTTGTGTACAAAATATCGTTTACGAGCGTTGATTTACCAGATCCGCTAACACCGGTGACTGAGACAAATACGCCAAGTGGAATCTGCACATCAATATTCTGCAAGTTATTCTCTTTTGCTCCTTTGACAGTCAACATCCGTTTAGTATCAATTGGCCGACGCACTTCTGGAATTGAGATCGACTTTCGGCCTGATAAATAAGCACCTGTGATTGATTCTTTAGATGCAATCAACTCTTCATAGCTGCCAGAGACAACTACATGTCCCCCGTGCTCACCTGCTCCTGGTCCGATATCTACGATCCAGTCGGCGGTGCGAATAGTCTCTTCATCGTGTTCGACAACGATTAAAGTATTTCCTAGGTCTCGCAGATGTGTGAGCGTTTCAATTAAGCGACGGTTATCACGCTGGTGCAGACCAATACTGGGTTCATCTAATACATAGAGAACGCCAACAAGCCCACTGCCAATCTGGGTTGCTAAGCGGATGCGTTGTGCTTCTCCCCCAGAAAGTGTGGCAGCAGGGCGAGCAAGGGATAGATAGTCCAGACCGACATCGAGGAGAAACCCTAAGCGGGCATGAACTTCTTTCATCACGCGCTCTGCAATCTGAGCCTCGCGCTTAGTTAGTTTGATTTTTTTTAGAAACTCAGCGCACTCCGAAATTGACAGTTCAGTTATCTCCGAAATGTTTTTGTTGCCTATGGTTACTGCTAGTACTTCAGGCTTTAATCGCGCACCTGAACATACATGGCAGGGAATTTGGCGCATATATGCCTCGTACTTATCACGGCTGTAATCGCTATCGGTCTCACTATGGCGGCGATGAATAAATGGAACTACACCTTCAAATCCAGTGGTGTAGTTCTTGGTACCGTAGCGACCCTTGTACTTCATTTTAATTTCATACTCATAGCCATTGATAATGGCCTCTCTAGCCTTTACGGAAATTTTCTTCCAGGGGATATCCAACGAGAAAGGCATATCTTTTGCCAGGGCTTCCAGCAATCGCATGAAATAATCCGATGACTGCCCACCTGACCACGGTGCAATTGCGCCATCTTGTATAGATATTGAGTCATCGGGAATTATGAGATCTTCATCTACTTCCAACTTTGTACCGATGCCAGAGCATTCGGGGCAGGCACCGAAAGGCGAGTTAAAGGAGAACGAACGGGGCTCTAACTCTTCAAAGGATAAGTTGCACTCATGACAGGCTAAATGCTCACTGAAGGTGCGCTCTTTATCTTCTAACTTCGAATCTACAAAATCCAGAATGACGATTCCGGATGCCAATCGCAACGCAGTTTCAATTGAATCCGTGAGCCGTGTCTTGCTTTCTACTTTGGCAGTTAGACGATCCACAACTATTTCGATTGTGTGCTTTTCCTGTTTTTTCAACTTTGGAACATCGGTCAGCGCTACGACCGTGCCATCGACACGGGCACGTGAATAGCCTTGTGTGATTAACTCTGCGAAGAGATCAACAAATTCACCTTTGCGGGCACGAACTACAGGAGCAAGTACTTGAAATTTTGTTGTTGATGGCATCGCCAAAATTTGATCAACTATCTGCTGCGGTGATTGGCGAGAAACAGCTTTACCGCAGTTAGGACAGTGCGGGCGTCCCGCCCTAGCAAAAAGCAGCCTTAAATAGTCATAAACCTCAGTAATTGTTCCAACTGTTGAGCGGGGATTTCGGTTGGTGGATTTTTGATCGATAGATACGGCAGGAGATAACCCTTCGATAAAATCAACATCGGGCTTGTCCATTTGACCTAAGAACTGGCGAGCATAAGCAGAAAGTGATTCAACATAGCGGCGCTGACCTTCAGCAAAAATCGTGTCAAAGGCTAGCGATGATTTACCTGAACCAGATAGACCAGTAAAAACAATCAGGGCATTGCGTGGAAGCTCAATTGAAACATCCTTAAGATTATGCTCGCGCGCTCCACGAACAATTAGTTTTTCAATACTCACTAGACCCCTGCCTCTTCCATTGAGCGAAGCTCACGCTTCAAAATCTTAATCTCATCACGCAGACGCGCAGCGACTTCGAACTGAAGTTCGGCCGCAGCATTCTTCATCTGATCAGTGAGGGAGCCTATCAACGCCATTAGATCTTGTCGCGGAAGGGAGATAGCTCCCTTCGAATAGAGCCCAACTGACGTTGACTGCTTCTGGTTTGCCTTCTTGCTAGTCGCCAATAACTCATCGGTATCTTCGGACTCTCGATTAATTAAATCGGTGATGTCGGCAATCTTTTTCCGCAATGGTTGGGGATCGACTCCGCGTTCTAAATTGTATGCAACTTGTTTTGCTCGGCGCCGGTTAGTCTCATCAATGGCTTTGGCCATTGAATCAGTTATGTTATCGGCATACATGTGTACTTCACCCGATACATTTCGAGCAGCACGTCCAATAGTCTGAATGAGTGAGGTCGCAGATCTCAAAAAACCCTCTTTATCAGCATCCAAAATCGCAACGAGTGAAACTTCGGGGAGATCTAACCCCTCTCGAAGCAGGTTTATACCAATTAAAACATCGTATTCCCCTGTGCGTAGTTCGCGCAGGAGTTCCACGCGACGCAACGTATCTACTTCAGAGTGCAAGTAGCGAACACGTACACCTTTTTCCTGCATATATTCCGTTAAATCCTCTGACATTTTTTTAGTCAACGTTGTGACTAACACACGTTCATTTTTTTCGGCACGAATCGATATTTCATGCAATAGATCATCAATTTGGCCCTTAATTGGCTTTATTACGATTTGGGGATCAACTAATCCAGTTGGTCGAATTACTTGCTCAACTACATCGCCATCGACTTTAGCCATCTCATACTTACCAGGCGTGGCAGAGAGGTAGAGCTTCTGGCCGGTGCGCTCTAAAAACTCCGGAAACTTCAGTGGTCGGTTATCTAAAGCGCTCGGTAGGCGAAATCCATGTTCGACAAGGGTGCGTTTTCTGGAGGCATCGCCTTCGAACATTGCACCAAGTTGAGGAACGGTCACATGGCTCTCATCAATAACAACTAGAAAATCCTCCGGGAAGTAATCCAGTAAACAGTTTGGGGCAGATCCAGCTGCCCGCCCATCTAAATGCCGTGAATAGTTTTCGATTCCACTGCAAAAACCGATTTGTTCCATCATTTCAACATCAAATGTAGTGCGCATACGTAAGCGCTGGGCTTCAAGTAACTTGCCTTGATTTTCAAAGGTTTTCAATTGAATTTGTAGCTCGTCTTCAATATCGCCAATAGAGCGCTTAATCGTCTCGGGACCGGCGGCGTAGTGTGTCGCTGGAAAAATATACATCTCCGTTTCATCCCGAATTATCTCTCCAGTAAGTGGGTGTAAAGTTGAGATTTTTTCAATCTCATCGCCAAACATCTCAATGCGAATCGCTAGCTCTTCATACATTGGAATAATTTCGATTGTGTCACCGCGAACTCTGAAAGTGCCTCTTTCAAATGCAACGTCATTGCGCTTGTACTGCACGTCAACGAATCGTCGAAGTAGTGCGTTGCGCTCGATTTCATCCCCAACTCGAAGGGTGACCATCCGATCTATGTACTCCTGAGGAGTACCAAGTCCATATATGCATGAAACCGTTGCAACGACGATGACATCCCTACGTGTTAAAAGCGAATTAGTGGCCGAGTGGCGCAAGCGCTCGACTTCGTCGTTAACACTCGAATCTTTCTCGATGAAGGTATCGGTCTGCGGCACGTAAGCCTCTGGCTGGTAATAGTCGTAGTAAGAAACAAAGTATTCGACAGCGTTATTAGGCAGTAGTTCGCGAAACTCATTAGCCAACTGGGCAGCTAGCAGTTTATTAGGAGCTAAAACAAGAGTAGGTCGCTGAAGTTTTTCAATGAGCCAGGCGGTAGTGGCCGACTTTCCAGTACCCGTTGCACCGAGAAGTACTACATCCTGCTCACCTGCAGCAAATCGTCGAGCAATCTCAGCTATCGCTTCGGGTTGATCTCCTGCCGGGACAAAATCGCTTACAACTTGAAAAGGCTCGACTGTTCGTTGTAAATCCGATATCGGGCGCATTGGATAATTCTAGTTAGATGTGTGGGTTAAACCATCCCAAATATTTTCCACTTGACGAAGCAGGTCATCCTTAGAGCCGTTGTTTTCTATGACGAAGTCGGCGATGGAGACCCTCTCCTCTCGTGAGGCTTGTGAGGCTATGCGAGCCTGGATCTCCGAAAGGTGCAACCCTTTCTCTCGCAACCGCTCGATGCGCTTGTCCATCTGCGCCTCAACTGTAATAACGCTTTCAAAGCGATTAGCGCCGCCGGTTTCAAAGAGAAGCGGAATCTCATAGACCAAAGTTTGATTTCCAGTCAGAGAGAGAACGGCTGCCTCAAACTCACTTCGCACCCACGGGTGAATAATCGCTTCTAACGCAGCTTTTTTAGTGGGATCTCTAAAAACTAACTCACCCAAAGCTCGACGATCTATGTCGCCGTTTTTCAAAATCGAATCACCGAACGTCGCAACAACTTTATCGAAACCTTTCGATCCGCGTTCAATAGCTGCACGTGCTAATTGATCAGCATCGATAACTATGGCTCCGAGATCTGCAAAGTATTCGGCCGCAAGTGATTTACCACTTCCAATTCCGCCCGTTAAGCCTATGACTCGCACAGGCCAACGATACCGCCTGACTGGACTTGGAATATAGTTTCGGAATGAAGTACACCAAGCCTTCACGATTGAAACCGGGAGATGTCGTCGCCATAGTCAGCCCTTCATGGGGGGGTCCAAGTATTTTCCCCCATGTGTATGAGAATGGCTTGAAGGTGTTGAGAAATTTTGGTTTGATAATAAAGGAATACCCAAGTGCGAAAGCGGCAGATGAATTTCTTGCCAATCATCCTGAAGCTCGGGCAAGGGATATTAATGACGCCTTTGCAGACACTCAGGTAAAAGCGGTTATCGCATCTATCGGAGGAGATGATTCAGTTAGAATATTACCGTTTCTTGAAAAGGAAGTAATACGAAACAATCCAAAGATTCTGATGGGCTACTCAGATACCACTACTCTTTTAGCGCTTCTCAATCAACTGGGAATGGTGACTTTCCACGGACCTTCAATAATGGCCGGTTTTTCACAGGCAGAGTCTTTACCTAAAGAATTTACCAACCACATTCAACAAATGCTTTTCTTTCCACAGGAACATTTTGAATATGGAAGTTTCGGCTTATATTGCGATGGTTATCCTGACTGGAGCAACGAACACAACTTAGGAAAGATTAATGAGCTAAAACATGACACCGGTTGGAGATTCATTCAGGGCATTGGTGCAGTGACAGGCGAACTGTATGGTGGCTGCATTGAAGTGTTGGAGTCTTTGAATGGTACGGAGTTTTGGCCTGAAAAAGAGTTTTGGAACGGAAAAGTGCTATTTTTTGAAACCTCGGAGGAAAAACCCTCCATACAAAGAGTTCAACGGATGCTTCGAAACTATGGAATGCAAGGTATTTTTGACAAAGTGACCGCTATTTTATTTGGTCGAGCAAGTAACTATACCAATAAAGAAAAATTGGAGTTGGACAAGATGATTATTGATGTGATTAAGCGAGAGTTTGGAAATGCAAGAGTTCCAATTGTCACTAATATGGATTTTGGCCATACTGACCCGCAAATAATCCTGCCGTTAGGGGTGAAAGCAGAAGTTGACTGTTCAAATAGGACGTTTAAATTAACTGAATCTCCATTGAAATAGTTTGTAAGCTCTAAAATTAGTCTGACATAGAGAAATCCCCGCGAGTTAAACGGTTTTAACGAACCAAACCGTGAAGCTGCGGGGATTTCTTACAAAACTTTATTCAGCAGCAACAACCTCTTGCGTAGCCTCAACGACACCATCTTCTGGTGTTGCAGCTGCATCAGCGGCCTTTGCTTCGGCCTTTTGTTTTTTATGCGCCAAGAAACGCTCTTGAGCCTGGGTGTACTGAAGCTCCCACTCTTCGCGCTGCTTTTCATGTCCTGGCTTCCACTCTTGGGTTTCAGAATCAAAACCTTCTGGGTAGATGAAGTTTCCTTCTGCATCATAGCGAGCGGCCATTCCATATTGAGTTGGATCAAAAGCTTCGATCTCAATCTCATGTCCCTCATTAGCTTGCTTGAGGGAAAGTGAGATGCGACGACGCTCAAGATCAATGTCGATAATCTTTACAAAGAGCTCATCGTCAACTGCAACGACCTGCTCTGGAATTTCGACATGGCGCTCAGCTAGTTCAGAGATGTGAACAAGACCTTCAATGCCCTCATGGACACGGATGAAAGCTCCAAATGGAACGAGCTTTGTGACAACACCTGGTACGACTTGGTGGATTGTGTGAGTGCGAGCAAATGCCTGCCATGGATCTTCTTGAGTTGCTTTGAGTGAGAGTGATACACGCTCGCGCTCGAAATCTACTTCAAGAACTTCAACGGTTACTTCATCGCCAACTTCAACAACTTCACCTGGATGATCAATATGCTTCCATGAGAGTTCAGAGACGTGGACAAGTCCATCTACTCCACCAAGATCTACGAAGGCACCAAAGTTTACGATAGATGAAACGACACCTGTACGAACTTGACCCTTTTGAAGCTGATTAAGGAATGTTGTGCGCGACTCTGATTGAGTCTGCTCGAGGAAGGCACGGCGAGAAAGAACTACGTTATTGCGGTTCTTATCGAGTTCGATGATGCGTGCTTCGACCTGCTTACCAATATATGGTGTTAAATCACGGACACGACGCATTTCAACAAGGGATGCTGGCAAGAAGCCACGAAGTCCAATATCGACAATAAGTCCGCCCTTAACAACCTCAATAACTGTTCCGATGACAACTTCGTCACGCTCTTTCTTGCCTTCGATGTCTCCCCATGCACGCTCGTACTGTGCGCGCTTCTTTGAAAGGATGAGACGTCCCTCTTTATCTTCTTTTTGAAGAACAAGAGCTTCAATACTTTCTCCAACTTTTACAATCTCATGTGGGTCTACATCGTGGCGAATTGAAAGCTCGCGTGAAGGAATTACACCCTCAGTCTTATATCCGATGTCAACGAGAACTTCCTCGCGACCAACTTGAACGATTGTTCCGGTGACGAGATCTCCGTCATTAAAATTTCTAATTGTTCCTTCAATTGCGGCTAGAAAATCAGCTGCTGATCCAATGTCATTTACTGCAATTACTGGTGTTGTAGACAAGTGTGCTCCGTAGGGATAGATGAATAGAAGTTCCCGCATTCGCGGCTGGAGGGCAAGGCTACGGTTTCTGTGTGCTCAAGAGCAAATCCACCCCAGCGATATCGCTCTTTGGTTAGACTTATACTCATTATGAATCGATATCGCCAGTTATTTTCCATGCCCAATGTGTGGGTTCTGGTTTTGGCTGCTTTCCCTGCCCGCGTTGCCTATGGCATGGTCGGTCTGGCGCTGTTTTTTAAAACCGAGCAGGAGACGGGATCGATTGCATTAGCAGGCCTGGTTATTGGAGCAAACTCATTGGCAGGCTCATTTACCGCCGGAGTTCGAGGTTCTTTGATCGATAAGTACGGACAAAAATGGCCGCTTAGAATCCTCGTGCCTGGGTATGTATCGATGATGATCATGGTCAATATCTCCCACTCGGCGAGTTTCATTGTTGTTATGGCGACCATTATGGGTTTGACCGCGCCACCAATAAATCTTTCTGTGCGCCCTCTCTGGAAGACAATCGTGCCTGGAGATTTTCTCCGTACTGCTTATGCAGTTGATACATCGGTGATGAATACAGCGGGAGTTATTGGTCCAGTCATTGCGACATCTCTAGCTCTATCGAAATTTCCAGGAAGTCCGTTAGTCACTGCTGCGATTCTCATGGCACTGGGCGGCGGTGCTTTAGCATTCGCACCGGTGTCAAGAGATTGGAAACCGGAAAAGAAAGAGAGCGGCGCGCGCTCGCTCTGGCGCAGCCCCACACTTCGCTTGATGATGCTTGAGGGCTCATTTATCGGCTTTGGTTGGGGACTCTTTGATGTTGCAGTACCTGCATTTGCAACAATTGAAAACGTTCCTCACCGCACTGCGTGGGTATTTGCTGCCATGGGCATCTCTAGCATTATTGGTGGATTAATTGCAGGACTACTTTCAAAGCGCACATCATCGCTATCGGCGCTGCGTAAAACATACTTTATTTGGTTTCTCGTTTCGATTCCAATTGCATTTACATATCCTGGGTGGTCAATGGCTATTGCCGGCGCTTTCCTTGGATTTGTAGGGGGTGCAATACAGGTTTTCTATTGGGAGGTCATGGAGGCCGTTCGGCCTAAGGGATCTGCAACCTCCTACATGGCCTGGCTTTGGACGGTAGAAGGAAGTGTTATGTCATTGGGAGCAGCCGTTGGAGGCATACTCTCTGAAAGAATTTCACCACAGTTCTGTTTAGCACTAACTGCAGTATCCATTGGACTAGGCAGCCTCATACTAACAATTGGAAAAGAGCGATTAATTGCCGCCGATCGAATTCCAAGCGATGAAGAGGACATTAAGGCGATGGAAGGAAACTCACCTACTACTACCTAGTTGCTTAATGCGCCGCCTCATGCCAAGAAAGTCCTAAACCTGCACTGACATTTAATGGCGCTCTAAGTGGATAAGCATCCCCCATCTCACGTTTGACTAGATTCGTAACCCTTTCTTCTTCACCTTTGACTACTTCAACAATTAATTCATCGTGAATCTGAAGAAGTAATCGTGATTGAAGCTCTTCTTTTTTAATTCCCGCGTCAACTTTTAACATGGCCAACTTAATAATGTCAGCGGCAGATCCTTGAATAGGGGCGTTCAACGCCATTCGCTCTGCGACTTCACGTCGTTGACGATTATCACTCATTAAATCCGGCAAGTACCGTCTGCGGCCCATGATTGTCTGCGTATAACCTACCTGCCTCGCATCATCGACAACCGTCTTTAAATAGTCACGGATGCCGCCAAAGCGTTGAAAATAGGTATCCATGAGCCCTTGCGCTGCGCCGGGTGTTATCCCTAACTGCGCTGACAAGCCATAGGAGGAAAGTCCATAGGCAAGACCATAGGACATTGCCTTAATCTGCCTTCGCATCTCTGGATCAACATCATTGGCCTTTACTCCAAAAATAACTGCAGCGATTGTTGCATGCAGATCTTCTCCCGATTCAAAAGCTGACAAAAGTTTTTCATCGTTGGAAAGATGAGCCATAATGCGCATTTCAATTTGACTGTAATCAGCGGTCAGTAGCGCTATGTAGCCCTTTCCTGGGATAAAGGCATTTCTTATCGTGCGACCTTCTTCTGTGCGCACTGGGATATTTTGCAAATTAGGTCCAGTAGATGAAAGACGGCCGGTTGATGTGACGGTCTGGCCAAAATGAGTATGTATTCGCCCATCGCTTGCTATTTCAGAGATCAACCCCTCAACGGTTGAGCCAAGCTTTTTAGTCTCTCTTATGCGCAGAAGATGGGTCAAAAGAGCGTGGCCAGTTTTTTGATGGAGCCAATCCAAGCTTTCGGCATCAGTTGTATAGCCAGTTTTGATTTTTTTAGTTTTAGGCAAGCCTAACTCATCAAATAGGACTACTTGCAGCTGCTTAGGAGATGCGACGTTGAACTCATGTCCTGCCGATTCGTGTGCCAATTTTGTTTCGCGCGCAACTTCACCGTCGAAGAAGGCTTGCAATTTTTCTAACTCTTTTCGATTAACTGCGATACCAATATTTTCCATGTAAGCCAAGAGTTCGGTAATAGGAAGCTCAATAGTGTTAAAGAGTTCGAGCAACCCGCGTTCGGTTAATTCACGCGTAAGAGAGTTACGGAGAAAAAATAACGCTCGTGCACTCGTCAATAACTCTTGCTCAGAGCTAGTCGTATTAATGGTCGTGCCATCGCCCCATCGCTCCTGTAAATCTTTAAACTCTTGCGCGCGTACCCCCGGATTTACAAGATATGCCGCTATCGCAGTATCAAACTCAACTCCAACAAATGGATAGTTCCGAGCCAAGGATTTAGCATCATGTGTAATCTTTTTAACAGTTGTATCAGTTGCCCAACTGCCCATAGAAGATGAATTCACCAAGAAAATATCCTCAGGAGAAAAGGCTACGGCATAACTATGAAGTTTTTCATCACAAAGTGAAAAGGTAACTGCTAATGGCCCTGTGTGAACGGCAATCTTCGCATCGACTTCCTCCGGCGTTAATACTCCTTCAGCCATCTCATCGGCAAAGAGTAAAAGCTCCGATTCGAGTGCAGGAGCTGTGGTGCTTTTAAGTAGAATCGGTTTCATTCGATCCTTGAGAGATTTAAACTCTAATGCGTCAAATAGTGGATTAGTTTGGTTTTCATCTACTCCTGTCCAAACCAAGTCATCGATAACTAATTCGAAAGGGACTTCAGTGATTAACTGTGTCAACTCACTATTGAGAAGCACGCTGTCGATCGAATCCCTCAGAGACTGACCCACTTTGCCAGGCAATTTATCTGCATTGGAAACAAGCTCTTTGAGCGAGCCGTACTCAACTATCCATTTTGCAGCTGTTTTTTCGCCCACTCCCGGAACTGAAGGTAAATTATCACTCGGGTCTCCCCGCAGTGCGGCAAAATCTGGATACTGAGCCGGGGACATTCCATATTTTTCGTGAACTGCATCCGGAGTCATTCGTGCCATTTCGCTGACCCCACGCTTTGGATAAAGGATTGTGGTTTTTTCATTGACTAACTGAAAGGAGTCACGGTCCCCTGTGCAAATCAACGTTTCAAAACCCTCACGCTCGGCTCGTTTAGCAATCGTTGCCAAAATGTCGTCGGCCTCATAACCATCAACCTCAAAACTCGAAATCCCAAAAGCCTTTACGAGCTCGTGCAAATACGACATCTGAGAGCGAAACTCATCGGGGGTTTTCGAGCGATTCGCTTTGTATTCTGGAAATATCTCTGATCGAAAGGTTTTTCTAGATACATCAAAGGCAACCGCGACATGTGTCGGTTTTTCACCAGTGAGCAGGGAGAGTAACATTGTTGCAAACCCATATATGGCATTCGTGTGTTGTCCAGTGGCTGTTGTGAAGTTCTCTGCGGGAAGTGCAAAAAAAGCACGATATGCCATTGAGTGCCCATCGATTAGTAATAGGCGTTTGCTCATGTGCTCATTGTAGGTTGCACGGTAGAGTACGCAGCATGAGTGAAGATAAATTCCTAAGAATTATTCAAGAACGCGGTGGAGGAGCATTAGGCATAAAGATGGGCATTGAAATTATTGAAGCCTCTCCGCATAGACTGGTCGCCACAATGCCAGTTGAGGGAAATACTCAACCGATTGGACTATTACATGGCGGCGCTAGCGTTGTCTTAGCTGAAACC
>CAYHOY010000015.1:0-43640 GCA_964358665.1 uncultured Candidatus Planktophila sp. | reverse complement strand
TACTCAACCGATTGGACTATTACATGGCGGCGCTAGCGTTGTCTTAGCTGAAACCGTTGGATCCGTCGGTGCAGCACTTCATGCAGGTCCGAACCGGATGATTGTTGGACTTGATATTAATGCGACGCATCATAAATCGGCAACAGAAGGAATCGTCACCGCTGTCGCCACAGCAATATCCCTTGGAAAGACAATCTGTTCCTACGATGTTGTCATATCTAATGATAAAGGTGAACGAACATGCACGGCGCGAATTACTTGTTTGATAATGGCAGAACGTTAAAAGCTTAGCTGTGCGCTCCAGTACCTAGATATGCCTCGCGCACCGCTGGATCGTTGAGAAGATCGGCAGCGGCCGCCTCTTTAACGACATTGCCAGTCTCTAGAATGTAGGCACGATGTGCACGCTGCAAAGCCTGCTGCGCATTTTGCTCAACGAGCAGAATGGTTACGCCGGTTTTGTTAATCTCAGTAATGATGCGAAAGATATTTGCAATCATTTGAGGTGCAAGTCCCATCGATGGTTCATCAAGGAGTAAAACTTTAGGACGGGCCATCAAGGCGCGACCAATAGCTAACATCTGCTGCTCTCCCCCAGATAAAGTGCCACCTGCCTGAGATGTACGCTCCTTTAAACGAGGAAACAGCGCGTAAATTTTATCGAGATCTTCACTCATTTCATGTCGACGATTTTTGCGATGAAACTTTCCCATCTCAAGATTTTCTAACACAGTCATGCCAGGAAAAATTCCACGGCCTTCGGGTGCTTGGGAGATGCCAAGATCTACTCTCTCGTGCGCTGGGATTTTAGAGATATCTTGACCGTCGAATATAATTGCACCACTTGAGACTTTACGAAGACCGGATATTGTTTTGAGTGTTGTAGTTTTTCCTGCGCCGTTAGCACCGATTAAAGTAACAATTTCACCTTGATTAACGACGACTGAAATTCCTTTAATTGCTTCAATCTTGCCGTAGTGGACGTGAAGATCTTTAATTTCAAGACGCATCTGCAGGTACTCCTAAATAGGCCTCAATGACTTTGGGATCGTTTTGCACCTTACTTGGCAGATCATCTGCGATTTTGATACCGAAATCTAAAACCGCCACGCGATCCGAGATCCCCATAATCAGCGACATATCATGCTCAATGAGAAGAACGGTATACCCAGCATCTCGAATCTTCTTAATCAACGAAGCTAGTTCAACTTTTTCGGCAGGGTTAAAGCCAGCTGCGGGTTCATCCAGTAGCAATAGTTTTGGGGAGGTTCCCATTGCGCGAGCAATCTCTAATCGACGTTGAACTCCGTATGGAAGATTCTTTGCCAATCGATCGGAATACTCATCGATACCGATGAACTTCAAAATCTCATGAGCTCGTGCGCGGTTCTCTCTCTCTTCGCGGCGTGCTCGTGGAAGACCAAAGAGCGCTCCAACGAGCCCACTCTTTTTGTGAACATCGGTTGCGGTAATGACGTTTTCAAGCGTTGTCATATCTCCCCACAAGCGAATATTTTGAAATGTGCGTGCGATTCCTAAAGCAGTAATTTGAAAGCGCTTTTGATTTTTCAGAGCAATACCGTCAAAAGTAATTGAGCCACTTGTTGGTTTATAAACGCCGGTAATCACATTGAATACCGTTGTTTTACCAGCACCATTTGGGCCAATGAGTGCAAGAATTTCACCCTTTTTAACCTCAAGGTTTACATCACCAAGGGCTGTTACGCCGCCGAATTTCATGGTTAAGTTTTGAATTGAAAGAAGTACCTCAGACATTTAAACGCTCACCTCACTCTTGACGATTGCCTTCTCGCGCTTTTTACGTGGCAAGAGACCATCAGGCCTAAAGTTCATTACAACGACTAGAACCATTCCGAAAACTAATAAACGCGCATCGGAGATAAAACGGATTCGATCTGGCAAATATCCCAGAATCGTCGCACCTACTACTACTCCCCAAATATTTCCAATTCCACCGAAAACAACGCAGGAGAGAATCAAAATGGAGACGTTAAGAGTAAACATTTCTGGTGCGATAAATAGATTTTTAGATGCATATAACACGCCTGCGGCACCGCCAACAGCAGCTCCCAATGTAAATGACCAAATCTTATATTTAAGAGTCGGCACGCCCATGAGTTCAGCTGCATCTTCATCCTGTCGAATTGCCTCCCAAGCACGACCAGGGCGGCGAATACTAAGTCGGCGAATCATCCAAATCGTTAGCAAGATCATTACTACAACGACCCAAAAGAATACCTTTTGATCATCTAACTTAAATTTCAGTGGTCCGATATCTGGAGGCATTGGTATATTTGCAATTCCATTTGGACCTTTGGTCCACGTTGAGTTAAGGGCTACGAGGCGAACGATTTCACCAAAGCCCAACGTTACAATCGCTAAATAGTCACCACGAAGGCGAAGCGTAGGCAGTCCAAGTAATACGCCGGCCAACATAGCAAAGCCAATTCCAAAAGGCATAATCTCCCAAGTATTTAAACCAGTATGAGTGCCCATAAGCGCCATTGTGTAAGCACCAATTGCAAAGAAGGCTACATATCCTAAATCCAGCATTCCAGATTTTCCTACAACGATGTTGAGGCCAAGTGCCATTAATACAAAGACGCCAACTGGATAAACTAGAACAGCATCATAGGATGCAATTGGAGTTGCTAAAAAGCTAGCGCCTGCAAATGGCAAAAGACCAACTAAAATAATTGAGGTTATTGCAATACCAATGCGCTGAAGGCGATTGGATCGCTCCCAGAGGCCAGCACCAAAGTCGCGAAGATTGAAGAAATTTCGTATTTTCATATTCTTACGCCCTCGTCTGCTGGACGGCTTCACCAAATAATCCATTTGGCTTAAAGAGAAGAACTAAGACAAGTACTATGAAGACTGTGACCGCCTTCCATTGGGTGCCCAACACGGCCGAGGCATACACCTCAAGAAGACCTAGGCTTATTCCTCCAAAAAATGCTCCTCTAATATTTCCAATTCCGCCTAATACTGCCGCAGTAAAAGCGGCCATTCCCATCGTAAATCCAATATTGAACTTTGTATATTCAAAAACAGTTATATAGAAGAAGGCAGCGGCTCCTGTAGCAAGGCCTCCAACTAAGAATGTCGTCGTGATAACACGGTTTAAATTAACTCCCATTAACTTCGCAGCATCTTCATTTTGCGAAACAGCGCGAATGGCTTTCCCCATGCGTGATAATTGAATGAAGCGTTCAAGAATAAAAAAGATGATCGCTGCAGCAATTATTGTAATAACTGTGTCAAGACGGATATTAGCGCCCCATACTTGCGTCAAAATAATCTTCTCTAAAACTCGAGGCGAACCTACAGGGCGTGAACTTGTCAGCAATCGCATGACTTCTTGGAGAGCGATTGAGATTCCAATGGCCGAGATCAAAGTCGCCAGGCGATTAGTACCCTTCATGCGTAAGCGACGGTACGCAACAAACTCAACAAAAACCGCTGTGAGAGCGGCAACAAACATAGACATAAGTAGCGCCGTAATCAGAACGAGAGCGAGCTTCCACCCGGTAGCCGGGTCTGAGGTTTGCGTATAATGGAAAATATCACGATTAGTAATGACTGTTCCGAAAGTTCCCCACATAAAGATTTCAGAGTTAGCAAAGTTAATCATTCGCAGAACTCCGTAGACCATTGTGTAGCCGAGCGAGATTAGAACATAGATAAAACCGAGTGCGAGTCCAGCGATGGTTAATGACCAAAACTGGTCGATTAAAACTACAAACATTGCACTCCTTCAGGCTATCGATTGAATAGGTAAATGTATTACATCTCTACGTAAGAAGTGGGTGTTTCGGGGCCTCTAAAGGGAATTCCGAAACACCCACTAACTCTTAAGCGTTGTACTTAAGTAGCTAAGAAATAACTACTTAACGATGCCTGTATTGACTAGAACGCCGCCCTTTGAAGTGAAGCCAGCAAAGAGTCCGTATGAAATGTCGCCATTCGCATCGAACTTAATAGTGTTTCCACTGACGCTCTTACCCTTGTAAGCCTTGACCCACTTAAGCATCTTGGCACGGGTTGTGTTGCCCTTCTTGATACCTTCAAGCAGGATGTTTGCAGCATCGAATGATTCAACTGAGTAAACACCAGATGAAACACCCATTTGCTTCTTGAAATCAGCTTCAAGCTTTGGGCTGATACCAGCTAAGCCACCCACACCAGTAATTCGTGCTCCTTCAGCTGCAGCACCTGCAAGCTTTGGGAACTCCTGGTTGAAGACTCCATCGCCACCAGCAAATATCGCTGTTGAACCTGAGTCTCGGAGCTGCTTTACGAAAACTGCAGCTGCAGAATAGTAACCTGTATAGATAACTACAGTTGCTCCCGAAGATGCAATCTTTGCAATTGTTGGGCTGTAATCAGTTGCTGTATTAGGAACTGAGTCTCCACCAACAAGTGATGCTCCAGCAACCTTCTTCAAACCAGCTTCTACGTAGCCACGGAGAGGTACCGCATATGCTGATTGATCGTCGAATACAAATACCTTTGCACTGGAAACACCCTTAGTTGCATATTTAGCCAACGCTGGTCCTTGTAGATCATCTTTACCTACAACACGGTGGAACACTGGTCCGCCGAAGTCAGGAGATGTTGGATCTGTAAGTGAAACACGTGTAGCAGATGGAGAGACAAGAACTAATCCACCGGCCTTGTAATATGGAAGTGATGCGATCGTTGCTCCTGAGTATGCAGGTCCAACTACGCCAAGAACGGCCTTGTTAGCTCCAATGCCTGGAGCCACTGTTGATGCAACAGCTGGATCTCCCTGGTCATCTACGGAAACTACTTTGACATTGAACTTCTTCTTATTCTCACTTCTTGCATTGAAGAGCTTTACTGCATACTTCACTGCATTCTGCTCATCGATACCAGTTGATGCTTCTCCACCTGAAAGAGGACCTTGGTATGCGATGTAAACAACTTTAGCCTTATGTTTTGACGCCTGTGCTGTTGATGCTGACGCAACTCCGAAAACGAGAGCGGCGGCTGATACAACGGCAAGTGAACGCTGAATCTTTATGTTCATGTATTGCCTTTCCTATTCATTTCGTCCCGGGACAGGGAGGTGATGAGGGTAATGCCTAGTGCTAGCCCTAGACAAGGAGAAAGTGAGGATAATGTGTTTCGATTTCGTTATAAAGGCGAGGTAATTACCGCAAGGCTAGGTAGTTATTGAAATGGGACCGCATCTGGGTTGATGACCGCCTCGGCCACTGCCTTCATGCTCATACGACGATCCATCGCCGCCCGTTGAATCCATGAAAAGGCCTCAGGCTCGGGCAAATTCAGCGCCTTCATTAAAATCCCCTTGGCCCGATCGATTAATTTGCGAGTCTCTAGGCGATCATGTAAATCGGCAACTTCGGCAGTTAAAACGCTCATCTGCAGATGTCTACTTATCGCAATCTCAATAGCTGGAATTAAGTCACCAATTGTGAATGGTTTCACTACGTAAGCCATTACCCCAGCATCGCGCGCGCGATCGATGAGCTCCTTTTGCGAAAACGCCGTTAGCATTAAAACTGGCGCTACATCAATTATCTTTTCCGCCGCCGAAATGCCATCTAAAACTGGCATTTTCACATCTAAAATAGCTAGATCTGGTTTGTGCACAAGCGCTAAATCCACAGCTTCCTGCCCATTGGAGGCTTGAGCCACGACTTCATAGCCAGCGCCCTGGAGCATCTCAACTAAATCCATGCGGATGAGCGCTTCATCTTCGGCAACGAGAATGCGAATGCTCATGTCCTATTCACCCCTTCAGGATGTAAATGCAGCGTGCGTGCCTCGAGTCGGATTCGAACCGACACTATGCAGTGTTTGAGACTGCCCTCTCTACCGTTGGAGTACCGAGGCGCTTCTAGCAAATCTTAGCGGTAGGCCGGTGCTGCGCCGCCAACGGCATCGCCAACGCGGTGCACTCGCATCGCATTAGTGGAGCCTGGAATTCCCGGCGGAGCGCCAGCCACAATCATGACGTTATCTCCAATCGTTGCCCTACCTGAATCAATCAGGACGGTATCGACTAACTTCACCATCTCGTCGGTCGCTCCCACGACAGGGGTCAACATTGATTCAATCCCCCAGGAAAGGGCTAAGCGATTGTATGTTCCGACCTCAGGAGTCATTGCCAGGATTGGAATAGGAGAGCGAAGACGTGACATTCGACGAGCTGAATCACCACTTTGGGTAAATGCAACTAAATACTTAGCGTCAACGATCGCACCAACTTCGGTGGCCGCCTTTGTGATTGCGCCGCCCTTTGTTCGAGGTGCGGTCTTGATAGGGCGTATTCGATCCAAACCACCCTCCTCAGTCTTTTGAATAATACGCGCCATAGTTTGCACCGCCTCAATTGGAAACTCACCAATGCTAGTTTCACCGGAGAGCATCAAGGCGTCAGCACCATCTAGAACGGCATTTGCGCAATCCGTAGCTTCGGCGCGTGTGGGACGCGAATTTGTAATCATTGATTCCAGCATTTGAGTTGCAACGATTACAGGCTTAGCCATATCTCGAGCAAGTTCAACACATAATTTTTGCACGAGTGGCACATCTTCAATGGGAAGCTCTACACCTAAGTCTCCACGAGCGACCATAATTCCATCAAAGGCATCGACAATGTCTGCGATGTTTACAACGGCTTGTGGTTTTTCAATTTTGGCAATTACAGGAAGACGAATGCCCTCCTCATCCATAATTTTATGAACATCCTTGATATCGGCAGCGCTTCGAACAAATGAAAGTGCAATGAAGTCGGCACCGGCGCGAAGGCCCCACCGTAAATCTTCAATATCTTTCTCAGACAACGCAGGAACAGATACGGCTACTCCTGGGAGATTGATTCCTTTATTATTGCTGACCGCACCCGGCTCAATTACCTTTGTTACGACATCAGAGCCCTTAACTTCAATAACTTCGACGGTCACTTTGCCATCATCGATTAAAATGCGGTCTCCGATTTTGCAATCTCCAGGCAGGCCTTTATACGTGGTTCCAACTCGCTCTTTTGTGCCTTCAATTTCATCGGTTGTGATAGTAAAGATATCTCCACGCACTAGATCATGTGGGCCTGCAGAAAATCGAGCGAGACGAATCTTTGGACCTTGAAGATCTACAAGGATTGCGACAGGCCGCCCAGCTGCTAGCGCCGTAGACCTAACTAAATCAAGACGGGCTTGATGCTCCTCATAGGAACCATGTGAAAGATTCAATCTAGCCATGTTCATGCCGGCATCAATGAGAGCTTTAACTTGTTCTGGAGATTCAACCGCCGGCCCCAACGTGCACACTATCTTTGCTCTACGCATGAGGCAACCTTAAACCATCAACTGACGGGTAGTGGGTTCAATTGGATTTGGAAGTTGCGTATCACCCGTGAGATATCTATCAACTGCCGATGCAGCACTTCGGCCCTCTGCTATTGCCCACACTATTAAGGATTGCCCGCGTCCCGCGTCTCCTGCAACAAATACACCATCATCATTTGCCGCAAAATTATTATCGCGGACAATGTTGCCGCGATCATCAATCTGGACTTCAAGTTGATCCAAGAGTGGAGATTGTTCTGGGCCGGTGAAACCCATTGCAAGAAAGACAAAGTCGGCCGGAATCTCTTTTTCGCTTCCAGGAACTGGTTCAAACTTTCCATTGACGTACTCTGTTTCAACGATTCGAATTGCCCGCACATTGCCTAACTCGTCACCCAAGAACTCCTGCGTGCTCACTGAAAAGATTCGGTTATCACTCTCTTCATGTGCACTAGAGACACGAAAAATCATTGGATACATTGGCCAAGGTGCGTTAGTTGGACGTTCATCACTTGGTCTTGGCATAATCTCTAATTGAGTAACACTCGCGGCACCTTGGCGAATCGATGTTCCAAGGCAATCAGCACCAGTATCGCCGCCTCCTAAAATTACGACATGCTTACCCTCAACATTTATATCCGGAGTTTTAGTTTCGCCAAGTGCCTGTCTGTTTCCCCAAGGCAGAAATTCCATCGCTTGATAGACGCCGATTAAGTCGCGACCAGGCACTGGCAAATCGCGCCATTTAGTTGCACCTACCGCTAAAACAATTGCATCGTATTTTTTGCGAAGTGCTGATCCTGTTAACTCTCCCCCAACATCTACTCCAGGTCGAAAGCGTGTTCCCTCTTTTTCCATCTGTTCAAGACGACGATCCAGAATATGTTTTTCCATTTTGAACTCAGGGATTCCGTAGCGAAGTAACCCACCAATTTTATCGGCTCGTTCATACACTGCAACAGTGTGCCCTGCCCGAGTTAATTGTTGAGCAGCAGCCAAACCAGCAGGTCCAGATCCAATTACGGCGATTGTCTTGCCAGTTAAACGATCCGGAATGAGTGGCTTCACTTCACCAGTTGCAAAAGCCTCCTCTATTGTTCGAAGTTCGACCTGTTTAATCGTCACCGCATCTTGATTTATCGCAACAACGCATGCCGTTTCACAAGGGGCGGGACAAAGCCGTCCCGTGAACTCTGGAAAATTGTTAGTGGCATGTAAGCGATTAATCGCCTCGTGTGTATCGCCCCGCCAGATCAAGTCATTCCACTCTGGAATTAAATTTCCAAGTGGACAGCCAGAATGACAGAAAGGAATACCGCAATCCATGCACCGTCCGGCCTGTTTTTGCAAATGCTCAAAGCTCTGAGGTTCATACACTTCACGCCAATCTTGAATACGCACATCTACCGGCCTACGTGCTGGTGTTTCGCGTGGCGTTGTAAGAAAGCCCTTTGGATCAGCCATGTGCTGCTACCTCCATAACATGTGCATCAGCAGGCAAACCTTCACGTGCAGCGCGCGCCATTGCCTCAAGAACACGTGCATAATCTCGTGGCATCACAAGAGAGATTCGCCTGATGGAATTTTCCCAATCGCTTAGCAGTTGCGTTGCGACCATCGAATCAGTCTGGAGTGCGAAGTTAGTAATAATCGCTTTTAACTCATCGCTCTGGTCACTCGGAACCGCTAAAACATCGACCATATCGGTATTTACATGTGAAGGATTAATATCTAAAACAAAGGCGCGGCCGCCCGACATTCCTGCGGCAAAGTTACGGCCTGTGTGGCCTAACACAACTACAGTTCCGCCAGTCATATATTCGCAGCCATGATCGCCGATTCCTTCTACAACCGCAGTGGCTCCTGAGTTACGTACGCAGAATCGTTCACCAACAACTCCGCGAATTAGAATTTCACCAGAAGTTGCGCCATAACCGATAACATTTCCAGCGATAACATTCTCATGAGATTTAAATGTGGAACTCTCATCTGGTCGAACAATCACCCGACCTCCAGAAATTCCTTTACCAACATAATCATTTGAATCGCCAAAGAGACGCAGTGTCAACCCTGAAGGAATAAACGCGCCGAGAGATTGTCCGGCAGATCCGTGCAGAGTTATGTCAATACTTCCATCGGGAAGTCCAGACCCGCCAAATACCCTAGTTATTTGCGCGCCAAGCATTGTCCCAACTGTTCGATTTACATTTCGGACAGGCGCTTCGATTCGAACTAACTCTCCACTAGTAAATGCTGGTTGGGCAAGAGCAATGAGTTCATTATCAAGGGCGGCATCTAGGCCGTGATCTTGTTCAGAAACATTATGCAGGGCGCTCGAATTTTTAGGTCTGGCAAGTAAAGGGGTCAAATCCAAACCACTCGCCTTCCAGTGATCGACGGCTCTTTTTACCTCTAAATACTCAACGTGGCCGACTGCTTCACGCAGAGTTTTAAAGCCTAGCTGCGCCAAAATCTCGCGAACTTCTTCGGCAATGTACTCAAAAAAGGTTTCAATGAACTCAGGCTTTCCGCTGAAACGAGCACGCAGCTCTGGATTTTGCGTGGCTACACCGACTGGACATGTATCCAAATGGCACACTCTCATCATGATGCACCCTGAAACAACAAGTGGAGCAGTTGCAAAGCCAAATTCTTCTGCGCCAAGAAGAGCGGCGATTATTACATCGCGCCCGGTTTTCAATTGACCATCAGTCTGTACAACTATTCTCTCGCGCAAATTGTTGAGCAATAGAGTTTGCTGCGTCTCAGCTAAGCCAAGCTCCCACGGTGCGCCAGCATGCTTAAGCGAAGTTAGTGGTGAGGCACCTGTACCACCATCGTGACCTGAAATAAGAACTACATCGGCATGGGCTTTACTTACACCTGCGGCCACAGTACCGACACCTACTTCTGCAACAAGCTTGACATGGACTCGTGCAT
Source organism: uncultured Candidatus Planktophila sp. (assembly GCA_964358665.1). GTDB lineage: Bacteria > Actinomycetota > Actinomycetes > Nanopelagicales > Nanopelagicaceae > Planktophila. The sequence goes on along the minus strand of CAYHOY010000015.1, from coordinate 33,342 downwards.
TCTTATTAGCATTTTTTAAATCATGAATGAGCTGAGCTAAATCCTCAATTGAATAAATGTCGTGATGTGGGGGCGGTGAAATTAGTCCAACTCCAGGAGTCGAATAACGCACCTTAGCTATCCACGGATAAACCTTGTTGCCAGGTAACTGCCCACCTTCACCAGGTTTGGCTCCTTGTGCGATTTTGATCTGAATATCATCGGCATTTACCAAGTACTCACTTGTAACGCCAAAGCGACCCGAGGCAACCTGTTTAATTGCAGACCGCTTTGAATCACCGTTAGCTAACTCGATAAAGCGCGATGGATCCTCGCCTCCTTCGCCAGTATTTGATTTAGCACCAAGTCGATTCATTGCAATAGCAAGGGTCTCGTGAACCTCCTGCGAAACCGAACCGTAGGACATTGCACCGGTTGAAAAACGCTTTATTATCGCTGAAGCCGGCTCTACCTCATCAATAGAAATTGAGGCTTGACGTTTGAATTCAAATAACCCTCGTAAAGTCATTAGGCGAGTACTTTGATCATTTACTCGATTTGTATAGCGCTTGAAAACATCGTAACGCTTGCTACGAGTTGAGTGCTGCAATGTAAAAACAGTTTCAGGGTCAAATAAATGTGGTTCGCCTTCGCGACGCCATTGATAGTCACCGCCGATAGGAAGTCGTTTTGTACCGGGAACTTCTCCCCCTGGCGGGTAAGCAATGTGGTGGCGAGCGATAGTTTCTTGAGCAATCACATCGAGTGATACGCCACCTAATGCAGAAGTCGTGCCAACAAAAAACTCATCAACGACTTCGGCGCTCAAGCCAATCGCCTCAAATACCTGTGCTCCTGTATAAGAGGCAATGGTGCTAATTCCCATTTTAGACATTACTTTAAGAACACCTTTGCCAAGAGATTTAATTAAGTTGCGAACCGCCTTTTCAGGTGTAATTCCAGTGATGACACCTTGCAGAACTAGATCTTCAGCACTCTCCATTGCAAGATATGGATTCACCGCTGCCGCGCCATAACCGATCAATAGCGCAACGTGGTGCACTTCTCGAACATCACCTGCCTCAACGACTAAACCAACTTTAGTGCGCGTTTTTTCACGGATTAAGTGGTGATGAACTGCTGAGGTAAGCAGAAGTGATGGAATCGCCGCCTCTTCAGTATCGGCATCACGATCAGACAACACAATAATTCTGGCGCCATCTTCTATCGCCTTCGAAACTTCGGCTGTAATTTCATTCAATCGTTCGCGAAGCGAATCGCCACCGTCGGCAACAAAAAAAAGGCCGCGTATCACATGAGCAGTTAAACCTGGATGATCGCCATCTGCATTAACGTGAATAATCTTAGCTAATTCGTCGTTATCAATTACTGGAAATGCAAGCGATATATGGCGACATGAAAATGGACCAGGATCAAGAAGGTTATGTTCTGGTCCCATTGAAGTGCCTAGACTGGTAACTAACTCTTCACGAATTGCATCCAAGGGTGGATTGGTAACTTGTGCAAAGAGTTGAGAAAAATAGTCAAACAACAGACGCGGTTTATCTGAAAGTGCAGCAATTGGCGTATCGGTTCCCATTGAACCAAGCGCTTCCGTGCCAGTTCGCGCCATTGGTGTGACGAGAATTCTCAACTCTTCCTCTGTATATCCAAAGGCGCGTTGACGTCTCACCACGGATGAATGGGGGTAAACAATATGCTCGCGTGAAGGGAGTTCACTTAACTTTACAATGCCGGCATGAAGCCAATCACCATATGGTGCGGCGCTTGCAAGTGAATTCTTAATCTCTTCATCTTCAATAATTCTCCCTGCTTCAATATCTACAAGGAACATTTTCCCAGGTTGTAAGCGGCCTTTTCGCACAATATCGGCGGGAGCGATATCTAATACTCCAACTTCAGAGGCAAGAACAACAAGTCCATCTTTAGTTACCCAGAAGCGGGAAGGGCGAAGACCATTTCGATCAAGTACTGCGCCAACTTGATGACCGTCGGTAAAAGTTACGCAGGCTGGTCCATCCCAAGGCTCCATTAATGAAGCGTGAAAGGCGTAGAAATCTCGACGCTCTTCAGACATTGAGCTGTGATTTTCCCACGCTTCAGGAATCATCATCAATACTGCATGTGGCAGAGATCGTCCACCTAAGTAAAGCAGTTCTAGAACCTCATCAAATGAAGCTGAATCACTTCCTGACATCTGAACGATTGGGAATAAACGTTTAAGATCCCCAGGAATTAAATCACTCTCTAAAAGTGATTCACGTGCACGCATCCAGTTTCGATTACCTTTGATTGTATTAATTTCGCCATTGTGAGCAATAAATCGATAAGGATGCGCCAGCGGCCAGGAGGGGAAAGTGTTTGTTGAAAAGCGGGAGTGAACCAATGCCAACGGTGATTCCACACGCTCATCGCTTAAATCTGGAAAAAATTCTTCTAGCTGCCCCGTTGTTAGCATGCCCTTATAAACAATTGTTTGGCTAGAGAGTGAAGGAAAATAAATCGCCAGCGAATGCTCAAGACGTTTTCTTAGGCAGAAGGCCATTCTTTCAAGAATAAGTGCACTCTCATTTTTGAGACCACTCACAAACAACTGTTTAAAATCAGGCATGACTGAGAGAGCAGTTTTCCCAAGAGAGGTCGAGTTAATGGGTAGCTCACGCCACCCTAGAACTTTCAAACCCTCTTCATGTGCAATACGCGCAATTTCGGCGTCTACATCAACACCTTTTTCAATGAATGCAATACCAGTTGCATACGATCCAGATTTTGGCAGATCAAATTCAACTACCTCTTGGAAAAAGCGATCCGGAATTCGAATGAGAATTCCAGCACCATCACCGCTATCTGGCTCAGCCCCCGAAGCTCCTCGGTGTTCTAAATTGCGCAGAGCAGTCAACGCTTTTTCTACGATATCGTGAGTTGCGATTCTATTGAGAGTGGCAACCATCGCAACTCCACAGGCATCATGTTCTTGATCAGGGTTGTAGAGTCCCTGTGCATGTGGATAGTCGGAAGGCAAAGCCATAATTGTTGAGCTCCGATTGTCGATGATTACTGCGGGACAACCTTGGCCCTAGGATTTAAATACTCTGAACGTATCAAATACTCAATACGTGCACAGCGTAGCAACAAAAACTGAAATGGCTAGAGTTTAGATACCTGCAACTCGGGCTATCTGACCGATTCCTGCAGTTATGAGCATGCCGAGAGAGCCACCAATTATCACTCGAAGTGTTGTTGTGCGTACCTTAGCGCCCGCCGTCTTCGCGCTAACCACTCCTGTGATCACTAAACCCCCAATAGTGAAAGCAACGATGCTCCACGCCTTTGCCCCTGTTGTCGGAGCAAAAGCGCCCAAGAATGGGATGAGACCGCCAGCAGTAAATGAGATCGCGGATGCAATCGCCGCTTGGACTGGTTTTGCCTTTGTGTGTGGATGCTGACCAAGCTCATCGCGCAGATGCGCGGCAAGTGGATCCTTTGCATGCATTGCCTTTGCAACTTCAAGGGAGAGCTCTGGAGTTAACCCACGGGCGATGTAAATATGTTGGAGCTCTATGAGTTCACCTTCAGGGTCGGTCGCCAAGTGTTCAATCTCAAGTACTCGATCCGAATCCTCTACATCATTTTGCGAGCGAACTGATACATACTCACCGACTGCCATCGACATCGCACCTGCTGTGATTCCAGCTAAGCCAGCGGTTACTAAAAATTCATTTTTGCCGGCCGCAACAACTCCAATCATCAACGATGCCATTGAAACTAAGCCATCGTTGGCACCCAACACTGCCGCACGAAGCCAGCCAGCACGGTGATTCCGGTGCTGTAAATTTCTTGCGCGAACATCTTGTAGAGACATAGTGCTGAGTCTACTCGATAACTTTTATATTTTTCGTGCTCAATCTTCGATAAATAATCAGTGCTCCAACTCCAACGACGCCTGCTACCCAAACATTAAGGCGCACACCAAAAAACTCATGCGCTTGGTCAATTCTAATTGATTCAATGCCTATACGACCCAAGCAGTATGCAAAGACATAGAGGGCGAAAATCTGGCCCGGGAGAAATCTCTTTCCAAAGAAAATCAACAATAATGCTATCGCTGTACTCCAGAGCGCCTCATACAAAAACGTTGGATGAAAAGTTTCAAAGGTACTAAAACCATTTGGCCGTTTCAAAAGCGGAACTGACAGTGCCCACGGTGCATTGAGCGGTCTTCCAAATAACTCAATATTGAACCAGTTTCCAAAACGTCCTATGGCCTGAGCCAAAAGCACTCCCGGTGCAAGAGCATCCATAAAATAAGCAAAGCTTGGAAGCTCCACCTTCTTGGTAAGTTGACGATAACGAATCCAAGCCGCCAATGATCCTAATGAGATTGCGCCCCAAATTCCGAGGCCACCCTCCCAAATCTTCAAGGCATCTATTGGGTCTCCACTGCTACCAAAGTAAGCATCGGGAGATGAAATTACGTGATAAATCCGCCCACCGATAATTCCAATTGGGACTGCAGTAATTGCAACCTCTGAAACAACAGAGGTTGCATGGGGTACGACCGCCCTGAAACGCTTATCACCGAGCCAAATTGCAACTGCTATACCTGTGATTATGCAGAGGGCATAGAGATGAATCGTAAGTGGTCCGATTTCCAGCGCCGAAACTGTTGGCGATGGAATCGAACGCAACAAGGTTCTAGCCTGCCTCTACGGCAAGGCGGAATTCGACGGGATCAAAAGCATTTGATTTTCGAACCCACAACTTGTCGTTAATAAAGACCGTCGGTGTTCCAGTGACTTTATATTTATCCATGGAATCTGCGTGAGCCTTTACTAAATCCGCCTTTCCTCCATTATTAACACAATCAATAAAGCTCTTGCTCTTTAATCCAATGTAGTCACCGATTTTGATTAAATTCTCACTGTTGAAAAAGCCTGAGTTTTCTTGCACTGGTTGAACGATGTACAAAGCTTTATTAAAGTCTAAATAATGGCCCTCATCGGCTGAACACAGCGATGCATTTGCTGCTCGAATTGACTCATCACCGAGAAAAGATAGAACGTGGTAAACAAGGGTTGCTTTCTTAGTACGAACTAGCTCTTCAATATATTCACCGTTAGCTTCCTCAAATAATCGGCAAATTGGACACTGCGGATCTTCCCAAATGTCAATCTTTACTGGAGCCCCCGGATTTAGAACCAAACCGGATCCCTGTGCTACATCGACGGTTGCATCAACAGGTTGGCCTAAGGTAAAGCCCTTCAGAGCTGTAAATGACTCATTAGCTTTAGTCGATGAACCGATCATGGAGAAAACAACTCCAGTGATCACGACGAGAGCGACCATTCCAATTACTAACCAGCGCGTGAAATGATCACCGCCAGAAGTTGCCTTTGCCTGTTTGGACATCTATATCTCCTTGTCTTCGATGACTAGCTTATCTTTTGAGAGTTTATAGTAATTTAAAAATTAAAAGTAATGCGATGAGGGAATACACACCCGTGATAACAACGGCGTCCCAACCAGATAATAGTTTTTGCTGTAGTTTCACCGTTCTTTCAGGGTTTAGGGGAAGTACCCCGTTGAGAGCGTTAATCCTAAACATGCTCCCAAATACTGTGACAGTAGAAATAGTAACTAGGAGGCACCAAGGACAGAAGGCTTTTATGACTAGATAGGATTGAGAGAATAACCAGAAGGCGAAAAGTAACCCGATACCGTAGATGCTCATGGCAACTCTCATAAAGTTTTTAGGGAATTGAACTCCAGAAAGACCAGCAACCGCAATCGTTATGACTACCGCCTCGCACATAAGACCTAGGAATGCATTTGGGAATCCAAGAAGATTGGACTGCCATGAAACCGCCACCTTGGCGCAGGAGACTACCGAGTTGATATTACAGGCCAATGGGGAGTCAGCGTCCTTGGCAAGTTTGATTGCATCAATTGATAAGACTAAGGAAGCAACAAGACTAAAAAATGAGGAGACAAGCATTGTTAAATAAGCCTTAAAGTGTGGGACTTTCTTACTGGATGTAGCATCCTCGTTTATAATCTCATTATCCATTACCATAAAATTTTTTCATCGCCCCTCTCGAACTCCATTCGCTAAATCTTTAGCCAATGCTGAAATTGCAATTAGGCCACTTTCTTCACTCTTGGCATTGAGAAGAAGTCTAATAAATGCTGAACCAACAATAACGCCATCGGCATATCCTGCCACTTCTTTTGCCTGCTCACGGGTCGAGACACCCAGTCCCACGCATACAGGAAGTGAGGTCACTGCGCGCAACCGTGAAACTAATGTGTGGGCATCAATTGATACTTCGCTTCGAGACCCTGTCACCCCCATCATGCTTGCTGCATAAACAAAACCACCTGTTTTGGCAGTTACTTGTGAAATTCGCGAATCATTAGAACTAGGTGCAACAACATAGATGGGATTAATTTTGTGGACCGAAACCGCTTCCAGCCATTGAGTTGACTCTTCAATAGGCAAATCAGGAGTTATGACACCTGAGCCACCATGAGATGCAACCGCGGCAGCAAAATTTTCGACACCATATCTTTCAATGGGATTCCAATAGGTCATAATGACTGAGGCAACTCCAGCATCACTTGCAACCTTGAGCGCGGCGAAAACATCGGCTGCGCCTGTGCCAGCTTTGAGAGAAATATCCGCCGCCTCTTGAATTGTCGGACCATCCATAACGGGATCGCTATATGGAAATCCAATTTCAATTGCATCAACGCCTGCTGCCACCAATGCTTTAATTGCTTTGGTGCAACCATCTTTGCTAGGAAAACCAGCTGGAATATATGCAATGAGAGCAGCGCGATTTTCAGCTCGTACTTTGAGAAATAACTCTTCTAAGGTAGTACTCACAATGGGATTCCAAAATACTCTGCAGCAGTTTGGACATCCTTATCTCCGCGTCCTGACAAGTTAATTAAAAGCGTGGCATCTGGACCGAGTTCATTGCCAATGATCATCGCGCCGGCCAAGGCATGGGCCGACTCAATTGCAGGAATTATCCCCTCAGTTTTACAGAGAAGGGAGAAGGCATTCATCGCTTGATCGTCATTGATAGCGCGGTATTCAGCACGGCCAATGTCATGTAAGTATGCATGCTCTGGACCGACACCTGGATAATCTAACCCGGCTGAAATCGAATGTGATTCAATAGTTTGGCCATTGCTATCTTGCAAAACATATGAACGTGTTCCGTGCAACACTCCAGGTGTGCCCCCCGTAATCGTTGCCGCATGTCGTCCAGTTTCAACGCCATCTCCACCGGCTTCAAATCCAATTAAACGCACATCGGCATCTGGAATAAATGCATGAAAAATTCCGATTGCATTTGATCCCCCACCAATACATGCTAAGACCGCATCTGGAAGTTTGCCTGTTAACGCTAGAACCTGCTCACGAGCTTCGATTCCAATTATTTTATGGAAGTCACGAACCATTGTTGGGAATGGATGGGGTCCCGCAACGGTACCTAATAAATAATGTGTATCGGCGACATTTGTTACCCAATCGCGCATCGCTTCGTTAATTGCATCTTTTAAAGTTTGTGAGCCCGAAGTCACAGGTATAACTTGCGCCCCGAGCAATTTCATTCGTGCAACATTGAGTGATTGTCTGCGCGTATCCTCTAGACCCATATAGACAACGCACTCGAGTCCAAAGAGTGCTGCCGCTGTAGCCGCAGCTACACCATGTTGTCCAGCGCCGGTTTCAGCGATAATGCGTTTTTTACCCATGCGCTTAGTAAGCAGAGCTTGACCCAAAACATTATTTATCTTGTGACTACCCGTATGGTTTAAATCTTCACGTTTTAAAATTATTCGCGCACCACCTGCATATTCGCCGAAGCGGGGAACTTCAGTGATGATGCTCGGGCGTCCAGTGTATGTACGGTGCAATTGGGCAAGCTCAGCTAAAAAAGCCGAATCACCTTGCGCTGAAATATGTGCAGCTTCTAATTCATTGAGTGCACCGATTAATGCTTCAGGTACAAAACGTCCGCCATATTGACCAAATCGGCCATGTAGCTCATCAATACTCACTGTTCAAGCCTATCTAGGCCAAGAAGTTCGCGCACAGCGGCGGCTGAATCCCCCGCCTTAACGAGAGCTTCACCAACTAATACAGCGGTAGCACCTTGAGCCTGCGCGTGTTCAACCTCACTTCTAGTTGAAATTCCGGATTCAGCTACACGAACCAAATCTTTAGGAATTCGAGGAATCAACTCTGCAAAAACAGTGGCATCAACATCCAAAGTTTTTAAATTACGTGAATTTATTCCAATTATCTGGGGGGAAATCTCTAGAGCTCTCTCAAGTTCATCATGCGTGTGGACTTCAACGAGTGCGCGCATTCCTAATTCGAGAGTCAATTCGTGATAATCCTTAATTTGATTGCTTCCTAAGGCCGCGACTATGAGAAGTACAACATCGGCGCCATGAGCTCGAGCTTCAAAAAATTGATATTCATCGATCATAAAGTCTTTTCGTAAAATAGGAATATCTACTCTAGATCGCACAGCGACTAAATCCTCGAGTGATCCACCAAAGCGGCGACGTTCAGTAAGCACACTAATCATTGTTGCCCCAGCGCTTGCATACTGCTCAGCCAGAGCGGCAGGATCTAGAATCGATGCAAGCCGACCTTTACTTGGAGAAGCGCGTTTTACTTCAGCGATTAAAGAGATTTCATTATTCAGGAGCGTAGCGAGCGGGTCGCGAACTTTCGGCGCGCTATCAATTGCCTCGGAAATTTGCGCCATTGATAATCGGCGAGATGCTAAATCTTCGCGTACACCCTCAATAATCGAGTCAAGAACACTCATATATTTCTCTCTTCACTTGGATCAACTCCCTTATCAAGGGCCTTCCAAGGATCTTGAGTGTGCGGAGCTCTTTCATATCTAGATGAAATTCGAAATTTCTTTCCAATTAAAATAGTTATCGCATAAACAATAACAACACTCACTCCGATTGCTAAGGTTTGCTCCACTATTTTTCACGTAATCTATTTGCGGAATCTATTGCTCTTAGAACAGCTGCTGCCTTGTTATAACACTCTTGATTTTCAGATTCAGGATCCGAATCTGCAACGACTCCTGCTCCGGCCTGTACATAAGCTGTTCCATTGTGAATTAATGCGGTACGAATCGCAATGCAGGTATCTATGTTTCCGGTGAAATCTAAATATCCAACAATCCCTCCGTAAAGTCCTCTACGCGTTGGCTCTAATCTTTCGATAATCTCCATGGCACGAGGTTTTGGTGCGCCTGAGAGAGTTCCTGCAGGAAAGACCGAAAATAAGGCGTCCACGGCCGATGATTTCGAATCCAAAACGCCAGTAACCGTTGAAACAATATGCATTACATGTGAATAACGTTCGATGTGCATGAAGTCAATAACTTCAACGCTTCCAGGTTGGCAGACACGGCCAAGATCATTTCTTCCTAAATCCACCAACATTAAGTGCTCTGCACGCTCTTTAGGGTCAGCAAGTAGCTCTTCGGCTAAACGATGATCTTCTTCAGGTGAAGCCGAGCGTTTGCGAGTTCCTGCGATCGGATGGATCATCACATCTCGTCCATTTACCTTTATAAGCGCCTCGGGGCTCGATCCCACTACATCGATTCCATCGTTAAATCTAAATAGATACATATAAGGACTCGGATTGTTCAATCGCAACATTCGATATACATCTAAAGCATCTGCTGTGCACTCAATCGAGAAACGTTGAGAGAGAACAATCTGAAAAGCCTCCCCCGCCAGAATCTCCTCTTTAACCTCCAAAATCTTGGATTTAAAATCCTCTGGCGCAATAGTTGAGGCAAAGATCGGTGGCGCATGATTGTCAATTCTCGCCACATCACCAACTAAGGCCGTTGCCAGATCGTGCTGCATTCGATCTAGGCGTTCGTTGCAGGCCGCAAAGGCCTCATCAATGCGCGCATCGCTACCATCCCAATTAATTGCATTTGCAATTAAAGTAACCGTCCCGTCACTGTGATCGAGGACTGCTAAATCACTCGTCAGCATAAAACTCAGTTCGGGCAATGGAAGGTCCTTGCGTGAAAGATTTGGAAGTTTTTCAAGTCTACGTACGACGTCATATGCCATAAATCCAACAAGACCACCAGTTAAAGGGGGCAAACCTTCTATTTTTGGTGAGTTTAAGTGTGCAGTAGTTAAACGTAGCGCTTCTAATGGATCGATTCCGGAGGGTGCTCCGGCTGGCGGACTACCCTGCCAATAGGCAAGGCCATCTGATTCGCTTAAAACTGCATCGCTGCGAACACCGATGAATGAATAACGTGACCAGGCTCCTCCATGTTCGGCTGACTCCAGTAGAAAAGTATTTGGTGCATCTTTTGCTAGCTTTCGATATATACCGAGTGGCGTTTCGCCATCGGCTAAGAGCCGGCGCGATACGGGAATTACATTTGATACTTTCGCATATACACGAAACTCTTCTAGATTCACTGTAAACTCACATCAAGTGGAGTATGAAAACATGTTGCATTACCTGTATGGCAGGCCACTCCAGTTTGAGTAACTTTTATGAGTAGAGCATCCCCATCGCAATCGAGAGTGAGTGAATGAACCTGTTGAAAATTTCCAGATGTAGCACCTTTTACCCACAACTCATTCCTGCTGCGACTCCAGAAAGTTGCCATTCCGCTCTCTAAAGTAATTGCCAAAGATTCACGGTTCATATAGGCAAGCATGAGAACCTCATGGGTTAAATGATCTTGAACTATCGTTGGAATTAGCGCCGATGGATCCTTAAGCAATGCTTCAATCGCTGGATCTAAAACCGTCATGAGGCAATTCTGCCTTACAAAACCTGGACGGTGCGCACGGGATAATTCTGTGAGGCCAGATAAGACTTGACATCCCTAATTCGATGGCTGCCAAAGTGAAAAACACTTGCTGCAAGAAGCGCATCGGCCCCTGCATTTAAGGCAGCGGCAAAGTCTTCGAGAGCTCCTGCTCCGCCACTTGCAATCAATGGAACCTTGGATACTGCTCGGACTGCAGTAATCATGCCGATGTCATAACCCGCTCTTGTGCCATCAGCGTCCATCGAGTTAAGCAGAATTTCACCAACGCCAAGGGCGCACGCCCTTTCAACCCATGCAAGAGCATCAATATCGGTGCCTTCACGGCCGCCATGTGTAGTAACCTCAAAACCAGATTCGGTCCGAGCTCTTCGGGCATCTACAGATAAAACCAATACTTGCGAACCAAAGCGATCTGCAATTTCAGCAATGAGTTCGGGTCTAGCAATCGCGGACGTGTTAATTGATATCTTGTCCGCTCCTGCACGTAAAAGACGATCCACATCGTCTACGGATCGGACTCCGCCTCCAACAGTGAGAGGAATAAAGGTCTGCTCTGCGGTTCGTCGAACAATATCTAAGGTTGTTTCTCGCCCTGCGCTACTTGCTGAGATATCTAAAAAAGTTAGCTCGTCAGCACCTTCTGCGTAATATAGGGCCGCCAATTCAACTGGGTCTCCGGCATCGACGAGATTTGTAAAATTAACTCCCTTGACGACACGTCCATCAGTGACATCTAGGCAGGGAATTATTCGAATTGAGAGCGTCATGTACGTGTCACCTCTAGAGCTTCTTGAACAGTGAAGGCACCTGCATAGAGAGCTTTGCCAACTATCGCTCCCTCTATTCCTAGAGACGTCAACGTTGCCAGCTCGGCGATATCACTAAGGTTTGAGATCCCACCACTTGCAATTATCGGTCTGGACGTTGCCGCGCACACCGACTTCAGCAATTCAATATTGGGTCCAGCTAGTGTTCCATCCTTTGTGACATCGGTTACTACATAGCGCGCGCACCCATCCCGATCTAATCTCGCAATAGTTTCAAATAGATCTCCACCTTCGCTCGTCCATCCACGCGCGGCTAACGTGTGTCCCCGAACATCTAATCCAACTGCGATTAAATCTCCAAACCTAGATATAACACTGGCCGTCCAATCGGGGTTCTCAAGGGCGGCGGTACCCAAATTAATTCGTGCACATCCCGTTGCAATTGCGCGTGCGAGTGATTCTTCATCTCGAATTCCACCTGAAAGCTCAACTTTAATATCAAGTGTTCCCACAACCTGCGACAAAAGTAGTGAGTTTTCGCCACGACCGAAAGCTGCATCTAAATCAACTAAGTGGATCCACTCTGCACCGGCGTTTTGAAATTCGAGAGCTACTTCTAGGGGTGCACCATAAATACTTTCACGAGCTAACTCCCCTTGGACTAATCGAACTGCACGACCATCCTTAACATCTACAGCTGGCAAGAGTTCCAAGGGCTTCATAAAGATTTACTCCAGTTCTTAATCAGAGCCAGCCCGACACCGCCCGATTTTTCAGGATGAAACTGAGTTGCGCTCATATAACCATCTTCTACTGCAGATAAGAATTTCTCTCCATACGTGGTCCATGTCTGCATTTCTCCAACCGGAGTTTTCGCGGCATATGAGTGAACAAAATAGAAAGACTCATTGGCTATTCCTGAAAAGAGAAGAGAGCCAGTTGGAGCATCAACGCTGTTCCAGCCCATATGCGGAAGTAGCGGAGAGGAGAGCACGGATACAGTTCCCGGCCAAACTCCCACACCTGGATGGGGTTGAGTTTGGGAGTGTTCAGCACCTGCTGCAAAAAGTATCTGCATACCAATACAGATTCCCAGAGTTGGTCGTTCTTTTTCTATCCGTGATTTAATGATGCTTGCGCCATTAATGGCGTTCAAACCTTTCATGCATGCGGCAAATGCACCTACACCTGGGACAACTAAACCATCTGCCTCTTTCGCAATTCGTGCATCGGAGGTAACAAGAACTTCATGTCCGCTTGTTGCAAATGCACGCTCTGCCGACCGCAAGTTACCTGATCCATAGTCAAGAATTGCGATCAAAGAGAGCCCTTCGTCGAGGGAATCCCCGCGACGCGACCATCGAGTGAGACGGCATCTCTTAAGGCGCGAGCTACCGCTTTAAATTGCGCCTCAAAAACATGATGAGCGTTACGGCCTTCAAGGACTCGAATGTGCAGTGCAATGTGGGCTTCTGCAACAATTGACTCCCAAATGTGTTTGCCGAGTGTTGTATCGAAAGTTCCAATGAGTTCAACAATTTCTGGTTGCCGATGTACTAAGTATGGACGCCCCGACAAATCAACGGCAGCTTGAACTAGAACTTCATCCAGCGGAACCATTGAGTCACCAAAGCGTCGAATTCCTGCCTTATCCCCGAGCGCAGTTCGCAGGGCTTCTCCAAATGCAAGCGATGTATCTTCAACGCTGTGATGTGAATCGACATCGGTATCGCCGCTTGTTTTTACCGTTAAATCAAAACCAGAGTGCTTTCCTAACTGCGACATCATATGATCGAAGAATGGAACGCCGGTAGAAACGTCAATGGTGCCTTGCCCATCCAGATTAAGTTCGACTAAAACATGAGACTCTTTGGTCTCTCGTTCAATTCGTGCAGTTCTCATGCTCCACTCGCTTTCTACAGAAGTTCGGATATGGCCTTAATAAATGCTTTGTTTTCGGCATCATTGCCGATGGTCACTCGAAGATAGGACGATAATCCCACATCTCTAATCAGAACTCCCTTTTCGAGCAGTTGGCTCCACAATTGAACTGAAGTTGCAGCAAAACCAGTAAAAAGGATGAAATTAGCCGCACTTGGAAGTGTTCGTAAACCCATTGCCTGCAGTGATGCCGCAAGCTCCTCACGCGCACTAATTAATACTCCAACATTGCCCAAGAGCTCGGTGCGAAAATCTAGGGCGACATTGGCCGCTGCCTGAGTCAGTGCGCTTAAGTGGTATGGCAATCTCACCAGCATCATGGCATTAATAACTGCCGAGTCGGCGATGAGATAGCCAACTCGGACGCCGGCGAAAGCGAAAGCCTTACTCATTGTTCGAATTACAACTACGTGTGGATACTGTGCTATCAAATTAACCGCTGATCTTTCACTAGAAAACTCAGCATAAGCCTCATCGACAACCAATAACCCTCCATTCTCACCGACAACAACGGCAAGGGCTTCAATTTCCTTGAATGCAACTGCACCACCCGTAGGATTATTAGGTGTGGTAACAAAGGCCAAATGTGGTTTATTGAGAGCAACATCATTGATTGCAAAATCTACATTGAATGAGAAATCCTGATTTCTTTTCCCATTAATCCATTTCGTATCTGCAACCATAGAAATTAGTGGGTGCATAGAATAGGAGGGTGTAAAACCAAGCGCGGAAGTGCCTCCGAACGCTAAAAAAAGAGATTGAATTACCTCATTACTTCCATTTGCAGCCCATATATTACTTGCCCCAAACTCAGTTCCATTCTCCTCATTGATGTAAGAGGCAAGGCCGGTGCGGACTTGAATCGCATCACGATCTGGATAACGATTGAGCGAACTACTCGCCTCTGCAACTGCTGCAGTAATTGCCTGCTGCAATGCAGTTGAAGGCGCATATGGATTCTCATTTGTATTCAGTGATGTCTGCGCAGGAAGTTGTGGCGCTCCATATGGAGATAAAGGCTTTAAATCACTGCGCAGTGGAAGCCAAGTAGGCCACATCATTAAAGATTCTCTAGTCTGGCAGTCATTGCCTGCCCATGAGCCGGTAAATCTTCTGCTGTCGCTAACGTGATAACAGTCGGAAGAATTTCAAGGAAAGCTTTCTCTCCGTACTCAATAATATGCAGGCCTCGTAAGAAAGTCTGTACTGAAAGTCCACTTGAGTGACATGCGCAACCACCAGTTGGAAGTACATGGTTAGATCCGGCCGAGTAGTCCCCAAGTGAAACGGGAGAATAGCGGCCAACAAAAATAGCGCCAGCATTTCTAATCTGGGCGGAAATTTCTCGAGCATCCACAGTGTGAATCTCTAGATGTTCTGCAGCATAGGCATTGACTACATCGATTCCCTGTTCAATAGAATCAACGAGTGCAATCGCCGATTGGATACCGGCAAGTGCCTCCCGTATTCGATCCGTGTGTTTTGTATGAGCCACACGAACTTTTAATTCGAGGGTTACCGCTTCGGCTAAATCAGGACTATCTGTAACTAAAATCGCAGCGGCGATGACATCATGTTCTGCCTGACTGATTAAATCGGCGGCGACATCTGCAGGTATCGCGCTTTTATCGGCAAGAATTGCGATCTCAGTTGGTCCAGCCTCAGAATCAATCCCAATGACACCTCGCAATGCTCGCTTCGCTGCCGCCACATAAATATTGCCTGGACCGGTTACGAGATCGCACTTTTCGCTGACTCCCTCCATGCCATAAGCAAAGAGTGCAATAGCTTGCGCTCCGCCCACTGCATATACTTCAGTTACACCAAGCAGGGCGCAGGTTGCCAAAATAGTTGGATGCGGAAGACCACCAAACTCTTTCTGCGGAGGTGAAGCAACTGCAATTGATGGAACTTGAGCAATTTGAGCGGGAATTACATTCATCATCACACTGCTTGGATAAACGGCACGGCCCCCAGGAACATATAGCCCAACACGATCAACTGGGATCCATTTTTGAGTGACTTCTCCCCCATCAACTACGACGGTTCTCTTTTCACTTCTCACTTGATCTTTATGAACTGTCTTCACTCGAGAGATTGAACGCTCAAGGGCAGAACATACATCTGGATCAAGTGATTTCAATGCCGCATCTAATGCGCTCTGCGGAACTCGAATACTTGGTGGAATTACGCCATCGAACTCTTCGGCCAATTTTATTAAATCACTCTCGCTACCGAATTTTACTCGATCAAGAATCGGTGCAATCAATCGCATTGCTTCATCAACATTTAAATCTGCGCGTGGCAGTTCACTGTTATAGCCGGCCTTTGTCAGAGCTCGGCCCCTAAAATCCACAAGGCGAATCACTTTCTAATTGTAATGGAGAAAGAGATCGTCTTGGAGCGAAGTTATTTGTAGCGGCTTAGACTAGGCAGTTTGGTCCTAAAATCGATTTCAAATCTGCGCTCAAACTTGGCGATGCAGTAACGAGGGCATCAATCTTCATAAATGTATCAACCCCATTCTCATTTAGTTGGAGATGAACTTCGCGCTTTCCAGGATGCGAACGCAAAATCTCTTTGATTCGCTCGACAACTGGTGGCGTGCATTGTGACATAGGCAGTGAGATCACTAACGGACCGAGTGGGGCTGTAGAAATTTCTGGTAACGACATTTCGACAGCGGTAAATCGGAGAGCATCATCTCGACGATCAACACGGCCACGAACCGTAACAATTCGATCCTCAGTCAAGGACATGGAGTACTGGTTATATGTCTTTGCAAAGAAGAGAACCTCTATTGAACCTTCAAGATCTTCAACCGTAACTACAGCCCATGATGCACCTTGTCTAGAAACTTTCCTAGTAACGCTAGTAATTAATCCGCCAATTGTGACCATAGATTCGCTCTGTGCTCCCTCATCGACGAGCTCGCTAATAGTCATATCGGTGCTAGAGCGCAAAATATGTTCTACGCCTAACAATGGATGGTCAGAGACATAAAGGCCGAGCATTTCGCGCTCATAGCTAAGGAGCATTGATTTATCCCACTCTCCTTTTGGGATTTCCAAATCTAAAGATTCGACATGGCTAATATTTTCTCCACCGAATAAATCAAACTGACCAATTGCTTCAGCTCGTTTTGCCTCAATTACCGAATCGATGGCTTCAAGATAAACCGCCATTAAACCCTTCCTAGTTACCCCCATCGAGCCGAAGGCTCCAGCTTTGATGAGAGATTCGATAGTTTTCTTATTGCAGACTTGCGCATCAACTTTGCTGAGGAAGTCACCAAATGAAGTAAATCGCCCCTTTGACTCGCGTGCAGTTTTAATAGAACCAACTACTCCCTCGCCAACGTTACGTATTGCCGTCAAGCCAAATCTAATGTCATTTCCACATGGCGTGTATTCGGCATCCGACTCATTAATATCTGGTTCAAGAACTTTGATCCCCATGCGGCGACATTCGCTCAAATAAAGCGCCGACTTATCTTTATCATCGCGCACACTTGTTAGAAGTGCAGCCATATATTCAGTTGGATAGTTGGCTTTTAAATAAGCCGTCCAATATGAAACAATCCCGTACCCAGCTGAGTGCGCACGATTAAATGCATAATCAGAGAAGGGAATCAACACATCCCACAACCGCTTGATTGCTGTAGTTGAATATCCGTTTTTTCTCATGCCGGCTTCAAAGGGAACATACTCTTTGTCCAGAATGTTTTTATCTTTCTTACCCATAGCTTTTCTCAGTAAATCTGCGCGACCTAATGAGAATCCAGCTACTTTTTGAGCTATGGCCATTACCTGTTCTTGATAAACGATAAGGCCATATGTATCCCCAAGAATCTCCGAAAGTGCTTCCACGAGTTCGGGGTGTATGGGTTCAACTGGCTTACGGGAATTCTTTCTATCGGCATAGTTATTATGTGCATTTTCTCCCATTGGTCCTGGACGATACAGCGCAATGACTGCTGAAATGTCCTGAAAAGAATCGGGAGACATCGAGCGAAGTAGAGCGCGCATTGGCCCACCATCGAGTTGGAAAACACCTAAAGTGTCACCTCGTGCCAAAAGATCATATGTTTTCTTATCATCAAGAGTTAAATCCTCAAGTACGACTTCAATTCCTTGATTGCTTTTAATATTTATCAAAGCGTCATCTAGCACTGAGAGATTTCGAAGCCCTAGGAAGTCCATTTTAAGAAGTCCCGTCGCCTCGCAAGCTCCCATATCGAACTGCGTAATAATTGCCCCATCCGCCTCGCGTCGATGGATTGGAATTACATCTAATAACGGCTCCCGTGAAAGAATTACACCCGCCGCATGAACTCCCCATTGGCGCTTCAGGCCTTCAAGCCCCCGTGCTGTGTCCACTACACGTTTTGAATCGGAATCAGATTCGTACAGAGTGCGAAACTCACCAGCTTCTCCGTAACGATCATCTTTTGGATCAAAAACTCCACTGAGAGAGATGTCTTTGCCCATTACTGATGGAGGAAGAGCTTTTGTAAGTTTTTCACCAACAACATATGGATAGCCGAGTACGCGAGTTGAATCCTTTATAGCTTGTTTCGATTTAATAGTTCCATACGTAATAATCTGTGCAACTCGATCTTCGCCATACTTAGTAGTGGCATAGCGAATCATTTCGCTACGTCGCCGCTCGTCAAAATCCAGATCAATATCTGGCATTGAGATTCTCTCTGGATTTAAAAAACGTTCGAAGAGGAGTCCGTGTTCGAGGGGATCGAGTCCCGTAATTCCTAGCGCATACGCAACGAGTGAACCGGGAGCTGAACCTCGACCTGGCCCAACTCGAATTCCAACTTTTTTTGCATGCGCAACTAAATCAGCAACAACGAGAAAGTAACCCGGAAAACCCATCTTCTCCATTACTCCGAGTTCATATTTCAAGCGAGAGTGGTGTTCTGGCGTTACTCGCTCGCCCATGCGCGCAATAAGACCGAGCTCGGCCTCACTCTTGAGCCATGAATCCTCAGTGTGCCCAGCCGGGACCGAAAATGCGGGCAAGAGATTTTCGCCCTCACGAAGGGTGACGTTGCACCGTTCTGCAATGAGTAAGGTGTTATCACAACTTTCGGGAATCTCTTTAAAGAGCTCGCGCATCTGCGCAGGAGTCTTGATGTAAAAACTATCGTTATCAAATTTAAATCGCTTCGGATCGGCCAAAGTGGAGCCGGATTGAACACAGAGTAAGGCTTCATGTGCTGGAGCATCAGATTGCAACGTGTAGTGAAGATCATTAGTAGCAAGCAATGGTAAACCCAATTCTTTACCTAATTTTAATAGGTCAGATTTTACGCGGCTCTCAATTTCAATTCCATGATCCATAATCTCTAAGTAGAAATTGCCTGCACCGAAAATATCTCTGTAATCACTTGCCGCTTTTAGAGCTTCTTTATAAGCCCCCATGCGCAATCGTGTTTGTACTTCTCCGCCTGGACAACCTGTAGTTGCAATTAATCCCGTCGCATAATTAGCTAAAATTTCCCGATCCATACGAGGCTTGTAGTAATAACCTTCAAGGGATGCAATGGATGAGAGTCTGAAGAGATTTCTCAAGCCAATATTGTTTTCAGCAAGAATTGTCATATGCGTGTATGCACCACCGCCTGAAACATCATCTTCGCCACCATCTGCCCACTTGACACGCTTTTTCTCAAATCGAGATTCCGGTGCTACATACGCTTCGATTCCAATGATTGGTTTAACGCCAGTTTTTATAGCACTCTTATAAAAATCAAAGGCACCGAAAACATTTCCGTGGTCGGTCATTGCAATTGCGCTCATACCTTGACGCACGACTTCATCCATGAGATCCCCGACCCGAGCGGCACCATCTAGCATCGAGTATTCGGTATGAACGTGGAGGTGAACGAAATTATCTTTAGTCATGTTCGTTACTCAGACTTAAGGCAGGACGGCATCAGATAGCAAGGTTATAGAGAGTGTGAGATCGGCCGGATAAGGGGCGGTAAAGCTGAGTTTTTCTCCGGAAATAGGATGGTCAAAGCGCAACTCTTTGGCATGCAACCATGGTCGCGACATTTCTAAGCTCTTGGCTAAAACTGGATCCGCACCGTACGTTGTGTCTCCCACCAATGGGTGGTTAAGGGCCGAGAAATGAACTCGAATTTGGTGAGTTCGCCCGGTCTCCAATTCGACTTTCACCAGAGAGACAGCTCGGTAAAATTCAATTACTTCATAGTGAGTGATCGATTCTTTCCCTGTACCAACAACGGCAAATCGGTGATCTTCTTTGGGGTGGCGATCAATTGGGGCATCGATTGTTCCGGTAGTTGGGTCCATGTGTCCCTGAATCAGTGCATGGTAGATTTTTTCAACGCTTCGAGTGCGAAATGCATCTTTAAGCACAGTAAAGGCACGATCACTCTTTGCAACAATCATTAAACCGCTAGTTCCAACGTCCAATCTGTGAACAATTCCTTGACGCTCTGCGGCACCGCTTGTTGAGATTACGTATCCTGCAGCACTCAAAGCTCCAACCACTGTCGGCCCCGTCCAGCCAGGACTTGGGTGTGCGGCACAGCCAACAGGTTTATTTATGACAATAATCTCATCATCTTCAAAAACAATTTCCAAGCCATCGATGGGAGTTAGTGGAATTGGCACAGCGTTAATCGGAGCCGGAAGTAAAACATCGATTACCTGTCCTTCGCTCACTCTGTCGGATTTCTGCATCGCCCTTCCTGCAGTGGTTATGTCACCTTCTTCAAGAAGTTTTACAACCGAGGTACGCGAAAGACCCAGCACACGCGTGAGTGCGCTGTCGATACGCTCGCCAGCAACGCCCTCTGGGACGGCCAAGGTGCGTAACTCACGATTACTCATGGCCTTAACTCCTTTGTAGAAATCGGTGAAATATTTCGTGCAGTTAAAATCATAGCCAAACCAGCTGCTACAACGATTGCCGTGTCGGCAATATTGAAAATAGGCCAATACGGAAGTTGCATCCAATCTATGACGTGACCACGCAAGAAGGAGGGTTCACGAAAGATTCGATCCATGAGGTTTCCTAGAACTCCTCCCATCACTAAACCTAAAACTACCGACCAACCTTTCGATGTGATCTTCGGCGCGAAATAAATAACTCCTAAGGCAACGATAATGCCAAAAAACGATAGAAAAAGCGTCGCATTTGATGCAAATGAAAATGCGGCTCCAGGATTTCGTACAAATGTGAGTTGAAAAAAACTACCAAGAATCTTTACTGGCTCGCGGTTAGCAAGTTGGCTTACTGCCCATGCCTTAGTGGCTAAATCAAGGATCCAAATTAACCAGGCAACACTTAAAAGTGTCCGCCACCTTTGCACAGTTAGCGCCGTTCTTCCTTCTGCTTGCAGAGCATGCAGAGTGTTGCACGAGGGAAGACTTGTAATCGGGCTTTCCCGATTGCATTTCCGCACTCTTCGCAATTTCCATAGCGTTTCGAATCAATGCGCTCTAGAGCGCGCTCGGTCTGTAAAACCATATCGCGAGCATTAATAACGAGAGACATCTCATGTTCGCGCTCGAAGGTCTTAGTACCAGCATCGGCCTGATCATCGCCAGCGCCTTCACCAGACTCCTGGATGAGTGAGTCCATTTCAAGTTCGACTATTGCTAACTCTCTCCGTAAACGCTCGAGTTCAATGACAATGTCAGTGCGGACCGCCTTAAGTTCAGCCGCGCTCCAGGGTGATTCAGAATCGCTGACCACGACTGGTGTGGGGGCACTCCTAATCGGCTTTAGAGGCGCACTTTTCTTTCCGTTCTTTACTGGACGAGGTGGGGGTGGCATCACCAGACGACGTTGTTCAATTACCGGCGCTATAACGGCAGTACTTACCGTTGAAACTGAGACGGTTTGGGATTTTTCATCGACGGTAAGAGTGGTCTTTGTAGTTGATGCTTTACTGCCCGCCTTTTTCACAGGGATACTTTTTACTGTGCTCTTGGGTGTTGCGACCTTTTTAACTGCCGCTTTCTTAGCTACCGCTTTTTTGGCCGCCTTTACAGGTGTCTTCGCTGCAACGGCCTTAGTGGCAACGGCTTTCTTTACGGACTTCTTGGACATGACGCGAACCTTATTCCGTATGCGCCAGGTATACCAACTGCGCCACGTGCAATCTTTTGCTCAGGAATGGCCTAGACTGAGAGAACTAACATATGAGCGGCATTGACGGGGCTATCACCTCACGAGCCTGCCGGAAGAAGTGAGTGAAAACTCATCTAGAACCGGCCCTAGTTAGATTAAGAGTGGCGTGAGCGTTGCGCAAGGCGGGTGGTACCGCGAAATCTGCGATAGCAGAGTTCGTCCCTCCAGGTTTTCTTCTCGGAGGTAGGTTCATATGTCATTTCGCCCCATTTCTGCATCCGTTGATTTGCCTGCAGTTGAACGTGAGATTCTCACTTTCTGGGCAGAAAACGAGATTTTCCACAAAACCGTAGAAGCGCGTTCTGGTGAATTGCCGTGGAGTTTTTATGAAGGCCCACCGACAGCTAATGGAATGCCTGGGACTCATCACATTGAAGCTCGTGTATTTAAAGATGTCTTTCCGCGCTTTCAAACTATGAAGGGCCGTTACGTCACGCGCAAGGCGGGATGGGACTGTCATGGCTTACCAGTAGAAATCGCCGTTGAAAAAGAGCTTGGCTTTGCTGGCAAAGGTGATATCGAGAATTTTGGAGTTGCCGCTTTTAATGAAAAGTGTCGAGAGTCAGTGCAAAGGTATGTCGGTGCATTTAGTCAGATGACGAATCGAATGGGCTTTTGGGTAGATTTCGATCAAGCATATTGGACGATGTCACCACAATATGTCGAAAGTGTGTGGTGGTCACTGAAGGAGATTTGGAAAAAAGGTTTATTGGTACAAGATCATCGAGTTGCTCCATACTGTCCGCGCTGTGGAACGGGGTTATCAGATCACGAACTAGCGCAGGGTTATGAAACTATTACTGACCCATCTGTATACGTTCGATTTCCAATTACTTCGGGAGAGCTCGCGCAACTAAATGCATCTCTACTTGTGTGGACGACAACGCCTTGGACTTTGGTATCAAATACTGCAATTGCAGTTAATCCAAATGTCTACTACATAGTTCTCGAGGTTTCGGTAGATGAAAAGACCGAGGTGTTAGTAGTCGCCGAGGCGTTGACTGAAAGTGTAAAAGGCGATAAAAAAGTAATTAAGAGGCTCCTTGGCAGAGATTTGGAACGCATTACGTACAAGCGCCCCTTTGATTATGTAGAAATTCCAGATTCGCACTTTGTTGTTCTTGGGGCATACGTCACTACCGAGGATGGCACTGGATTAGTGCATCAATCGCCAGCATTTGGGGCCGACGACTTAGCAACGTGCCGTGCCTATGGACTTCCTGTTGTAAATCCGATCGCCCCAGATGGACATTTTCTCCCCGAGGTTCCCGTTGTTGGTGGAATGTTTTTTAAAGATGCCGATAAGGTTTTGGTGCGCGAATTAAAGGCGAGCGGAGCCCTTTATAAACATCAACCATTTGAGCACTCTTATCCGCATTGCTGGCGTTGCCATACCGCCCTCATGTATTACGCACAGCCTTCCTGGTACATACGTACAACGTCGATTAAAGAGGCTCTTCTACGCGAAAATGCCGCAACTGATTGGCATCCTCAGACGATTAAGGATGGGCGTTACGGCGACTGGCTCAATAACAATGTCGATTGGGCGCTCTCTCGAAATCGATATTGGGGAACTCCATTACCAATCTGGCGTTGTGAAAATAAGCATGAAATTTGTGTCGACTCATTAAAGGAGTTAAGTGAATTATCTGGCCAAGAACTTTCTAACCTTGACCCTCATCGCCCGTTTGTAGATGACATCACAATAAAATGTTCGGAGTGTGCTTTAACCATGGTTCGAGTTCCTGAGGTTATCGACTGCTGGTATGACTCCGGGGCTATGCCTTTTGCACAATGGGGTTACCCTCATGTCGAGGGTTCGGTTGAGAAATTTCAAGCCTCTTACCCTGCCGATTTCATCTGTGAAGCAATCGACCAAACACGTGGTTGGTTTTACACACTCATGACAATTGGAACTTTGGTCTTCGATAAATCTTCATATAAAACCGTCCTCTGCCTTGGACATATTCTAGATAAAGATGGTCGAAAGATGAGTAAGCATCTTGGAAATGTTTTGGAGCCAATGGCGCTTATGGATCAACATGGTGCCGATGCCGTTCGCTGGTACATGTTGGCAGCGGGCTCACCATGGGCTGCACGACGAGTTGGCCACGATGCAATAAATGAAGTCGTGCGCAAAACTTTGCTGACCTATTGGAATACCGTCTCATTTCATGCCCTTTATGCAAAGGCTTCAAACTTTGACTTAACCCAAACTCCTCCATTATCCGAACGCTCATTAATGGATCGTTGGATTATCTCTGAACTCAATATTTTGATTCTCGAAGTTGATAAAGCTTTGACTGAATTCGACTCTCAAATTGCTGGACGCTCTCTCGCTCGATTTATAGATGATCTCTCCAACTGGTATGTGCGTCGATCCCGTCGCCGTTTTTGGGATGGAGAAGTAGCGGCAATGGCAACATTGCACGAATGTCTCGTAGCCTTGACTCAACTTCTAGCTCCAATGGTTCCCTTTATCACTGAACAGGTTTGGCAAGAGCTTGTGCGTCCGAACGATCTCTCCACGGTGATCTCTGTTCACCTATCCGACTTCCCGGTTGCAGATGAGACGGCAATTAACAATCAACTTGGAAATCAAGTTGCTTTGACACGTCGAATTGTTGAACTTGGACGTTCTTCACGGGCTGAATCTGGAATCAAGATTCGACAACCATTAGGTCGAGCCCTCATCGCTGCAAGCGGGTGGGCATCATTGCCTACGCAGATGCGCGAACAGATAGCCGACGAGCTCAATGTCATAGCCCTTGAAGACATTGCTAATGCCGATGGTGACTTAGTAGATATCTCAATCAAGGCAAACTTTAAGAGCTTAGGTGCAAAATTTGGCGGTGCGGTTCAAGAGATTGCTAAGGTAATAGCCACCTCTGATGCAACCGCCTTAGTCAGAACTCTTCGCAGCGAAGGAGTTACAAAAGTTGCTCAATGGGAAATCGAATTGGGTGACGTTGTAATTACAGAGGTTCCAAAAAGTGGCTGGATGGTTGCATCTCATGAAGGTGAAAGTGTTGCACTAGATCTTTCACTTACCCCAACTCTTATCTTGGCCGGACATGCTCGCGAAGTTATTAGATTTATTCAAGAGCGCCGCAAGAGTGACGGCTTTGAAATATCAGATCGAATTGATATTTTGTGGAATGCAACTCCTGAAATCATTGACGCTATTGAAAGTGATCAGGCACATATTCAGGATGAGGTTCTAGCAATTTCAATGGTGCGCGATGAATCAATTACTGTGGAGGCTAGTGAGATTGGTTTAGCTGTAATGCTTACTAAATCCCTCTAAGTAAGCCCATCAAAAGCTGAACACCAAAGAAGAGCACAATAAAGCTCATATCTAAACTGACAGCACCAATACGAAGTGGTGGAATAAAACGACCGACAAAGCGCATAGGTGGATCAGTGACGGCGTAAATTGCTTCTACTAAATACAGAGTGAGTCCACTTGGCTTCCAGTTTCGGGCAAACATACGAACATAATCAAGAATTAAACGACCAAGTAGGGCAAAGAGAAATAATTGGAGAATGCTAGCTAACAACGAACCAATCTGCATGAATTACTCAGCTCTGATTAAAAAAACTGGCTTGTGCGGCCGTGGATTTGTCCTCTGAGCTAACGTGGAGATTGGCTGGTGAAATCAAGAAAACCTTCTTAGTGACTCTTTCGATTGTCCCGTGAAGCCCGAAGGCCAGTCCGCTTGCAAAGTCGACTAAGCGCTTGTGGTCGGACTCGTCCATATCGGTTAAGTTAATGATTACAGGATTGCCTTCACGAAAATGTTCGCCAATTATTCGCGCTTCATTATAAAAACGTGGATGGAGTGTAATGATGCGATCTAACACTGGAAGATCGAGTTGCGGCGCTATCTCATTACTGGACCTGACGACAGAGGAAACGGTGCGGGGTGGACGAGCTTTCACTGCGCCCTCGCCGGAGGCTGGAAGCGATGGAAGTTTTGATCCAACAGGAGTGTCGAACTCTGGATCATCCATCAAACCTAAATAATTTGCGACACGCTTAATTGCATTAGCCATGTATAAACGGTACCTGTCGGTCTACCTAGAACCGAGGATTTGGCTACCAATGCGTACATGTGTCGCCCCGTGTGAGATAGCCTCTTCAAAATCATTGCTCATACCGGCCGAGAGGCCAGTTGCCTCGGGAAAATCTTTAAGAAAATCCAAGTGCACCTGGCGGAGTCGACTAAATGCCAGATTCGGATTGCCTCCTAGTGGGGCAACAGCCATCAAACCTGCCAAATTGTGAAGTGAGCTAGCCTCGATAGCCTGGGCTAATTCGAAGAGTTCCTGGATTTGCGCCCCTCCTCGATTTTTAGAGCCATCCAGGTTTACTTGTAAAAAAATTTGTTTAGCATGAGTTGCAAATTTTTCAATCATTTTAAAATGTCTTAAATCATCTAGCGAATGAATAACCTGAGACCATGAGCAGATTGACTTCAGTTTATTACTTTGAATCTGCCCCTGAAAATGCCATATCCCATTAACTGAGGCGGCCTTAGGCGCTCCTTCAGAATCTCTGTTCTCCCCAAAATTGTTTATTCCTAACGCCTTAAGAATCTCTATGTCGCTGACTGGAAAACTCTTAGTTACTGCAATCAGAGTTATGTCAGTGACATCTCTTCCCGAATGGATTGCCGCTTTCGAAATCCGTTCGCGAACAGCGTGCAAATTTCCTTCAATTTCAAGAAATCGATTCATAGCCAGACAATTCCAGCGAAACGGCCGGTAGTTGGGTTGCGACGATAAGAAAAATAATTGTGATCTTCGAAGGTACAGACCGACGTAGCTTCATAGCTTATTCCGGCACTTGTTAGATCAGCAATTAAAGCCCGCGGTAAATTAAGGGCAGGAGTTGCAACTCTGGTCTTAGAAAAAGCACGTGGGTGTATACGCGTAACCTCCTCAGCCATATCTGCAGGTACCTCATAGCACTCTCCGCAGATAGAGGCTCCTAACTGACCATGAATTGAAGTTGCACCTAGAGCACGCATGTGAGCAATCACTTTCAATGTAATTCTGTTGACTAATCCCTTTCTGCCGACATGTACCGCTGCAACAACATTAGATGATGAGAGTAAAAGTGGAATACAGTCTGCAACTAGAACCGCTACGGCAAATTCTGGAGTAGTCGTAATGAGTGCATCACACGTTGGTTCAATTTCCGAAAAGGCATTCACAATTGCGATTTCATCACCATGGCTTTGATTCATAAACTGAATAGCCGACACTGGCAATGAGAGTGATGCGCGATTCTCCATGACGTAATCGCGATTATCTCCAACATGAAACGCAAAATTCAATGAGTCATAAGGCGCAAGACTTACTCCCCCGCGCCTATCTGTAAATAACGAAGGCAAAAAACCTACTTCATGAAGTCTGGAACGTCGATTTCATCTTCATTAACTAACTCCTCGAATGTTACGCGGCGGCGAGGCGTTGGCTCATCTCCAAGTTCTAGTGCAACTGAAAGTGGATCATTTGCCGAAAGCGGATCTGCATTACCACCCAATGTAGAGGCATCTATTACCGGAGTTGCAACTCGCTTAGGTTCGCCACCTTCAAAGCCCGCAGCAACGACAGTTATGCGCACTTCATCACCTAAAGCATCATCAATAGTTGTTCCAAAAATAAATTTAGCATTTGGATGCACTGCCGACTGAACTAATTCACAGGCTTCATTAACTTCAAATAACCCTAAATCCGAACCACCTGAAATAGAGAGTAAAACTCCCATTGCGCCATCGATAGATGCTTCAAGTAATGGTGATGAGATTGCTAACTCAGCTGCTCGAAGTGCACGGTTTTCACCCCGCGCAGAACCAATTCCCATCAGTGCAGAGCCCGCGCCCGACATCACAGCTTGAACATCGGCAAAATCCAAGTTAATCAAGCCTGGTTGAGTAATTATCTCTGTTATTCCTTGGACGCCTGAGAGTAAAACTTGGTCAGCACTCTTGAAGGCATCTGCCAAAGTTATTGTGCGATCTGAGATTGCAAGTAAGCGATCATTCGGGATAACAATGAGTGTGTCGACTTCACTGCGCAACGCCTCAATTCCAGCATCTGCCTGAGTTGCACGGAGTTTTGCTTCAAAAGAAAACGGACGTGTTACAACTCCGATTGTTAAGGCTCCAAGATCTCGCGCAATTTTAGCTACGATTGGAGCAGCACCAGTTCCGGTTCCGCCACCTTCGCCCGCAGTAACGAAAACCATATCGGCACCACGAAGAATCTCTTCAATGTCATCGACGTGATCCAGGGCTGCAGCACGTCCTTTTTCTGGATCCATACCGGCTCCAAGACCACGAGTTGTCTTACGACCAATATCTAATTTCACATCGGCATCACTCATAAGTAGATGTTGTGCATCTGTATTAATTGCAATGAACTCAACACCTTTTAGGCCAACATCGATCATTCGATTAATTGCATTTACTCCACCGCCACCAATTCCTACAACCTTGATGACTGCTAAATAATTCTGCGGTGAAGCCACGTTTATCCTCCTCAGGAACTATAAACCTCAACTTGAGCCTTATAATTCAATACTTTTATATAGGGCGAACGTAAAGTGCCAGCGCGCCTTAAGCAAATACCGGACCGATATATTTTTATCGTGTCGAATTTCTATTTCACTATTGGTGCATGAGGGGCTGATAGATCTATTCGAATAATCTCAATATTTTCAGGTCTCGCTATCAGAGCTCTATAAACCCTTACTTTTAATGCGTTTTCTCCATCTTGTCCCCACAAAAGTTCAATGGATCTCTTTCCTTGACTCATATCGAGAGAGTATGAATCCCCGGTCATAACTTTGAGTGTTGTAATAGCATCGGCGAAATCTTTTGGAAGTGAATTATAGAAATTTGCAGCCACAATGGCTGCATCGATATCCATCGCCTGAATGTGTGGAAGTCCCTGAATGTTTTGATTAAGCAGAGGGAAACTCACACCTTCTTCATCAATTACTTGCTCATTAAATATGGCAATGGGTGTTCTCTCAACTATGGCAATCGTCACTTTCCCACTAATCCAATTTCTTGAAACTTCCACATTCCTTATCCACTTAATTCTTCCAAGTTCGGCGACGATGGATCTAGGTTCTACACGAGCTAATCTTTCTCCCACCTTAATTTCAGTGGTGATTAGAGTTTTAGTACCAGTTACTTCTACAGAACTCACGGTCAATAGTGTCGACCAACCTAATACATAAGCGGCCACAACAAATACAAAAATTGCAATTGCAATACCTATGCGATGTCGCTTCATTTACCCAAAGCGTCGAATCAGTCCATCGACAATAATAGGCCCGAGCGAGCTAACATCTCCTGCGCCTAAAGTGACTATGACATCGCCAGGTTGTGCCGAGTCGATAACGCTATCTGTAACTTCAACAAAATTTGGGACGTATTCACCGTTTTCCATTAACTCGGTTATCATTTGTGAAGAAACACCCATAATTGGTTTTTCACTGGCTGCATAAATTTCTAAAACCACTATTCGATCTGCCTTAGAAAGTGAATCCGCAAACCGTTGGGCGAATGCGACAGTGCGCGAATAACGGTGTGGCTGGAATATAACTATTAAACGGCCACCATCGGCAAATCGACGCGCCGCTTGAAGGGTCGCATCGATCTCCGTTGGATGGTGTCCATAATCATCGATGACTCGAACTCCGTGCACGGTGCCTTTGATCTCAAAACGTCGTCCTGTTCCACGAAATACATGTAAACCTTGCAATAAATCGGGTGCGTTGAATCCAAGTTGCAACCCTGTAGCTAGGGCGGCAGCAGCATTAAGCAGATTATGATGTCCGGGAACTTGCAAATTAATAGTTCCAATACTTTTTCCATGCCAAATCGCTCGTGCACTTGAGCCAAGGGCTAACAATTCAATCGTGTCGAGTTTCAAGTCGCACTCTTCTCCTACGCCATATGAGATACAAGTAATCACCTCGATCTTTTCTGCCAGCGCTCTCGCGCCAGGATCATCGGCGCAGTAGGTCAAGAATCCACCAGTTTTTATTGTTGCGGCGAAAAGAGCGAAAGCTTTCTCAACAGCTTCCGGCGTTTGAAAAAAATCCACGTGATCATGCTCAACGTTTGTAACAATTGCAGCGAACGGATGGTATTCAATAAATGAGCCATCTGATTCATCGGCTTCGGCTACAAAAATTTGCCCAGTTCCACGGTGTGCATTCGAGCCCGATGCTGTAATCGTCCCGCCTATTGCAAACGATGGATCGGCTCCACAGGATTGCAAAGCAACTGCAAGCATCGAAGAAGTTGTTGTTTTCCCGTGCGTTCCGGCAACTGCCACGCTAATTGATTCAGACATTAATATTGCGAGTGCTGCGGCGCGAGGCAAGGTTGAAATACCTAACTCTTGAGAACGGATGAGCTCTGGATTAGTAGGTGATATCGCACTTGAGTAGACGACCAAGTCGGCACCTTCGACATTGATCGCCGCGTGCAAAATTGAAATTTTTGCGCCGAGCGCCACCAATGCTTTTACGACAGAGGATTCTGTCGAATCGGAGCCACTCACCTGTATCGAATGTGACAGCGCGATTCGTGCTAATCCACTCATGCCCGCGCCGCCAATTCCAATAAAATGAACTCGCTTACCAATGAGAGATTGCAAAGTTGGTTTCATTGTTGTGATACCGCAAACTCACCGAAGGCCACAATTTTTTCAGCTGCGGCAAGATCTGCATCCGAACCATCTACTGGCGACTTTGATGCATTTTTAAGCAGATTATCTATGTGGGCCAGAAGATATTGAGCATTGAAATTTGATTGTTCCACTACTTCAGCGCGTGATTCTTCTATGAGGGAGCGCGCATTGTAAAACTGTTCTCCATTACCAATTGGTAGCGGCACAAAAAGAGCGTAGCGTCCGAGAGCTTTAAACTCACTACACGTGACCGCACCACTGCGGGAGATAACAAGATCGCTAGCCAAATAAGCATCACCCATTTCATCAACATAGGTAACTGGGCGATAACCGTCTACCTCCTTTGGCAATGAATTCAATCTCCCAGTTGAGTGCAAAATGGATATTCCCTTAGCTAAAAGTTTTGGAAGGCTCTCTTCAATAACTTTATTTATCGCTATCGAGCCCTGAGATCCCCCCATTATAAAAACTAGAGGTTTTTCTTCGTTAAAACCCAACCGTCGCTTAGCTGCTAAACGTGCCCCTGGAAAATCAAGACGCGATGCTACAAAAGCCTCCGAAACATCGGAGCGAAGAGGTAGACCAGTGATGAGAGCTTTGGAAAACTCCCCCTTATCAACGTGGTTGGCAACGGCTAAATATGGAGTCAACTTCGCCCCTAAACGATTAGCCCACCCTGGTTTGGCATTTGCCTCATGGATGAGAATCGGAGTTTTTGCTATTCGTGCAGCTAAATAAGCTGGTGCACTGACATACCCACCAAAACCAATCAAAAGTTGAGCATCTTTCAAGATTATCCGGGAACTTGCCACCGCGCGGAATAAATCAAAAGGGATTCGAAACCAAGAAAGTGAGGGACGTCGAGAGATTTGGACTTTAGGAATGTGAGCCAGAGTAAACCCGGCTGAAGGAACAAGTTTATTTTCAAGACCAGCTTTTGTTCCGATAAAAACCACTACATCATCCGGGTGCGCTAACTTCCAGGCACGTGCTACTGCAAGAGCTGGTTCTATATGGCCGGCAGTGCCACCGCCTGCTAGAACTACCGTAGCCATCTATGTTCACTCTTTCTTATACTTTCAAATATTTCAGGATCTCGTCGTGCCGCTCCAATTACAAAACCAATTCCCATATACGTTGCAACAAGTGCCGAACCGCCGTATGAAACAAATGGCAACGTAACTCCAACTACTGGAAGAACACTCAATGTTGAACCGATATTAAGAATGACTTGTATTGCTAACCAGCATCCGATTCCAGAGCTCACATATCGAACCATAGGGTCCTTTGCTCTCAGCGCAATTCTAAAGATTGAGAAGAGTAGAATTGTAAGCAATGCCAGAGTAGATAGAGTTCCAAAAAGACCTAACTCCTCTCCAATTACAGAGAAAATGAAATCGGTATGGGCTTCAGCTAAATTTCCCCACTTTTGCCGACTTGCTCCGAGTCCGACGCCAAATAGACCACCGCTAGCCAGTCCAAGGATGCTATGTGCTGGTTGCCACCCTGAGTTCTTGTACTGCTCTTCGGCAAAAGGATTGAGCAAAACTGCAAAACGCTGCATGCGATAAGGCGCAGTTACTATAAGAGCCGCTATGCCTGCAAAGCCAACACTAATGAGACCGGCAAAAATACCTAAGCGAACCCCTGAAACCCATAGCAATCCCGCCAAAATAAAGGCGAAAACGCAGGCGGTTCCAAGGTCGTTTCCTAACAAAATTAAAAGAATGCACAACGCGAAGATGGGTGCAATTAAAGTGATTACATTTGCTTGTACTGTTCCGGAATTTTCGCGCTTTGATAAAATGAAACCCGCCCACAAAATCATGAGGAATTTTGCAATCTCACTTGGCTGAACGTCTACGAAACCTAGACTAATCCAATTGTGATTTCCGTTGACACTTTTACCAATGACTTGAACCAAAATTAAAAGTAATATAGAGGCAACTGCACTAAAACGCGCTATCAATCTCCAATGCCTCAAAGGCAATCGCGATAATACCCATGCTATTGGCATTGAGATTAGAAGAAAGAGTATTTGACGAATGACGATCGCATATGTGGAGCCCTTGGCATCTAATGAGTGAATAGAAGAAGCTGAAAAGACCATAATCACACCTAATGCGCTCAGAGCAAGGGTGCTCCCTATTAACATGTAGTACAAATTGATTGGCTTAGTAAAAACATTTTCTTTCGCTTTATGCTTCATTGGCAACCAGTTTTCTTACCGCCGCGGCGAATCGATCTCCTCTATCGGCATATGAAATAAATTGATCCATGGATGCACAAGCCGGTGCCAATAAAACCGTATCCCCAGATGCGACAAATTTTTGCGCGGCTTTTACGACACTCTCCATTAGAAAATTAGATAATTCACCCTTCGTGTGGTCAATATCAATTTTTACTATGGGTATCGCAGGCGCAATTTTCAATAATGCAGACTCAATCAACATTTGATCTTGACCGATCAATATAACTGCTTTGATCCGATCCTTCGTCCGTTCGACGAGCCAGTCCATGTCAGCGCCTTTTGCGAGTCCACCAGCTATCCACACCACAGAAAGGTGCGACATTATTGAGGCAGAAGCGGCATGAGGATTAGTCGCTTTCGAATCATCTATCCATGAAACTCCATCTGAATTTAATATTGATTCGATGCGGTGCCGACCAGGATGGAAATCAATCAGTGCACTTTGAATATCTGCATATGAAACATGCACGCTTCGAGCCAAAGCTGCAGCAGCCAGTGCATTTAAAACACTATGCGGCAAAGTCGGTTGAATATCCTTTAATGCCGCAATCATTGAGGCTTCTTGCGGATCACTCACAAATGCACGATCAACTAGTAAATCTTCCACCACACC
>CAYHOY010000014.1:0-45792 GCA_964358665.1 uncultured Candidatus Planktophila sp. | reverse complement strand
CCTATCCATATCTGCTCATTATTATCGATGAACTTGCCGACTTGATGATGGTTGCAGCTAAAGAGGTGGAAGAGTCAGTTGTACGTATTACCCAGCTAGCCCGTTCGGCTGGAATTCACTTAGTTCTGGCAACACAACGACCATCAGTTGATGTTGTTACGGGTCTAATTAAGGCAAACGTTCCATCACGTCTCTCTTTTGCAACAAGTTCATTAGCCGACAGCCGCGTAATTTTGGATACTCCCGGGGCTGAAAAATTAGTTGGCCAAGGTGACGCACTCTTTATTCCGATGGGCTCCAGTCGTGCAGTACGTATTCAAGGCGCGTATGTTTCTGAACGAGAGATTGAAGCCGTAACTGCCCATGTGAAGAAACAACTCAAACCACGATACCGCGATGATGTCACGGTGCCTATGAGCCACCCAAAGATGATTGATAAAGAAATTGGCGATGATTTAGATATTCTCTGCCAAGCTGTCGAACTCGTTGTTGGAACACAGTTTGGTTCTACATCGATGCTTCAACGGAAACTACGAATTGGATTTGCAAAGGCTGGACGCATGATGGATCTTATGGAGTCACGGGGAATCGTAGGTCCGTCCGAAGGCTCGAAAGCTCGTACGGTTATGGTCAGGCCCGATGAGTTGGATTCCGTACTTGCAACCCTTCGTGACTACTAAAAGCGGCTAACCATGCGATTTTATTCCGAATTAACCCTTTGTTCCGACCTTTATATCTATCGCTAAGAGCGAGTTGAGTTCTAGAATCAACCATTGACCTCCGCACAAATATTCTTAGGGATTCTTTTATGACGCTCGGCTCAATGATAAGTAAGGCACGCAAAGACGCCTCTTTTTCAATTGAGGATTTAGCTTCTCTGACTAATCTTCGAACCGCTCTTTTACGTGAAATTGAAGATAATGATTTTTCACATTGTGGTGGCGATACGTACGCTCGAGGACACGTGCGAAATATTGCGCGAAAATTAGGGGCAAACGAAGAGGAGTTCATACGAGTTTTTGACGAGGAGCAAGCTAGTGTAAAACGAACTATGCAAGAGCTTTTGGTTGAAAATAATATTATGCGCAAAGCCAAAGATAAGCGCAAAGTCTCCCTTAAGACTTTACTTCTGATCTCTGTTATTTCACTGGCTCTTGCCGCCGTAGCACAAATCGTTCTTTCAAATACTTCAATCAATGAACAAGCATCACCAACGGTCTCTGCATCACCAACGGTCTCTGCATCACCAACGGTCTCTGCGACACCAACAGTCTCTGCATCGGCTTCTGCAAAACCCTCGGTGCAAAGCTCTTTTTCAACCGGAACAGGTGTCGAAGTTGTTATACGTGCTGCCCGAGCAAAAAGCTGGCTCTTTGTCTCTGATGCATCAGGCCGAACGTTATTTAGTGGAGTGATTTCTAAGGGCTCAACACAGACATTCACCACAGATGTGAGATTGGATTTAAAAGTTGGTAATGCAGGAGGAGTAGATCTGCAGGTAAATGGCAAAATGCTGCCTTCAATCGGTGTAAATGGTGCTGTGGTTAGCGTGTCGTATGGAGTCGATTCATAACCCGATACGATTTGCCCAATGAAACGCACCGTTGCTGTCGTCACTTTAGGGTGCTCACGAAATGAAGTCGATTCCGAAGAGTTAGCTGGACGTTTGGCCGCCGATGGCTGGAGCTTAGTCGATGATGTTGAATTGGCAGAGGTCGCTTTAGTTAATACATGTGGCTTTATTGAATCGGCTAAAAAGGACTCTATAGATGCTTTATTGGAGGCCAACTCGTTAAAAGGACATGGCACAACGCGCGCTGTAGTGGCAGTGGGCTGCATGGCAGAGCGTTACGGAAATGAACTTGCAGATGCCTTGCCAGAAACCGATGCAATCTTAGGATTTGATGATTACAAAGATATTTCCGCGCGGTTGCAATCCATCGTGAATGGGAATAAACATGTTTCTCACATACCTAGAGACCGGCGTGCACTATTGCCAATTGCACCTTCTGATCGTGCTGATACCCGTCCCACTGAGGAGTTCACACGGAAGCGCCTAGGAAATGCACCATGGGCTCCGCTAAAGATTGCATCGGGATGTGATCGGCGCTGTTCATTTTGTGCAATTCCATATTTCCGAGGCTCCTTCATTTCGCGCAGGCCTCATGAAATTTTAGATGAAGCGCGTTGGTTAGTGGCCAATGGAGTCACGGAGTTATTTCTCGTAAGCGAGAACACCACCTCATATGGAAAAGATCTAGGTGATTTGCAGTTGATGGAAAAGATTTTGCCTGAGATTGCCGCCATTGAGGGCGTCGAGCGAATTCGCTTGTCGTATTTGCAACCAGCTGAGATGCGCCCCACTTTGATACAAGCAATGATTGCAACACCAAAGACTGTGCCTTATTTCGATTTATCCTTTCAGCACACCAGTCCCACTGTGTTGCGTCGAATGCGCCGATTTGGTGATAACGAAAAGTTTTTACATTTGATTCATCAAATTAGAGTTCTTGCACCAGAAGCTGGAATTAGGTCTAACTTTATTGTTGGATTCCCGGGCGAAACTCAAGAGGACTTTGATGAACTTGCAACGTTTATTACGCAAGCGAAGTTAGATGCAGTTGGAGTTTTCGGCTACTCCGATGAAGATAATACTGAAGCCCTTAATTTGAGTGGAAAAATTGAGCCAGATGTAATAGCCCAGCGCTTAGAAACACTCTCTTCTTTGGCTGATGAAATGGTGAGCAATCGTGCCCAAGCTCGTATAGGTGAAAATGTCCGCTTACTTATTGAAGATTCTGAACTACAAGAGGGAAGGGCTGCCCATCAAGGTCCAGAAGTCGATGGCTCGACAACGCTCTTAGGAACAGAATTCCTTGTTGGGCAGTATGTTGATGCGGTGGTAATTGATTCAATGGGCGCTGATCTGGTGGCAAAACCCTTATGAGGCTTCCAAACTACATAACTCCAAATTTCATTACCGTAGCACGGTTACTTTTTGTGCCAGTAGGTGCATATACATTGTTTAAAAATGGTGGAAATGATCCTGTATGGCAGTACATATCGTGGATTGTTTTTTTCATTCTTGGCTTATCGGATATTTTGGATGGTAATTTAGCCCGCAGTCGAAATTCGATTACCGAATTTGGGAAGTTTTTAGATCCCGTAGCCGACAAAGTTATGATTGGGACTGCGATGATTTCTTTATCGATCTTAAATAGATTGCCGTGGTGGATCACAATTGTTATCTTAGTTCGAGAAATTGGGATTACTTTTTTCCGATTGGCCGTTATCAAACGAGGCGTAATTGCTGCCAACAAAGGCGGCAAAATTAAATCAACTTTCCAAAATTTCGGGGTTGGCTTCTATGTTTTGCCTTTAGGCGAAGGTCTATATTGGTTTCGCGATGGCTTCATGCTAATCGCCGTGATACTCACTATCGTAACCGGCTTTTATTATGTACAGTCGGCATTCAAACTAGGCAAGTAGGTACACGTGGCGCTTTCATCTGAAATAATTGAGCTCGCAACAGAGATAGTTGATGTCCTACGCGAACGAAATGAAACCCTAAGCACTGCCGAATCTTTAACTGCCGGATCAGTGAGTTCGGCTATTGTGACAATCGCCGGGGCTTCAGATGTTTTTGTAGGGGGCCTTACTGCATACCGTGATGAAATAAAGATCTCTCACCTCCACGTGGACCCGACCCTAATCTCAGAGCACACATCAGTTAGTGAACAGGTTGCCGTTGCTATGGCACAAGGCGCACTCGCATCATTTAGAACGACGTGGGCAATTGGCACGACCGGAGTAGCGGGTCCGAATCCATTGGATGGTCATCCCGTTGGCGTGGTCTGGGTGGCTATCGAGGGTCCGGTTTCCCAGACAATCGAACTTTCGCTCTCAGGTGAGCGTCAATCTATAAGAAACGCAGCTACAGCGAGTGCGATTGCAACATTTGCGCGTATCCTTAGGCATCGAAGTTAACGAGTTAGATTATTAAGGAGAGGGGGTATCGCAATGGTTCTTGTCCGTGAAGCCGTCGGTCTCACTCTTCGCGCATCTCGCACCTCTCAATCACGTACTTTGCGTGATGTAGCTCGTGTGGCTCGAGTCTCTCTTGGATATTTATCTGAGGTCGAACGTGGGCAGAAAGAAGCCTCCTCCGAACTTCTCAATGCAATCTGTGCCGCTCTTGGTCTTTCACTCTCAGATCTTTTTAGCGATGTTTCAATTGAATTGGCAAGCCACGAGAGCGTGGTTCTTACTGTAGTCGATGCCGCTTAATAAATACGCACCACAAGTAAACACACATCGCCGCACACACAGTGCGATTCTTATTGCTACTAAAGAGCTTATTGCTACGGTAGGCCTGGCCAATATGACGATGATTGAAATTGCTGATACGTCCGAAGTTTCTCGTGCGACTTTATATAACCATTTTCGCGATAAGGAGAGTGTCGTTGCAGCTCTTTGTGAATCCGAATGTGAGCGCTTAATTTCAATTGCACAGAGTGCGGTTGATGCCTGTGAAGCTTTAGAAATACTTTCGATTGCGATCTCAACCGATGCCGCGCTGGCACATATGCGAATTCATGATCCAGCTCTACTGACCAGGGCTTTAGGATTAAGAGAGCACCGATTGTGGGGCAGGTTTGCCAATGAGTTGGTACTCATCACAGGCAGTCAACTCCTTGCTCATGTTTGCCTACTGTGGCTTATGGGACAAGTTCTTCAACCTATAGCCGCGCACAATTCGAGGTTGCAGGCAGAGTTACTGATTTCCCGTGCGCATATCTGATCTTCGAGAGCGTTTAACGCTTTCATTTGGAGTAGGTTCTCATTTTCCGATGGACATTGCACTCTCCGAACTTGGGAGCAGAACTGTCAATGAGGCGCTAGCGATGGGTATAGAAGCAGATCAGATTTGGAAAGCCGTGTGTAAAGCTCATCCAAAAGAGACAGAAAAATATAAGTACTAGAAATGAAACTCACCACGGTTCTTACTGAAGTTGATCCTACAAGCCCACCACTTGTTTTAATCCATGGACTTGGCTCAGCTGCAACCACATTTAAACCAATTCTCGCAGAGCTATCGAAAAAGTTTCGTGTCATTAGTGTTGATTTGCCTGGTCATGGACAAAGCCCATATTCAAAGAGCCAAGCAATGGACCCAGCATCTCTTGGGGCTGCGATTTTTGAAAACGTAAAAAGTGAGTACGGGATTGAAAAATTTCACGTAGTTGGTAATTCGCTAGGGGGATGGATTGCACTTGAAATGGCGGCGTCCAGACCTGAGCAAATATTGAGCGTTACAGGACTGGCACCTGCTGGATTGTGGTTAGTTCCAGCTACTGGTCGATTGCCGAGTGAAGCACGCTCGTACTATTTAGCAAAATCGCTCAAACCTTTCATTAAAGTTGGGCTTAAGTCGAAACAGTTGCGCAAGATTGGATTTGAACGAGTGAGTCCAAAGTGGCAAGAGTTAAGTTACGAAACATGTTTTGATGCAAGCATTGCGATTGTTAACTGTCGGAGTTATTTTCCGACTTGGGATGGAATGATAGGACGACGCTTCGATGCAAAGGTTCCCGAGAGCGTTCAGGTAACTATTCTCTTTGGTGATAGTGATAACACATTACCTGCCGACGCTTCACAAGAGCGCTCTCTAGCGCCATCTCACAGCACGTGGCTGACGATAGAAAACTGCGGCCATGCTCCAATGTGGGATTACCCTGATTTAGTGTTAAAGGCAGTGCTGGAGACTACATCTCGTTGACTTCCATTGAAGTCACCGCACCAATAAAACTCGGTTGAAAGGGAAGTAAGGGCAGTAGACATGCGTTGAGGGAATGGTAGATATCAGGTTTTCCTGGCCACGTAGTTTCAATTACCTGCAACTGCGAATCAAGTTCATGATGCCAAGAACCAAACTCTCGATCGATAACATGACGATCTATAAATGACCACCAACGGTCATAGTCAATCAAAAATTTTTCTTCCCCTGTCATTCGCCAGAGCACATATGCTGCCATTACCGCCTCTGCGGCTACCCAATGCATTCGGGAGTGAACAACTGGTCGCATCTGCCAATCCATCGTGTAGATAAAGCCGGGTGAATTATCTGCGCTCCATCCATATTTTTTAGCGTGCTCGTAAAGCTTTCTGGCGCCTTCTTCAATCCATTCGTAACCGGCTTGACCTTTAACAAGTAATCCAACCTGCATCACAAGCCTGGACCATTCAAATAAGTGGCCAATTGTGACTCCATAAGGTCGAAATTGATCTGCTGGATTATCGTGATTGAACTCCAGTTCAACCTTCCAACTGGATGAGAAGTGCTCTGGAAGTAGCCAATGATTATTTCGTGCAAACTCATTTACAGTGCGCTTACAAATTGCTAATGCCCGATCAAGGTATTTACTATCTTTAGTTAGATCAAAGGCGGCCGTGAGTGCCTCTACCGCATGCATATTTACATTGATGCCACGGTATCCGCTCAAAGTGCTAAATTCCAGATCCCACTGATCATTCATCATTTCATTCTCAGGATCCCAAAAGAATCTATCAATGGCGCTTTCTGCTCGCTGTAAGAGCTTTGGTGCACCTTCGACTCCAGCAGCGGTGGCAGTAACTGCGGCTAGCAGGACAAACATGTGATCGTAACCGAGCTTTGAAATTCCAATCGGCTTTCCCGATGCATCAATGGAGTTAAAAAACCCTGAGTTTTTATTGTCGAAGAATAAATCATTAAGGGAATCCACACCATGTTTTAAAAGTCGAGAAGACTCCTGCAGACCCATCAAATGTGTAAGACCAAAAACTTGAATCATTCGGCACTGAACGTAGGCCTGGCGAGGCTGGCTCGAATCGACATGCCCGTAGGAATTCAAGTAGCCAAAACCACCGTTGATTATTTCTGAGCCGCGCGCAAACTCAATAAGAGACGTTGCCTCTTTTGAAAGGAATTTCTCCCCATAAATCGTCGATCCAGTCTCATCAAGTAAAGAGTTACTCATGCATTTCAACTGAGATCTCTTCACGAGCGTCAACGAAGGCGGCAACGCACTCCCTAATCTCATCGAAAGTATGGCTTGCGCTGAGCTGAATTCGAATCCGTGCTT
Organism: uncultured Candidatus Planktophila sp.; assembly: GCA_964358665.1. Taxonomy (GTDB): domain Bacteria; phylum Actinomycetota; class Actinomycetes; order Nanopelagicales; family Nanopelagicaceae; genus Planktophila. Next base: position 38,668 of record CAYHOY010000014.1, on the reverse strand, counting down.
TACCCATCGGAACAACGGGATATGAAAAGGCAACTGCATAGATGCCACGACTAAAAAGGGCCTTAGCCATGGAAACTGCACAATGCTCACTACTAAACATCACAGGAACAATGGCATGTTCACCTGGAATCAGATCAAAACCCTCTTCAACCATTAATGCTCGAAAATGGCGGGCATTTTCTTTAACTTTTACTGCTAGCTCCGGAGTTGAACTAATCAAATCCAAAGCTACGATCGTTCCAGCCACGACCGATGGTGGCACAGAGTTTGAAAATAAATACGGCCGGGCTTTTTGGCGCAACATCTGCACTATTTCTGGATGTCTTGAGCTAATGAAACCTCCAGATGCACCGCCTAACGCCTTCCCAAGAGTGCCTGAAATAATGTCGATTCGATTTTCAACTCCACAATAGGTTGGAGTTCCAGCTCCACCAGCTCCGATAAATCCAGTTGCATGTGAATCATCAACCATAACCAAAGCGCCGTATTTATCTGCCAAATCGCAGATTCCAACGAGAGGTGCTAGGTAACCATCCATTGAAAAAACTCCGTCGGTAACAATGAGAATATTGTTTGCCTTAGATGCGGCTTGAAGTTGAATCTCCAAATCAGCTAGATCGCGATTTTGATAGCGGAATCTTTGTGCTTTGCACAATCTAATACCATCGATAATCGAGGCGTGGTTGAGAGAGTCGGAAATGATCGCATCTTTTTCGTCGAAAATCGCTTCGAAGAGACCACCATTTGCATCAAAGCAAGAAGGGAAAAGTATCGTTGCCTGAGTAGAAAGAAAGGAGGTTAACTTATTTTCAAGGGTAATGTGCTGAGTTTGTGTGCCGGCAATAAATCGAACACTTGCCATTCCAAATCCAAATTCATCTAAGGCTTCCTTAGCGGCAGTAATCACCTGAGCGTTATTTGCCAATCCGAGATAGTTATTTGAGCAGAAATTCAAAAGGTTTTTTCCGCCTGCGTGCACAAGAACTTGTTGCGCACCGGTCAGAGCGCGCTCGTGTTTATAAAGACCGGCGCTTTCCAGGTTGTCCAGTTTAGTTTTTAAACCATCTATAAATTCAGGGATCGATGACATCGTTAACTCCAATCCAGAATTATCTTCCCGCAGTTAGCTGATCGGGCAAGTTCAAAGGCGCTCTTCCACTCTTTAGCTGCAAATCTATGAGTTATTACTGGCGAAACATCGAGACCTTTTTGCACCATAGAGTTCATGGAGTACCAAGTCTCATACATTTCACGGCCGTAAATACCCTTAATCGTAATCATATGAGTTACAACTTTGGCCCAATCAAAAGAAATCGCTTCAGCTGGTAGACCAAGGGCGGCGATTCGTGCACCATGTCCCACATTGGCCAGAATCATCGGCATCGCAGACTTATGTCCGCTCATTTCAAAGGCAACGTCAAATCCCTCTTTCATTCCTAATTTCTTCATCGTTGTTGAAACATCATCTGTTGAAATATTTATCGCAGCATCCACACCCATTGAGCGAGCTAAATTCAGTCGATACTCATTAACATCGGTCATAACTATAAAACGTGCACCAACAAAGCGAGCTATGGCTGCAGACATAAGACCGATTGGCCCAGCGCCTGTTATTAGGACATCTTCGCCAACTACTGGAAAACTCAGAGCGGTATGGACGGCATTTCCAAGCGGGTCAAAAATCGCGGCGAGTTCTAAATCAATATCGTGTGGGTGCAGCCACACATTACTTTCAGGGATGACAACAAATTCGGCAAAGGCGCCATCGCGATGTACGCCGACTCCAATTGCATTCATACATAAATGGCGTCGGCCCGCACGACAGTTACGGCAGAGACCGCAGACGATGTGACCTTCACCAGAAACTAGCTCTCCAACTTTTATACTTGTTACATCGGCACCAATTTCAATTACCCGGCCCACGAACTCATGACCTGGAATGAAAGGGGGATGTAGATTCGTATTGGCCCATGAATCCCAGTTCTCAATATGTAAATCAGTTCCGCAGATTCCGGTTTTAAGAACTTTGATCTTTACATCGTTCTCACCTGTGACAGGCTCTGGCACATCGATGAGATCTAAACCTGGAGCGCGATTGCTTTTGAATAGAGCCTTCATGCGAACCCCGATCCTAATCTAGGTTCATAACCTTACTCGTAGGCTTAACTTCGCCATCAACAAGGGGTACGTCTAGATGCCTATTTCTTGTGCGCAAGCTCAAACCAACGAATTGGTCCGACATGCTTAACCCAGAGTTTTTGACCTACGCTAAATCCGAGTGGTCCTGAAATACGCGCCGTGATCTCTTCATCCGGCCATGAATCTAACACAAGCTGAAGAACGGCATCATGTCCGTAGTAATCCACCTTAGAAACGACGGCGCTAAAAGCCGCGGCCGATGGCTCTGCAGAAACTAATATCTCCTCGGGTCTGATAACTAATTGGCCGAGTTCTATCTCGCCTTTAAGATCAATCTGTGCAAGAGCAAATCGAATTGAATTACTCACATCGCGCTCTGCCTTTAAGAGCAGAACATCTCCGGTACTGACCGCGATTTCAGGAGAGATCGGATTGGAGTAGACGCTTCGTGAACTTCCATATTGGAGGATTTGTCCATGACGCATAAGTGCGACGATATCGGCCGAAACTAACGCCTCTTCGCGATCATGAGTAACCATCAACGCAGTTGTCTTTCTCTCCTTGAGTAAATTGCAGACCTCTTCGCGCAACTCATTTCGCAAAGCGGCGTCAAGGGCGCTAAAGGGCTCATCAAGAAGTACGATCTGCGGTTTGATTGCAAGGGCTCTTGCCAGAGCAACACGAGTTTGCTGCCCACCACTTAATTGGTATGGCTTCCTTGTAGCTAAATTTTTCATTCCAACGAGATTGAGCATCTCATCGACTACTTCGTTTTTCTCACTTTTGCCCACTCCAAAACCAATATTTTCAGCAACGCTAAGGTGAGGGAAAAGTCCTCCCTCTTGTGGAACATATCCGATGTGACGTTTGTTCGGCGGGAGTACAAGAGAGGAGATACTAACAAGTTGTTTACCGAAGCGAATCGTTCCGGAAGAGGGCGTGATTAATCCTGCGATTGAGCGAAGGAAAGTTGTCTTGCCACAGCCGGAAGGTCCTAACACAGCTGCAAAAGCTCCCGATGGAACTACAATCGATAATCTCTCGACAATAGGTCTGCCATCGAAGTGAACGGTTAACTCATTTACCTCAAGTGAAGTCATTGAATAAGCCCTTCACTCTGTGCTTGGGAATCCGACTTGTCCGGCCGGGTAAGTATAAATGTAGGAATTGCTGCGATGATAATTAAAACGAGAGCATATGGCGCTGCTTCGTTAAATTTACTGATGGAGGTTGCCGCCCAAATCTCGGTGGCCAGCGTCTCGTATCCGGTAGGGCGCAGCATTAAAGTCGCAGGTAGTTCTTTCATGGCAGTAAGAAGCACTAGTAAAAATCCGATTAATATCCCGGGCGCAGCTAAGGGAAGGGTCACGCGCCGAAAGGCGGCTAAGCCTGTTATTCCTAGCGTTTCTGAGACATCATGCAGGATAGGAGCAATTCGCTGCAGACTGGCTCGAATAGAGCCAACGGCCTTTGCCAAAAAGAGAAGGGCGTAGGCAAATGCCAACACTGGCAATGTCTGATAAATCCAGGGAAACTTCGAGCTAAGGGCGACGAGTGCCAAGCCAATAACAACGCCGGGCAGGGCATGAGTAAGCAAGATAGATGACTCTGCCAACTTTGGAATGAAGCCAGATCTGCGCGCCAGAAGAATGCCCAGCGGTAGTGCGAATACCATGGCAAGAGTTGCACCGGCAAATGATGCAATCACAGTGGAAAAAGTTGCTGAAATTAAAGAAGAAATATCGATGCTCTCAGTGTTTTGAATAAATCGTGTTGTAAGAACCCAGAATGGAACACCGAGGGCTAAGAGCGCATAAGTGAAGATCAGAGTAAGTAATGGCCATCTAAGCCAACCGACTGAAATTTTTATGTGTGTTTTAACAATTCCAGCATTAGATTTAATCACAGTTCGTCGACCACGTAATCTAAACTCCAAAGCAATAATGAACATAGCAAGGAGTATGAGAGCAAGCGAAATAACGGCTGCGCCATTGCGATCAAATGTAGCTCGATACATAGTATAAATATTTCTGGTAAAAGTATTGACTCCAAGCAGAGATACCGCGCCAAAATCACTTAATACATAGAGAAAGACAAGGAGTAGGCCGGCAGAAAGACTTACTCGCATCTGTGGCCAGATAACTCTACGGAGCACCGCCAGTTGAGATAGGCCTAACGATCGACCGGCTTCGACTTGGGTAAAATCAATTCGCCGCAGACTCGCAACTGCCACCAAAGTTACATAGGGACTAGTGCTCAGCGTAAGAACTAAGACCGCGGCCCAAAAACCGTTAAAGCCGGGATAGATTGAGATCCAGGCATATGTTAAAACGTAGGATGGAATGGCTAGCGGAAGCACGGACAAGATAATTGGCAGAGAGCCAAAAGGAAGTGTGACGTTGTGAATGAGCCATGCGAATGTTGAGCCAACGATGAAGGAGAAGAGCAGAACAATGCTGGCTAATAGTATTGTGGTTGTATAAATCTCAATAGTTCGATCGCGTAGCAGTAAATTTGTCAGTGATGCCCGATCGATTTCGCTACCCCGCTTGATGAGGTAGAGCAATGGAATTGCGGCGATCGCAATCACTAGAATCGCAGTGAAACTCAGGGAAAAATCTTTTTTGAAACCAGAATTGCCTCCAGATCGAACTCTTCTGGAGGCAATCGCGTCGAACTTAATTTTCAGAGTAACCCGACTTTAATGAGCAACTCCTGTGTTTGCTTGAGATCTTTAAGTGAATCCAAGTTAACAATTGGTGCACCAATCTCTTTAAGAGTTGGCTGACTTGCTGGAGATGTCACATTAGGTAAAACCGAGTATTCGTGGGTCTCTGAAACAAATCTCTTCTGAGTTTTCTCTGTAAGTAAGTATTCAATTAACTTATTTGCGAGAGATTGATTTTTGCTGGTATTAAATACCCCTGCACCTGAAACATTAATGAGATTTCCAGCATCTCCTGGCCCGAAGAAACCATTTACCACATTTATTTCGCGCCCGAGCGCCTTAGAGACTTCCCAGGTGTAGTAGTGATTAACAAGACCAAGTTGGATCTGGCCAGCATCGATCGCTTCAACGATTTGACTATTCTTTTCAAATAATTTGGGGCTATTGGCAACAATCTTGTCTAGCCAATTCTTCGCAGCTTCATCCCCGCGAATAATCCGAAGCGCCGTGACGAAAGCCTGAAAAGATGCGTTAGTCGGTGCAATTCCTATCTTCGAACTCCATGATGGATCAGTTAAATCATCAATGGAGGTAGGAAGGGCGGTGACGGTCTTTGGATTGTAGGCAAAGACCCGAGCTCGACCCGTCAACCCCACCCACTGCCCAGAGGAGGCTCTAAATGTGGCAGGTACCTGTGAGAGAAGTTCATTGGGCAGTTTCTTAAGTAATCCAGCCTGCGCCACAGCTCCCAGAGCACCAGCATCTTGGGAGATAAATATGTCGGCCGGAGAGTTTTCACCCTCCTCTAAAATTTGAGCGGCGAGCTCTGCAGAGTCTCCATAGCGGATATTGAGTGTAACTCCACTCTCAGTTTCAAAATCGGCTAAGAAAGGGCCTATGAACTCTTCGCTACGCCCGGAATAGACCGTCAGCGATTGGCTATCTGAACCACCGATTCCGCAGGCAGTTACAGTGAGAATAAGTACTAAAAATACGATGGTTGCTTTTATTTTGCGCATTCGATTCCTTTGGTTGGCAGGCACATGCTGAGTGGATGCACCTCTATGCCGAAGAGTATCCAGAATTTTCCTATTTAGGCAACAATAGTGTTGCGTAAATGAGAGGTAGTACATATGTCATCCCTCACACGTCTTTGACGCAGCGCCCTCTTCTCTCTGAGCCTCGCGCGACACGTTCAACTCTGTCAGTGGCACCTGCTACCTTTCGAACAGGTGTTCGGTTATCCTAACCCTGTACAACCAGAGCGGTTCCATCTTCCGCGCTCGCTCTGCCCACAGCCTCTGTGGTCAGTAGTGAACTCCGTCGGTGGGTCTCCGTACCTTCTGGGCCAAGACCAAACGAACTGTCGTAATGACAGGTACGTTCTATCGAAAGGAATGAAGTGGCTACTGAAAAAAATAATAAGGCGCACGATGCTGCAGCAGAAAAAGCAACCACCGAACGCCAAAAGGCGCTCGACACAGCCCTAGCCCAGATCGAACGTCAATTTGGAAAAGGCTCAGTTATGAAGATGTCAGATCGTGCGAACCAGATTGTTGAAGTAATTCCAACTGGCTCAATCGCCCTTGATATCGCACTTGGAATCGGTGGATTACCTCGTGGTCGAATCGTAGAGATCTACGGGCCGGAATCCTCAGGTAAGACGACACTTACATTGCATGCAATCGCTAATGCACAAAAAGCCGGCGGAATCTGCGCCTTTATCGATGCTGAGCATGCCTTTGATGCTGAGTATGCAAAGAAGCTCGGTGTTGATATCGACGCACTCCTTGTTTCACAGCCCGACACTGGTGAGCAAGCGCTAGAGATAATGGATATGTTGATTCGCTCTGGCGCACTCGATCTTGTCGTTGTTGACTCAGTTGCCGCTCTTGTTCCGCGCGCTGAAATCGAAGGCGAGATGGGTGATTCGCATATGGGGCTACAGGCCCGACTCATGTCACAGGCCTTGCGTAAAATTACTGGAGCTCTGCATCAATCAAAGACAACTGCAATCTTCATTAACCAGTTGCGCGAAAAAATCGGCGTCTTCTTTGGTTCACCAGAGACAACGACTGGTGGTAAAGCGTTGAAATTCTATGCATCAGTTCGCTTAGATATTCGCCGAATTGAAACGCTTAAAGATGGACAAGAGGCCGTTGGTAACCGCACGCGAGTTAAAGTTGTTAAAAATAAGATGGCACCGCCATTTAAGCAGGCCGAGTTCGACATTATTTACGGAACTGGTATCTCTCGTGAGGGCTCCTTGATTGACATGGGAGTCGACATCGGAATCGTAAAGAAATCAGGTGCCTGGTATACATATGAGGCCGATCAACTTGGTCAGGGCAAGGAGAATGCACGTACCTTCCTTCTCGATAATCCAGATCTTTCAAATGATATTGAGAGCAAGATTCGCGCTCACTTTGCACCAGTACAGGTCGATGCAGACTTAATTGCAGCCATTGATGAGGCTGCAGCAGAGGTTGATTTCTAATTAGCCTTAACTTCACAAAAGTTGACCATGGCGCTGACCCTTACGAACTCGCACACACGATCGCATTAAATGCACTCGTTACGCGAGCCAAGAGTAAGGGTGAGCTCCTGGCTCATCTTAAAAAGCGCGGCATTGAGGATGACGTTGCCAACGCAATCATCTATCGCCTTCAAGAGGCGGGATTAATAAATGATGCTGAGTTTGCAAAAGCGTGGACACAGTCTCGACACAACGCTAAGAAATTATCTAAGCGGATGATCGCCGGTGAACTTCGGACTAGGGGAGTTGATCAACTCTCTATCGATACTGCTTTAGATGAAATCGATGGAGAAGATGAGTATCAAATGGCCTTTTCATGTGCGATGAAAAAATACTCAACAATGTCGCGATTGGAAAGCGATGTTCAAATCCGCCGTATTCAATCGCTCTTGCAGCGTAAAGGCTTTGGCTTTGATGTTATTGGTCGAGTTATTCGCGAATTAGATATTCACTCAGGCGAGCAGCAGTAGCGACAACGGCCGCTGCATGAATGCGGCCAGGTTGGCGACCTAAGCGCTCAATAGGTCCGCTAATACTTACTGCAGCTATCACTTTTCCATTCGGTGCTCTTACAGGGGCCGACACCGATGTAACTCCGGCTTCGCGCTCTCCAATGGACTGTGCCCATCCGCGCCGACGATCTGCCGCTAACTGGGCTGCGGTAAAGCGAGCGTTAGTTAAACCGCGGTGGATTTTTTCACTGTCCTCCCATGCCAATAAAATTTGAGCGGCCGAACCTGCAGACATGGTCAATGCACTTCCTACCGGAACCGAGTCGCGAAGGCCTGAGAGGCGCTCGGCAACGGCTACGCAGATGCGCTGATCGCCCTGTCGTTTATATAACTGCGCACTCTCTCCAGTGGCATCGCGTAAAGCGGCAAGGGCAGGGCCGGCGGCGGCGAGTAAACGATCCTCACCTGCCGCTGAACTTAACTCACCGCTGCGGGCACCAATAGTGAAGCGTCCTGATAAGTCGCGTGTAACAAGGCGATGAAATTCAAGGGCCACTGCCAATCGGTGGGCCGTGGGACGGGCAATGCCTGTTGCGGCAACGAGCTCAGCTAATGAGTGAGGACCTGCCTCAAGCGTGCTCAATATCGCTACGGCTTTATCTAATACGCCAACTCCGCTATTCTTTCTGACCATAGAGTGATATTAGCATCCCACTATTTGATATGGCAATATAGAAGGAGTAAAGATTAATGGCTAAAACATTAGCGGAGAAAATTTGGGACGAGCATATTGTGCGCGCCGCCGCAGGAGAGCCTGATCTTTTGTATATCGATCTACACCTGATCCACGAAGTTACTAGCCCACAGGCCTTTGACGGTCTGCGTCTTGCAGGCCGTACAGTACGGCGCCCAGATTTAACTATTGCAACAGAAGACCATAATGTTCCCACTCAAAATATCGATCTACCGATTGCTGATCCAGTTTCGAAGTTACAAGTTGATACGTTGCGAGCAAATTGCGCAGAATTTGGCATTCGTCTTCACTCGCTAGGAGATAAAGATCAGGGAGTAGTACACGTAGTTGGACCACAACTTGGTCTGACGCAACCTGGAATGACAATCGTTTGTGGAGATTCGCACACTTCAACGCACGGCGCTTTTGGAGCCCTTGCCTTTGGTATCGGAACATCTGAAGTTGAGCATGTTTTAGCCACACAGACACTTCCATTAGCCCGACCAAAGACGATGGCAATTAATGTTGAGGGTACTTTAAAACTTGGCGTGACGTCCAAGGATATTATTTTGGCGATAATTGCAAAAATCGGTACAGGTGGCGGGCAAGGATACGTCATCGAATATCGAGGTGAGGCGATCCGAGCTTTGTCCATGGAATCGCGAATGACAGTGTGCAATATGTCTATTGAAGCCGGCGCTCGAGCAGGTTTGATTGCACCTGATCAAACTACCTTTGATTACATTGTAGGTAAGCCACATGCACCGCAGAATTTTGATCCAGCGTTGGCTTATTGGCAAACTCTATTTACCGATGAGGATGCGAAATTTGATGTTGAAGTTACTATCAATGCCGACGAACTCGAACCTTTCGTAACGTGGGGAACAAATCCAGCCCAAGGTGCGCCTCTCAATTCAAATGTTCCTAATCCTGCCGATTTAAAAGATGATGAGGCGCGAGGAGCGGCAGAGCGTGCCTTGATCTATATGGGTCTTGAGGCCGGCATGCCCCTTAAAAACATAGCCATTGACACTGTTTTCTTGGGCTCTTGTACTAATGGTCGAATCGAAGATTTAAGAGCGGCAGCGCACGTTATTAAAGGAAAGAAAATTGCATCGACGCTTCGCATGTTAGTTGTGCCTGGTTCTGCAAGAGTGCGTTTAGAGGCCGAAGCCGAAGGTCTAGATAAAGTATTCATCGACGCCGGAGCTGAATGGCGAAATGCTGGTTGCTCAATGTGTTTAGGCATGAATCCCGATCAACTCGCCGTTGGAGAGCGCGCGGCATCGACATCAAATAGAAACTTTGAAGGCCGACAAGGCAAAGGTGGTCGTACTCACTTAGTAAGCCCGCTTGTGGCTGCAGCAACGGCGCTGCGCGGCACACTCTCATCACCGGCAGATTTGTAAAGGGGCGATCACACAATGGAAAAATTTATTAAGCACACTGGAAGCGCAGTTCCACTTCGTCGTAGCAATGTAGATACCGATCAAATCATTCCTGCGGTTTATTTAAAACGTGTATCACGCAGTGGTTTCGAAGATGGTTTATTTGCAGCTTGGAGAAATGACCCTAATTTTGTTCTCAATAATCCCGCCTATGGCAATGCAACAGTGTTAGTAACTGGTGTTGACTTTGGTACGGGTTCATCTCGCGAACATGCAGTCTGGGCGCTGCAAAACTATGGTTTTAAAGTTGTTATCTCTAGCCGCTTTGCCGATATCTTTCGAGGCAACTCCTTAAAAGGCGGACTCTTAACGGTAATTTTGGATCAAAACGATGTTGAGGCGATGTGGCTCGCCATTGAGGCCGATCCAACAACCCAGATCAGCGTTGATTTAGTGAGCCGAAGCGTTTCATATAATGACGTAGTTCTTGGATTTGAGATCGATGATTACACGCGCTGGCGATTAATGGAGGGTCTGGATGACATCGGTTTAACCATTAAAAACAGTGATTCCATCGATAGTTTTGAGAAATCACGTCCAGAATTTAAGCCTGCAACGCTTCCAATCCGCGTTTAAGCGCGCATAATAGGCGTAAATCACTGATTATCTATCAGTGGAGCGTGAGTAGATAGAACTCTCGAGGCTTAATTGAGAGTTTTCTATGCGTAAAACAGCTAATTTTTAAGGGATTTTGCAAAAATAAATATTGCGACACACCTACATGAATAAGCACATCACACCGCATAGGCGCGTAAGTTTAAGAACACGTTAAGCGAGCGCTTAACATTTACGCGTAAATAAGGGGAATTCAATGAATAAGGCCCAATTCATTGCGGCGTTGTCACCACACTTCAACGACAGCAAGAAAGAAGCAGCACACGCTGTAGATATCGTTTTTGACACAATCGTTCGCACACTTTCAAAGGGCGAAGATGTAATGATCAACGATTTCGGCAAGTTCAAGAAAGTTGATCGCAAAGCACGTATGGGACGTAATCCATTCACTGGCGAGACAATCAAGATAAAGGCTTCAAAGAAGGCCCGTTTCTTGCCTGCTAAGGGCTTGAAAGATGTCATCTCAGGTGAGCGCAAGCTCGGACCTGCACCAAAGCCAGAACCAAAGCCAGTTATTAAGGCTAAGGCTGTCGTTAAGGCGGCTAAGAAGGTTGTTGCCAAGAAGGCTCCGGCAAAGAAGGCTCCAGCTAAGAAGGTTGTTGCTAAGAAGGCTCCAGCTAAGAAGGTTGTTGCCAAGAAGGCTCCAGCAAAGAAAGTTGTTGCAAAGAAGGCTCCAGCTAAGAAGAAGTAACTCATTAATAGAGGCGGGGTCAGCTAAAGCTGGCCCCGTTTTTATTTTATCGGCAGTATTATTGCAACTATGACGGAGTACAAGGTTTCTTATGCTCCACCAACTGGCAAGCCTCTCGGCACTAATTTAACTTTTAAAATCTGTACGAAGATAGTCATCCCTGTGCTGAATTTAGTCGGAAAGAAAGAGTGGCGAGGGGCACACTACATTCCCCAATCAGGTCGAATAATCGTGGCCAGCAACCACATCTCATATTTAGATGTCTTATTTCTAACCCACTTTCTCTTTCGAAATGGTCGTGCACCTCGATATATTGGCAAAGAGGGAGTATTTAGGGTTCCCTTGATTGGCAAAATTCTTCTTGCAGCCGGACAGATACCTGTAGTGCGTGAGAGCAAAGATGCATCCAAAGCGCTAGAACACGCAGTTAAATTACTCGAGGCTGGCCACTGTTTAGGGGTGTATCCCGAAGGAACATTAACTCGAGACCCGCTCGGTTGGCCGATGGTTGCAAAGACTGGTCTAGCACGACTTGCTATTTTAACTAGATCCCCAGTAATCCCCATAGCCCAATGGGGTTCTCAGATAGTAATGCCAACGTATGAAAGAAAGATTAAATTTTTTCCACGCACTCCCATCAAAATTTTAGCGGGCAAGCCACTTGATTTGTCGAACTGGTATGGCAAAGAGAACGACCCAGTGGCATTAACTGAGGCTACGGCCTTTGTAATGCGGGCAATCACCGACTTGCTTGAAGAGCTTCGCGGAGAAAAACGTCCTATAGAAATCTTTGATCCACATAATTCAGAATTACCACGCACTGGAAATTTTAAGAAGAAGCGATGAGTAAAGTAACCGTCTTTGGTGCAGGGCAGTGGGGCAGCACGATGGCCCAAGTCTTAGCTGATGCCGGCAATCATGTTCTTATTTGGGGGCGGGACCAAAAGGTAGTAGATGAGATTAATGAGAAGCATACGAATTCGAAGTACCTAGATAGAAATGTTTTACCAACTGGCTTGCGCGCGACAAGTAATTTACAAGAGGCTTTCGATTACTCATCAATCTATGTCTTATCCATTCCGGCTCAAACACTGCGTGAGAACCTCAATACCTGGAAACCTTTAGCGTCTCACAACGCCCTATTTATAAGTACTTTAAAAGGTATTGAACTTTCAAGCCTGCAACGGATGTCTCAAATAATCGAAGAAGTCATGGGGACTTACAACGTAGCAATAATTACTGGGCCAAACCTTGCGAATGAATTAATTTTGCGACAACCCGCCGGAGCCGTAGTCGCAGCACATACGATGATTAACGCTGAAAAAATCGCCAAGATATTTTCAACTCCTTACTATCGCGTCTACACATCGATTGATGTATTGGGTTGTGAATTTGCTGGTGCAATCAAATCCGTTATCGCTTTAGCTGTGGGTATGTCGATCGGAATGGGCTTTGGTGAAAATACGCAGGCCATGGTCATTACTCGTGGTCTCAATGAAGTTGCACGTCTCTCTGCCGCCTATGGTGCAGACCCCCTCAGCGCCGCAGGGTTGGCAGGAATGGGTGATTTAGTGGCAAGTTGTGGATCACCACTTTCGCGTAATCGAACCTTCGGTGAGGTGTTAGGGCGCACTGGGTCAATGGAGATTGCTCGAGAACAAGTCGTTAAAACAGTTGAAGGTGTTGCCTCATCTGGCGCAGTTCTTGAAATTGCCCAGCGAATTGGTATTGAAGTACCAGTGATTGAGGCCGTTGCAGATGTCTGTGCGGGTAGCGTTACTCCCATGCAGGCCTTTGACCGTTTAATGGAGATCACTACTCGATCAGAAAACTTTATCCGATGAAAAAAACTACCGTTGCCATTGTCTGTGGGGGTCGAAGTAGCGAACATGAGATTTCCTGCCTATCTGCTGGCGGAGTTTTAGCAGGATTGGACAGAGAAAAATTTGAGGCCATCCTTATTGGAATTACTAAGGCGGGTAACTGGGTTCAGCTGCCCAGTGACTATCCATTATCAATCATCAAAGGGGTACTTCCAGCCGTTGATGAGAGTCTCACACCCATCGTCGCTGATATTCATGGCTTTTCGGTTGACGGGAAACTAATGAAAATTGATGTGGTTTTTCCAACGTTGCATGGTCCTTACGGAGAAGATGGCACGATTCAAGGTTTCTTTGAAACTGCGGGTATTTCCTACGTTGGAAGTGGAGTCATGGCATCGGCAGCGGCCATGGACAAGTCCTTTTCTAAGACAATCTTTGCCGCTGCAGGTATGAAAGTGGCTGGTGGTCTCGTCGTTACTAAATCTGATTGGAAATCAAAGTGTGAAGATATCGCCTATCCAGTCTTTGTAAAACCCGCTCGGGGCGGATCAAGTCGTGGAACTAGCAAAGTTAAATCGGCCGCTGACTTAGAGGCTGCCCTTATAGATGCTTTTACTTTTGATCGCAAAGTGATGATTGAAGAGGCGGTTGTTGGACGCGAATTAGAGTGTGCAGTTCTTGAAAAAGATGGTGAAGTCATGGCATCAGTTGTTGGCGAAATAGTGATAGATAGTAAATATGAGTTCTATGACTTTGAAGCAAAATATTTAGATGATGCGACAACCGTAAATGTTCCAGCTGACATTCCGGCTTCTGCCAGTGAAGAGATTCGAGCAAAGGCAGTACAAGCATTTCAATCACTTGGTTGCAGTGGATTGGCTCGGGTTGATTTTTTCTATACAAAAAACAACAAAATTGTTATTAATGAGATCAACACAATGCCTGGATTTACCGGCACTTCGATGTACCCAAAGTTGATGGCGGCAAGTGGCTACACCTATTCCTCTTTGATCACTGCCTTAATTACAACAGCATTAGCACGCACTAATGGTGTTCTCGGCAATTAAGAGTTAATTGAGAGAAATGGGAAAAATTCATCCTACTTGCAAACCATTTTGATACACGGCTTTAATGGAAATTTTTGAAACCTCACTTGGATCGATCGCGAGTGGGTTTCTATTTAAGACTATGAAGTCGGCTTTCATGCCTATCTCGAGCGCGCCACGCTCTTGTTCGCGAAACATTTGATATGCGACATTGTGCGTATAAAATTCCAAGGACTCTTCCATCGTGATTGCTTCAGATATATTCCAGCCTTCGCCAGTCTTTTCACCAGGCCTTGATCGATTAACTGGAACGGCCAAAGCATTCAGAGGTACCTCACTAGTTACTGGCCAATCGCTCCCAAAAGCTATGGTGATTTCATTATCTAACATTGTACGAAGTCGGAACTGGAGGTCATTTCTCTCCTTGCCGATGCGGGGCAGAATCAACTCTTTATTCATTGGATCTAAATAGCACCAAAGCGGCTGAATATTTGCGATAACGCCTAATTTCTTAAATCGCGGTAAGTCTTCATCGGCGATTAATTGAGCATGAACGATAACGGGACGCCGATCCCACTTCGGGTTAATCTGCATCATCGACTCGATGACATCTAAGGCCTGCTTCACTGCCGCATCGCCAATGGCGTGAATATGAAGCTGGAACTTCAATATGTCGAACTGCGCCACAGCCTCTGAAAGTTCGTCGTCACTCCAAATCTTAATACCGCGAGAATTTGGGTCATCGATGTAAGCCTCCATTAACGCCGCAGTTCCAGCAGAAAGTGCGCCGTCGGCTAAGAACTTAATGCTGTTGGCTTTCACTAAATCAGGATCAGGGAGCGCGGCAAACTCTTCACGTAATGCGACAAACTCTTTGACTTTAGATCGCCATGAACCAGGGGATGCTAAGAGTGAGAGATTCATTGCAATAGTTAGATCCCCCGATTTGGCTGCAGTTAGATATGCAGTTGCCATATCTTTTTCAACCCATGAATCAATAGCGGTTGTGACCCCAACGCGCAGATACGCATCACATGCACGTTTAATCGCCTGCACATCACTTTCAGTCGAGTCCGCAGGCGCTTTATCTAAAACAAGCGCCATGGCGTTAGGTTCGCGAAAAACTCCCTTAGGCGCTCCATCTGTGCGGCGGGAGATTGTGCCACCAATAGGATCAGCCGTTAATTCGTTTATGCCTGCGCGTTTTAAGGCTTCGCTGTTTACCCAAATGGTGTGATGATCGACTGCATGTAAAACAACTGGGCGATCGCTTACAACGCTATCCAGCCAGTGCGCATCGAAATCTCCGCTTTCAATAATCGCAGCTTCATAGGCACCACCGATGATCCACGGCTCATCGGGATTGCCGTAAGCGAATTCTTTAACCTCTGCAAGAATGTCATCGAGTGATGTAAGTCCATTAATTCGCGGGCCCGCCGCTTCACGTCCACCAAAAATTGGATGTGCATGACCATCGAGAAATGCTGGAATAACAAATGAACCTTCAAGATCTATAGTCTCATCGAAGTGCATGGCATTGGCTTGGACTCCCGTGGCAATAATGATTCCATCCTCAACGAGGATTCCATCAAAGATTTCTTTACCCGCAGACCAGCACGTAGCATTGCGAAATAGCGTTCGCACAGTAAGTTAAGAGTGGCTAATTAATAAGTTACTGGGCAGGTTAGCGTGCGAGTTATTCCAGGAACTGCCTGCACCTTTGACAAGATAACGCGGCCAAACTCTTCCATGCTTGGCGCCTCTGCACGCATAATGACATCGTAAGGTCCAGTTACACCTTCAGAGAGAGTCACGCCAGCGATTGATGAGACGGCTTTAGCAACCGAACTAGCTTTGCCGACCTCGGTTTGAATTAAAATGTAGGCCTGAATGGACATCGCTTTTCCTTTCGTTGGTGGCCAAAGGCTACTTCAGAGAAGGCGTTACTGACCAGTGGATTAAGGTTAGGGTTATGAACTTTAATGAGGCTCACGTCATCGCTACCGTGGCAGAAATATTCCGAGGCGATCACACTGGAGTTCTTGTTGGTATTGGCGATGACGCAGCGGTCGTAAAAACTTCACCTCTCTCCGTTATCACTACCGATATGGCCGTGGAAGGTACGCACTTCAATCTTGAATGGTCGAGTGCATTTGATATCGGCCGAAAGGTAACGGCGGCAAACTTGGCCGATATTTATGCGATGGGGGCTACTCCGCAGTACTTGGTAGTAGCGCTGACGTTGACTGGCTCTGAAACAATGGAATGGATATGCGATTTAGCCCATGGAATAGCCCATGAAGCTAAAAGTTGTGGAGTTGTAGTTGTCGGCGGAGATCTAACGCGAGGTGTGATTAAAGTTATTTCAATTACTGCAATCGGTGAGGTCGAAAAACCTATAACTCGCGGTGGCGCTCAACTTGGAGATTCGATTTATGTAACCTCACTTCCCGGTTGGTCTGCTGCCGGTCTTGCAGTAATTCAAAAAGATACGCTCGATGACCTTGAGGCTTATGCAGTGGAAGAGTTCTGTGCGCCTAACGTTGATTATTCAGCCGCAAGCGTGATAGCAGATTCAGGTGCTACCGCGATGTGCGATGTTAGTGACTCACTCATTACTCAGGCCGAGCAAATGGCGTTCGCCTCTGGGCTTAGTTTCAAATTTTTCAAAGAGGCTTTCACAGTATCTCCTGAATTTTTTGCGCTTGAAGAGTTAGCTAACAAAGAGGCAACTGATGTGTGGCAGTGGATATTCGCCGGGGGAGAAGATCATGTTTTCCTTGCAACAGGTGTGGATTTACCGGGCTTGTGCGTTGGGGAAGTCGTTTCAGGAAGCGGGGTAACTGGTTTGGAGATGAAAAAAGCGCCAGATATCTGGCGCCATTTCAATTGAAAAAAATTTATTAACGCGTAACTTTTCCTGCCTTAAGGCAGGAAGTACAGACATTCTGGCGCTTAGGTGTTGAGCCAACCATTGTGCGAACACGCTGAATATTCGGATTCCAGCGACGGCGTGTTTTTACCTGTGAGTGAGAAACGTTATTGCCAAAGCTTGGGCCTTTGCTACAGATATCGCATGTTGCTGCCACAGCGGTACTCCTTTTTAGATTTAGTGATGAGTGCAAAGTCCATTACGGACAGGGCGAAAGGGTATCGCGAGGAGGCGGTAGTACGCCAATCCGTGCGTGGCACGAGGGCACAAAGGCTCCAGCGCGAGAGAATCACCATGTGGCAAACCTTGAAAGCAAGCTCTCCGGCATCGTCGGTGATCGCACGGCAAAGGTTTTGATCGAGGCATTTGGCATAAAGAGCATCGGTGATCTTATGCGTCACTATCCTCGGCGCTACATGGTCCGCGGTGAGCTCTCCGATATTGCCGAACTACATGAGGGCGATGAGGTAACAATTCTCGCGCAAGTGCATAGCTCTGTTAACCGTCCGATTCGCGGGCGAAAGGGGAGCATTTTGGAGGTCATCGTCACTGATGGGCGCGAAAAACTTGCACTCACATTTTTCAATCAATCCTGGCGTGAAAAAGAGCTAAAAGTTGGTAGCCAAGGGCTATTTGCTGGAAAAGTTGGAGTTTTCAATAAACGTAAACAGTTAGCCCATCCTGATTATCAGATGATTGCCAATGGCGCCGATGTTGATAGCGCAGTTGAAAGTTTTGCAGGAAAATATTTACCGGTTTATTCAGCAACGGCGAAGCTTCCCTCCTGGAAGATTTCACAGTGCGTGGAAATGGCAATTGCATCCTTGGATGAGATTGAAGATTACTTACCCGAAGAGATTAAAAGCGCGCATAACTATCCAACTTTGCATCAGGCCCTTGTGCAACTTCATATGCCGGCGGATTTAGAACGCGCCGATGCTGCACGGGCGCGATTGACATTCGATGAGGCATTCCTACTTCAATTAATGTTAGTTATGCGACGCAATGAGTTAAAAAAACTCAGCACGATTTCGCGTAAAGTTAAAATGGGTGGGCTCTTAGAAGCCTTTGATACATCACTTCCATTTGAACTCACCAGAGGTCAACGTGCAGTAATCAAAGAGATTGAAGATGATTTGGCGAAGCCACATCCAATGCACCGACTTTTACAGGGCGAAGTTGGATCGGGAAAGACTGTTGTGGCACTCCGTGCAATGTTGGCAGTTGTTGATAGTGGGGGGCAGGCGGCATTACTTGCACCAACAGAGGTTCTGGCTGCACAACACATGCGCACATTTGGCAAACTCTTGGGAGTACTTGCCCTAGGAGGAACGTTAGGAAGCGCTGAGAAGGCAACACGAATTACTCTCATCACTGGTTCGCAAAACGCTCCAGCACGCAAAGAAGCGCTTTCATTAGCAGCGACAGGTGCGGCAGGAATTATTATTGGAACGCACGCCCTCCTTGGAGAAAAAGTTGAGTTCGCCGATTTAGGTTTAATCGTTGTCGATGAGCAACATAGATTCGGCGTTGAACAGCGAGATGCACTTAAAGTTAAAGCCCAGAAGCCGCCACACTTATTAGTCATGACAGCGACGCCGATTCCTCGCACCGTTGCAATGACCGTCTTTGGTGATCTCGATGTCTCTACTTTGCGCGAACTTCCTCTCGGACGCCAACCGATTACAACGCACGTGATACCGGCGACGGAAAAACCGAGCTTTCTTGAACGAGCCTGGGAGCGAATCTGTGAAGAAGTAAGCGCTGGGCATCAGGCCTACGTAGTTGTACCGCGCATTGAAACTGGCAGCGATGAGAGCGCAGATATTGATTTTCTCTTCGGACAGGAATCCACTGATATCGCCTCGGTAACCGAGCTCGCGCCACGCCTTGCGAGCGGACCGTTAAAAGCTTTGCGAGTAGCAGAGCTACACGGGCGCCAAAGTAGCGAAGTTAAAGATGCAACGATGCGAGCATTTGCCGCAGGTGAGATAGATGTTCTAGTTTCAACGACCGTCATTGAAGTCGGTGTCGATGTTGCCAATGCCACGGTCATGGTAATCATGGATGCCGATCGCTTTGGAGTTTCACAGCTGCACCAATTACGTGGCCGTGTAGGACGGGGAACATCGCCTGGTCTTTGCCTCTTAGTAACAAATGCCCCCAGTGAATCTGCGGCACGATTACGACTCGATGCCGTGGCGGCGACCCTTGATGGCTTTGAACTTTCTCGCATCGATCTTGAGCAGCGGAGCGAGGGTGATGTGCTAGGTGCAAGTCAATCAGGTACGCAATCACACCTGAGGCTTCTACGAGTGCTTCGCGATGAGGAGTTAATTGAAAGCGCACGCGCCGATGCCGAGAGAATAATTGCTGCTTCTGCAGATTTATCTGGTTATCCTGCACTGAGTGCAGAAGTGGCACTGGTGGCAAAGAATGCCGCTACAGATTATTTAGATAAGGGTTGAACATTGAGAATTATCGCTGGAGTTGCAAAGGGTCGAACATTGGGATCAGTTGCTAGCTCAACTCGCCCTACCTCTGATCGAGCCCGCGAGGCGCTTTTTTCATCTTTAACATCTGAATTTGGCGATTTTCTAGGTCTTCATGTTTTGGATTTATTTGGTGGATCAGGTGCAATTGCTCTCGAAGCACTTTCACGAGGTGCATCTATTGTGCATGTGATTGAACGTGACTCGGAAGCACAGAAAACGATTCAGAGTAATTATGAATTAGTTCTCAAAAATCAACCAACTGGAAATTTTCACCTTTATGCAATGTCGGCTCAACGCTTTGTAAGTGAAACTGCCAAGGAGAGATATCACATTGTTTATATTGATCCGCCATTTGATTTCGCCGATCATGAAATAGAAGAACTCGTTGGCAAACTGCACACTGAGGGCTTCCTCAAAAAAGATGCAATGATTGCAGTGGAGCGCACCACGCGAGGTTCGAAATTTAGCTGGCCTGACGCCTTTACTCCGCTCAGGCAAAGGAAGTATGGCGCAGCAACGATCTATTACGGCAATTACGCACCTTAAGAATGGATAACTGCGCCATCTATTGCTAGCGTTTGAACCATGAAGCGTGCGGTCTGCCCTGGATCCTTTGACCCGATCACATATGGGCACCTAGATATCATCAAACGCGCAAGCAACCATTTTGACCAAGTCGTAGTGGCGGTTCTTGAAAATCGCACTAAGTCAAGTCTTTTTACGGTTTCTGAACGCATTGCCATGATCCGTGAAACCGTGGTGGATCTTCCAAATGTGATCGTTGATTCATGGAGTGGTTTATTAGTGGACTACTGCAAGAGTAATTCAATAACTACTATCGTAAAAGGACTTCGAGCGGTTACTGACTTTGATTACGAACTTCAAATGGCTCAATTAAATCTCCAAGCCTCCGGTGTTGAGACGATGCTTATGGCGACAGCACCGACGTATTCATTCCTTTCATCTTCAATCGTAAAAGAGTTGGCACATTACGGAGGAGATGTATCAATGATGATCCCTCCAAATGTCAATGATGCCATCAAACTTCGAGTAGGCGGGAAATAGTCGATGGATTCAATAGAGAAATTAGCATCTGCAATCACTTTGGTGGAGGAGGCACGTGGAGTTCCGCTTTCTGCAAGTTGCGTAGTTCATCGTGGCGAAATGCTGGAGCTTCTCGATGAAGCCCGTGCTGCACTTCCAAAGGATTTTGAATCGGCTCAGAGAGTGATCTCGATGCGTGATGCAATCATAGAAGAAGGTCGTTTGAGTGCTGAAGCGATGATCTCTATGGCACGTGAAGACGTAGCGCGCATGGTCGAACAGACATCCATTGTTCAAAATGCACGCGATGAAGCACGAAAAATTCTTGAAGATGCACGAGAACAAGGCATGCAGGAAAAAGCAGAGGTTGAAGAATATATTGATGGCCGACTTGCAACTCTTGAAGTAATCTTAAATAAGACACAAGATGCCGTATCACGTGGACGAGAGCGATTAGCTGGCGCTGGCGATAAAGATGCACTCTCACAACTTTCGGACGCTGATTAATTTTGGTGAGAAAATTATCTGAGGTTTATAAACTAAATACTTACGAACTTCCTCGCAGAGCAGGCGAAATGAAAGAGTATGAACTCGATATTGAGATTCCAGAAAAAGTGGGAGTAGAACTTATTGCGGTTCCGGCCGGTGATGTGATTGAAGTGGATGCACGTCTTGAATCAGTTACAGAGGGAGTTTTACTCAGCGCTCAAATATTTGCCACGGCTAAAGGTGAGTGCGGGCGGTGTTTAGATCCGGTCGAGATTATTATTGAAAAGCGAATCCAGGAGCTCTATCTCTACGAAAAAAAACTTGAGCGTAAGAAGTACCGTGCATCTGACGATGAGCTAGATATTGAGGATGAGTTAGTGATGGAGGGTGATGTGATGGATTTGGAGAGTCCTATCCGCGATCTCATTGTGCTCGCTCTGCCAATCACGCCGCTGTGTAGTGATGATTGTGAGGGCCTGTGCCCAGAATGCGGGGCGAAATGGTCCGGACTGCCTGCAACCCACGCTCATGCACAGATTGACGCTCGATGGGCAGGCCTGGCAGCCCTGACCCTAGATGAGCTCGATTTCAAGAATTAGAGTTTTTAAGGGATACTTACGCCCTGCAACCACCGTTGCGTAGGAAGAAGAGGTTAGAAAAGTGCCAGTACCAAAGCGGAAGACTTCGCGTTCTAAGACCCGCTCACGCCGAAGTCAGTGGAAGACAACTGCGGCATCTCTAGCAGCCTGCCCACAATGCCAAGCTCCAAAGCTTCAGCACACTGCCTGCCCAACCTGCGGCACATATAACCGTCGCCAGGTATTAGAGGTCTGATCTGAGCCAGTTGCTCAATGATGCGTTGGGGGTTGTCATTGAACCCTCACTTCTCGAGTTAGCTTTTACTCATCGTTCATTTGCATATGAGTCGGCAAATAAAGAAACCAATGAGCGCTTAGAGTTTTTAGGTGATTCAGTTTTAGGTTTAATTGTTACTGAAGAACTCTACAAACGCTATCCAGAGTTTGATGAGAGTCGACTCTCTCCACTGCGTTCAGGCGTGGTAAATATGCGCGCGCTCGCAGATATTGCTCGTGAATTAGATTTGGGAAAATATATTCGTCTTGGCAAAGGCGAAGAAGTAACGGGTGGGCGGGATAAGAATTCACTTCTTGCCGATGCTCTCGAGGCGGTTATTGGCGCTATCTATCTCCAGTTTGGTTTTGAGATCTGCACACAGATCGTTCGTAGATTAATAGCTCCGACGTTAGATTCAGCTGTTGCTCGCGGAGCGGGTTTAGATGGCAAAACCGCACTGCAAGAGTTGGTGGCAGTACTTAACCGGGGCGTACCTGAGTATCTTGTGAGCGAAGATGGACCCGACCACGATAAGAATTTCACCGCGGTAGCCATGGTCGAAGGTGTTAACGTCGGCGAAGGAGTCGGTAAGAGCAAACGTGAAGCCGAACAGATTGCTGCTCGCATTGCCTACGAATCATTAAAAAACGAGCCTGTCTAACCATTATTGCGTTAAAAACGCTGCATTTACGCGATAGGTTTACCGCGTGTATTTGAAGAGCATCACCCTCAAGGGATTTAAATCCTTCGCTTCGGCTACCACTTTGCGTTTAGAGCCGGGAATCACATGCGTTGTAGGTCCTAACGGCTCAGGTAAAAGTAACGTAGTCGATGCACTTACGTGGGTAATGGGAGAGCAGGGTGCAAAATCTCTGCGTGGCGGGAAGATGGAGGATGTCATCTTTGCTGGAACAAGCGGACGGGCACCTCTCGGTAGAGCAGAAGTTTCTCTCACAATAGATAACACTGATGGAGCTCTTCCAATCGAGTTCATAGAGGTAACTATCTCGAGAATACTTTTTCGGAATGGACATAGCGAGTATCAAATAAATGGTGAGGCTTCACGATTGCTCGATATTCAAGAGTTATTGAGTGATTCAGGCATTGGCCGAGAGATGCACGTAGTCGTTGGCCAAGGTCAACTTGATGCAATTTTGATGGCAACACCTGAGGAGCGACGCGGATTTATTGAAGAAGCGGCGGGAGTCCTTAAGCACCGCAAACGTAAAGAAAAAGCACTTCGTAAATTGGATTCAATGCAGGCAAACCTCGCCCGAGTTCAAGATTTAACCGTTGAACTTCGTCGCCAACTAAGACCACTCGGGAAACAGGCAGAGGTAGCAAAGAAAGCAGCGACGATTCAGGCTGATTTACGTGATGCAAAGCTACGTCTTTTAGCCGACGATTTCATCTCTCTTTCCAAAACTTTAGATGCTGAAGTTGCCGATGAGACAGCGCTGCGCGAACGGCGCGCTGAGGTTGAAAGCGAAGTAGAAACCATTCGCTCACGCGAAAGCGCTTTGGATGCTCAGTCGGCAATAGAAGGGCCACAACTTGTTCAGGCTCAAGAAACTTATTACCAATTAAACTCTTTGCGCGAAAAGTTTCGCGGGACTCAATCTCTTGCGCAGGAACGTTCACGTTTCCTAAATGAAGAGGCAGAGGAGGCACGGGCATCTGGGCGCGATCCCGATGCAATCGACAAAGATGCTCAGATTTTGCGAAGTGAAGAGCGCGAACTACGCGAAAGTGTGAGCGCATCCCAAAAAGCCTTGGTTGATGCAACTTCGGAATTAGGACGCAGTGAGCAAGCGTTGAAGATGGACGAAAATAAAATCGCTGCGGCAATGCGTGCAATCGCAGATGCGCGTGAAGGTACAGCCCGACAAGAAGGTCACATCAAATCGCTGCAGGCACGGTTAGAAGCAATTTCTGAAGAGATTGCACGTCTGACTAGTTCGCGAAATGAAGCACAGGAGCGCTTTGAGACAGCGCAACGAGAGTATTCAACGTATGAACTTGAGATTGCAAATGCCGATTCTGGCGAAAAGGGCTTAGATTCTCAATTTGAAAGTACTAAAGCCGCGTTAACTTCTGCTAAAGCACAATTGGTGGAGCTGATTGAATCTGAGCGTTTAGCAGATCGTGAACGAAATGCGATTGAGTCAAAAATTGATGCCATGAAATTGACGTCACAAAATCGTGATGGAGCTTCAGCGCTACTAACTGACTCCCATGGAGTTCATATTCTTGGATCTATTGCTAGCCTCATCGAAATCGACTCCGGATGGGAGTCTGCTACTGCCGCAGCTCTTGGAACACTCGCCGATGCGCTTGTAGTTAAAGACTTAGCCTCAGCTGTGACAGCTTTGACGACTTTGCGCAGTGAAAATTTAGGCCAGGCCGATGTTTTAGTATATGAAGAAGGCTCACATAAAGAGTCGAGGATTCCTTCAGGCTTAGTATCTCTCGCATCGCATGTGCGCTCACAGTCAATTGGCACTCTCATCGCGTCTCTACTAGCAAATATTGTTGTTGCCGAGAGCGCCCGTTCAGCTGAAGTAATCCTTAGCACCAATCCTGATGTCACCGTGGTTACGCGAGATGGCGATGTTATAACTCGATTGCGAGCAAGGGGAGGATCTAAATCTTTTTCCCCACTTATCGAGATTAATGCTCTAATTTCAGCGTTAGAAGTCAAATTGTCAGAGATCACTCATACGTGCGATCGTTTGAAGTTTGAAATTTCCGCTCAGAATACTGAGATTGCGATCCGCCAAAGTGAATATGACCTAGCCTTGTCAAGGCTCAATGAATCTGATGCTCGCATCAACTCGCTTACCGAGCAGCTTGCAGTCTCTGGCCAAAACATGAAATCAGCCTTGGCCGAAGTTGAACGACTCAATAAAAGTATCAATGAGGCTGGCCTAGCTAAATCGCGCGATGAGGGCGAACTAGTTATTGCTCAGAACCAGCTTGCGCAGCAGGGCGTTGTTGCCGAACCTGATCACACTTTAACTGAGGATTTGCGCAATGCAGTATCCATTGCACGAACCCGGGAGGTTGAGGCCCGACTTGCAGTGCGTACGACTGAAGAACGTGTTTCATCTGTATCAGCACGTGCGCAAGCGCTAGAGGAATCGGCACGTAACGAGCGTGAAGCATCAGAGCGTGCGCTCATTCGTCGCGGTGCTCGCGCCCGAGCGGCTGTAATTTCAGCAGCTATTGCTGAGTCGGCTTATGAGGTACTAATTCACATTGAGCGATCACTATCCAAAGCGGCAATTGAACGGGCTCGATTAGAGGAATCACGTGTACTTAGAGAGGGAGAAACTCTCACAGTACGAACTCGAGGACGTGAACTTGCTGCTGAACTCGAAGCTCTTACCTCAAGTGTTCACCGTGATGAGATCGCACGTGCCGAGCAACGGATGAGAATTGAATCACTTGAAAATAGAACCGCTGAAGAGTTCGCTATCGATACTGAAGTTCTCGTTGCTGAGTATGGCCCAGACAATGATGTTCCAACTTTCTTTGAAAACGAGGCGGGAGAGATCGTTACAACTGAGTTGATTCCATATCGCCGCGAACAACAGGAAAAGCGCTTAGCATCGGCAGAACGTTCACTCAATTTATTGGGCAAGATAAATCCTTTGGCTCTCGAGGAGTATTCCTCACTTGAGGAGCGCCTAAAGTTCTTAGCTGATCAATTGGAAGATTTGAAAAATACTAAAAAGGATCTTCTTGACATTATTAAAGAGGTTGATGATCGCGTTCAGAGTATTTTCATGGAGGCTTTTGAAGATACCGCACTTCATTTTGAAGATATCTTTGCACGTTTATTTCCTGGAGGTGATGGCCGATTAATTTTAGTTGATCCAGATAATCCACTGACAAGTGGCGTTGATGTCGAAGCGCGTCCACCGGGAAAGCGGATTAAACGCCTTTCACTTCTCTCCGGTGGAGAAAAGTCACTGACAGCAGTAGCCATGCTTGTCGCAATATTTAAAGCACGTCCGAGCCCTTTTTATGTTCTAGATGAAGTTGAAGCGGCACTCGATGATGTCAACCTTGGACGTTTACTTGGAGTTCTTGAAGAGTTACGAGCAAGCTCGCAGCTAATTATTATTACTCACCAGAAGCGCACTATGGAGATTGCTGACTCACTCTATGGCGTCACAATGCGCGGTGACGGTGTAACTGAAATAATTTCGCAACGGTTGCGTGAATCTGACGCTGTATAGAAACTCTTTCAATGGGTCTTTTTAGTAAATTCATTGCGAAAATCAAGGGAGAAAACTCTTTTGCTCCTGCAGACTGGAAAGAGCTTGAGAGCGAGCTTTTAGCTTCAGATATTGGACCTACTCTCACACGTCAACTTCTGGAAACCGCACGGAGAGTAAGAAGCGAGAATGCTCAAGAAGCGCTAATTGAAACACTGACTGCGCATCTGTGTACGAAATCTCGACTGCCCCTTATCAATCCAGAAGGTACGACAGTAATCATGATTGTTGGAGTAAACGGAACCGGTAAAACAACATCGGTGGCGAAAATGGCCGCGAATATTAAGAAATCCGGTTCTTCCGTGATTGTTGCCGCTGGAGATACTTTTCGTGCAGCTGCAGTAGAACAGTTGCAGACGTGGGGTGAACGCATCGGCGTAGAAGTTATTTCAGGTAAAGCTAATGGAGATCCAGCCTCCGTGGCCTTCGATGCGGTAAAGAAAGCGAAGCTAGAGGCAGCCGATTATTTAGTCATAGATACCGCAGGACGCTTGCACAATAAGAGTGACCTAATGGATGAGTTAGAAAAGGTAAAAAGAGTGGTTGAAAAAGTATCGCCAGTAAGTGAGGTCCTCTTAACGATAGATGCCACCACCGGCCAAAATGGGATGGCACAGGCAAAGATTTTTTCAGCGGCCGTAAATGTCACTGGAATTATTCTCACCAAACTTGATGGAAGCGCACGCGGCGGAATTGCTCTGGCTATTGAGAGCGAGCTTCATATACCTATTAAATGGATTGGAACCGGTGAGACTGAGAGCGATTTTGCCCCCTTCGATCCAGAGAGCTACATACTGGGGCTACTTACGTAACCTAGATGTAACACAAAAGAGCTTTTTGCAACGCGCCTGAAACGTTATCGAGCCTGTCTTGTAACTCTTTGAAGGCATCTTTACCCCATCTCAAAGGCGAGAACTCTTTTATTTATTACTCGAAAGATGGCTCTTATGACCGAAACAGTTTTGAACTCTGGCGACACGGCTTGGATGTTAGCAAGCACTGCTCTCGTATTACTAATGACACCAGGACTCGCATTTTTTTATGGTGGAATGGTTCGAACGAAGAGTGTTCTAAATATGATGATGATGTCCTTTATAACAATCGGCATCGTAAGTATTTTGTGGGTTATCTATGGTTTTGAATTAGCCTTTGGATATAAAGCAGATTCACCGTGGTATGGAAATATTTCCTTTTCTGGTCTGGGTGGAATGGTAAATGATTTCACCAACAACGGAGGTATCTATCCAATTCCAGTTCTAGTTTTTGCAGCTTTTCAATTAATGTTCGCAATTATTACTCCTGCGCTAATCTCTGGGGCGATTGCTGATCGGGCAAAATTTGTTTCGTGGGCTGTCTTTGTTGCAATCTGGTCTACGATTGTTTACTTCCCTGTAGCTCACTGGGTCTTTGCCTTTGGAAATAAAGTCGGCGATACCGTAACAGGAACCGGCTTTCTTGCTGGCAAGGGTCTTGAAGATTTTGCGGGTGGAACTGCGGTGCACGTCAATGCAGGGGCGGCCGCTTTAGCACTCGCAATAGTTTTAGGTAAGCGAGTTGGATGGCGCAAAGAGTCAATGCGACCACATTCGCTTCCACTTGTTCTTTTGGGATCTGCACTACTGTGGTTTGGGTGGTTTGGTTTTAATGCCGGATCCTCCTTAGCTGCCAATGGAATTGCAGGGCTCGCATTTATAAATACTCAAGTTGCAACTGCTGGGGCACTTGTCGGCTGGTTGATTGTTGAAAAACTGCGTAATGGACATGCGACCTCACTCGGCGCAGCCTCTGGTGCAATTGCAGGCTTAGTAGCAATTACCCCTGCCTGTGCTTTTGTGGCTCCATGGGCCGCAGTTGTAATCGGTTTATTTGCCGGTATTTTCTGCGCACTTGCAGTAGGGCTTAAATACAAGTTCGGCTTTGATGATTCACTAGATGTTGTCGGAGTCCACTTAGTCGGTGGAGTGTGGGGCTCTCTTGCTATTGGTCTGCTTGGCTCAAGTGCAGTCAATAGCATTGGACTAGACGGTCTCTTCTACGGTGGAGGTACTGCGTTACTTGCTAAGCAGGCTCTCGGAGTTGGAATGGTTGCCGTATATTCATTCGTCGTAACTTTGATTCTTGGATTTGCAATTGAAAAGACAATTGGTTTCCGCATCAAGGCCGATAAAGAGATAGAGGGCATCGATTTGAATGAACATGCAGAAACCGCCTATGAAATGTCTAGTTCATCACGAGGAGGATCTTTCTAATGAAACTTATAACTGCAATCTTAAAACCATTTAAGTTAGAAGATGTCAAGAATGCACTGCAGGCTCATGGTGTAACTGGAATGACCGTGTCTGAGGCCAGTGGCTTTGGGCGTCAAAAAGGTCACACAGAGGTTTATCGAGGTGCTGAATACACCGTTGACTTAGTTCCCAAAGTTCGCCTTGAAGTTCTAGCCGATGATGCCGATGCAGACTCAGTTGTTGATGTGATCGTCAAAGCGGCTTCAACGGGATCAATTGGTGATGGAAAGGTTTGGACCACACCAGTAGATCAAGTTGTTCGTGTTCGTACGGGCGAACGAGGGTCGGAGGCAATCTAAGATACAGCACATGGGTACGCGTGAGAGAAGAGAGCGGTCGAACGAGAGCGATCGCTCTCTTCTCTCACTTTTTTACAGTTCTTCCAACGAATACTTAAAAGTTAAAGGCGAGAAAGGAGTAGCTGTAGCCGCAGTCGGTGGTTATGGTCGTGGAGAGCTTGCACCTGGCTCGGATCTAGACATACTGATACTTCATCAAGGCCAATTTTCAAAGGAAAAACTCGCTGCATTTGTTAATGCACTCCTATACCCACTCTGGGATAAGTTCTCGGTCGATCATTCAGTACGGACTCCAAGCGAGACGAGCAAGGCATCTACTAGTGATTTAAGAGTTGCACTTGGCTTACTCGATATCCGGCTTATTGCCGGCGATGCCAATATGGTTGCCAGTGTCTTATATGAAAACCTAAAAACATGGCAGAGAAATTCGCGCGTACGACTTCCAGAGTTAAAAACTTCCATGGCGATTCGTCACGAGCGCTCAGGGGAGTTGGCCTATCTTCTTGAGCCAGATTTAAAAGAGACACGTGGTGGATTGCGCGATATCAGTGCTCTGCGTGCAATTGCATTATCTGGCAGCGTTCCCGTACCACTCGAACGAATCAGTTGGGCAGAATCAACACTCAACAACGTGCGAGAAGCGTTGCACACAGTAACGGGGCGCAATAAAGATCGTCTGCTATTTCAAGAACAGGACAAAGTCGCCTCTGCACTTGGATATAGCGATGCCGATGCCATGATGAGTGAAGTAGCAAAAGCGGCACGATTAGTTGATTATCTTCTTGAATACACGTGGCATTTACTCGATCACAAAGGGCGAGATGGCCTAGGTCGATATCTGCGAAAACCTCGGACCGTTTCTGTGGCAAAAAATATTAGTGTTAGCAGCAATGAGATTGTCATCGACCCATTGATCTCTTTTTCTAAAGATCCCGTGATCGGGCTACGTGCAGCGGCAACAGCTGCTCAGCTAGGTCTACCCATTGCCTTGGAAAGTTGTGCCCTGATTACCGAATCTCTGATAAATGGAACCGGCACATTGCCGACCCCTTGGCCGCGCGAGGCGAGAGAGAACCTCATTGCACTTATTGGAGCTGGCGAATCGATGGTTCGAATTTTTGAAAGCCTTGATCAAGAGGAGATAATTTTTTGGTGGATTCCTGAATGGCGTCCACTCAGATCATTGGCACAGCGAAATGCACTACATCATCACACAGTTGATCGACATATGGTTGAAACCGCTGTGCAGGCTGCAAAGTTAACGCGGAAAGTCCATAGACCTGATTTACTGCTTTTTGCAGCGCTCTTTCATGATATTGGCAAGGGAGGTCTTGAAGATCACTCTGTTCGCGGTGAACGATTAATCGCTCCACTCGCTGCGCGAATAGGTTTTACTTCAACAGATGTGACGACACTTCAAATTTTAGTCAGGCACCATCTATTGCTCTCGGCAACTGCCACACGTCGTGATTTAGATGATCCAGCAACTATTGCTTCAATTATTGATGTCATTCCAGATTTAAACACACTTGAACTCTTGCATGCATTGAGCATCGCCGATGGAGAAGCAACCGGGAGCACAGGGTGGAGTGATTGGAAGGCATCTTTAGTGAGCGATTTAGTAAATCGCGTCATGAGCACAATGTCAGGATCTATGATTGCCGAGCAGCCAGCACTTACCCAAGAACAGTTGGTAATGGCGCAAACTGGAGTTTTAACTGTACATCTTGCACCCCATGCAAGTGGATACTCCATTGAAATCGTCTCACCCGACAAACCCGGCCTACTCTCTCTAGTTGCCGGAGTGCTCAATACTGCGCGATTAGATGTTAAATCAGCGCGCACAAAGAGCCATGGACCATCGGCCGTAATGTACTGGATTGTTACTCCAGAACCGCACGCGCCAGAGATGACGCAAATAAAACTGCGAAATGAGATTGTCAAGGCATTTGAAGACTCAACTCTTGTAGAGGAAAAACTCATTGCTCGCGCTAAGGCCTACGCAACAATCCCGAGCATTCCTGTTCCGCCACCTGAGGTTGTGTATTTCAATAACGCCGCGACCGATGCCACGGTTATTGAAGTAAGAAGCCATGATCGACCCGGTCTTCTATTTAGAATTGGTTCGGCGATAACTCAATCGAGAGTTGATATCAATTCGGCAATTGTCACCACTTTGGGTGCTGAGGCGATCGATACCCTCTACGTCACTGAGCTAGGTGGAGGAGCTTTGAGCAGTGCGCGAGCTGAAGAAGTGACGTCGAATCTGCGCTTAGCTCTGAAGTAGGCTTAGTGGACCATGTTTGACACATTAACTTCGCGCCTTAGCGCCACGTTCTCATCACTGCGCACTCGCGGGAAAATATCTAAGGGCGATATTGAATCAACATGTGCAGAAATTCGAGAGGCTTTACTTGAATCTGATGTGGCGCTGGAAGTTGTTGAATCCTTCATTGCTCAAATTTCAGTTAAAGCAACCGCTGCACTTGAAACTATTCAATCTGGTACTAGCCAAGCCAATGCAGTCTTCGAAATTGTAAATGCTTCACTCATTGAAATACTTGGCGGCCAAACCCGCAGAGTACGGTTTTCAAAGAATCCACCAACGGTCATCATGCTGGCTGGACTCCAAGGTGCGGGCAAAACTACTTTGGCCGGCAAACTAGCAAAATTCTATTCAAATCAGGGCAACACTCCATTACTTGTTGCATCAGATTTACAACGTCCAAATGCAGTGACCCAACTTCAGGTCGTAGGTGAGAGCGTTGGAACACCGGTTTTTGCACCCGAAGCCGGTAATGGAGTCGGTGATCCAGTAAAAGTTGCCCTTGCTGGAGTGGCCTTTGCTAAAGCAAAGTTGTACAACATGGTTATCGTCGATACCGCTGGACGTTTAGGTGTTGATGCAGATTTAATGAAACAGGCAAGTGATATTCGCGATGCAATTAAGCCAGATGAAATTTTATTTGTCGTTGATGCAATGATTGGACAAGATGCCGTCCGCACTTCGCAGGCATTTTTAAATGGAGTTGGATTCGACGGAGTTGTATTAACTAAGCTCGATGGAGATGCGCGAGGAGGTGCAGCACTCTCGATCGCGTCATTGACAAAACGTCCAATCATGTTTGCTTCAACCGGTGAAAAACTCAGTGACTTTGATATTTTCTACCCAGAGCGTATGGCATCTCGAATTTTAGGTATGGGTGATGTTGCAACACTGGCTGAATCTGCAAAGAAGGCATTTGATACTCAGACCTCGGCCAAACTCGAAGCAAAGTTTGCAAGTGGAGAGGAATTCACTCTGGAGGATTTCCTGGAGCAACTCAGTGCCATGTCAAAAATGGGATCGATCTCTAAAATAATGGGGATGCTGCCGGGATCCGGGGCGCTTAAAAAGCAGATTGATGGCTTTGATGAGGGCGAAATATCCCGCACCACGGCAATTGTTCAGTCGATGACTCCGAAAGAGCGTCGCGAACCTAAAATCCTCAATGGCTCGCGCAGGGCACGTATCGCCTTGGGGGCCGGGCGCAAGGTTTCAGATGTAAATAATCTCGTGGATCGCTTTACTGCGGCGCAAAAGATGATGAAACAGATTCGAAACGGTGCGATGCCAGCTGGAATGAGTGGAATGGGCTTACCACCGGTAAAGACCCCAGTGAGCGCACCTAAAAAGAAGTCAAAATCTGGTAATCCAGCTAAGCGTGCCCTTGAAGAGTCACAATAAGGGATTTCGCGTATTTAGGCCCTAGATGGCAGAATAGGCACCCTGTTGAAGGGGCCCTCTACCCTCTCTCAACATCCATAAGACCGATAGTTGCATCGATTTCTCCACGCACCCCGCTGTGGTCGAAGAGATATGACGTACATACAACAGGAGATACCTTTCTTGGCTACAAAAATTCGTTTAATGCGCATGGGCAAAATCCGCACACCGTTTTTCCGCGTAGTTGTTTCTGACTCACGCAAAGCACGGAACGGTCTTTCAATTGAAGAGATCGGTCGTTATGTTCCAGGACAAGAGCCATCCCTTATCGAGATCAACTCAGAGCGCGCTCTGTACTGGCTCGGTGTTGGAGCTCAACCATCAGAGGCAGTAGAGGCGCTTCTGAAGATTACTGGAGATTGGCAAAAGCATAAGGGCCTTCCAGGAACTGAAGGCACTCTTCGCGTTGCAGCACCACGTGTAGGTAAGCATGTTGCATACGAGGCCGCAGTCAAGAATGCAATGGATGAGCCTAAAGAGGGCGCAACAACATTAAAGAAGAAGGCGCAGGAGAAGTTAGCCGCAAAGGCAAACCCAGTGTCCGAAGCAATGTCCGAACCAGTTGAGAATCTAGACGTGGCACAGGTTCCAGCTGAAGTTGCGACTCCAGAAGTAGTGCTTGAGACACCAGTTGTTGAGACACCAGTTGTTGAAACACCAGTTGTTGAGACACCAGTTGTTGAGACACCAGTTCCAGAAGCGGCTGCCGAATAATTATGATGGATGAGGCCCTCGAACATTTAGTAAAAGGGATCGTCGATAATCCCGATGATGTCGTCGTAACTGAAAAGACGCATCGACGTGGAACAACTCTTGAGGTTCGCGTGAACCCTGAAGATATCGGAAAAGTAATTGGACGCAATGGTCGCACCGCTAAGGCGTTGCGCACTGTTGTTAGCGCGCTCGCAGGTCGCACAGTACGTGTTGATCTTGTCGAGACCGACGAACCTAACTAAGCAACGGCCCACATTGCCATGCGTTTACTCGTAGGGCGCATTGGTCGAGCCCATGGAATCCTGGGTGAGGCGACGATTGAAGTCCGAAGTGATGATCCAGATAGTCGATTTGCCGTGGGTGAAAAACTGCACAGTGATGAGCATGGGGATTTAACAATCACTTCAGGGCGGGTGCACAATGGAATTTTGCTCTTGGGTTTTGCTGGTTTTAGCGATCGCAATCAGATTGAAAAACTACGCAATACGCTTTTGTACGCCGAAGTTGATATCAATGAAGTTCGCGAGGATGCTGATGATTACCATGTCTTGCAGTTAATTGGTTGCCAAGCTTTTCTTGAAAATGGTGATCTATTTGGTGAGGTTACCGATGTCATTAATCTTCCAAGCCAAGATTTACTAGCGATTAAAACTCCAGATAACGAAGTATTAATTCCATTTGTTCATCAACTTGTTCCGATAGTAGAAATCACGGCAAAACGCTTAGTTGTCATACCTCCTACCATGAGCGAGGTCACGGCATGAAGATAGAGGCAGTAACGATCTTCCCCGATTATTTTGCGCCATTAGAGTTGTCACTGCTAGGTAAAGCAAGTGAGGCTGGGATAATTGAATTTCACATTCATGATTTGCGCAGCTTTGCTCGCAACAATCACCATGCCGTAGATGACACGCCTTACGGTGGGGGAGCCGGAATGGTAATGCTGCCAGAGGTTTGGGGATTGGCCCTTGATCCATTGATGGTTGAAGACACGGATTTAATTATTTTAACTCCAGTCGGAAAGCGATTTGATCAGCCTATGGCGGAAGCTTTGTCTGCAGCTTCACACATTGTTTTTGCATGTGGTCGTTATGAAGGCATCGATGATCGAGTTCGCCAACACTATTCAACGCAAGCCTATTCGTCGCGAAATATTCGTGTTCATGAGGTTTCGATCGGCGATTATGTTTTAGGTGGGGGAGAAGTTGCATCCTTAGTAATGATTGAAGCAATTACCCGACTTTTACCTGGTGTGCTTGGGAACCCACTATCTTTGAACGAGGAGTCACACAATGAAGATGGCTACCTTGAATATCCAAACTTTACTAAACCATCGATCTGGCGAGATATTCCGGTTCCTGAGATTCTATTAGGTGGAAATCATGGAGAAATCGCTAACTGGCGAGCTGAACAAGCCAGCAAACGCGCCAAAAAAATTATCTAACTCGCTAGTAATAGCAGTTTTACAATAACGTTAGCCCATGACTACTGGAGCCGATGAGATTCAGACACGGCTAATCCGCGATCTCGAACCAGTGGTCTCAGTTGAACTTGAACGGCATCTAAGCGTTCAAAAGAACTGGTATCCACACGAGTATGTCCCGTGGTCGGAGGGCAGAAACTTTGCAGGGCCACTCAATGGTGATGCCTGGGAAGCAAAAGATTCGCGATTAACTCCCGTTGCTCAGGACTCGTTAGTTTTAAATCTTTTAACTGAGGATAACTTGCCGAGCTATCACACTGAGATAGCCATATCCATGGGCCGCGATGGGGCATGGGGAACGTGGATTGAACGGTGGACGGCCGAAGAAGCGCGCCACAGCATTGTTATTCGAGACTACTTAATGGCAACACGCGGAGTTGATCCGTATGAGCTCGAAGATTTGCGTTTGGCCCATATGTCATTGGGTTATCAAACGCCTTATGAAAACGATATGTTGCACACGATTGCTTATGTCTCATTCCAAGAGCTTGCGACTCGTATCTCTCACCGAAATACTGGCAAGATTTCAAATGATCCTATCGCTGAAAACATGATGCAAAGAATCGCTTTAGATGAAAATCTTCACATGCTTTTCTATCGCAATACTCTCAGCGCCGCACTTGATATGGAACCAAATGCAGCGATGCGAGCAATTACCGATGTAGTGACAAACTTTGGTATGCCTGGTGCAAATATGCCCGGCTTTGGTCGTAAAGCGGTACAAATTGCACTCGCTGGGATTTATGACATGACTCAACACTTGGAAGAAGTTGTAGCGCCAGTGTTGCGCGCCTGGAATATTTTTGATCGGACCGACCTTTCGGGTGATGGCCTTAAGGCGCGAGAAGAGTTGGCCGCTTTTCTGGATAAAACTACAATTGAAGCCGATCGTTTTAATGAAAAACGCGAAGTGTATTTTGAGCGTTTAGTTGCACGGGGACAAGAGCCACGCAGGTTAAGTAAGTAAGCAAGGTAGGATTAGTAGGGTGGTGAAAGAGTTAGAGAATAAGGTCGCACTTGTAACTGGTGCGAGCCGAGGTATTGGTCGAGCAATCAGCATCGCATTGGCGAATGAAGGCGCTCAACTTATTCTCACTGGAAGAGATCTGACAGCCCTCAATGAAACTGCTCAATTAATCGCCGATTTGAAGCGCGGACCCGCTCCGCACGTCTCGCAGATGGATATTTTAGACTCAACAAAAATACAGCGGTGCATTAACTCAGCGCTGGAGATCTTTGGTCACATTGATATCCTCGTTAACAACAGTGGAATCACTGGAAAATCGGCCCGTCTGTGGGAGCTCACTGAAGCTGAGTGGGATGAATGTATTGATACAAATTTGAAATCCTCTTTCTTGGTATCTAAAGCAGTCATACCTTCAATGCTTGAACGTAAATCTGGTTCGATTATCTTCATCGGCTCGATAACTGGAAAACGACCGCTCATTGACCGTAGCGTCTATGCCGCCTCAAAATTAGGCATGGTAGGAATGATGCGGACTTTAGCCTTAGAGCTTGGCAGGCATAACATTCGAGTAAATCTCGTTTCTCCGGGATTCGTCGAAGGGCCACGTCTAGATGGAGTAATCGCCACAGTTGCCAATCGAGAAAGCGTTTCGCCTCAAGAGATGAGTGCGAAGTGGCAGGAGATGGTTCCGACTGGAAAATTTACTTCGCCAGAGAATATTGCGCAAGGGGTCTTATTTTTTGCAAGTGAAAGATCTGGCGGAACAACCGGTGAGGATTTAAATATTTCCGGCGGGTTGGTGATGTATTAATGAATATGGAAAAGAAACGCGTAATTTTTATAGAACATGACCATGTCAGT
Organism: uncultured Candidatus Planktophila sp.; assembly: GCA_964358665.1. Lineage (GTDB taxonomy): Bacteria > Actinomycetota > Actinomycetes > Nanopelagicales > Nanopelagicaceae > Planktophila. The sequence goes on along the minus strand of CAYHOY010000014.1, from coordinate 2,041 downwards.
GCGGGTGGTCCGATTTGGGCGCAGTTCGAGCGACGGGGTTATGAAATTTCACGATTCACTATCGTCGATGAGGAAAATGCTAAAACCCCTAATGTGAGTCCAGAGTGGCCGGATTTACTTAGTTTTGACGTAGTGGTCGTGATGGGTGCTCCATATGCCGCATACGATGATGAGCGAATTGGAAACTGGCTTTTACCTCAAGTTCAAAAGATGCGAGAGGTTCACAACACTGGTATTCCCATCATGGGAATTTGTTTTGGCGGCCAACTTATGTCACGGGTTTTAGGTGGTACGGTTTCGCGTTCTCCACGCGCTGAACTCGGATGGTTTGAAATTGAGAGCGTTGATGAGTCACTTGTACCGCGTGGACCGTGGTTTCAATACCACTGGGACCGATTTACATTTCCGCCGGGCTCTACTGAAATCGCCCGTAATGAACTATGTCCACAGGCTTATGTTTTTGGACGCACTTTTGGAATGCAGTTTCACCCTGAAATTGACTTACACGTATTAGATATGTGGCTTGCAATGGAGGGCGGAGTTGCCGAAGTTGAGGCTGAAGGTGTGGATGTTGAAGCGTTACGAAAGCAGACGAAATCATTGGAGTTAGAAAGTAATCAGCGCGGCTTCGATTTAGTTGATCAATTTCTTGATCGAGTCGCCACCGCGCCGATAGTACGTATCTAATCGTTTGAAATAAAGACGTTCTTCACTTCGGTAAATGAATCAAGTGCATCTGGCCCGAGCTCGCGCCCAAGACCTGATTGCTTAAATCCTCCAAAAGGCGTCCAAAAACGCACCGAAGAGTTGGAGTTAACTGACAGAGCCCCTGTTTCAATTCCACGCGAGACGCGTAGCGCACGGCCGATATCTCGAGTCCAAATCGAGCCTGATAGACCATATTCGCTGTCATTGGCCATCGCAATTGCCTCGGCCTCGTCTTCAAAAACCATAACCGATACGACTGGGCCAAAGATTTCTTCGCGCCATGAACGGGCCTGTGTATTTTTAGGAAGCAAAACCGTCGGTGCCATCCAGTAGCCAGGACCGGTCGGTGCGCTGCCTTTAAATGCGATCGGCTCATCTAGAAAAGATTCAACAACATCAAACTGCTTTTTTGAAATCAGCGGTCCCATATCAGCTGTCGAAAGATTTGGATCTTCAACTCGGAATTTTTTAACTGCAACTTCGAGATGCTCCATGAATTTATCAAATGCCGATTTTTGTACCAAAATTCGCGAGCGTGCACAACAATCTTGTCCAGCGTTATCAAAGACGGCCCCCGGTGCACCTGACGCGGCTTTTTCAATATCGGCATCGGCGAAAACAATATTAGAGCTTTTACCGCCAAGTTCGAGGGTTAAACGTTTAACTTGCTCGGCGCAGCCGACCATAATCTGCTTTCCAACGGTGGTTGAGCCAGTAAATACAACTTTGCGTACAAGTGGATGAGTAACAAAGCGATTGCCGACAACACTTCCTTTGCCTGGCAGAACATTAAATACACCCTCTGGGATTCCAGCGATAAGGGCGAGTTCTCCTAAGCGAATTGCAGACAGTGGAGTGTATTCAGCAGGTTTCAAAACAACGGTGTTACCTGCAGCTAACGCTGGCGCAAAACCCCATCCAGCGATAGGCATTGGAAAATTCCAAGGAACGATAATGCCAACTACACCGAGTGGCTCTTTAAAGGTTACATCAATGCCACCTGGTACTGGAATCTGTCGGCCAAAGAGACGCTCTGGTGCCGCTGCGTAGTACATCAAAGTATTAGCGACGTTGTCGGCCTCCCACAAGGCATTGCCACGGGTATGGCCAGAGTTAGTAATCTCAATCTGCGCTAACTCTTCACGGTGATCGGTTACTTCTTGCGAAAAACTGCGCAGTAACCGTGCGCGCTCACCGGGTGCGATGTTGCGCCACGTTTCAAAGGCTTTAGCCGCCTTTGCAATTGCATGGTCAGTTGCCTCTAAATCTAAATGAAGAACATTCTTAACAATCTCTTCGGTCGCAGGGTTGATTACATCGTATGAAGTAGACA
>CAYHOY010000013.1:47197-48849 GCA_964358665.1 uncultured Candidatus Planktophila sp. | reverse complement strand
CATCGCCAACTCGATCAGATTCAACCACTGCTCGATTGCCGCTCTCGCCATACCAACCGATAGCACTGGCAGATATAAATACATCTGGTTTAACTTCGGCCGCTGCTTTTGCAATCGTTGTAGTACCCATTAATCGAGAGTTAAGAATTTCGGTTTTATATTTTTTGGTCCAGCGTTGATCTGCAACAGGTGCGCCGGCTAAGTGAATAATTGCATCGACGCCTTTGAGTGCACTCAAATCTACATATCCAGTATTGGGATCCCATGTCACTTCATCTACAGCGACAGGTGCTCGACGAACGAGGCGCTGAACAGTATGACCCTCGGACTTTAGGTGGCCCACGAGCGCAGTACCGATTAGCCCCGATGAGCCAGTAATTGCTATACGTTCAGGGACTCTCATAACGCCTTTACAAACCTAGATCTGATTCAAAAGCTCCACTTTCAAGTCTCTCTTTGAGAGTGACCAAGAAGCGCGCAGCATCTGCACCATCTACAACACGGTGATCGTAAGAGAGTGCGAGATAGACCATGGATCGAATTGCGATGGACTCTCCGCCATCTTCACCTCGAACAACCATCGGACGTTTTACAACAGCGCCTAGACCCAAGATTGCAACTTGCGGCTGATTGATGATCGGAGTGTCAAAAAGTGCGCCGCGACTTCCGGTATTAGTAAGAGTGAAAGTTCCACCACCAAGTTCATCTGGAGTCACTTTCCCTTCGCGCGTGCGTGCAGCAAGGTCGGCAATCTTTCGTGCGATACCACCCATATTTAAATCGCCGGCATTAGCAATTACAGGGACAAGCAAACCTCTTTCAGTATCCACTGCCACGCCGAGATGCTCCGCGCCGTGGTAGGTAATTTGATCACCCTCTACCGATGAGTTAAGTACAGGATGTTGCTTCAATGCTTCACAGATAGCAACTGCAAAGAAAGGAAGGAAGGAGAGCTTGACGCCTTCGCGAGCTTCAAAATTTGCCTTAGAGCGATCGCGCAAGCGCGCAATTTTAGTTACATCAACTTCAACAACCGTTGTCAGTTGTGCGCTCACATGGAGTGATTCAATCATTCGGGCTGCGATAACTTTACGCAACCTCGTCATCGTCACTGTAGTTCCACGGAGCGGTGAAACTGCAATAGTCGATGGAGTTGAAGATTTAGCTGCAGGTAATGAAACCGTTTGAGTTGGAACTGCCTGTACTACCGGTTTAGATAGGGCTTCAATATCTTCACGTCGAATTCTTCCACCAACTCCCGTGCCCTTTACATCGGCAAGATTGACCCCTAGATCATTTGCAAGTTTGCGAACGAGCGGTGTTACATAGACATCCATTGGTTGGACTATTGGCGCTGTAACTAATGGGGAGGCAATTACCGGTGCAGACATAACGGGGGGAGTTGTCATAACTGGTGCGGCAACAACCGGCGCTGCAATAATTGGCGCAGCAACAACTGGAGCCGCTACAGCGCCCGTTACACCGATGAGTGCTAACCGAGCTCCTACAGCAACAGTGGTATCAATAGGCACATCTATTGCAAGCAATACTCCAGCGACTGGCGATGGAATCTCGGTATCAACTTTGTCGGTAGAAACTTCAAGTAAGGCCTCATCAACTGCAACAGTGTCTCCAACGTTTTTCAACCAACG
>CAYHOY010000013.1:0-47097 GCA_964358665.1 uncultured Candidatus Planktophila sp. | reverse complement strand
CTTCAAGTAAGGCCTCATCAACTGCAACAGTGTCTCCAACGTTTTTCAACCAACGTGTAACTGTTCCCTCACTTACACTTTCACCCAATGCAGGCATTGTGATCACCGTGCCCGCTGTAGGTGCGGCAGCAGCAACGACAGGTGCGATGGGTGCGGGCGTTTCAACCAGTTCAACCGTTGGCATAACTTGAGCTGGAACCTCGGACACAGCAACCTGAGTTAGGGGTTCGGTCACCTCGGACACAGCATCCTTAATCACAACTTGGGACATATCGGTAATTACTGCGAGCTCGGCTCCGACGGCAACGGTCTGATCAATCTGAACAACAATTTTTGTAAGAACGCCAGCTACGGGAGATGGGATTTCAGTATCTACTTTGTCAGTTGAGACTTCAAGAAGTGGTTCATCCACATTGACATGATCTCCTTCGGCTTTAAGCCAGCGAGTGACCGTACCTTCGCTCACGCTCTCGCCGAGTGCCGGCATAGTTACTGAAAATGTCATTTCATCTCCTTGATTATCCGTGAGCGTGTAGCGGTTTGCCCGCAAGTGCCATGTGCGCTTCGCCCATAGCCTCTGAAAGCGTTGGATGTGCATGAATTAAAGATGCAACGTCAACTGCACGTGCCTCCCAGTTAAAGATTAATTCGGCTTCAGCTAACAACTCACCAACGCGTGCACCGACCATATGTACACCGAGGATCGGACCATCTTTCTCGGCGATTAATTTTATTGAGCCGGCGGTATTGAGGATCTGTGCCTTACCATTTCCAGCTAAGTCATAACTCAACTCAATAACATCATGACCGCGCTTCTTAGCTTGCGCAGTTGTTAATCCAACGGATGCCACTTCAGGATCTGAATATGTAACGCGTGGAATTCCATCGTAATTTATTGGACGGGGATTTCGCCCTGCAATCTCTTCAGCTACTAGCATCCCTTCAGCAAAGCCAACATGGGCCAACTGTAATGTTGGAATTAAATCACCGACGGCCCAGATCCCAGGAACATTAGTACGACACTTGTTATCAACTAAAACATAACCACGCTCCATAGCGACACCGGCGGCTTCATAACCGAGATTTGCCGAAACTGGACCGCGACCAACTGCGACCAAAAGTAATTCGGCGGTAAATGTCTTGCCATCTTCAAGAGTTACGGTTACACCATCGGCGTTCTTTTCCATGGATTTGAAAAAAACACCGAGTTCGAAATTGATTCCTCGTTTTCTAAAGGCGCGCTCTAGCTGTTTGCTAGAAGATTCATCTTCGAGTGCAATCAAGTGAGGCAGACCTTCAATAATTGTTACCTCGGCACCAAATGATTTCCAAACCGATGCAAACTCACAACCAATTACACCGCCACCTAACACGATGACACTCTTTGGAACATAATCTAACTTCGTTCCATGGTCAGATGTAATTATCTGGAGACCATCGATTTCAAGACCCGGAAGGCTTTTGGCATATGAACCAGTTGCTAGGACAATATTTTTGCCGGTATAAATCTGACCATTAACTTCAACAGAGTTTTTAGAGACAAGTTTTCCGTGACCCTCGACATATGTAATCGCGCGAGATTTAATTAAACCTTGCAACCCTTTGTAAAGGCGAGAGACAACGCCATCTTTGTAACTGTTAACGCCAGCCATATCGATTCCTTCGAAGGTGGATTTAACTCCGAAGCGAGCGCTTTCACGGGATCCATCGGCGATTTCACCAGCATGTAACAGCGCCTTTGTCGGGATACAACCTTTATGCAAACAGGTGCCACCAACTTTATCTGCTTCAATGAGTACAACGCTTTTGCCTAATTGGGCGCTGCGTAGGGCGCAGGCATAGCCGCCGCTTCCGCCGCCGATAATGACTAGATCAAACTCAGACACGTATCTATAGACCTTTCACCTAGATAAATCTGCAGGGCTCTATCTTGCCTTACCGAGCGCGAAACTACCCAATGGGGGTTTTTAAGCGCCTTCTGCCAGGGTAATTAGGCTGCGAAGTGCTACTCCGGTGCCACCAACAGGGGTGTAGCCATGAGCCTTTGCTGCATTAAAGGCGGGACCGGCGATATCCAAATGTAGCCATGCCAGATCTGGATTAATAAACTCTTTTAAGAAGAGCCCAGCCACTAACATGCCGCCGCTTTTATCACCAACATTTGCCATATCGGCAACAGGTGAATCCAATGATGCACGGAGTTCAACTGGAAGTGGCATAGGCCAAAATGCCTCGCCACTTGCAGCACTAGCTTTCAGAAACTGCGCAGAAAACTCATCGTTATTTGTCATGACTGCGCTCGTGCGCGTTCCGAGGGCAATGACTTGGGCTCCAGTCAGAGTTGCAACGTCAACAATTCCATCGAGCTTATTCTTACTTGTTTGAGCCTTTGCTAAAGCATCGGCTAAAACTAAGCGTCCCTCCGCATCGGGATTTAAAACCTCAATAGTTTTGCCGCCGAAAATAGTAATGATGTCACTTGGTCTTGTAGCTTTATCACTGATCATATTCTCTGCCAGCGGCGCCCATGTTTCGATCGCGATTGGAAGCTTTAACGCTGCAATTGCCAGTACCGCTGCACAGACTGCTGCCGCGCCACTCATATCTGATTTCATCGCCTCCATACCGAGTGCGGGCTTTAGCGCTAAGCCGCCAGTATCGAAAGTAATTCCCTTGCCAACATATGCATACCGCTTTTTCACAGCTCCCTTTGGTGTGTACGAGATATGAACTAAACGTGGAGGATTTGCTGAACCTTGGCCGACTCCAATAATTCCGCCGAAACCTTGGCTCTTTAACGCACGCTCATCCAAAATGGAGATTCGCAATCCAGCTTTTACTCCACCAGCTTTTCTTACTTCGGCCGAAATCTTCTTTGCAAAACTGTCCGGGGTCAGATGCGAGGGGGGTGTATTAATTAGATCACGAACTAAGTAAGTGTAATCTGCGACAATTTTCGCGCGCTCTAAAATCAATTTCGACTCAGGATCTGCAGCTAGTTTGCTATGGATTGTAATTGTTTTAAGTGGTGCTTTTTGTTCGGTCTTAGTCGAGCCGCGAAAATCGGAAAATACATATGCGCCAAGGGCTGCGCCTTCGGCTACAGCGCTCAAACTCTCTGGCGTTGAAGCTGGAAGCGCGAATGTTGCATTAGGTGCACCGGCCAATGAACGCGATGCCGCACCGGCTGCTCTGCGAAGCGTTTCATGAGAGTAGGTATTCATTTTCTTACCAAGCCCGGTAAAGACCATCATGCGCACTGTGCCACCTGGAAACTTAATTACCTCGTCGGCAGCCCCGGTTGCACCCATTTCGGTAAGCGAGGCGATTAATGTGCGTGAGTCAACGGCTACTTCGCCAGATTCAATTGCAAGACCTCCTATTGAATCGGTCATGGCTAAACCCAAAACAAGGACACCGTCTTTTAAGGGACCCTCGGTGATTTTTAAAGTACTCATGGGCCTCAGCGTAATAGATGTTTTGGTAGGTTTGCACTATGAAGAGTTCACCATTACATGACAAACACCTCGCACGAAATGCCAAAATGGCAGATTTTGGGGGTTGGTCTATGCCTATCGAATATCCGGGTGGTGGTGTTCTTGCCGAGCATGCTGCAGTGCGCGAACGTGTGGGGCTTTTCGATGTTTCGCATTTAGGTAAAGCTTCCGTTGTCGGAGTCGGGGCTTTGGAGTTTCTTAATACGGTATTTACTAATGACTTACATCGAATCGGCGATGGGTCGGCTCAGTACACTTTGCTATGCACTCCTGAAGGTGGCGTCATCGATGATTTAATTGCATATCGAAACTCACCTGACAATCTCTTTTTAGTACCAAACGCCTCAAATACTGACGATGTCGTTGCTGCACTTCAATCACGCGTACCCCCTGGGATCACGGTTACGAATCTGCATAATGATTACGCGGTCTTGGCGGTTCAAGGCCCATTAGCGGCCCAGGTTATGCAATCACTTGGGGTCAATACCGATATCGATTACATGGCTTTTTCTCATGTGAAGGTTGGCGGCGCAGAAGTTATACTCTGCCGAACTGGCTATACAGGCGAACTTGGTTACGAAATTTTGCCTAAGGTCGATGATGCATCGGCAGTATGGGATGCCTTAGCTAGTGCGGTTGAAGCTTTTGGTGGCTTAATCTGTGGCCTTGGTGCCCGCGATACGTTGCGTACTGAGATGGGCTATCCACTTCATGGTCACGAGTTATCACGTGAGATAACTCCGGTGCAGGCAAGTGCCTCATGGGCAATTGGTTGGGACAAATCTGAATTTATCGGCAGTGAGGTATTACGCGCTGAAAAGGCTAACAAACCTGCGTTGCGCAGTGTAGCGCTTAAATCCTTAGATCGCGGAATCCCGCGTGGACATATGCAGGTGAAAAGTACGTCGGGAGAGGTTTTAGGTGAAGTTACTAGCGGAACTTTTTCTCCAACTCTGAAAACTGGAATTGCACTGGCACTTCTTGCATTTTCTGTCAAAGTTGGAGATCAATTAATTATTGATGTTCGCGGACGAGAATCACATGTGGAAGTTGTCAAACTCCCCTTTGTACCTTCTCACGTTCGATAAATTCAATCGGCGTTAAAAAGGCTGCACGTACATATGTTCGCCGCAATGCCGTTAATACGGCGTGACCGGCAAAGAGAATTAATCCAGCTGTAAATACTGCTCGGGGAATATCCCAAGCCATTGCAGTGAGAAAATGAAACGTAAAAAAATTAGAGAGATTTTCTGATATTGGTGCACCAGCTACGAAAGATAATTGAGATTGTGAGCCAAGTGCCCAAGGCCAAAACTGTAGATCCATCAAAATTCCAAACAACTCACTAGCTAAAGCGCCAAAGACCATAAGCATTGCTATTTCGCCTTTGCCTCGAAAGCTCTTAGCTCCAGGCAGCAGACCTGCGAGCAGACCTATCCAGGCTGCGGCAAAGATTTGATAACCCAACCAAGGGCCTAAGCCACCAGTTAAGAGGGCAGAGACAAAGACCGAGATAAGCCCCAGCAAAAAACCAAAGGAGGGACCAAAGACTCGTGCGCTGAGTATGAGTAGAAACCACATCGGTTCAATTCCAATAGCACCAGCGCCAAGCGGTCGTAGCGCGGCGATCAATGCCGAAAGAACGCCAAGCAGAGCAATAGATTTTGAATCTAAACCTGAACCAGATATTTCAATAATTGCCAGCAGAACGGCGATTGAAATCGCAATCCAGAAGAAGATTTGAGTTCTTGGAAGGCTCTCACCTGTGTAAAAAAATGGCCAGACAAATCCTGCTGCACTTATTAGTGATGCGATCGATAGAACTAAGGCATTGCGCCGAGAGAACTTAACAATATCGCCAGTTAACATCATGGTGCGTTACCTTCTAAAGCCGCTACGACATCGCGCACAGTCAGCCAAGGTTGCGGTGACATCACCTTAGAAACTTGTGGCGCAAAAGCCGGGGATGAGAGCAAGACATCGATAGTTGCGCCATCGGCGACGATATCTCCATCGGCGATGAAAATTACTCGTGTGGCAAGTTCAGCTACTAACTCTACGTCGTGAGTGGCAAGAATGACCGTTCGGTTGAAAACCTTCGCGAACTCTAAAAGAATGCGCGTTAGAGATTTCTTTGCTTCGTAATCTAAACCACGGGTTGGTTCATCGAGAATAAGAATCTTTGGATTTGCCGAAAGAACAACACTAAGGGCCAAACCCAGGCGTTGTCCTTCAGATAAATCACGCGGGTGTGCATCTAGAGAGATGCCTGGTACAAGTTGCGTCAATAATGAATACGTTGCACCCGGTGCGATTTCATTATCTCTATCGGCCTGTGCGCATTCTTGTGCCACGCTTTGAGCATACAAAAGATCACTTGGCTCTTGCGGTATGTATCCAATTGTTTCTCTTCTAACTTTGCTGTGCAGGTCTTTAGAATTTATTGAGTGAACTTGCACATATCCAGTTGCTCCATCACTTACTCCCGCAATTGATCGCAGAAGCGAACTCTTGCCCGCACCATTGCGTCCCATTACTGCAACGATTTCATTGTCAAAAATCGTCGCACTTACTTCGTTGAGTGCAATTGTCGTTCCATGAACAATGCTTAGCTTCTTAATTTCAATGACAGGTACAACGCTTACAGGATTATTATGTGGAGTACTAAGTGGCGTATTTGCACGTATTTTTTCGGTCATTCGGCGCATCTCTCTGACGGACAACCCCACATCTTCTAGGCCAAGGGCTCTAGCTAAGTGCACAATTGGTGGTGCAATTGAGGAGATTTTCATAATCTCTTCTGGAGTCCCGATTACGGAGTTACCATCTCCATTAATATGAAGAATTCGATCGGCAAAACCAATCACGCGCTCTAACTTATGTTCAGCGATTATGACGGTAAGGCTTAAATCATGTACTAAGCGGTGAAGAATCGATAGAACTTCTTCGGCGGCAATTGGATCAAGTGCACTCGTTGGTTCATCTAAAACCAAGACCTTAGGATGTAATACCAGGGCGCTAGCAATTGCTACGCGCTGTTGTTCGCCTCCACTTAACGTGGCAATTGTCCGAGCACGAAGTGGAGCTAATGAGAGCAAATCCAAAACCTCTTCAACACGTTTGCGCATCGTCTCAGGCGCAAGGTTGAGCGCTTCCATAGAAAATGCCAACTCTTCTTCCACCGTGTCGGCGACGAAACCGTTGATTGGGTTCTGTCCGACAATTCCGATGAGATGTGCCAAGCCTCCTGGTTTAACCTCGCGCGTTGAAAAACCATTAACACTGATTTCACCGGCGAGAATTCCTCCAGTGTGGTGGGGGACTAAACCATTTATCAATCGCAGTAATGAAGATTTACCCGAACCAGTAGCTCCGATTACTAAAACTAACTCTCCTTCGGCGATTTCTAGCGTTAGATTTTCAATCACTGTTTTCGTTGAGTTTGGATAGATGAGTGAAACATTAGAAAACTTAATCACGATAACCCCATAACGATTAGGCCAGATGCAACAATGGCCGTGTCAACAAATCTCCATGAAATAGGCCGATACCTACTTCTCTTACGACTGATTCCGTATCCGCGAGAATCCATAGCGGCCGCTAAATCCAGTGAGCGGGCAAGGGATTCCTCTAAAAGAGGAATCGCTACTCGACGATAAGAGGCAAATCCCTTTGTACTCTGCCCTCGCAAGCGTTGCGCCATTCTTATCCTGGAAAAACTAGTTACTAACTGGGGCACAATTGTGGTCGAGATAACAACTGAGACCCCAAACTCATACATATGGACCGGAAGAACACGTAATAGGCGGTGAGGACTTGTAAGTGAGGCCGCGGCACCAAAGATTACGATAATTGCACAGATGATCAGACCCTCTGAAATTGCTGAGGAGATTCGTTCGAGCGTCACCGCTCCTCCGATTCGAACTCCCGGCATCCAGGAGGGAAGTGGGATTCGAGGAAGTGTGAAAATCGTAGTTCCAGGTATAGGCACGCCAATTGTTACGGCGATAAAAGTTCGGATAACTAAAATCCAGACCGATAATTTTAATGTCCAGACAAAACTCTTACCCCACGGTGCATCTTCGCGAAAAAAATAGACAATTACTCCGACAACACCCACTGAGGCGATGGCAAAGGCTGGCGCATTAACACGTGCAACGCTGATTGCAACGGCGAATGACCAAATCCACCACGTCAGTGGGTGAAGCGGAGCCTTTCTCAACTGAGGTTTTTACTTCTTCACAATCAAAGCTGCCGGCGTTGAAATCTCGACACCACACTCTTTAGCGGGAAAGCCATTAAGTCCGCAAATTAGACCTGAACTTGCAGCACGAATCTTTACTACTTGGCCCAAAACGTCGATACCTTGCGAATCTAGAGCCGTACGTACGCAACGCTTAATTGTCTTCGCGACCTTTTCGCCCTTTGGTGCCCATGCTTTTGAGCCGAACTCAATGACTAGAGCCACTCTCTTCGTATCTGGGTCGGCCTTAGTTTTGCCACAAATCGCTTTGAAATTAGGTTTAATTTTTGGTGGAACTGATGGAACATCATCGCTACTAAAAACAAAAGACCACCCTTCAACGGCGCCATCGGCGACATCGACGGTAGGTCCAGTCATCGCAGTGGTCCACGTAGTTTCACCAGGGGCTGCTTGAAAATAGCCCCAGTAGCGCCAACCCTTAGTCGCGCTGTGGGATGAGGGAATTGTGAAAACCGATGTAACCAGAATGAGTAGAGTGATTAATAAAGCTTTAATTTTCATTGATGTGAAGCCTCTCGAACGTTAAGAGTCTCACAGGGGTAGCACCGCATAAGAGTGCAGAAATCGCACTCAAATCAAGGACCACACCCCGCAAACCTCGGCGGGTGTCTGTCTCGTACGTCTTTTCACTAGGTAATCCGACTTCACGCTCAGTACAGGCGTTTTACGGTTGCGGGTCAGCGCCGGAATTTCACCGAACTTCCCCTAATGAGAAAACTATTAAGTTGTGGGTGAACCAAACCACATCGATCTGGAGTTGGCAACTTGGCGCGCAGGACTTAAGGTCGCAGTATGGAATATCGCCGCCTTGGTAGTACTGGAATGTATGTCTCTGAAATCGCCTATGGCAACTGGATAACTCACGGATCACAGGTTGAGGCCGAGGCGGCAATTAAATGCGTCAAAGCCGCACTCAATGAGGGGATCACAACATTTGATACCGCCGATGTGTATGCGGGCACCAGAGCCGAAGTGGTTTTAGGTAAGGCGTTAAAAGGCGTGCGCCGTGAATCCTATGAACTTTTCACAAAGGTATATTGGCCAACGGGGCCTGGCAAAAATGATCGCGGCTTATCGCGCAAACACATCATTGAATCATGCAACGCCTCGCTTAAGCGTTTACAGACCGACCACATCGATTTATACCAAATGCATCGTTTTGATTTTGAAACCCCACTTGAAGAATCACTCTGCGCCTTCGATGATTTAATTCGCGCGGGAAAAGTTCATTACATCGGCTTCTCTGAGTGGACCGCCCCTCAGATTTCAGCGGCGTTAGAGATTCAAGATGCACTTGGCTATAACAGATTTGTTTCTAGTCAACCTCAATACTCGGCGCTTTGGCGTGTCATTGAAGCAGAAGTTGTTCCGCTCTCAATACAGGAGGGGATAGGTCAGATTGTTTGGTCACCGATGGCTCAAGGCGTTCTTTCGGGAAAGTATGCACCGGGCAAAAAAGCGCCAGCTGGTTCTCGCGCGACCGATAAGAAGAGTGGCGCAGGAATGATTTCGGGCTGGATGCGAGATGAGGTTTTAACTGCCGTTGCAAAGCTAGCGCCTGTTGCTAAAGAGGCTGGGCTAACAATGTCTCAAATGGCGATTGCATGGGTTTTGCAAAATCCAAATGTCTCATCGGCGATCATGGGCGCAACAAAGCCATCACAGGTAAAGGAAAATGTTAAGGCGTCAGGAGTGAAGTTAGATGCTTCAACGATGAAAGCGATCGATAAAGTTCTTGGAAAACTACCTGAGATGGATCCGGCTAAGAATGTAAGTCCGAATCCTCGCGCTTAGTTGAATTTATCTCCGACTTTGATTTGAGGGTGTGGTGCACGCAATCGTCGCATCTGCGTAGATCGCAGCCAGGCGTACATTCCGAGACCCTTAGTTGGAGAGTTAGGATATTTTTCGCCAATTAATTTTCGAATTTTGCGGCTTAAGAAAATACCATCGACAACGGCAATCATCAGTACACCATACATAATCGCGATTGCACCAAACTGAACCGATGCTTTAGGAATCAAAGTTAAAATCAGTACGACAAAAATAATCGGTAAGAAATATTCGCCAATAGATCGTCGGGCATCGACATAGTTTCGGACAAAACGTCGTTCTGGGCCACGATCGCGGGCAGGCATCGCATTTTCATCTCCGCGCAGATATGCCGTCCGTGCTGAGATACGATCCTGACGGTTAGCTAATTTGGCCGCACGTTTCTGGTCTTTTGTTACTACTGGGGCCAAGGACGATGTGATGCGCTTTGCTTCTGACACTTTACGTTTTGGCGTCGGACGGCCTTTGCCTGTGGATTCTGTACTCATGGCGCTAACTATATTGGCTTATTGAGCCGTTGCGTTCGCGGTGACAAGGGGGAGCAGGTAGGCTTGCACCATCTAGTCCAAGGAGAGAATGTATGAGCACTGAGACCCAAGCGGATTCATTAACAACTGCAATTAAATTGACCGATGTCGCAGCCGTAAAAGTCGCTGCGCTATTGGCTCAGGAGGGTCGCGATGATTTGATGCTTCGCGTTGCCGTTCAACCTGGCGGCTGTTCTGGACTTCGCTATCAACTCTATTTTGATGACCGCAATCAAGATGGAGATGTGATCCATGAGTTCGGTGGCGTCAAAGTCATTATTGACAAGATGAGTGATCCATATTTAATGGGTGCATCGATTGACTTTGTCGACACAATTGAAAAGCAGGGATTTACTATCGATAATCCCAATGCAGGTGGCTCATGTGCCTGCGGCGATTCATTTAACTAGTTTTTCCTAAAACGCTCTAGTATCGCGACATGAAAATTGGTGTAGCGGGCTCGGTGGGTCTTGATCATTTAATGAATTTTTCTGGAAAGTTCACCGACTCATTTGTCACTGGTTCGCTAGAGAAAATCTCGCTCTCATTTTTAGTCGATAGTCTGGATGTTCGACGTGGAGGTTGCGCGGCCAACATTGCATTTGGCATGGGAGTACTTGGTCTAAATCCTGTTCTAATTGCCGCAGTCGGCAAAGATTGGCCAGATTATGAAGCCTGGCTATCGCGACACGGTGTCGACACTTCGCACGCCTTAGTATCTCAGACTCTTTTTACCGCCCACTTTATGGTGACTACCGATGATGACCTCAATCAAATCGCATCATTTTTTCCGGGTGCGATGAGTGAGGCGAGAAATATTGAGCTGGGTCCCATTATGGATAAAGCCGGTCGCTTTGACATGCTTGTAATCTCACCCGATGATCCTGAGGCGATGTTGCGCCACTCTGAAACATGTCGCGAACTAGGAATTGCATTTGCCGCCGATCCTTCACAGCAAATGGCTCGGATGAGTGGAGAGGATATAAAACTTCTGATAGAAGGCGCCTCCTACCTTTTTATGAATGAGTATGAACTCGCCCTCGCCATGCAAAAGACGGGCTGGAGCGATGCCGAGATTTTGGAGCGCGTAAAGGTGCGAGTAACAACTCTTGGATCAAAGGGTGCAAAGGTTGAAACAGCGAGTGGAGATTTTGTTCAGATTCACTGCCCCAAAGAAAGGTCTAAGACCGATCCCACCGGCGTCGGCGACTCCTTTAGATCAGGCTTTATAGCTGGGCTGGCATGGGGATTGAGCCACGAGCGATGCGCCCAACTTGGCGCTCTTATCGCCACATATGTCATTGAAACGATGGGAACTCAGGAGTATCGATTTACAGGCCAAGAGTTTGTCGCCCGATTTGAAGAGGCCTATGGCCCAGAGGCTGCCGCCGAGATTTCAGCCCACATCAGTAAGTAGCCTTTGCTTATAACCACAGCGCCAGCATGGCTTTTGGATACTGAGATATCAGCGCACGGCCTATATCCTTGACCCCATGTCGCCACAGAAAATTAAGGCTCTGCGTACCTTTGCATTATTAATCCCAGCCCTATTTTTAACCGGTTGTTCCAAAGTTTCAGAGCTTGGTTTTCCAGAAGGCGTCTCAAGTGTTAACGATGAGTCACTTTCGCTCTGGCAAGGTGCATGGATTGCCGCAGGCGTCGTTGGTGTTATCACCCTCATTTTGATTGTGTGGCCTGCGATTTTCCATCGCCATAAAAAAGATGGTCCTGAGTTTCCTAAGCAGACCCAGTATCACGTTCCTATCGAAATCATTTATACGATCATTCCTTTCATCATAGTTGCAGTGATGTTTTATTACACTGCAAAGAAAGAAACCGTCATTACCGCAAAAAGTGATTCCGTGATGCACCAAGTCACAGTGACCGGAGTGCAATGGGCGTGGCAGTTTGCATATCCCGAAGCCGGACCCTCGGCAGTTGTTACAGGAACTCCTGCTCAAACACCAACGTTAGTAATTCCAATGGGAGAGCGTGTTAGATACACATTAATTTCAAATGATGTTGTTCATGGATTTTGGATTCCGGCCTTCATGATTCAAATGCAGAATCTGCCAGGAGTGACAAATCACCTTGAATTCACGGCGAATAAATTAGGTGAGTATCCAGGCCGTTGCAATATTTTATGCGGACGCGCGCACTCTCAAATGCTTTTTAACGTAAAAGTTGTTACACCTGCCGATTATCAGGCTTATCTTGAGACGCTAAAGGGGAGCCAAGCATGACCACATATGCACCAAACTCAACTGACTCGGCTGTAGTGGCTCAACCATCGCCTAAAGGTAAGAACTTTGTTAAGTGGATAACGTCAACTGACCACAAGACAATCGGCTATCTGTATTTGATGACATCTTTTGCATGGTTTCTAATCGGTGGAGTTTTGGCCCTTGCCCTACGAAGCGAATTAGCCCGTCCAGGGATGCAGTTCTTGAGCTATGAGCAGTACAACCAAATCTTTACTATGCACGGAACAATTATGCTTTTGATGTTTGCAACTCCACTCTTTGTGGGTTTTGCCAATGTGATCATGCCTTTGCAAATTGGCGCGGCCGACGTGGCTTTTCCGCGGTTGAATATGCTCTCTTACTGGCTCTACTTATTTGGCGGATTGATGGCCTTTGCAGGTTTCTTATCACCTGGAGGCGCGGCATCATTTGGTTGGACCGTCTATGTTCCACTCTCAAATGCAACATACTCTCCAGGCATCGGTGCTGATTTATGGCTCGTTGGTTTAGCTATCAGTGGCGTTGGAACAATTCTCGGTGGAGTTAACTTCATAACAACGATATTCACGATGCGCGCACCTGGCATGACGATGTTTCGCATGTCAATCTTTTCATGGAACGTTCTACTGACTTCAATTTTAGTTTTGCTCGCATTTCCACCACTTGCAGCAGCGCTGCTAGGACTTGAATCCGATCGATTGTATGGAACACATCTCTTTGACCCTGCAAATGGCGGAGCTATGTTGTTCCAACATCTGTTCTGGTTCTTCGGCCATCCCGAGGTTTATATTTTGGCTCTGCCTTTCTTTGGCATTGCATCTGAGATCTTGCCCGTATTTAGCCGCAAACCGATCTTTGGTTATAAGGGTTTGATTGCCGCGACGATTGCAATCGCAGCGCTCTCGGTTTCGGTCTGGGCCCACCATATGTTTGCAACCGGTCAAGTTCTTCTTCCCTTCTTCTCCTTTATGACTTTCTTAATCGGTGTGCCAACTGGAGTTAAGTTCTTCAATTGGATCGGCACAATGTGGCGCGGTCATGTAACTTTTGAAACTCCGATGCTATGGGTAATGGGTTTTCTCGTAACTTTCCTATTTGGCGGATTAACTGGAATTATCTTGGCATCACCACCACTAGATTTTGCCGTATCTGCTAGCTACTTCGTCGTTGCGCACTTCCATTATGTGCTCTTTGGAACAGTGGTCTTTGCGATGTTTGCAGGCTTCTATTTCTGGTGGCCAAAGATGACTGGCAAGATGCTCAATGAGAGGCTCGGCAAGATCCACTTCTGGACGACTTTTGTGGGCTTCCACTTAACATTCTTAATTCAGCACTGGCTAGGTATAAAGGGCTTTCCGCGACGTTATGCCGATTATCTTGCAACCGATGGCTTCACCTTTATGAATACGGTTTCAACTGTCGGCTCATTTCTGCTCGCCTTTTCCATGATTCCATTTATGATCAATATTTGGATTACTCGTAAATCACCACTCGTTGGTGTCGATGATCCTTGGGGTTATGGGGCATCACTTGAGTGGGCAACTTCGTGTCCACCGCCACGTCACAACTTTTTAACGATGCCACGTATATCTAGTGAGCGTCCAGCATTCGATCTACATTATCCGCACATTAAGACAGAGGGGCACTAACTCTCATGAAGATTAATTGGCAGTTATTTACCGGATTAGCGGTCTTCTATGTCATCATGACGGTCATTTATTGGTACGTTGGCGGCGAACCCGTTGGAATTGGTGGGATGCTCTTAGCGGCCGGTCTTGCCGGAATGGTCGGCTTCTATGTGTGGTTTACGCAAAAGCGAATCGGTGTAACTCTTCCTGAGGATAGTCGCACCGCCGAAATCGCCGATGGCGCGGGTGAGCTTGGCTTCTATAGCCCGCACTCATGGTGGCCGCTACCTGTTGCCTTAAGTTCATGCGCCATGGGTCTTGGACTGATCATAGGTTGGTGGCTCACACTCATCGGAGTTGGTGCACTTATTATTTCGATAATTGGAATGGTCACTGAGTACGAAAAGCCAATTCAAAGCCCTTCTCACTAACCTAGCTTGTTGAAAGTTTCGCGTTCAGCGCCATACATTTTTGTGTTGCTCTGGAGCACTGGCTTTGTAGGTGCTAAATATGGTTTGCCGTATGCCGACCCATTCATATTTCTTGCGCTGCGCTTATTTATCGCCGCAGTTATTCTCTTTGGAATCGCGGTACTCCTGAAATCGCCAATTGCACTCACTCGAATACAGATTAGAAGTTCGGCCCTCATTGGAGTTTTTTTACACGCCGCATACTTAGGCGGCGTCTTCTTTGCCATCTCGCGGGGAGTAAGTGCCGGAACTGCCGCGGTAATCACGAGCCTACAACCGGTACTTGTTTCTGTTTTGGCAATAAAAATATTGAATGAGAAGTTGCGTGGCAGGCAGATTCTTGGATTAATTCTTGGGTTATGCGGGGTTGTATTAGTTCTTGGGCCAAGTTTCGAAAGATCAGTTTCAGGGTTGGGAATTCTTGCAGTCTTTATTGCTCTCATTGGTAGCACTACGGCTACCTTGCTTCAAAAGAAAATTGGTTCAGGTATTCCATTATTGGCCGGAACCGCATACCAATATTGTGCAAGTGGATTTCTCTTAGCTATAGCAGCATTTGCTACTGGTGGTACTGATATTCAATGGAATATTAGATTTGCTGGTGCCATGACGTGGTTGATTTTTGTTCTCTCGGTTGGTGCAATTTTGCTACTGCTTTGGCTTCTTAACACGGCAAGTGTGGCTTCGGTTTCATCGCTCTTTTATTTAGTCCCTCCAGCAACTGCCATTGAGGCATATCTTCTATTTGGAGAGAAACTAAACACCCAAGGCCTACTGGGAATAGCAGTTACGGCCTTAGGTGTTTGGTTTGTCTTGCGAGCTGCGAACTAGTGATTCTCAATCTCTTTTAGTTCCTGCGCAGTAACTTTAGGGATCGCAACAGCATGAGCTTTGCTCAAGCGTACGCGGAGCTTATTTTTAAACTTTCCAGCACGTCTGACGCCACGAGAGTCAATATCTTCGAGCACAAGCGGTGTGGGCTGCTCGTGGGAAGTCAGGATGAAGCGCTTTTGCTCCGAGATTGGTTCGTGGACTTCGACGAATTCACCACTTGGCATACGAACTAGACGGCCCGTCTCTTTTCCGTGAAGCACTAATTCGCGATCCGCGCGCTGCAACGATAGACACAGCCGTTTAGTAATTACGAATGCAAGGGGTGGAAGCACAAAGACTGAAATTCGAGAGAACCACATAATCTGGTTGATAGAAAGGTCAAAGGCCACTGCCAAAATATCGTTACCACCATTAATGAGTGTAATCAATACGAAAGTAATTGACATAACTCCGAGTGCGGTTCGGTTAGGAACATTGCGTGGACGATCAAGGAGATGATGTTCGCGCTTATCACCGGTAATCCAACTCTCAATAAATGGATAGAGCGCCATTCCAGTAAATAAAATTCCAGGGACTATTAACGCCGGGATCAAGATATTCCATGAAATCGTGTGGCCAAATGCGTGCGTTTCCCAAGGCGGAGCCATGCGAACTAAGCCATCTAACCAACCCATGTACCAATCCGGCTGCGAACCGGCAGAGATCTGCCCCGGTGTATAGGGTCCAAAGAGCCAGACGGGGTTAATCGATGCGACAGCTCCAAGGAATGCCGTTACTCCAAAGACGATAAAGAAGAAACCACCAGCTTTAGCCATATACACCGGCAAAATTGGATGTCCGACAACATTCTTTTCGGTTTTACCAGGACCAGCAAACTGAGTGTGCTTCTGGTACCAGACCAGCATCACGTGAATTGTGATGACTGCTAAGAAAATTCCTGGAATCAGTAAGACGTGAAGAGTAAATATGCGTGGAATGAATCCAACACCGGGGAATTCCCCACCAAATAGGAAGAAGGAGATATACGTACCAACGAGCGGAATCGCTTGAATTATCGCCGAAGTAATTCGCATGCCAGTTCCTGAAAGTAGGTCATCAGGAAGTGAGTATCCAAAGAGACCTTCAACAAGGCCAAGAGTCACGAGAATGATTCCGAGAATCCAGTTAAATTCGCGTGGTTTTCTAAAGGCACCAGTGAAAAAGACTCGGAGCAAGTGGGCCACAATGGCTGCCATGAAGATAAGTGCTGACCAGTGGTGAATTTGGCGCATTAATAATCCACCGCGAACTTCGAAAGAGATATCTAAAGTGGATGCATAGGCAGCCGACATCTTCAACCCCTGGAGCGGCTCGTATACACCGTTGTAAATGACTTCACGTTGAGATGGATCAAACCAGAGCGTTAAGAAAGTTCCAGATATGAGCAGGATAATAAATGAATACATACATACTTCACCGAGCATGAATGACCAGTGATCTGGAAAGACCTTGTTGAGGGATTTCTTGACCCAACCGGCGGCACCGGTTCGCTCATCAACGTAATTTGCTACTGCACTGACTCTTTTTTCAGCAGTTGTCATTGTGAGTTACGCTCCCAGTAGCTAGGTCCAACGGATTCACTAAATGGTGCACGAGCAATTAAATATCCTTCAGCGTCAACTGTTATATCCAACTGCGGTAATGGCCTTGCGGCTGGTCCGAAGATAACTTTCGCGCCGCGGGTAACATCGAAAGTTGATTGATGGCACGGGCATAACAAGTGCTTAGTTGTTTGTTCATAGAGAGCGACTGCGCAGCCCATGTGCGAACAAATCTTTGAAAAGGCGATGATTCCCTCATGCGTCATAGCAAGTTTTTCTGGAGTGAGATTGAAATCTTCAGGACGCAGACGGATAAGTAGAACAGGATCCTTAGCGATATCCTTCAGTGGTCGCTCAAAGTGTTCTGAATCTTCTGAGAGTCCTGCAATTGCTGGCAGAACTTGTACAACTGAACCAACTTCAAGATCCGAAGCCAAAATTGGACGATCGCCTGGGTCCGTGACAAGGCGCGTTCCACTCTTCCAGTTCGTTGTTTCTAGCAGCTTCTTAGGCAGTGGACCTAAATCGCGAAGAAGTAGGACCGGAGGAAGCGCAAAAAGCCCCATCGATGCGGCCATCGAACGCTTAATCAGTTTACGTCGGCCAAGTTGTACTCCGGCAACACCCTCTTTAACGGTCTTAATCAAATCTTCACGATCTTCATCTGATGAACGAAACTCATGGCGATGATTAACAACTTCAGTCTCTGGCATCAAAGTTTTAGCCCAATGAATTGCCGCCATGCCAAGGAAGAAGAGCGACATGGCCATTCCAATACCTAGACCAAGTTGCTGTGCGTTTTGATTTCCCATTACAGGAATAAAAATAAATACATCCTTTGCAACAAACACATATGAGTAAATCAATAAAAGTGAACCCACACCAGAGAGAGCAAAGAGAATCGCTACTTGTTGCTCGGCACGTTTTTCAGAGCGCTGGTTAACATCGGTTGCACGAAGTACATGTGGAGCAGGACCGGGATCTTGTATTGATTCGATTTCGTTAGACACCGTTCTCATCTCGCTTTCATTGTTAGCCAGACTGCAACAGCGATCAGCAGTCCTAAACCTAGTACCCATGCCAACAGACCTTCTGTTACTGGTCCAATTCGGCCCATTGAGGCACCGCCTAGATTTGGTTCAGCTTCGGCCGACTTGATCCATTTAATGAGCGAAAGTTTTTCAGCTGGGGTGATTGTCTTATCACTAAATACTGGCATTGCCTGAGGTCCAGTAATAAGTGCCTCGTAAATATATTTCGCTTCAACACCCATCAATGTAGGCGCGTATTTACCTTGCGTCAGCGCACCCCCTTGTCCTGCAAAGTTGTGGCACATGGCGCAGTTGTTTCTAAATAACTCGCCACCTTCTGCAGTGCTGCCATCGCGCTCATAATTTAACTGTGCTTCCGTTGGAATCATTGGTCCCGGAGCCAGAGTTGCAATGTAAGCAGCTAGGGCCGCCGTTTGCTCTGCGTTGTAAACCGGAGCTTTTCTAACGGCCTGGGTGCTCATATCGGCCATTGGCATACGACCTGTGCCAACTTGGAAATCTACAGAAGCTGCGCCAACACCAATTAACGATGGAGCTATTGCGCCACCTTCAGCATTTAAGCCATGGCATGAAGAACAGCCTTTAAGGAAAATCTGCTTTCCCTCTTCAATTGCGGCAGAGCGATCAAAAGTATTAGTGGCAGATTTAATGGTTGCACTGGCAACGTTAAAAGTTGTGCCGATACCTAACAAAGCGATGACAAGAAGCAATGGAGCTGCTGCTTTATGGCGACGGTATCTGGAAAGGCGCTTCACGTTTTAATTAACTCCCTTACTTAATGAGGTAGATAGCGGAGAACAGTGCGATCCACACTACGTCGACGAAGTGCCAGTAATACGAAACTACGATTGCCGTTGTTGCTTGAGCGCTAGTAAAACGTCGCGCCTTTGATACTCGGATTATCACGATTAAAAATGCAACTAATCCACCTGTTACGTGCAGACCGTGAAAGCCTGTTGCAACGTAAAATACTGATCCATATGCCGTAGATGAAAGCGTTAATCCCTCTTCTACTAAAGCCGCGTACTCATAAATCTGACCCGCAACGAAAAAAGCGCCCATGATAAATGTGAGTGCAAACCATTCGCGCATTCCCCATTTATTGATTTGATACATCTTTCCAGTTTTGCGATTTTGAAAACGTTCTGCAGCAAAGACGCCAAACTGACATGTAACTGAAGAGAGAACTAAGACCGTAGTATTAATGGCGGCAAATGGGATATTCAAGAAATGGGTGGACTCGCTCCAAATTGTTGGACCTTGAACTCCACGAGTGGTGAAGTAGATCGCAAATAAAGCGGCAAAGAACATTAATTCGCTGGAGAGCCAAACGATGGTTCCCACGGCTACAGCGTTGGGGCGTGTAATTTTGTGATGGGCCGTTATGGCTGCGCTAGACATGGGGCGATTATTGCCTAAAACACGCGCTCTGTCCTGTATAAAAGGCTCATCTGATACGAGTTTGCCCTCTTTGGCCCATGAAACAGGTCACTACTACGCAATGCGGTTTGGGCTTTGGCCAGATCTGTATCTGGAGTTAGAATCGTGGCTATGAGCCAGAAGATTCAGAAGAGCCAGATCGTTCTCTACTCAGATGATTCCTCGGTTCGCCAA
The DNA here is from genome assembly GCA_964358665.1 of uncultured Candidatus Planktophila sp. Lineage (GTDB taxonomy): Bacteria > Actinomycetota > Actinomycetes > Nanopelagicales > Nanopelagicaceae > Planktophila. The sequence continues at coordinate 27,555 of CAYHOY010000013.1, read as the reverse complement.
ACCATCATTGCAGCGTTGGGTCGTACTGTGGCGACCGATTTATCTGAGCATGTAATTCATGAGTTTGCCACAGGCCCTGCGCTTCGAGCATTTGTAGATTCAAAGGCCCACATTGATCTCTTCATTCTGGATGGAGAATCAACTCCTGAAGGTGGAATGGGAATCGCACGGCAACTAAAGGATGAGGTATTCAACTCTCCTCCAATTTTACTTATCGTTGGAAGAGTTCAAGATTCATGGCTGGCGGCATGGTCCTTAGCTGAAGCCTCAGTAGTGCATCCAATCGATCCATTTACTCTTGCACAGACCACGGCGAAATTACTGCGCGCACGTTTATCTGTCACTGCTTAGATAACGCCCATGCGCGAACACTCTTGGGGTAAGAATCTGGCAACCCTTGTATCAGGTTTAGATCTTGAGATTGAGGATGTCGCTTGGTGCATGCAAGAGATTTTAGAGGGCCGTGCTGAAACCGGGCAGATAAAAGATTTTCTTCTAGCACTTAAAGCTAAAGGGGAGACGGCAGATGAGGTCGGCGCACTTGTTGCACAGATGTATCAGCATTGTGCCCCGATTACGATTTCAGAGCGAGCAGTCGACACCGTTGGAACTGGAGGGGATGGCGCTCACACCATAAATATTTCGACAACCGCGGCGATCATCGCGGCTGCCGCTGGTGCAAAAGTAATTAAACACGGCAATCGTGCTGCATCATCAAAATCTGGAGCAGGTGATTTACTAGAAGCGCTAGGAGTTTCAATAACTTTAGATGGTGCCGGTGTTGAAAAAACCTTTGCCACACTCGGAATCGGTTTTTGCTTTGCTTCGATTTTTCACCCGTCAATGCGCTTTGCCGCCCCTGCGCGCAAAGAGTTAGGCGTGCCCACCGTATTCAATATTTTGGGTCCTCTTGCGAACCCGGCTAAACCACAAGCTGCAGCTATTGGTGTTGCTAATGATCGGATGCATTTAGTAATGGCGCAGGTGCTTGGCGATCGCGGAGTCGATGGCTTTGTCTTTCGCGGAGATGATGGTTTAGATGAAATCACGTTGACAACTACCACATCGGTTTTAACTATAGGTAACGGCGAGATCTCCAGCGACTTAATCGACCCGTTAGATTTTTCAATCGCGCGTGCCCCAATTTCTGCTTTAGTTGGGGGAGATGCCACTGAAAATGCTCGAATTACAACCGCGATTTTTGCGGGGGAGGCTGGTGCACCTCGTGATGCCGTCGTATTAAATGCCGCCGCAGCCATAGCCGCCTACGATGGTGAATTTGAGCTAAGTCTTCACGATCGAATTGCTAGAGGGGTCGAAAAAGCTATCTCTGCAGTTGATTCTGGGGCCGCGCGCGAACTATTAACTAAGTGGGTTGAACTTAGTCAACAAGTCGGGACCTCTTAATTCGATTAGTGAAGGCTATGACATCTTCAACGGTTTCGATATCAAGCGAACCGAAGCGTTCGAAGAGCCCATGTAATACATCCACCGTTGCACGTGCATCATCGAGTGCGCGGTGATTAGGGGAGGTTTCCGCATTGAAAAACGCCGACAAAGTTGAAAGCTTGCAGTCCAGCACGTCATCTTTACTCAAAATTGCACGAGCCAATGCGACGGTATCGAAGATCTTAAATCGAGGCCATCGATAACTATGTTGCGTGGCTGCGGCCTTTAAAAAACCAATATCAAAACTGGCATTGTGGGCAACAAGAATAGTGGTGTGGGGTGATCCCAGAAACTCGAAAAACGTTGGCAAAATACTTTCGATTGATGGCGAACCCTGAAGCATTGCAAAAGAGATTCCAGTTAGATCAGTGATGTAATCAGGAATCGGAGTTCCGGGATTTACCAAACTCTGGAATTCGCCAATTACTTGGCCTCCACAAACCTTCACCGCCCCAATCTCTGTTATTCCAGCTCCGGCAAAAGGGGATCCACCAGAAGTTTCCAGATCTACTACTACAAAAACTGCTTCAGATAAAGGCCGCCCCAAATCACCAATACTCGGCTGCCATGCCGTTTCATCCTCAGGGTTCACATTACAAAGAGTAAGTCAATCGACCGACATCATGCTTTTCACTCTCTATTCATGTGGTGGTGTTTGCTTGGAAATAGTTGATTGCGTAGCCTTGTCTCATGGCAGTTGAAACCGCACCTCCTGGATGGATGCAAGATTGGTCGGCAACTGGCTCTGATAAAAATGCTCGAATTGGAGTTCTCCTTGTGCATGGTTTCACGGGTGCACCTCCATCGATGCGCCCGTGGGCCGAGTTTTTGCTCTCTAAGGGTTACACCGTTCGAGTTCCATTACTGCCAGGTCACGGTACTAAGCCCGAAGATTTAAACGAAGTGAAGTGGCAAGAGTGGCCAAAGAAAGTGCAGAGCGAGTTAGAAGAGTTATTTAAAATCTGCGATCAAGTCTTTATCGCGGGATTATCAATGGGCGGTGGAACATCGCTTTATGTTGCCGAAGAGAACAATGATCGATTAAGTGGAATCATTCTGGTTAATCCAATGATTCACGTACCGCGCCTTTCTCCGCAGTTGGCTTACGTTCTTTCGCGCTTTCAAAAACTTCGGCCGAGTGTTGGCAACGACATCAAACGACCTGGAACTACCGAACATGGATATGACGCGCTACCGACTCGAGGAATTTATCAACTTCTTTTAATGTTAAAGATAGCCAGAGAGAATCTAAATAAAATAACCGTGCCGGTTCAACTTTTTTACAGCACCGAAGATCACACTCTCCCAGTCTCAAACACCGAAATCATTATGGCCGGTTTAGGTTCAACAAATAAATCTCGAATTGAGTTAGTAAATAGTTATCACGTCGCAACTCTTGATTACGATCAAGAGGTAATTTTTGCCAAATCACTCGCATTTATCGAAGAGCTCACAGTTTCTAAGTAATTGCTTGCTTTACTAAAAGTGAAAAATTCCGTCACAGGTCAATCTTAACAACCGCTCAAATACTCCATGGCTTGAATCACACTCCAACCATCTGGATACATAGCTAGCAATGCCTCTTCACCGGCTAAATCAGAGCCCAGTGTTACAAGTGCAGCTTCTTGATACCCTGTTGGTCTTACTTGCGCAAGTCCAATATTGGCCATTAAAGCGTTACACAGACATTTTTTGCCCACCGTCGCACTATCGACTCCACCTTTGAAATTAAAGGTTTTATTGGGCTCACCAGAGCATCGGTAGACGATTCTTTTATTTGGTCGCTCCACTACCGTTCGCAAATAACCTAAATCGCAAAGTTTTACACGAGAGTAAAATTCACTGTAATCGGAAATTGTCTCGGCAAGTTCGGCATATTTAAATGGAAATGAAGTAGGAGAACCAAGTGGATCAGTTATTACATTTAAAGATTTGTTGGCTAGTTGAGTTAATACTTGTTGGCGAAGTTCTTTGGTGATTCCAGATTCATGACAGAGTGCAAAGATTGATCCCACTTGAATCCCCACCGCGCCTTGTGAAATCGCGAATTTGAGTTTTTCTGGTGTTGCATACCCACCCGCTAACCAAAATGGAAGACCGGTTGCACGCACTTTTTCAATGTCGGCATCGTCTTTGCTTGTAAACTGGCTTTGACCATCGATGCCTATTGGAGTATTTCCTCGCGGGGGAGCGTTGTGTCCGCCGGCGGTTACTCCTTCAACCACAAAACCATCGGGGCGCACTTCAATATCACGGTTAAGGTATGCCGCTAAGGCATGGGATGAAATAACAGCGAGAAATTTCGGTTTCACAATGTCGATTGTCTTTCCACCGAGGATGATGGAAGGATCAAATGGTAAATAGTATTTTGTGCTCGCATTTTCAACTGAGATTGAAATAGTCGTTTTCTCGTGGATTGAGAGTTCACGTATAACCCGAGGTATCTCACTCGGGATGCCAGCGCCCATGAGAACGTAATCAACACCAGCCAAAATTGCTCCATAAATCGATGCGGGCGTGGATAATTGCAGCTTTTCAAGAAAATTGATTCCTACTAATCCGCAATGTCCTTCTTTTGCAAGCCAGACTTCGACGAAGTTAGCTAAAACTAAAAACTTTGTAGAAAAATCAGTTGGGTGAAGTGAGAGTTTTGGTACAAGTAAGTATGGAGCGTTTCTTTCTTTGCCACCCTCAATAAAGTATCGTCGAGAAACTTCGGCGGCGAAATCGTGATCGGGAAAATGCTCTAGAACCCGTCGAACCGATCCATCGCTATCGCCATCTTGTAATCGGCGCGAAATTACTGAATCAATTGCCGTACCAGAGACAACTCCTAAGCCACCGGCTTGCGCTACGGCCTTGGCCATCGCCCATGAGGAAACTCCGATTCCCATGCCGCCTTGGATAACACGGGGTAACGACGAAGTTTCTCCAGTTTCCATTGTTCAATCGTAAATGCGGTAAAAAACCAACTCACCAGTAGGGGGAGAGATGCCACTCAAAGAGTTAGGATAGCGGAATTAACGTGAGGAGTTTGTAATGCTCAATCAAGAAAAATTACTGCTACATATGGCATGGGCAAATCAATTTGTGCTTGCCTCATTGGAAAAACTTTCAGATTCAGATTGGCAACTCAAACTCACTGAAGATGATTGGTCGATTCAAGAGTTAGCAAATCACATCGTGTTAGCTGCCGGGGGATATGCCCATCGAGTATCAGGCGTACCGGTTTCAACCGGTTTAAATCAAGAGATGGTAATACCGCTTGCCGATTTGCAGACCTACTGCGCCCAAGCCGATGAGATTTTGCGCATCGAATCGCATAAACCCGATGAAGTAAATACGTATACCCGCGAAGGTGGCAGTGTTGATAGATCCCGATCAACGATTATTTCGCAGTCAATACATCATGCAACCGAACACCGTGCACAGATTTCAGATACGTTAAAGGTTCATGGAATCCGCATACTGGACTTAGATGAGATTGACTTGTGGGCATACTCAGATATAGCAGGTGAGATTAATTCAATCGATGGATAGAGAGCCGGTAATTTACACGCCGCGCTTAGAACTACACCACTTAAACGTTGCTGAAATTATTTCTCTCTTTGAAACACCTGAAGACCCATGGATTTATGAGGGCAAGGGCTTTACTAATCCCCATCGCGAATTAGTTGATAGTTCAGGCCCGCTTGCTTGGAGAGTTCCACAAGTGAAGGCAGCACCGCAGCTCAATAAGTGGTTTGTTAGATGGATAGTCTTAAAAGAGAGAAGTGAGATTATCGGAAGTACTAGTTTTCATGGAGCACCAGATGAAAATGGAATGATAGAAATTGGCCTAGGTGTAAGCCCAAAATTTCAGAGACAGGGCTTTGCCTACGAGGCTTTGGCCGGAATGTGGGGCTGGGTTTGTACTCAGCAGAATGTGCAGATATTGAGGTACACCGTTGCTGCCAGTAATTCCGCCTCAATCGCGCTCGTGAATAAGTTTGGTTTTATCCATGTCGGCCAGCAGATGGATGAGATAGATGGCCCCGAAGAGATTTACGAGTTATCGGCAGAAAATTTTAAGGAACTGAGCTTTTAGTTCTACGTGGACCGTACTGGGATCGAACCAGTGACCCCCACAATGTCAATGTGGTGCTCTACCGCTGAGCCAACGATCCTTGCTGGGGAATCATACCCCACGAAATTTCTAGTTATTTGCGCCCGAAATCATCATCAATTCGTTCAATATCATCTTCACCAAAATAGCTGCCAGTCTGCACTTCAATGAAGATCACATCATCAAGGCCGATATTTTCGATGCGATGTAAATCCGCAATAGCGATATCGACGCTATCGCCGGCGACCACATGTGACTCAACACCGTTTAAGGTAATACGTGCGGTGCCGGCGACGATAAACCAGTGCTCTGCACGCTTTTTATGGCGCTGATATGAAAGACGTTTACCAGGGATGACCCAGATGCATTTAACTTTATACTCTGGCGATTCTTGAAGAATTTCATAACGCCCCCAAGGACGCGTTGACTCACTCATAGCGCCTACCTTCCCATAACTCTGGTCTGTATGCGTTTCTAATGATGGAGGTCGGGACGGGATTTGAACCCGTGTAGAGGGATTTGCAGTCCCTTGCCTCGCCTCTCGGCCACCCGACCAATAACTCATCGCCATGGCGACTTACCAGAGCGGACGACCGGGTTCGAACCGGCGACCTGAACCTTGGCAAGGTTCCGCGCTACCAACTGCGCTACGTCCGCGAGGTGGCAAAATCTATCGTAGGTAAGCCATAAGCGCCAAAGTCAAGCCTGAATAGATAGCGTGTGCTCATGAGTCAGGGTGAAGCCATGTTTTGGATGGGAGGTCGTTTAGCGACCGGTTTAGCTGAAATAACCCATGATCCAAAAGCCTTAGATGATGGAGGTTTTTGGGCAGTTTCAACTACCTTTGAAGGCGCTTTTACTGCGGCGCGATTTGAGAGCGTGGTGCCAGCAGATTTTCCAACATATGAATGGGAAAAACTCGAGGGCCAATGGCGCTCATCGCGTACCCAATTACAGTACATAGAATATGTAGAGTCCATACAAACTCTTATTGCACAGGGCTGGGTATATCAAGTGAATGCCTGCAGAGAGTTATCAGCTCAGATTGATGAGACTCGAAATTTGCGCGCGCTTTTTTCATCGATTCTTATCAATAACCCTGCGCCGTGGGCATCATACTTTGAAGTACCTGGAATAAATATTGCTTCAGCTTCGCCAGAGTTGTTTTTAAAACGAAGTGGAAATCGAGTGCGCACATCTCCTATTAAGGGAACTCAACTTCCAGGTCAGACTCACTTTGGAGCAAAAGATATCGCTGAAAATGTCATGATCGTCGATTTAATGCGCAATGATTTTGGTGCAATCTGCGAAGGTGGCACGGTCACTGTTCCACGGTTGTTGGCATCAGAGCCGCATCCAGGGTTAGTGCATTTAGTCTCAGATATTGAGGGCGAGCTTCGAACAGGAATTACGTGGAGCGAAATATTTTCAGCGCTCCAACCCGCCGGATCTATAAGTGGAGCACCTAAGTCATCGGCAATCTCGGTGATAACTAAAAATGAAAATGCACGCGGCCCATACTGTGGAGCACTTGGTTGGGTTCAAGGAGATGCATGTGAACTCTCGGTTGCAATTCGGATTTTTTTTAAAGATAACGCTCTGCGTTTTGGAACAGGTGCAGGAATTACGTGGGGGAGTGTTCCTAGCGATGAGTGGGAAGAGACCGAGTTGAAAGCACGCCGACTGATTTCAATCGCCGGTGGAACCCTGTCATGAAGATCTCATTTAACGGTGCTTTAGGTGATATCGAAAATTCACCTTGTACTCCAACAGGATGGCTGCAAGGTGATGGAATATTTGAAACTCTACGCACAGTCAATGGTGTTGCTTATGCATACTCTCGCCATATTCAACGCGCAATCAAAGGCGCCAAGATAGCCCAGATAAACTTGCCCGAGCTCGAACTCGTTTCACAATCTGTCGCAGCGGTCATTGAAGCCGAACCACACCCTGATGGTTTATTGCGCATCTCTTTTGGGTCCAATGGGCAGTGGGCCGTTGTTCATTTGCCGTATCACCCACACAATAAAGCGGCCACAGTACGAATTCACCCTGATCAATGTGCGGTAAATGGCCAGATGATTAAAAGCTATCCGTATGTCCATCGCTTGGCGATTTTAGAAGAGGCAAAGCTCTTAGGTTTTGACGAGGCGCTGGTTTGTAATACCGATGGAAAAATCTGTGAAGGCGCGGTTTCAAATGTAATTATGAAGATCGAAGACCATTGGGTAACCCCACCAACAAGTGATGGAATCCTGCCCGGCATCATGCGCGAACTCGTTATTGAGCACTGCGGGGTAGACGTTGAATCAATACCTATATCTCGAATCGATGAAGTACGTGAAGCGATTTTACTGAGCAGCCTGCGAATTTCACAGCCAGTAGCATCGATAGAGGGTCGTGAATTAGAGCCATCACGAGAGTTCAGCGATAAAATCCGAGCGATGGTCATACTTCATTCGCTAGGCTAAGCACATGTCCTCGATAGATATCACAGTAGATGGTCAACTGCGCAGCATCGAGGCCGATATTCGCCCTACCCATCTCTATGCTGATAACAAAGATATTGTCGTTGCGCGCATCAATGGCCAACTTCGAGATCTCTGGAGCCAGTTAAGTGACGGAGATATCGTTGAGGGCGTTTCGATTTCCTCCCCTGATGGTTTAGCCGTTCTTCGACACTCAACTGCGCATGTAATGGCTCAAGCGGTTCAGGAGGTCTATGCCAATACTCGTCTTGGAATAGGGCCGCCAATCAAAGATGGCTTCTACTATGACTTTGATCCAGAGCACAGTTTTAACCCAGATGATTTAGTAAAAATCGAAGTGTCTATGCGAAAGATTGTTAAAGAAGGTCAACGTTTTAGGCGTCGAGTTGTTAGCGAAAGCGAAGCACTCACAGAGCTTGCTCACGAGCCCTATAAATGCGAACTCATTGCAATTAAAGGCCCTGCAGGTGAGGAAGCCAGCGTTGAAGTTGGTGGCAGCGAATTAACAATTTATGACAACCTAGGTCGAGATGGTAATCCGCTCTGGAGTGATCTCTGTCGAGGTCCGCACTTAGCTTCTACAAAGTTAATCCCAGCATTTAAATTAATGCGAACCGCTGCGGCATATTGGCGTGGTTCGGAAAAAAATCCTATGTTGCAGCGAATTTACGGAACCGCTTGGCCATCACAAGATGAGCTCAACGGTTACTTAGAGCTTTTAGCTGAGGCAGAAAAGCGCGATCACCGGCGCCTCGGTACTGAGCTAGATCTCTTTTCATTTCCCGAAGAGATTGGCTCTGGTTTAGCGGTATTTCATCCCAAGGGCGGAATCATTCGTAAAGCCATGGAGGATTACTCGCGCAAGCGCCATGAAGATGAAGGATACGAGTTTGTGTACTCGCCGCACTTAACAAAAGCTGCACTCTTTGAAACATCAGGACACTTGGAATGGTATGCCGAAGGTATGTACCCGCCAATGATTTTAGATGAAGAGTTTCATGCCGATGGCACTATAAAGCGTGCAGGTCAGCAGTACTACATGAAGCCAATGAACTGCCCTTTCCATAATTTAATTTTTCGCTCTCGTGGTCGTTCCTATCGCGAACTTCCATTGCGTCTCTTTGAATTCGGTACCGTCTACCGTTATGAAAAATCTGGTGTTGTACATGGCTTAACTCGTGCACGGGGATTTACCCAAGATGATGCGCATATTTACTGCACTAAAGATCAGATGGTTGGTGAACTTGATTCGCTTCTAACATTTGTGCTCAACTTACTTCGCGATTATGGTCTCAGTGATTTCTATCTCGAACTCTCTACTCGAAACCCTGAAAAATCAGTTGGAGAAGACAGTGACTGGTTAGAAGCAACCGAGGCGCTTCGCGCCGCCGCCAATGCTCAAAGACTTGAACTTATTTTAGATGAGGGAGGAGCGGCTTTTTACGGACCAAAGATTTCAGTGCAGGCAAAAGATGCAATCGGTCGTACGTGGCAGATGTCGACTATCCAAGTTGATTTCCAACTACCTCAACGTTTTGAGCTTGAATACGCTGCATCTGATGGCAGCCGCCAGCGCCCAGTGATGATCCACCGTGCACTTTTTGGCTCAATTGAACGCTTCTTTGGGGTCTTAACCGAACATTATGCAGGGGCTTTTCCACCATGGCTCGCACCGGTCCAAGCCATTGGAATCCCCGTGGCCGATGCCTTTGCCGATTATTTAGCCAATGTAATGTCGGCGATGCGTGCAGCTGGAATTCGCACTGAACTCGATAGCTCCGATGATCGAATGCAGAAGAAAGTTCGTAATGCCCAATTACAAAAAATACCATTCATGGTAATCGCAGGTGAAGAAGATCAAGCAGCTGGTGCCGTCTCATTTAGATATAGAAATGGTGATCAGAAAAATGGAATACCAGTTGCTGATGCAATTGCTGAAATCAAAAAAATAATCGAAGATCGCGCGCAGGTGTAACTGTGACCGGTGGCTTAGGGATTCCCGATGGTTGGGCACGTTTATGGGCTCCGCATCGACTTGATTATCTGCGCGGGGAAAACCGACCATTAGAAGGAAATGGCGTTGAGTGCCCTTTCTGCCGGATTCCGACTCTAAGTGATGAGGAAGGTCTGATTGTTCATCGCGGCGAAACTGCTTATGTTGTAATGAATTTGTATCCATACAACCCGGGGCACCTTTTAATTTGCGCTTATCGACATATCGGCGATTTAACGGATTTAACTAACGCTGAACGCGATGAGATTTCAGCCCTTACTGCGCATGCGATGAAAACGGTTCGAAAAGTATCAGCACCCGCTGGCTTTAATCTTGGAATGAACCAAGGCGCAATATCTGGAGCGGGAGTGGCCGATCATATTCATCAGCATCTTGTTCCACGGTGGAGCGGTGATGCTAACTTCATGCCCATCATTGGGCACACGAAGGTTATTCCGCAGCTTTTGAGCCTTACTCGCGATGAAATCGCAGCTGCTTGGTGATTACACGTTGAGTTGTTGCAAGTAGTTTTTAACAATATCTACGCCAAGTGTTTTTTCAATCCACATCGGAATCGCTGGAAAAAGAACTCCCGCAGCAAATGCGCCTTCCCCCAATGAAGAAGTGAGTTCGAGGTACTCATCGCGAAACTCCTGCACTAATACTTCATGTTCAGGCTCGCATGGGCGCTTCGTTGGTGGCACCGTGCTGTAGTCGAGGATCTGCATAGTTTCTAGTGAGATCAGTGCGCACGGCAATCCGGCTTCATCATGTAAAACTAAATATGGAGTAGCCATAAGGTCAAAGACGCGGTTGGCCACCATGACGGCATCATCGAAATCAGCCTCCTGGTTTTCTAGATGTGTCACAACAAGAATTCGTGGAGTCTGAAACTCGTCATATGCCGACCAGATGTCGATAGTCGCCTGGTCGACTCCCATGGATGGATTAACGGCAAAGATCGCAGCGTCTATGTGCGCCTCGGCGACGTGGGCTACATGTGCGCCCAGTGCTGCGGCCACAGATGCTGGGTCGGCGCTCTCATGGCCATACACGGCGATGGAGAGGGATGATGCAGTGGAATTCACCTGCTCAGCCTACGATGGGAGGTGATGATAAGTCGCATTTTTAAACCAGCGGTTACGAGATTCATAACACCCGTAGCCAGGTTCGCCCTTCGAATCGGCATCACACCTAATGGGACCACCTTCATTGGGGCGATCGGTGTAGTTACATCTTCGCTCTACTTCTATCCGCAGGGCGATTTTTTCCTCGGAACGGCCATCATTGTGATCTTTGCCCTTAGCGATCTCTTCGATGGCACTATGGCGAGAATTTCCCAGGTGGGTGCAAGTCGATGGGGCGGATTTTTAGATTCAACGATTGATCGAATAACGGACTCTGCAATATTGATAGGTTTATCAATCTATTTAATCGATAGAAATGATCGACTGGCCGGTGTGGTCATAGTTTCTTTAGTTTCAGGTTTACTGGTGCCATACATTCGAGCTAAGGCCGAGATTTTTTCAATCTCATGTTCAGGTGGAATCGCCGAACGCACTGAGCGATTAATGATTTCAATGCTGGCAATCGCCTTCGATGGTCTTGGCGTTCCATATATTTTAGCTGGTGGAATGTGGCTCTTGGCGTTTCTTGGTTGTGTGACAGTGCTACAACGAATGCTCATCGTTAAAAAAGCGCTTGCATAAATGCTGCAAACAATTACTGCATGGGGCTATTTTGCCGCTTGGCGTATTTTGCGTTGGCTACCTGAAGGCTTTGTTTACAGCGTGGCATATCGAATTTCAGATTTACTGACAAAGAGAAATGGTCCAAACGTTGTACGTTTTAGATCAAATCTTGCGCGTACACAACCAAACATTACGGCATTGGATTTAGATCTGCTGGTGTACAAGGCGATGCGCTCGATGGTGCGATATTGGTGTGACACATTCAGATTTCCGGATTGGTCGAAAGCGCGAATTGCATCGACGGTGACTACGACGCATGAGCATCTGCTCCTTGATGCAATTGCTGCAGGTAACGGCGCCATCGTGACGTTGCCTCATGTTGGAAATTACGACCACGCCGCAGCCTATTTTTGTGGCAAAGGGGCAAAGATAGTGACTGTGGCGGAGCGTTTAAAGCCAGAGGCCTTGTTTAAGAAATTTATGGCCTATCGCGCCGCATTTGGCATGGAAGCTTTGCCCCTGGATGGACGCGTTATTCCAACTTTGGCATTGCGCTTGCGTGCCGGATGTGTTGTTGCTCTAGCCGCCGATAGAGATCTTTCGCGCTCTGGAATCGATGTTAATTTCTTTGGGGCTCCGGCACGTATGCCGGCAGGACCTGCAATTTTGGCCATAAAGACGGGAGCACCGCTTATTTATGTGATGGTTTCCTACACCGAGGAGGGAATACATATTGATTTTGAAATGGTTCCATTGTCAACGATTGAAGATGAGAGTAAAAGAGTTGCTGCAATTGTTCAAAATAGTGCCGATTTATTTGCTAAAGGAATAGCAGCCCATCCAGAGGATTGGCATATGATGCAACGCATTTGGATCGATGGCGATTTCAAGGAGCGAAGTAAATGCTCAAAGAAAAACTAGCAATTGGGATTGTCTGTCCTTATGGGTGGGATACTCCTGGGGGAGTACAAAACCATGTACGAGATTTAGCTGAATTTCTTATTAGTGCCGGACATAGAGTTTCAGTTCTAGCACCTGCGATAGATGAATTTCAATTGCCACCGTATGTTGTTAATGCCGGTAAGCCAATTTCGATTCCTTACAACGGTGCGGTTGCTCGAGTTCTCTTTGGTCCAATTGCTTTTGCACGTGTGCGACAGTGGATTCAAAATGGTGAATTCGATATTTTACATTTACATGAGCCAGCAATCCCATCGATTTCACTTCTTGCATGCTGGGCCGCTGAAGGTCCAATGGTAGGAACTTTTCATGCTGCAGCTAAACATCAAAAGGTAATTTATGCCATTGGTCCAATTCTCGAACCCGCAATTGAAAAACTCTCTGCCCGCATTGCAGTCTCTGAAGCGGCGCGTTTGACCCTTACTAATCATCTTGATACTGATGCCGTTGTCATTCCAAATGGAATATATGCAAAGCGTTATGCCAATGGAGTGCGAAGAGATAAATGGTCGGGAAATACGATTGGTTTTATTGGGCGCTTTGAAGAGCCCCGTAAAGGTTTACAAGTTTTGCTCGACGCACTTCCAATCGTGGCCCGTTTTGCCTCCGATGTTAAAGTCTTTGTCGCTGGGCCAGGTGATCCAAGTGAGATTGAAAAATCGATTGATCCAGAACTACGTCACCGATTCGAATTTTTAGGCAAGATTAGCGAGGCTGAGAAGGCCGACTTTATATCATCGATAGGAATTTACGTCGCCCCTAACACCGGTGGAGAGTCCTTTGGAATTATTTTGGCTGAAGCCCTAGCCGGTGGTGCCTGCGTAGTAGCAAGTGATATTCCAGCCTTTGATTCATTGTTAGGTGGAGGCGAATATGGTGCCTTGTTTGCGTCTGAGGATTCAACGGATTTAGCAAAAACGATAATCGATTTATTTCGCGATGAACCTAAACGTAAAGCGCTTGCTCGAAAAGGTAAGGATCACGCTCAAATATTCGATTGGGAGGTTGTGGCACAAGAAATATTTTCAATTTATGAAATGGCCATGGTCGGTGGAGAAAAAATTACGTTAGCCTCAGATAGTCGATCATGGAATCGATTTCTAACTAGGGACGGGCGATAGGAAGTGAAAACTACTCTGGCAGTTGCTTTAGTTATTCTTATTGCGCTCTGGTATCTCTCCTTCCTTGCTACTCGTTTAGACCGATTACATCATCGAGTTGAAACTAGTTGGGCGAACTTAGATGGCCTACTTCAACGCCGCGCCGCTATCGCTCTGGAAATTGCCTATAGTGATTTTGCAGATCCTGCATCTTCGCTGCTTTTAACCTCTGCTGCTTATCAAGCCCGTGAGGCTCGTGTTCAAGATCGTTCTGCGGCGGAGATGGCGCTATCTGGTGCTTTGGGTCTGCTCATTGTTGATGGAGCGATCCATGCAAATGAAGGAGAGGCCTCATTACTCAATGAGTTATCGGCGTTGATGGCTAAGATTTCAATTGCTATTGCGATTCATACCGATGCAGTTTCATCGACACAGATGGTCAGGAAGAAATTTGCAATCCGCTTATTTCGTTTAGCAGGAACTGCGCCCCTTCCAGTAACGTACGCGTTTGAGTTCGATGCGATTTAAAACCGCTCTAAGCCTGTGTAGCCTCATCCTCTTACTTGTAGCGAGCGGTTGCGCAACAGTAACTCCAAAGATTGCTAAACCCACTCCTACCATTCCTAAAGTAATTGAATACAATGCTTTGAGCGGTCGCGAGGGGATTAACGGTCCAGTCTTAGTAGTCAAAATTGATGATACGAATGCAGCGCGTCCACAGATTGGTTTAGAAGATGCCGATGTTGTCTACATTGAACAGGTTGAGGGGGGCCTAACGCGCCTCGCCGCAGTTTTCTCTTCAGTTATCCCGATGCGTATCGGTCCCGTTCGCAGTGCGCGAATTTCAGATATTGAGATCATGAGTCAATATGGTCGAGTTGCATTTGCATACAGTGGTGCTCAACGCAAACTTCTTCCAGTAATCGCTGCAGCCAATGTAGCTAATCTCGGTGCCCAATCTCAATCTCCAACGATTTATACAACGGATCCAACTCGAAATCAGCCGCATGCAATGGTTCTACGCGCTGATTTATTAATGCAGAGAGTTTTGGAGAAGGAATATGATGTCAATTCTGCGCAATCAGTTGGTTGGAAGTTTGGAGTAGTTAATTCAGTTGGAGTTCCGATTTCGCGTGCGGACGTTCGCTGGCCTGCCGCGCAATATGGGGTCATCTGGTCATCAGTTGAGAACAGGTGGCTTTTAGAACACAACAATGAAGCAAAACTTGCCGATACCGGAAGACAGTTAGGCGCGACGACATTCGTCATTCAAGTTACCTCAATTACCCCCTCCATTTATGGAGATAAATTTGGTGGAACTACTCCGCTAACAAGGAGTGTAGGTTCCGGAACTGGTTACATTTTGCGCAATGGTAAAAGCTTTACCGCAACATGGAGCCGTGCCTCTGATGAGGTTGGAACAACGTGGAAGGCCTTGGATGGCAGTGAAATCACCTTCGCGCCAGGCCAGATTTGGGTGGCGTTGACCGATACCGAGCCGGATCTCACACTGATACCTGCGAGCGCGAAGCCAGCACCAACAAAGTAGGATATCCCTCTAGGGAAAGTGAAAAAAATTGGAGAACTGTAATGGCGCATGAAACAGGAACTGGGCGGGTTAAGCGTGGCATGGCAGAGATGCTCAAAGGTGGCGTCATTATGGATGTCGTCAATGCCGAACAGGCAAAAATCGCTGAAGATGCTGGCGCAGTTGCCGTTATGGCACTTGAAAGAGTTCCTGCCGATATTCGCGCACAAGGTGGCGTAGCACGTATGTCTGATCCAGACATGATTGAAAAGATTAAGGCGGCTGTCACAATTCCAGTGATGGCAAAAGCGCGTATCGGTCACTTTGTTGAAGCCCAAGTCTTGCAGTCGTTAGGCGTTGATTACATCGACGAGTCAGAGGTCTTAACTCCGGCTGATTATAAAAATCATATTGATAAGTGGGCTTTCACTGTGCCCTTCGTCTGTGGTGCCACAAATCTTGGCGAAGCGCTACGGCGCATCAATGAAGGCGCGGCGATGATTCGTTCAAAGGGTGAGGCTGGTACGGGCGATGTCTCAAATGCGATGCAACATATGCGCGAAATAAATGGTGAAATTCGCCGCCTATCATCCCTTCGTGAAGATGAACTCTATGTTGCAGCTAAAGAGTTGCAGGCACCATATGAATTAGTAAAAGAGGTGGCTGAAAAAGGCAAACTTCCAGTTGTTCTCTTCACAGCTGGTGGAATCGCTACACCCGCAGATGCAGCATTGATGATGAGTATGGGTGCAGATGGCGTCTTTATCGGTTCCGGAATCTTTAAATCCGGAAATCCTGCCCAACGTGCTGCCGCTTGTGTTCGTGCAACTACTTTTTGGGATGACCCAAAAGTTATCGCCGATGCGTCGCGTGGCCTTGGCGAAGCTATGGTTGGAATCAATGTCGCAGATCTTCCTGCACCTCACCGTCTTGCAGAGCGTGGTTGGTAGTAAGAGTTTCGACGATGAGAGTTGGAGTTCTCGCACTGCAAGGTGATGTTCGTGAACATGTAAGTGCGCTGATCGCTTGTGGTGTTTATCCAACGGCAATTCGACGCCCCCAAGAGCTAGCTGCAGTTGACGCCTTAGTTATCCCTGGCGGAGAGTCAACGACAATTTCACATTTAGCGAAGAGTTTTGATCTTTTCAATCCAATAAAGATGAGAATTGCTTCGGGAATGCCGGTTTATGGTTCGTGTGCTGGGATGATTTTATTAGCCGACAACATTATTGATGCGATGGATGGACAAGAGGTTTTTGGTGGCTTGGATATTACGGTTCGAAGAAATGCCTTTGGAAGACAGGTGGATTCCTTTGAATCCGATATTGCATTTGAAGATGGAAGCGATGTATCACTTCGCGCCGTTTTTATTCGTGCGCCTTGGGTAGAAAAAGTGGGTACTGGAGTTGAGATTTTAGCGCAGATTGATTCGCACCCAGTTGCGGTGCGCTCTTCTACCATCTTGGCAACATCTTTTCATCCAGAGTTAACCGGAGATCACCGGATTCATCGATACTTTATTGAAGAAGTGGCACGAGGCGCATTGAAGCAGGTACAGTAGCTCGAACTATTACAAAAGGGGCAAAGAAATGTCTGGCCATTCCAAATGGGCGACAACTAAGCATAAGAAGGCGATCATTGATAGCCGTCGTGCAAAGGTTTTTGCAAAACAAATCCGTGCAATTGAAGTAGCTGCGCGAAATGGTGGCGCCGATCTTGATGGAAATCCAACGCTCTTTGATGCAATTACAAAAGCCAAGAAATCATCTATGCCCGCCGATAATATTGAACGTGCAGTCAAACGAGGAGCGGGCTTAGAGCTCGGTGCGGCGGATTACCAAACAATTATGTATGAGGGTTATGGCCCTAGCGGTGTTGCAATAATGATTGAGTGTCTGACTGATAATCGAAATCGCTCCTCCTCTGAAGTTCGCGTTGCAGTCACGCGAAATGGTGGCACTATGGCCGATCCAGGATCGGTTGCATATTTATTTAATCGCAAGGGCGTTGTTATCGTAAATAAAACTGATGGCCTAACCGAAGACTCAATTCTTGAAGCGGTACTCGATGCTGGAGCCGAAGAGGTCAATGATTTAGGTACGGCCTTTGAAGTGGTGAGTGAACCAAGTGGTCTAGTTCCAGTGCGCACTGCACTTCAAGGCGCAGGAATTGACTATGAATCGGCAGACTCCTCTTTTCTGCCTTCATTGCAGATTGAGCTCGATGCCGAGAGCGCTAAGAAAGTATTCGAACTCATCGATGCGATCGAAGAGCTCGATGATGTGCAAAATGTCTTTAGTAATTTTGATGTAAGTGATGAGGTTATGGCGAGCCTTGAGTAATGAAGTGGGTAAAACTCTAGGCTAGAACTCCTATTTAACGTGGTGTAGTTAGGGTGGTGCGATGCGAGTTCTCGGTATTGATCCAGGTCTAACGCGCTGCGGTATTGGGATAGTCGAAGGCGCTGTTGGTAGGCCCCTTACGATGATTGGTGTCGGTGTGATTTTAACTCCCTCGACTCTCGCACTTGAGTCGCGCCTACTTGAATTGGATACATCGATTAATGAATGGATTTCTTTATGGAGCCCAGATTGCATTGCAGTCGAGCGCGTCTTTGCTCAACACAATGTTCGCACCGTTATGGGCACGGCTCAGGCCGCCGGTGTGGCCTTATTAATCGCAGCAAAATCGGGTATTCCAGTCATGATGCATACGCCGAGCGAAGTTAAAGCATCGGTGACTGGCTCAGGTCGTGCCAATAAAGCTCAAGTTGCACAAATGGTTGCCAAACTTTTGAACTTAAATGAGATTCCAAAGCCAGTTGATGCCACGGATGCGCTAGCCCTTGCAATCTGTCATATTTGGCGAGGCGGGGCAACGGCAAAGATTGCATCGGCGGTATCGATTGAGCAAGCTCGACTTAGAAAACTACGTGCTTAGATGATTTCTACAGTAAATGGAGTTGTTCGCGCCGTCCACAGTGACCGCTTAATCGTTGAAGTTGGGGGAGTGGGCTTAAGCATTTTAGTTAACGCACATACGGCCGCTGAAGTCAGCATTGGATCTCAACTCCTTCTCTATACGACGTTAGTGGTGCGCGAAGACTCACTGACGCTATATGGATTTGCACATGATGAGGCACGCACGATATTTGAACTAGTTCAAACAGTTTCCGGCATCGGTCCAAAAGTTGCACTGTCAATTCTGGGATCACTCACACCAGAGGATTTGGGTCGGGCAATAAAAAATGATGATGTTGGATCAATCGAGCGCGTGCCTGGCATCGGAAAAAAAGGAGCGCAACGATTAATTCTTGAACTCAAAGGAAAGTTAACTTTACTCAGTAGCTCTGCAGCTTTTTCCGCGCATATTCCGGCATGGCGTGAAGATTTAGCTGGCGCACTTATCACACTTGGCTTTTCACCCAGAGATTCCGATGCAGCGATCACTGCTTTAGTCTCCAGATTAACAAGTGAGGGCGTGGATCCAAAAAACATTGCTCTGGGCGATTTACTCAAAGATGCATTGGCGCATGGAAAGATTTCACGTGGTTGAGGATCGTGTAGTTGGAGCAAGTATTAATGTCGAAGAATCCGTCGTTGAACAGGCGCTTCGCCCAGCTAGCTTAAAGGAGTTTATTGGGCAGCACCGAGTGCGTGAACAAATAGATGTTCTTCTCACTGCAGCGCGTCATCGCGGTTCTCCTGCTGATCACATTTTATTATCGGGGCCACCGGGTTTAGGAAAAACAACGTTAGCTCTAATTTTGGCGAGCGAGATGTCGGCGCCAATTCGAATTACTAGTGGACCGGCGATTACGCATGCTGGAGATCTCGCAGCGATCCTTTCCTCATTGGTTGAGGGTGAGATTCTATTTCTCGATGAGATACATCGATTGCCGCGTCCAGCCGAAGAGCTTTTGTATTTGGCGATGGAGGATTTTAGAGTAGATGTTGTTGTCGGTAAGGGCCCTGGTGCTACAGCTATTCCTCTCTCACTTCCACATTTCACTTTAGTCGGAGCAACTACTCGAAGCGGCTTATTAACTAGTCCTTTGCGTGATCGCTTTGGTTTTACTGCGCATTTAGATTTTTACAACGATAATGAGTTAGCGCAAGTAATTAGCAGGAGTGCACATCTACTTGATATTAAAATTGCACCGGATGCAATCGCTGAAATCTCTTCGCGCTCTCGTGGAACGCCTAGAATTGCCAATCGCCTTCTTCGCCGCGTTCGAGATTATGGTCAGGTCAAGGGCAGTGCTCTCATCGACCTTGAGGATACTCGCGCTGCACTTGAAATCTACGAAGTAGATGCTGCAGGCCTAGATCGCTTAGACCGAGGAGTTCTCACGGCTTTAATAGAGCGCTTTAATGGCGGCCCTGTCGGGCTATCGACGCTGGCAATAGCTGTCGGTGAAGAGGTTGAAACCGTTGAATCTGTGGCCGAGCCCTTCTTAGTAAGAAACGGCTTTATAGCTAGGACTCCGCGAGGCAGAGTGGCCACCTCGATGGGTTTTGCCCATATAGGACGAACACCACCCGCCCAACTCGCCTCTCTTTTCGACACACCTGCAATTGATGCCTAGACTCTGCCTCTATGTCTACTACTAATAAAGCTGTAAAGACGGCGAATCGCCCGAGCCGTTCATTGGCCATTCTTGGCCTGGTTCTCGTTGCCATGGCTGGAGTTGCCTTTGTCCAAGGCGCAACATCGGTGCGTCTTGGCCTAGATCTTCGAGGCGGAACATCAGTGACGCTCCAACCGCGAATAGCCCCTGGCGAGAGTGGGAAAGTTACGAATGAGGCGATTGATCAGGCCGTATCGATTATTCGTCAACGCGTTAACTCCCTTGGAGTTGCTGAATCTGAAGTTGCGGCGCAGGGAAGTGGAACGAACCGCCAAATCGTTATCTCTGTTCCAGGAGATACTGGACGACGAGTTGTTGAATTAGTTGGACAAACAGCAGAGCTTCGTTTCCGTCAAGTTCTTGCAAGCGCCGCGGCAGCGGGCGCTGCCGATCCTGCCGCGACGCCAACAGCTGGTGTGAGCGCCGAGGTCAATGCAGAGTTTGCAGCTTTAGATTGTACGAAGTTAGAAAATCTTCAGGGAACTGGAACTGATGCACCAACAGATACGATTGCTGTGTGTGATCGCGCAGGCACCACTAAATATATATTAGCTCCAGCCGAAGTATTGGGCCGTCAAATTTCAAAAGCATCTGCAGGAATTGATACCCAAGGTGGAAGCGCTTGGTATGTCAGTCTGACATTTAATGGCGAGGGAACAACTGCATTTGGTGCACTCACCACTCGCGTAACATCATTGGTGGAGCCTCTTAATCAAGTTGCAATTGTGTTAGATGGATTAGTTGTTTCATCTCCACGTATCACTGAGCCAATTCCATCTGGAAATGCACAGATTACTGGCAGCTTCACACAACTTGAAGCGCAGGATTTAGCAAATGTTTTAAAGTACGGAGCATTGCCTTTGTCATTTGACCGTGGCGAAGTTCAGCAAGTCTCTCCAACTCTTGGAGCCGATCAACTTGAAGCTGGCTTACTTGCGGGTGGTCTTGGTTTGATTCTCGTCTTTCTTTACTCACTCCTCTATTACCGAGGTCTAGGTCTTGTGACAGTCGGCTCACTCCTTGTGGCAACCTCGCTTGTCCTTCTTCTCTTCTTACTTCTTGGAAAATGGATTGGATTTACACTCACACTCGCTGGAATAGCGGGTGCAATTGTGGCTATCGGCGTTACTGCCGATTCATTCATTATCTACTTCGAGCGTATTCGAGATGAGATCAGAGAGGGTAAATCGCTTCGAACTGCCGTTGAAACTGGTTGGCTTCGCGCGCGCCATACAATTCTAATCGCCGACTTCGTTTCGATTATTGCCGCAGCACTTCTCTACTTCTTTGCCGTCGGCGGAGTTCGAGGCTTTGCATTTACTTTAGGTCTAACCACCTTGGTAGACCTAATTGTCGTCTTCACCTTCACAAAACCTCTTGTGACGATTCTTGCTCGATTGAATTTCTTTGCATCTGGTCACCGCTTCTCTGGCCTTTCAGCTAAGAGCACAGGAACCCTGCTAGTTACTAAGGAGGCGTAATTCATGTCAAAATTTTCAGGTCTAGGTGGTCGTCTCTATCGCGGTGAAACATCAGTTGAATTTATTGGTCGTCGACGTCGCTGGTATTCAATTTCAGCTTTTTTCATCCTTTTATCAATCGCAGCTCTTGTATGGCAAGGCTTACATTTAGGAATTGAATTTAAAGGTGGCTCTTCATTTACGGTTACTAAGCAAAGCGCTTCAATTGCCGATGCACGAGCTGCCGTCGATGAGGTCGGAGTTCCAGGGGAGATTATTGTTCAAAATGTTGGCACTGATAAAGTGCGAGTCCAGACTGCGGCGCTTGACACTGTTCAAAATAATGCGGTTCAAGATGCCCTTGCTGCAAAGTTTTCAGTAAGCGTCGAATCAATCGATACTCAAATAGTTGGACCATCATGGGGTAAAGAAATTACCCGTAAAGCAGTCTATGGATTAATTGGTTTCTTAATTTGCGTCATGCTTTATCTCGCTATGGCATTTGAACCGAAGATGGCAGTTGCCGCAATCGTGGCGGTTGTACACGACGTCTTTATTACAGTTGGAATCTATGCTCTCGTTGGATTTGATGTAACACCGGCGACGGTGATTGGTTTTCTCACCATTCTTGGCTATTCGCTCTATGACACGGTCGTTGTCTTTGACAAGATTCGAGAAAACACTCGAACCATAACGTCGAGTTCAAAGAGCACGTATTCTCAAGCAGCAAATTTGGCGGTTAATCAGACGATTGTTCGCTCCTTTAACACCTCTATCATTGCCTTACTTCCAGTTGGTTCAATCTTGTTCGTAGGTGCAGGTCTGCTGGGTGCTGGAACACTTAAAGATCTCTCTCTCGCTCTATTTATTGGTTTAGCCGTCGGAACATATTCATCGGTCTTTATCGCACCTCCGGTGCTGGCACAGCTTCGTGAAAAAGAGCCGGCGATGATCGCCCTTGCCAAGCGCGTAAATGGTCGAAGTGCAGCGCCATCGGTCTTTGCCGCAGCAGCTCCAGTTACTACAAAAATTGAAAACCGTGGTCCACGTAATCAACCAAAACGCAAGGGTCGCAAGTAGGCAGTTCTTGTGGATACTTTGATAGCACCAGTTTTAAGTGCGCTCAAAGAAAATCATGCTAATAGCAAGCTTGAAGATGTAGAGCGCGCATTTCTCGTTGCCCAAAAGGCCCATGAGGGTCAACTACGTAAATCCGGCGAGCTCTACATTACGCACCCCGTTGCCGTTGCTAAAATTTTGGCGGAGTTAGGTTTAAATAGCGAAACGATTATAGCCGCACTCTTGCATGACACCGTTGAAGATACTCCTTACTCACTCAAAGAATTGCGACGAGATTTTGGCGACGAGATTACTGCTCTAGTTGACGGAGTCACTAAATTAGATCGCCTTACTTATGGCCCTACTGCCGAAGCTGAAACTGTCCGTAAAATGGTTGTAGCAATGTCTAGAGATATTCGTGTATTGGTAATCAAGCTTGCAGATCGTCTGCATAATGCACGTACTTGGAAATTTGTTTCTCAGGAAAACGCAGAACGCAAAGCCCGCGAAACTCTAGATATTTATGCACCATTAGCGCACCGACTAGGAATGAATGCAATCAAGTGGGAGTTAGAGGATCTCTCATTTGAAGTTCTCGAACCTAAGAAATTTGAAGAGATTTCACGTTTAGTTGCCGAGCGATCGCCTTCGCGCGATTCACTAACATCTCAAGTTATTGCCATCGTCACCGATGATCTAGCCAAAGATTCGATTCATGCAACGGTTACGGGTCGTCAAAAGCATTTTTTTTCGGTGTATCAAAAAATGGTTGTTCGAGGACGCGAGTTCAATGAGATTTATGATTTAGTAGGTATTCGAGTTCTAGTTGATGATGTTCGCGACTGTTACGCCGTCTTAGGCTCTATTCATGCTAGATGGAGTCCGATTCCCGGTCGATTTAAAGATTACATCGCGATGCCTAAATTTAATCTCTATCAATCTCTTCATACAACTGTAATCGGACCGACAGGAAAAGCGATAGAGATTCAGATCCGTACCTTCGATATGCATACGCGGGCTGAGTTCGGAATCGCAGCACACTGGAAGTACAAGCAGGGCCATGAAAATAATGAGAATTCGCCGGAAATGTTATGGCTTCGCCAACTGCATGAATGGCAAAAGGAGACTGAAGATCCTTCAGAGTTCCTTGAAGCGCTGCGTTTTGATTTAGGTTCACCTGAAGTCTTCGTATTTACGCCAAAGGGGAGTGTTGTCGCTCTGCCAGGGGGATCGACTCCGGTTGACTTTGCATTCTCGGTTCATACCGATGTGGGCATTCGATGTGCTGGGGCAAAAGTAAATGGACGGTTAGTTCCACTTGAATCCCGGTTAAGTAATGGTGATGTTGTAGAGATTTTAACTAATAAGGGCGAGCATGTAGGTCCAAGTCGAGATTGGCTTAACTTTGTACAGAGCCCTCGCGCACGTTCAAAGATAAAGGCATGGTTTAGCAAAGAGCGCAGAGAGGAAGCGATAGATGCTGGCCGTGAATCAATCGCTCGCCAGATGCGAAAAGCTGGTCTGCCCTTGCAAAAGATATTTGCTGGTCACTCACTTCTAGAGCTCGCCCATGATCTTCACTACAGCGATATCGAAAGCCTTTACTCTGCAGTCGGTGATGGACATGTTTCGGCAACATCGATAATTGATAAGTTAGTCGTCGCACTCGGTGCAGAAGACTCTCACCCCGAACCAACTATGAATGTTCTGCCCACTCGTGTGCCTGTAAGTCGCAGATCAAGTAATGCCGTAGATGTTAAAGGTGCCGATGATGTACTCGTTAAACTTGCACGCTGCTGCACACCGGTACCAGGTGATGAGATCATGGGATTTATTACTAAAGGCAGTGGTGTTTCCATTCATCGAAGTGATTGCGTCAATGCAGGGGATTTAGTAACAAATCAATTCGATAGAGTGGTCGAGGTAAAGTGGCGAGTAGGAGCAGGTTCGATCTTCCTCGTAAATATTCAGGTAGAGGCGTTAGATCGTGCATCACTTCTAGCTGATGTGACGCGTACGCTTTCGGATCAACATGTGAATATTTTGAGCGCCTCTGTAAGTACGTCAAAAGATCGCACAGCCTTTTCGCGCTTCACTTTTGAAATGGCCGATGCAACGCATTTGGATGCAGTCCTAGGTGCAGTGCGAAATATCGAAGGCGTCTACGACGTCTATCGAACAACTAATAACTAGGGGCGAGATTTTCGAAGTGAGGGAACTTTCATTGCAAAGGCTTTTTGTGACCAATTACCCGCGAATGCTCTAAATTCAGTGTCTGTCCGCCCAGTCTTTTTCGAGCTAGATTACAGAAATGAATGATAAGAAGGTTAAACAAATGCTAAACGGAACTTCTATCTCACTCAAGTACGCTCATTTAGAACGAGAGAGGAGGTTTCTTTTTCAAGGGTCGATTCCCTCGTTTAGTCACGTAAGAAATTTGCAAATTCGCGATTATTACCTACTTGGAACGACACTCAGACTAAGGCGCGTGGATGAGTTTGGTCTTCCAACGATTTTCAAACTCGGTCAAAAGATTAGAATCAATAGTGATCAGCCGAGCACAAATGCACATACCACGATGTATATTTCAAAAGAGGAATTCGACATTTTAGCAGTATTACCATGTAATACCCTGGAAAAAGTAAGACGAATCGAAAAAATTGGAGATTTTAATCTTTCGGTTGATGTGTTTGGCGCCCAACTTTTAGGACTAGTGCTGGCTGAAATTGATTTAGACGCAAGTGGCACGTTGCCTGATGACTTTCCATTAGATCTTGCGAACGAAGTAACCAATGATGAGCGCTTCACCGGAGGAACTCTCGCCAAGATGACTGCCAAAGAACTCAACAGTATTTTTAATCCCGAATTAATTTAAGTTTAACATTTATACGAACTGAATGACAGATTCTCAACGCCTAGTTTCGTCCCTTCCGGTGCACAGAGAGTCTACGTTGGTATTGGATTGTTACGACTTTGGACTGAAATTCTTGAAATTATTTATGTCTGCGCCAAGTGACGAGACACCAACGCAAGCGCTGCTATTGAGGGTGCGTCTCTCATCAAGCCGCAATCAATAAGATTCCAGATTTCTTCCAACTCAAAGCGACGGTATACCATTCCCATTTCGGAGACTTCGAGATTCGATAGACCTAGAGTTAACTGTGTGGCAAGAAAAACCGTGAATCCTTGATTTGAGAATCCATAGGCTTCGAATAATTTTCCAAGAATTTCGAAGGATTCAGCAATGAGGCCTGTTTCTTCTTTAAGTTCAATTCTTGCTACTTCGAGCACATCAATGTCAGGTGAACTCTCGAGGGATCCTTGTGGAAATTCCCAATACCTCCCACGTACTGGGTAGCGATATTGCTCCACAAGATAAAAACCTAAACCGTCCCATGGGACAATAAGGGAGAAATCCGGTTTGTCTACGACACCGTAGATTCCTTCAGATCCGTCTTGGAAACGCACTTGATCCTCCCAAACCATCATCCAGCGATTCTTATAGACCAATTGACGATCAGTTCTCTCAATTTCCGACTGCATTAGATATCTCTCTTTCAAATCACGACCAATGGTGTATGGAACTACGATATTTCAATCCTAAAGGTAATTGTGCCAAATCCGTTTCGATATGTTCTCAATGAACTGCTCAATTGTTTCCCGACGGGGATAATCCCTACATTGCACGGCTTAGTTGAATTGCATACCGATTCAGCTCGATTTCCGGCCGATTACATGCGTAGTATTGCCTCGCATGAAGGTGGATCAAGTGTTCGAAAATTGTTATTTGGTCTCAAAGGTCGCTCTAATAAGACAATTGGTGCAAACTGATCAAGATGCCATCGTTGACGCGTGTAATGATGAAGAAATACAAAAATGGCTTCCTATCCCATTTCCATATGCACAAGAAAATGCCATGTGGTTTATCCAAGATTTTGCTTCCCAAAGGCAGAAAGATGGTTCAGGTTTAGTAAGTGCTATTGAACACGAAGGAAAGTTTGCAGGTGTTATTGATATAAAAAGAGCGGATTGGCGGACCCAGACATGCGAAATTGGATATTGGTCTTCACCTTGGGTTCGAGGCAAAGGTGTTATGACAATGGCATTACTCATGTTGTCACAGTGGATTTTTCAAGAGACCGGATTTCAACGAATTGAGTTGAGAATCGCTGCAAATAATATTGCATCTCAAAGAGTTGCAGGGAGAGCGAGATTCGTTCGAGAAGGGATTGCGAGAAACGCTGGATATACAAATAGTGGTCGTTGCGATTTAATTATTTTTTCAAAGATTCCTTCTGACAGTTAATAGTCCAACAAAAATGGTATTACTTAAATGGTATGAAGCCGCAGTAGCCGTCGGACTTTAAGTGAGACAAATGTATGGATTCATTTTCTCTACGGATGGGCGAATCTTTGTATTGGAAGACGAAGGAAAATTTGATTTACCTGTTGGAAAGCCTGAAAATAGTGAAAGCGTGGGCGAAACACTTGTCCGAGAATCCATGGAAGAGCTGTAGGTGATTATTGAAAAGGCAGATCCCCAACATCCAGTTTCGTGTCTTCGGGCGCACAAAAGATCATTTGATACGTTAATAATTTTTAGTGTGGTCTTTCATAACTGTGCCACTGTTCATCCATAACAAAGCCAAGGTCTCTCACAGTGGCCTGACTCGCCTCATTTACCGCAGCACCTCCAGTTGAAAAGAGACGTTCATCAAGATTTGCCGACAAGTGTGTAGCCGAGACCTTCAAGTTCTAGACATTTAGGGTCAAGGCTATTTACAACCTTGAATTTTGAATCCATTTACTCAATCTTTCGTTTACACGAACCCGGGCCTGAGTTTTAGCTAAACTCTGCCAAACTCTTTTCTGCCTCTGCTAGCCAGACCCTGCGAGCGGTCGCAGACTCTAAAGCCTCGGTCGCCTTCTTGGTATTTCCAGCAGCCTGCGATTTAGCAGCAACTTTTTCGTAGTTTTCAATTGAATCGCTCAGCTGCTTTACTACTTCTTGAGCTCTTGCTTTTGCAGCTGGATCGCTCTTGCGCCAATTATCGGCTTCGGCCGCTTTAACTGCAGCTTCAACTGCATGGA
>CAYHOY010000012.1:0-53526 GCA_964358665.1 uncultured Candidatus Planktophila sp. | reverse complement strand
TGCCGATGGAAGTGGGTCCAATAGATCATGGAATGTAGGAAGAGAGGGTGAAAGTAATGACCAGGCGCTTCAAGAAACCAGACATAGAATAAAGAAATCGCTTTTAGCGACGTTGATGCTCTCTTCAGGTGTTCCTATGCTCAATATGGGCGATGAGGTCAGCCGTACTCAAGCCGGTTCTAATAATGCCTATTCTCTTCCGATCGAAGCGCTTCAAGAGAGTGAAGCAGATTTCAAAGGTGGCTGGGCGCTACCTTGGGAGTTAAACAGCCAGGCTGAAGATATTTTGGCGACAGTGCAGTCGCTAGCTCAGATTCGCCAAACTTATTTAGCAGATGTTGCATCCGAGTTCTTCACTGGTATGGTCGATCATGGCACGCGCCGTAAAGATATCGCTTGGTTTTCATTGGGCGGCCGAGAGATGAGCGATGACCACTGGGCCGATGAAGAGAAACGAAGCATTACAGTATTCGTTGAGGCCGATCCCTCGCGAGGCCTATTGCTATTGCTGAATTCGTCAAAGATTGAAACTCTTTTTACTTTACCTGATGCACAATGGGGCGAAACTTTTCGATGTATTTTTGATGCAAGTAAGAAAGTTGCAACGTATGAGCCGGTCATAGCTGCGCCAAATGCAAAAATTTCAGTTCCAAAGCACAGTGCCCAAGTCTGGCTTGTTTCGCGTACTAGGTAGTATTCGTAATTTATGGGTAATATTTAGAAATCATGTTGGCACTTATCGCACCCGGTCAGGGTTCTCAAACTCCCGGAATGCTCAACTCCTGGATTGTAGATGCGAGCACGAGAAATTTATTGAGTGCGTGGTCGAAAGATATTGATTTAGATCTAATGCACCTTGGCACAGCTGCCGATGCAGATGAAATTAAAGATACGACGAATGCCCAACCGCTCATTGTTGCAACTTCTTTATTGGCCGCACAAGCGCTGGCTTTAGACAATGTCGCACTCACATCTGGTCACTCGGTTGGAGAGCTAAGTTCTGCCGCGATTAGCGGTGCGATAAGTGCTAGCGATGCACTCACTTTGGTCAGAGCTCGCGGCGTAGAAATGGCAAAGGCCGCAGCACTAATACCTACTGGTATGTCGGCAGTACTTGGTGGAGATCGAAATGAAGTTCTCGCCGCAATTGTGGCGCTGGGATTGGTTGCAGCTAATGAGAATGGTGCGGGACAGATAGTTGCCGCTGGAGATCTAACTGCACTGGCCGCACTTAGTGAAAATCCACCGCTCGGGGCACGAGTGCGCGCACTCTCGGTCGCTGGCGCTTTTCATACCCCGTACATGCTCGCAGCAGTTGCACCGCTGAGTGATTTGGCATCCACAATAACCACTTACCAACCAATGATTCCATTTATCTCAAATAAAGATGGTGTGGCAGTAAGAACTGGCAGTGACATCGTGTCTCGAATCGTCAACCAGATTACTAATCCAGTTCGATGGGATCTGTGTATGCAGAGTTTAAATACAATGGGAGTTACCGGTGTCATTGAATTGCCGCCTGCTGGAACTCTGGTTGGCCTACTCAAACGCGCAGTTCCTGAAATTGAAAGCTTTGCCTTGAAGAGTGCACTCGACCTAGAAGCTGCACGAGAATTCGCAGGAAGGCACATATGAGTTTAAAACTTCCAGCGGTCGGCAACAGTCAAATTCTCTCAGTGGGTTCGTATCGCCCTAAACGACTTGTACCCAATAGTGAAATCGTGGATCGCATTGATTCCAACGATGAATGGATTCAGCAGCGCACTGGAATTCAAAGCCGACGCGTTGCAGGCCCGGATGAAACAATCATTACAATGGCGCAAGCGGCATGCGAGAGTGCGCTAAAGCGTGCGAATTTAAGAATTGCTGATATTGATACGTTGATCTTGGCCACAATTACATATCCATTCCAAGCACCTAGCGCGGCAACGGATTTGATTAATGTTTTGGGTAATCCAAAAGCTGCAGCTTTTGATATCAGTGCTGCTTGTGCCGGTTTTTGCTACGGCGTTGCGATGGCAAGCGACCTAGTTCGTACGGGAAGTGCAAAAAATGTTTTAGTTGTCGGAGTTGAAAAGATCTCCGATTTTACCGATCCGAATGATAGAGCAACGGCATTTATCTTTGGAGATGGCGCTGGCGCAGTCGTTATTGGGCGCAGTGATGAAGCACGTATCGGCCCAGCAGTGTGGGGCTCAGATGCCGATTCACGGGATGCAATTTTGCTGAGCCCGGCTTATACAGAGTTTAAAAATTCACCCGATAAAGGTGTCTCTGAAATAGGTTGGCCAAATATTTCACAACAAGGTCAAGCAGTGTATCGATGGGCGGTTTTTACCGTAAGTAAAGTTGGAATAAAAGCGTTAGAAGCCGCTGGTGTGCGTCCCGATGAACTTGGCGCTTTCATCCCACATCAGGCAAATATGCGCATCATCGAATCCATGGCCAAGGAGATAAAAATCCCGTCACATGTTGTGATCGCAGATGATATTCGGGTAAATGGAAATACTTCCGCGGCCTCGATTCCCCTTGCAATGGATGTACTTCTTGAAAAACATCCGCAACTTCACGGCACGTTAGCGCTACTTATCGGCTATGGCGCAGGCCTGGTTTTTGCCGCTCAAGTAGTGCAATTGCCCCCAAAACCTTGAGATTTTCGCCACTCAAGGGCGCTGATACTCGTAAGTATCGTTTTTTTCATAGAGAATAACGGACTATTAGTATCAGTAATTAAACCAGCTAACGGATGGAAGAAATAAAATGGCACTTGCACAAGCAGATGTACTCGCAGGACTAAAAGAGATCGTTGAAGAAGTAGCTGGCATTCCTGCTGCATCAATTGAATTGGACAAAAACTTCACTGAGGATTTAGAAGTTGACTCACTGAGCATGGTTGAAGTTGTCGTAGCCGCAGAAGAGCGTTTTGGTGTGAAGATTCCAGATGAAGCTGTAACAGATCTCGTTACTGTTGGCGATGCCGTTAACTTCATTGTCAACGCAGCTAAGTAGCAAGTAGAAAACTTTCCTATGTCTGCCCGTCGGGTTGTCGTCACTGGACTCGGTGCCACTACGCCTCTCGGCGGTGATGTAACAACAACATGGTCGGCCCTCTTAGCGGGCACAAGTGGTGTTCGATTACTCACTGAAGAGTGGGCACAAAGTATTCCAGTTCGCTTTGCCGCTCGTGTTGCAGTTGAACCAAGTGAGCAGATGGAGCGCGTTGAAATGCGCCGCTTGGATAGATCTGAACAGTTTGCAGTTATTGCATCACGTGAGGCATGGAAAGATGCTGGCTCTCCTGAGATGGATAAAGAGCGTTTAGGTGTTGTCATTGCATCGGGAATTGGTGGCGTAACAACAATGCTCGATCAATATGACATCTTGCGCGAAAAAGGTGCACGTCTGGTGAGTCCGCATACCGTTCCGATGTTAATGCCAAATGGACCTGCCGCAAATGTCGGACTTGAACTACAAGCAAAGGCTGGCGTTCATACACCGGTGAGTGCTTGTGCATCAGGGGCCGAGGCAATCGGTTATGCGTTAGAGATGATTCGAAATGATCGCGCCGACGTAGTCGTTAGCGGCGGCGTTGAAGCTGCAATTCACGTAATGCCGATGTCGGGTTTTGCTGCGATGAAGGCGCTCTCGACGCGAAATGATGATCCTGCACGTGCATCGCGGCCATATGATCTAAATCGAGATGGCTTTGTTTTAGGCGAAGGTGGCGGAGTTTTAATTCTTGAAGAGTACGAACATGCACGGTCTCGTGGTGCGAGAATTTACTGTGAAATAGTAGGTCAAGGTTTAACCTCAGATGGATATCACATTGCAGCCCCTGATCCAGATGGTGCAGGCGTACAACGTGCGATCAGATTTGCCCTGCGTGATGCCGGGCTTTCCACCAAAGATATTGTTCACCTAAATGCACATGCAACTTCGACCCCAGCTGGAGATGTTGCCGAGGCAAATGCTCTTCGCGCTGCCCTTGGCGATGATGCCGATCACGTTGCGGTATCTGCTACAAAATCGATGACGGGGCATTTACTCGGTGGCGCGGGCGCAATTGAATCTGTTTTTATAGTTAAAAGTTTGCAGGATCGATTGGCTCCCCCATCTATTAACATCGATGATTTAGATCCGGCGGTAACTATTGATGTCGTGCGCGATACGCCCCGCGCATTGCCAGCCGGTGATATCGCCGCACTCAATGATTCATTTGGTTTCGGTGGACATAACGTTGTATTGGTATTTAAGAGCATATAGATGTCAACTTCGGCAGTTGATCCTCGAGATCCAGAGCTACGTATTGCCCGTTTAGTCGATGATGGGAAATTTGAATTTCTAATTCCACGTACAGCATGCGGAATGATTGCAGTAACTTCTTTCATTAAAGGAAATAAAGTTGTAATTTTCGCATCCGATGCCACGATTAAAAGTGGAGCTCTCGGTGTTGATGGATCAAAAGTTATTGTCACTGCATACAAGGCTGCAATGGGGGCTCAAGTTCCGGTCATTGGAATTTGGCACTCTGGTGGAGCACGTCTGAGCGATGGAGTTGCATCTCTGGATGCATTCGGTGAAGTATTTCAATCGATGATTTCTGCAAGTGGTCGAATCCCCCAACTCTCACTAGTGCTTGGACCAACTGCTGGTGGCGGCGCATATGGGCCAGCACTTACTGACGTCGTAGTCCTTGCACCTGAGGGTCGCATATTTGTAACCGGACCCGATGTAGTAAAAAGCGTTACAGGTGAAGATATCGAAATGGCATTGCTCGGTGGACCTGAAGCCCATAAGAAGAACAGCGGTCTTGCCCACATCATTGCAGGTAGTGAAGAAGCGGCTTTTGAAGATATTCGCGACTTAACTGCACTCTTTGCTAACCAAGGTTTTATGAAGCCAGATGTTGAAGATATAGATCTATCGGTTTTTGTACCAGATTCTAAGATTCGAACATATGAAGTTCGCCCTTTAATCAATGCCATTTTAGATACCGAAACCGAACACATCGAACTTCTATCCATGTGGGCGCCGAATATGACGACAATAATTGGGCGATTAGGTGGAGCAACTGTAGGTGTACTTGCAAATAACCCAGCCCACATCGGCGGAGTTTTAGATGCTGCCGCAGGTGAAAAAGCGGCGCGTTTTGTTCGAACTTGTGATGCATTTGGAATTCCATTAATCGTTATCGCAGATGTTCAGGGATTTTTACCTGGGGCTGGCCAAGAGTGGGAAGGTGCTGTCCGACGTGGCGCAAAGTTGTTGCATGCATTTGGCGAATCCGTCGTGCCTCGAGTTACGTTAATTACTCGGCGAGCATATGGTGGCGCTTATGTTGCAATGAACTCAAAAGCTTTGGGTGCAACGCGAGTCTTTGCTTGGCCGCACGCTGAAGTCTCAGTCATGGGCGCAGTTGCTGCAGTTCGCGTTCTGCACAGGCGAATTCTGGCGGACTTACCGGCCGAACAACGTGAATCCATGGAGTTAGAGTTAGCGGCCGAACATGAAAAGGTTTCGGGTGGAGTAATACGTGCAATTGAAATCGGCGCCGTTGATGAAATGGTAGAACCGCAATTAACAAGAAGCTCACTTGCGCAAACAATCTCCGATGCGCCGCATCGCCGAGGAAGCCACGGCAACATTCCGCTGTAAATTATTTAGATGTACGGCGAAGAGTTAATGAACCTGCTCCGAGCAGAATTACCAAGAAGAGCGAGATTATCAAAAAGTCGTTAGTGATTGAACCCTGACCAATCAAAACTTTCTTTGTAGCATCAACAGCGTATGAAAGTGGAAGGAAGTTCGAAATCTCTTCTAAAATTCGTGGCATAGATTCCCTGGGTGCTAGCAGGCCACTGAGTAGCAATTGTGGCAGGAGAACTATTGGTAGAAATTGAATTGCCTGGAACTCAGTTTTAGCAAAAGAGCTAACAAAAAGTCCTAGAGCCAGGCCGAGTAATGCATCGAGAATGGCAACAAAGATTAACCCTGACTGTGATCCGATAACGTTTAAACCAAGTGGTCCAATAGCGTAGGTAGAAACGATGATGGCTTGAACGGCACTCGCAATTCCAAAGGCGATTGCATAACCAATTATAAACTCAAATTTTGTTACTGGTGAGATAAGAACGCGCTCGAGAGTGCCCGATGTACGCTCACGCAAAGTTGCAACTGAGGTAATTAAAAACATAACTAGCATAGGAAATACTCCAAGCAAAGAGCCTGCAACGTTTTGAAAAATCTGAGGTTGCGACCAGTACACGAATTTAAGTATGGTCATGAGTAGGCATGGAGCCACAATGATGAGTGCCATACTGCGCGGATCATGTTTTAACTGCAAAAGGATGCGCTTGGCCGATGCAAAAGTGCGTAGTGGGTTCATGGCTTTTCCACCAATGAGATAAAGACAGCATCCATATTTTCTACTCCCGTTTGGGTGCGAAGTTCGCGAGGCGTCCCCTTGGCTAAAATCGAGCCATCTCGTAAAAGAACTAGCTCATCACAATGATCGGCCTCTTCCATCATGTGACTACTCACCAACAAAGTCTTGCCCTCATCAGTAAATCGATGAAATAAACTCCACAAATCTCGGCGCAAAAGTGGGTCTAATCCCACCGTTGGCTCATCTAAAATCAAAATCTCTGGAGTTCCGACTAGTGCGGTAGCCAATGCAAGGCGCGCTCTTTCTCCACCCGATAACGTTGCAGCCAATTGTTTGCGATTTTTACCTAAATCGACAAGTTCGAGAATCTCATCAGTGGAAGAGCTCGCATGCCCCTGCAACGCGGAAAAATAATCGACGTTTTCACTGCATGTTAAGTCTCGATAGATACTGGCATCCTGTGTCGAGTAACCGATCCGTGTTCGTAGAGATTTGTCCCCAGCGGGGTTTCCAAGAACTCTAATTGAACCGCTCGTCAACCTTTGCAAGCCTGCAACACTGCGCATAATAGTTGTCTTGCCACTGCCACTTGGTCCAAGTAAACCAAGAATTGCGCCAGATTCGACCTCTAAATTGAACTCACTCAAAATTCTCGTACGACCACGAATAACAGTTAAATCCGTTATCGAAATCGCCGACGTCATATTAGTTAGTTTTAAAAGTTACCGAAACCGTTGCAGTAACTGTTTTCTCAATTGTGCTCGTGTCATATGCACCATAATCTGCAGTCATCGTTGAATCTGGAGTTGTGATTTGGATTGGTCCGGCCTTTACATTGACGAGTGATCCAAGATCACTGCCTACCGCCTTTGTCAATGCTTGCGCACGTACTTTGGCATCCTTCATAGCTTCGCTCATCAATGCTGGACGAAGCTCTGGCAAGTTAGAAATGTAGTACTGGGGACCGTAGTTGTTAACGTTGATTCCCGTCTCAAGGAGAGCGCCGATTCCCTGACTGAGCTTTGAAACTAATGAAACATCTTTAGTGCGTACTGTCACATCGCGATTTGCCCGATATGAAAGTATTCGGCCCGTTGAATTTCCATTGACGTACTCTTCATTAGCATAGGTTGAAACTGCACCCAGAGTTAATGCATCGGCAGGGATCCCACCGGTAGTTAAATACTTAGATAGGGCGGCAACATCGGCATCTACTTTCTTGACGGCCGTACTGACGGCAGGTGACGACAAACTCACTGAAAGCGTCCATACGGCATTATCTGCAGTGGCACTAGTCTTCGCCGAACCCGTAACGGTGATTCCATCACTGCTTCGAGATGCAAAACCCGAGCCAACCTTAGTTAATCCAACACCGAGAGCTAATGCAACGATGACTGCTGAGATAATAATTGTCACCGCTTTGCGACGTTCAACGGTGATGATTGGCGATTCATGTAGTTGGCTCATGTTGTAATCATATTCGCTTAAATTGCGCGAAGGTGGGAAAGCTCCTGGTGATTGACCCCACGGAAACGTTCAAGTTCCATTTCCCAGTCATTTCCAATAATTAAAGCCAAGCCAGCACGTATTGATTCTTCATCAAAACTATTAGCAAGAAGTGAATGAATTTGATTTTCACTCATGACAACAGCACCAGTTAAATCGGTCAATGCTCGATGGATTCCAAGTTCTGGGGTAAATCTAAAAAGCTCTCCCCCGTCGTTAGTATCCTCAATGACTTCAAAATAGATGTAGTGCCAACTACGAAGGGCACTTGCAATCGCTGCGGCGACACCTTCACGATCTCGCCATGCGATAACCGATTTATATGTTCCGGCTTTGAGCATTTGCGGTGTCCAATGTGGGGCAAAGCTGCTGCCCAGCAGCTCTGCGAGCGCCCAATCAATATGGCTACGCAGCGCTGAAGGTGCGCTGTGAATGGTGAGTTGACCTCTGACGGCCAATGCCTTGGAGGTACGGGTTAATCGTTGCATCAAAATCTCCTAGCAAGGACGCCGATTGCGACCTTCCCCGGCCGCCTTATGCTCCTGCTAGTACCTTAATTAGACACCTGTCTGGCTCACACTGTCCAGTCCCACTTTAGGCAACCGAGCCTATAGGCGCTACAGTTGACCCCAGTCCGACGCTTAATCAGTACCCGTTTCATGTAATACATATTCGGTATCGCTGGCGCAAGAGGAAGACCGTGGTCGAGGATCTCTCGAACACCCATATATCGAAGGAAAAGTAAAAACATGGCAACAGGTACAGTTAAGTGGTTCAACTCTGAAAAGGGTTTTGGTTTCATTGCAGTTGATGGTGGCGGACAAGATGTATTCGTTCACTACTCAGCAATTCAAGGAAACGGTTACAAGTCTCTTGAAGAGGGTCAGGCAGTTTCATTTGAGGTCGTACAGGGTCCAAAGGGCCCTCAGGCTGATGCAGTAAACCCTGCCTAATTAACACCGCTTTTTAAATAACCCTCGCCGGCAACGGTGAGGGTTATTTTTTTCTACTTCGGAACCGGTGGGATCTCACCAACTTTTAATTTTCTAGCGCGAACCTCTTTTACAGGCGATAAATCTCTGCCTTTTTTCCAAGCATCTAAATATTTCCAGGGCATAACTTCTCCACGACGCACCCACCAGGTATCGGCGGGAGTCGGCCATGAGATTCCAAAGTGTAAGTGCGGTGCAGTTCCGCGAGCGCTACCTGTCGCCCCGATCCTCCCGAGCAAACGCCCCGCAGCAACTACTACTCCTGGCTCAATGCTGGGATGTATAGAGCGCAAATGAGATCCGTAATAGCGCACGCCATCTTCGCCAATGATTGAAACATATAGGCCACCACGATCTATGCCTAGATTCGACTTCCCGCTCCATTTATCAGTTCGATTTACTTCATCAATAACACCATTAATCGGTGCGACAAACTTGCAACCTGCCTTTGCCAAAATATCTGTAGCTGCATAATCATGGTGAGCGCGAGCGTAGTTAACCGTGCACCCAGTGACAGGGAAAACATAGATTGGCGCAGCTACGGCACTCACGACTTGAGCAATTACTAGACCGCTCACGATAGTGAGTATAGAAAGTTGTCTCAAGAACCTTGTCATAGGATTAAGTTTAGCGGAAGTCCGAGGTGAAGATTGATCAATTAAGTGCGATGATTTCATTGTGGCTAGACAAATCGTCGTAATGGGATCTGGGGAAACCAGTCCAACGATGGTCACACCTCATAAACAAATGATTGCCAATGTGTGCTCAACTAAAAGTGCGGTACTAAACGTTCTCGATACGCCATTTGGCTTTCAGGAAAATGCCGATGTCTTAACTTCTAAGTTAACTGAGTACTTTGAACTTTCGGTAGGTCACCCGGTTGGAGTTATCTCTTTACGAAACTCACATGTCAGCAGTGCGGAGTTAGCTCAAGCCGTCAATGCAATTCGAGATTCCGACTGGCTCTTTGCCGGCCCTGGAAGTCCCAGTTATGCATTGAAAGTGTGGCGAGAACTAGGAATTACACCGCATTTTAGTGAAGTGCTTTCCCGTGGAATTTTGACCTTTGCATCTGCTGCCGCATTGACGGTGGGATCACACACGATTCCGGTTTATGAAATGTACAAAGTTGGGCAAGAGCCTCATTGGCTTGAAGGACTCAACCTCCTTGAACTACATACTGGTATGTCAGCGGCAGTTGTCCCACACTTTGATAATACCGAAGGTGCAAATCATGACACTCGTTTCTGTTATATCGGAGAACAACGGTTGAGAGTATTAGAAAGTTTTTTGCCTTCAGAAACTTTTATCATCGGCGTCGACGGACACACTGGAGTGAGTTTCGATTTAGATACACGTGTTGCCAACGTTTTTGGTCTTGGTCAAATGACGATCCGCCATCACAGTGAATCATGGATTGTACATAGCGGTGAATCAGCTACTTTCGAAGAGATAATCGCTCACACTGGCAGCACGATTGTTCAGGAGAAACCAGCACAATTATTTAGAGTTGATCCTCGCCAAGTTGAAGAGCTCTTAGAATCTGGCGAAGTCAATGCCGCAGTTGAAGCACTTCTGGATTTAGATGAGTTAGATCGCGACATCGAAACTCGCGTAGCAGTGCACTCTTTAATCACCCGCCTTGGCAATATTGCCGCGAGTCCACGTGTTGACATCATGTCGGTAGTTGGTCCATATATCGAAGCACTTCTTCAAGCTCGGCAGGCCGCGCGCGCTGCTGGGCGTTGGGATGACGCCGATGCCATTAGAAATCGCCTTATGGAGTTGAAAGTCACAATTAAAGATTCAGAGGGTGGCTCGGATTGGAAAATCGAATCCGCTTAAGAGTTAACTCGCAATCTTTAAGAACTTTTATTTAATAACGCCTGAAAATCGTCCAACCAGTCTTTTCCGTAAACCTCTACGCCATATGCGATGTTTGCTTTTAGCCATGATTCGGCAGAACCCAAGTCATGACGCATTCCTTGAGTAACAAGGCCTGAAAGTTTGCCTTGATGAGCCAACCCACGTAGAGCATCGGTCAACTGGATTTCTCCGCCTGCTCCTGGCTGAACCTTCTCCAAAAACGGCCATACTTCTGAAGTAAGTACGTACCGACCTGTGACTGAGAGATTTGACGGTTCTGTCCCAATCGGTGGTTTTTCAACGAGATCTGAAATGTGAACAACACCGCCTTCGTTCATACCCGCTGCCACGCCATACAAATGTGCCTTTTTCTGAGGTACTTCAGTAAGAGCTAAAGAGGATTCGCCTGTGCTTGCAACGTGTTGAACTAATCGAGTCAAGATTGGATCGCCCATAACAAGGTCATCTGGAAGCAAGAGCGCAAAAGAGTCATCGTCGCACCAATCACGCGCAACTTGTACAGCATGACCCAAACCCTTGGGCTTTGATTGAATTAAATATGTGACTGGAATCGGAAGATCTTCGGTATGGGCATATAGCGCGGCAAGTTTGTTGGCGCTCGTGACAATACAAAGCTCTTCGATACCGGCCGACGTTGCTTCTTTAACAATCCAATCAATTGCGGGACGGTCTACGAGAGGGATTAATTCCTTCGCATTCAC
This sequence comes from uncultured Candidatus Planktophila sp., assembly GCA_964358665.1. Classification (GTDB taxonomy): domain Bacteria; phylum Actinomycetota; class Actinomycetes; order Nanopelagicales; family Nanopelagicaceae; genus Planktophila. Next base: position 42,055 of record CAYHOY010000012.1, on the reverse strand, counting down.
TAACGTAATGCGCTCCAGTCGAGTTCCACGACCGGCTGCTGGTATGACCGCTTTCTTTATTTGCATTGCACAAGACTACGGGGGCCTTCGACCATTTACTAGATATTTATTGGTGAGCACGTCTATGATTGTGTCAAATCTTTATCCGCCAAATTCGAATAGATAGGTTCATTCTCTAATCGCCAATCGAGTTTAAAAGGGACTTACATATGAGTCGAATGTTGGCGCTGAGAATCTCAATAGTCGCCTCGGCAGTTCTTGGAATCACATATGTCACATGGAGATGGCTCTTTTCCTTAAATATGAGCGCTTGGTGGATTGCGGTTCCGCTCGTCGTCTGTGAGACATACAGCATCATTGATTCACTATTTTTCAGTATGACCGTATGGCGCGCAAAAACGAGACCGGCGCCGCCAGCGCCACCCATCGACCTTACCGTCGATGTATTCATTACCACATACAACGAGCCGATCGAGATGGTCATGCATACCGCCGTCGCAGCTCAGAAAATTCGCTATCCGCATAAAACTTGGGTTTTGGATGACGGTGCACGTGAGGAGTTGCTCCGTCAGGCTCAGGCCCTAGGCATTGGTTATGTCTCTCGCGGCACTGAATGGAAAAATCGTCCGCGGCATGCAAAAGCTGGCAATGTAAATAATGCGTTGATGCAAACGACTGGTGAATTAATTCTTATCTTGGACGCCGATCAAGTTCCCGCACCTGAAATCCTCGATCACACGTTGGGCTACTTTCTTGATGATCGTGTAGCACTGGTCCAAACTCCGCAAACATTCGGCAATGTTTCAATCGCAGATCCTCTGGGCAGTCAGGCACCACTTTTTTACGCACCTATTCAACAAGGTAAAGATGGTTGGGGTGCAGCCTACTTCTGCGGTTCAAATGCAGTTCTCAGGCGAGAAGCCCTCATGCAACTTGGAGTCAAAAGGTACGTCATCGAGTTGGAAGCTGCCATAAAGAGGTCTCTCAACGATTCGGGGAAGATAATCAAGGAAGCGAAGAAAAAACTAACTCGATCTGATGAACAGCTTCGCCTCGCGCTAGACCGAATTCTCGGAGCCGTAGTTGATGCGCAAGAAAACATCAGAAATGGAAAAACTCTTGGAGAGGCAACTTTCATTCTGCGTGACCGAGTAGAAGATATTTCTCATGCACTGGTCTTCGCCGACTTAGACCAGATCAAACGCGACTTAGACATAATGGGAATTGAACAAAGTAACGATGCAAACTGGGCCGCAGAGTGGATCGATGATTTGGAGGATAGTCTCGATGGACTTTCGACCAAGGAATTGAGTCCCCTCGCTGCCCTTGGTACCGTCATAGAGCTGCTCAAGTCATTGGATGTTGACAGGTCACACGAAGCAATACCAATTATGCCGATTGCCACGATCTCTATTACCGAAGATATGGCGACGAGCATGCGGCTTCATGGAATGAAGTGGAAGAGCGTTTACCACCACGAGACTCTGGCGATCGGGTTAGCCCCCGAGGATATGAGTTCGATGCTTACGCAAAGACTCCGATGGGCGCAGGGAACTATGCAAGTTTTTTTGAAAGAAAATCCACTCTTACAAAAGGGTATGACGTTGGCCCAAAAACTTATGTATTTTTCTACGATGTGGAGCTACTTCAGTGGATTTGCAGCTCTTTTCTACTTTGCCGCCCCAATCATTTTTCTATGTTTCGGTATCCTGCCGGTTCGCACCGATCCGCTGGAATTCTTTTTACGATTTATCCCGTTCATGATTGCCAACCAATTGATTTTTCTCTTCGCCAGCCGTGGCATTTCAACGTGGAGAGGGCAGCAATACAGTTACGCGTTATTCCCAGTGTGGATAAAAGCAACTACTTCCGCAATCGCAAATGTTTACTTCAAAAGACCCATGACTTTCGTGGTTACTCCCAAAACTCGGAACGAAAACTCACCAAACTGGAGACTTATCTACCCGCAACTTGTATTTATTGCAGCATTCGTGATTTCTCTTTTCGTGGGTATCGCACGCTACGCCACGGGTCAGGCACCCCTGCTAGCTACTCTCATTAACGTGATGTGGGTACTATTCGACTTGTCGTTACTCAGGGTCCTATTCCCGGCCATTTTGTACCGAGGTTCCGATTCGCACAAGAGAGGCAGTCATGGAAATCACACATAGGGCTATTTCAGACGGAGTAGTCGTAATAACTCCCATTGGGAAGTTAAACATGGTTCACGCCCACCATCTGCGAAATGAAGTTGATGCAATATTGGGCAAGGGCCACAATCGCATAGTTGTAGATCTAACCAATGTCGAATTCTTAGATTCTTCTGGTTTGGGTGCTCTAATCGGCTGCCTTAAAGCTGCGCGCCAAGCGAATGGAGATCTGCGAATCGCATCCCCTACGGAGCAGGTCAAATTGGTATTGCAACTTACAAATTTGGATCGCGTCCTGACCCCTTACACAAATGCAGAAACCGCGTATGTGACTGTATGAATGCAGAATCGCACACTCTCTTAATCGATACTCCTCCAGATACTTTGGATGCGGTGCACAACCTTCTGCAAATCATTTGGGATAAATCCCCTGAAGTGGACATCCAAGATCGAATAAGATTTGAGACAGCCCTCATCGAATTAGCTTCGAATATCTTCCGCCACGCGCATAATGGAAGCGGCGTCTCATGTTCGCTTACGGTGCACATTTCAAACGATAAGATAGAAGCAAGTCTGCGTGATACTGGACAACCCGGCGATATAGAAATAGTTGATGTCGAGATGCCAGATGTTCTCGCGGAAAGCGGTAGAGGGCTTGCTCTAATTAATGCTCTAGTGGATGAATTCACGTATGAACGGATTGACGACCATAATGTGTGGCACATTACAAAGAGAACGTCTCAGTCGTGAAAAATGATGTCAAAGAAACCGAGAATTCAGAAATGAAGTTATTCGATGAGATTCTCCCAGTGAACTTCTTTTAAGGCGAGATGCAGAATAGGAACAACGTCTTGCACACTCCCCAATTGTGCCAATCGGGTCTATTTGGCTAACCTCCCTTCCTATGCAATAAACTCTCCCAGCACGGGGCGGTAGCTCAGTTGGTTAGAGCCCAGAACTCATAATTCTGTCGTCGTCGGTTCGAGCCCGACTCGCCCCACCGAAGAATTCAGAATTCTAAGAAATATTTAGTTCTGACTCAAAATTAGATTCGAGATCAAAAGTCTCTAAAAGATTTTCAAGCATTAGAGAGATTACATTATGGATCATGGATTCAATTTCATCAATATTGGATGCTTGGGTAAGGACACTTTCTAGTAATGGCTGTCATATGAACCAAATTTCCCCAACTTAAGTGAGGCTAATTTTTTGATGAAGTCTGGGAATGTTCAAGTTACTAATTGTCACTCTGCGTAACCGAGTCCATTTTCTCACTCCCAAAAAGATATTCACAGTCTGTAACTAATAGATTAAATGTGGGTTGAAATTCTTCCAAAATTCCTGCTATGCATCGCTTCCCCACAATGAAATCAAAAAAACTTCTTGCAATACTGATGCGTAAACCCTTATCTTACTTTATTGTTAGAAGCGTGGGATCGCATAAAACTCTATCATCAACACATTACAGAACAATTCACTTCTCGTTCCATGAGTCTCGAGAGCTTTCTGGTTCAGAGGTTCGAGATGTAATAGTTAATCAAGTAGGACTTAATATTGAATTTGCTAGGAGAGTGATTAAATGAGAAAGATTGAGTTAGAGATTGTGTTTGAAGCTCCGAAACACTGGTCTGGCCGTGCATTTTTGGGAACTAAAAACGATCCTCAACCGTATAGAGTATTTGCTGACTCGTTAGAGGAATTACGTGAATTAGTCCAAGAGGGAGTTAACAGGGGACTTGGTATCGACGGGATTGAATTCGTTGAGGTTTTTGCCCATCAAGACAACAACGCCAGTAAAGCTTTATAGGCGAACTGAACTGACCATTAACTCATTTAAATTAATGTGAAATCCGTGCTGTTTTAATATCGTGGCGATCTCACCCTTATGTTCTGTCATGTGAATCGCTGCTTGCGAAAGTAAACAAGAGTAATCATGCAGTAATTTTAATTGTTGAGGCATCAAATATGCTTTGAATAGATTCATCGAGAACTGAGTCGAATTCGCTCTCACTTTGATGTGCGTTTAAACCCTCGGTCAAAGCCCTGGAAAAGCTGGCTACTAAATCAGGATTTCTGGCTAGAAGCACATTCGCCTTCTCGCGCGAATATCCCCCAGAAAGGGCTACGACTCTAAGAACTCGCGGGTGCGATACTAAATCAGAATAAAAGCCATTTATGTTGGGTAGCGTTAATTTAAGCATTACGCTCTGATCCCCTGTAAGTGAATCTAGCTGCGATATTAAGGACTCCTTAAGAATGGTTTCTGCTTCAGCTTTTTCAGGGCTCTTGATATCTACCTCTGGCTCGATAATTGGAGTTAGATTTTCATTCAGAACCTGAGAGGCGAATTCAAACTGCTGTTGTACGCAGGATTCAATCCCTTGCCTATTCGCCAATCTAATCACTGAGCGCATCTTCGTCCCAAAAACTTGATGGGATCTAGCATCACTGAGCCTTTGTTCCAATTGTGGGATTGGCTTCATCAACTGAACGCCATCTCCCTCTTCAAGAAGACCATTATCAATTTTGAGAAAAGGAACGATTCCTTTTCGATTCCATAGGTATTCGGCGGTCCCAATTCCATCGATTTTTCTGTTCATTGTCATTTCAAAGAGAATCACACCGAGAATTCGATCACTTGTAAAAACTGGGCTTTGGATAATCCGAGAACGCATCTGGTGAACGAGGTCAAACATTTCCGCTTCGTTTGAGTAGGAACTCTCCTCAATACCATAGAGTTTTAACGCCTTGGGAGTACTCCCGCCACTTTGATCCAAGGCTGCAATAAAACCACTTCCCACACGAACTCTCTCAAGTTGATCCATACTCAAACTCCTCTCATAAAGCAAAAAAGATTAATTGGAAGACATGACAAAAATTCTAAATAAATTAAATACCAGAAAAATAGTAAAGACCACAATGAGAATTAATTTAAGGCGCCTTGTTAGTACTACTTTCGAATCGGAACCTACATAAGGGGTAAGAGTAGGTTCCAACAGACGAATCACCACGGAGTAAATGAGAATGAAGAGTAGAGATCTTCCTAGGGTTATAAAATTCCAACCGAAATCAGATCCAATATCCTTGATTTGAATAACAGGAATTACGAAACTAATTATTAAAAGCGCAATCCGCACTTTTTTATCTATTTTTTTCCGCCAGACTGCTATCGAAGCCAATATGACGGTTGGAAACATTACAGCTCCAGCTGCTGTGAAAAGTGGAAGGGTGAAAAAAGCTCCAACACTTCTAACGACTGATGTTAGACGCCTAGTCTTTATTCTCCTTCTCAAGACATAAATAGTTGCTTGAGTAGTAGTAAACATTGTAAAGGCGATGATTATGCCTAATGTTCCACCCCAGGAAAACTCCGGGTCGGTTGAAATCCACCTCATCCATAAGCGTGCAATTATCCCTAAGACTAGGCCGCCAAAAACTGCGGCAAGAATTATCTTCCAGCCTCTTTGGACGATAATCATCGCTACACGCTAATCCCATTTACGACTACTTTCAAGGAAATCTCCTAGCTCTTTATGACGAGTTATCGGTCTGCGCAGATTCAATACAATGTGGGCTAGTTCTAAACTCCAGGTATACCAACTGTAGAGATGAAGAAGATCCCACCGATTGCTAGTATCGCCACGACTAAGAGAATCTTCTTACCTTTGCTCATTTTGATCACTTCAGAAGCTTCATTTCGAAATGGTGACACCGTTGGTTTCGTTGCGAAGATTACGACGGTGTAAATGGATACAAATAGCAGGATTCGGCCTATTGTTGCAAAACTCCATCCGAAATCTGAGACTATATCTCTTGAAATTGTTACTGGAATAATTAGAGCAAGTAGGAGTAGTGCTCCCCGTATACGTTTCCCGAGTGCTGTGTTCCACTTAGCCACCGATGCCAATGCCACTGAGGGAAACATCATTCCGCCAGCGGCGGTAAAAATAGGAAGTGAAAAGACAACACCGCTTATGCGAATGAGGAGCACGCTACGCCTGCCCATAAACCGTTGACGAAGCAATCTAACTAATGATTGATTGAGCATAAAAATCATAAAAACCATTACTATAAAAATCGATCCACTCCATGAGAAATCAGGCTCAGTTGAAATCCATCTCATCCAGGCTCGCGCTACTACGCCTAAAACAAAGCCCTTGACTAGGGCCGCGAGAATAATCTTCACTGTGTTTTTAATGCTCCCCGGTTCCATGGGGAAATTGTAAACTCCAGAAATGTGATTTACAACACAGCAGGCGCGTTACAACACGCCATATCTGGGCATAATTTGTGCCTTAAATAAAGAGGAGCTGGGCGTTCGCGGTTATCTCCATGAAATCTGAGGCGCTAATAATGCCTTCGACGTCATCACGCAAATCAAGTTCACTCACTTTGTTCATATCCGCTGATAAACGGCAAGCCCATAAATGTCCTCCGGATGCCACAATCTGATCTAAGAAATCAGGAACATCGGGAATATGTAAATCGGCTAACTGTTTTTTCAACATCTTAGTTGCCATCGCAGTCATTCCTGGTGCTGGCATAACCGCTTGAGGAATATGCGCGTTAGTACCAGGTAAGTGCATTGCCGTGTTTCCAGCTGGTGAAAACTGCAAATCGTTCATGCGCGACTTAATAATCATGTCAAAGCCCCAGAACGTAAAGAATAAGTGGGTCTCTATGCCTTCTCCAAGTGCGGCGTTGCCCAGGATTAATCCTGGATATGCCATATCAAGATTTCCCTTTGAACAGATGATTGCTAATTTGCGTCCAGTATCTTCTCCGCCAAAATTTGGAACAATTGCAGGTGTAGTCATTTCATTCTCCTTTAGACGCAGCCCTTAGGCTTTGGAAGTCCAGCTATATAAGACATTTTCTTGGCAGGTTTCTTTGGAAATAATTCAAACTGTTCTTTAATCGGAAAACCACCGACAGTTTGGGTATGGCGAGATGTTGATGATTCACCCTCTTTTTTAAAATCATCTCTTAAGAAGTGAATGACCTCCCAATGTCTTGGAGTTAGTTCGATATCAACTTGAGCCGCTAGTACTTTAGCGATCTCATCACTCCATTCGTCATAGACGGTCATAAAGCCTTCTTCATTTACAGTTATTTGCTTACCTGCGATTTCAATTGTTGGCATTTATTCTCTCCTTTTCTTTTTTGGTTACTTGCACTTTTCCAGCCATTGACATCAGTGCCGGAATTGGTAAATAACGACCTTTTAATAAGATGTGCCAATAAATCCAACGAAAAGCTAATTTTCCAATATGGTTTAAATAGCTCTCCTTTAGCAAAGGCAGAGGCCCAATTACTGGAATCGGAAAACGGCCAGTAAGAGGTTGAACCTCATAGTTAAAATCAATCAACAACCCTTTGCGATTTCCGGATTCAATAAAACAGTTTGCGTGACCATCAAAGCTATGCTCCATAGGTCGACTGTTAACGTAGTTAACAAAATTTTCTGAGAATAAGTCGACGGCAAAGTGTGCAACCGAGCCGGCTTTAGATGCAGGAATGTTGGAGGCATCTCCTAAGACAAAGATGTTGGGAAATTCATCTGACAGAAAATTGTGCTTATTGGTGGGGACATAATTAAGTTCATCGCCAATTCCAGAGCGTTCAATAAAATCAGCACCCATATTAAGTGGCACAGTTACAAGCAAATCAAAGGCAACCTCACGCTCATCCATTGAGACCATTGTCTTGGCTTCAACATCAATATGCTCGATTACAAAATCTGACTCCAATGATATTTTACGATCATTGAGCATCGTCCCAAGATGTTTAGACGCAACGGGTTTCGTGAATGCACCTTCTAGAGGGGTCACAAAAACAATCTCAACCTTGTCGCGGATTCCGCGCTTTTCAAAGTAGGCATCGGCAAGGAATGTAAATTCAAGTGGAGCAACTGGACATTTAATCGGCATCTCAGTGATATGAACAACTAAGCGGCCACTGCTAAAGTCTCTCAGTGCACCACGCAGCGCAGTTGCGCCAGCCAATGTATAGAAATCAAAAACGCTCTTGTACCAAATGGCAGGATCACTCATGCCAAGAGTTTGATCCGGGCGTGGAGTCGTACCAGATGCAATTACTAAGTAGTCATACCCAATTTCGCGTCCATCTTTTAGGAAGACCTTATTGAGTGTTGGATCAACTTTTTCAATCTCGGCTTGAATAAAGTTAACACCCTTAGGAAAGAAACTTTGGCGTTTTTTAATTAACTGCTCAGGTTCATACGTTCCAAAGGGCATTAACAATAGACCTGGCTGATAAATGTGTTCAGTCTCTTGATCGACTACTGTTATTTCCCATGTATCATTAGGAAGCTTTTTCCTAAGTTTATTTACAACCATCGTGCCAGCAGCGCCTGCACCTAATACGAGTAAGTTTTTCATCGACAACCCCCAGTCATTTTTAGCCTACTCTTTACCTAAAAAAAGAGTTGAGATCCAGAAGTGATTTAAGTCGCTTAGTTTTTCTACGCTCAAAATCAACGGATTTTCTATCTAAAATTTGGGGTTATCACTCATTACTACTTTCATGCAATAGTTACCCATGGTTGAAAAAACACTCGGGGTGAAAAAGTGGAGCGCACGCGATTCAAAGCGTTGCATCGTGGTTCCTACGGACTTGGATCATAAGTATTCACGTGGAACTCTTGGAGTAATTACTGGCTCAGCACAATATCCAGGTGCGGCGGTGCTATCAACGTCGGCTGCAGCGGCAACTGGCGTTGGCATGGTTCGATTTCATAGCTCCTCAGGTTTGGCGCACTTAGTTCTTCATGCCACACCTTCGGTAGTGGTTCAACCGGGCAAAGTTGCAGCGTGGTTAATTGGCTCTGGGATACCCTCTAAAAAATATTCAGATGTGTCCACGTGGCTCCGCCACCGCTGGTTCACACTTACAAAGTCACAGTCAGTTCCTACCGTCCTAGATGCTGGGGCGCTGCATTTGGCTGGATCATTAGAACAACCAACCCTGATTACTCCGCATAGCGCGGAACTTTCGGCATTACTTACAGCACGTGGTGTTCCAGTATCGGTGGAAGCAATTGAAGGCGATCCCAAGAAGTGGGTTCAAGGGGCGGCAAAAACTTTAGGAGTGACCGTGCTTTTAAAGGGAGCTATAACATTCGTAGCTAACGATCAAATCTGTATCGAGCTTCCCGTTGCTACTCCATGGTTAGCAACCGCCGGAACTGGTGATGTGCTCGCCGGCATTATTGGAGCTTTAGTTGCAACAAACACAATTGAAATTTTGAATGATACAAATCGCTTAGCTGAAGTCGCAGCAACGGGAGCGCTCATACATGCACAATCGGCAAAAATTGCATCTAGGGGTGGCCCCATATCTGCTGAGATGATTGTCACAGAGATATCAGGGGCTGTCTCTCAATTACTTAAATAAATACATTAACTACCAGCAATTATTTTAATTTTCGTTACCCTTTTTTTCATGAAAGAACGCGTACTCGTTGTTATTGATGATGGATTCGAACTTTCTACGTTAGTTCCTGCTCTTAGATTGCACGAGATGGATATCATCGGTGAAGCAAGAAGCGAGAGCGTTGCACTCAATCTCCTCAATAGGCTCCAGCCCGATGTAGTTCTGCTTGATATGCATATCGCCGGAATCTCTGCAATTAAAATTGCGGTAAATATGCGTAAATCAAAACCGAAAGTGGGAATTGTTATATTAGAGAGTTGCTCGGATGTTCGCCTTCTAGGTGATCGCCACATTGATATACCTGTCGGCACCAAGGTAATCCTCAAGAAATCAGCGACAGATCTTTTAGTTTTGTGTGCAGCAATTGCCGACTCCAAGGTATCGGCCGATGAAAACCATGAAGTCTCATGGATAAATGGCAGCGTTTCTATAAAAGAAAACTCTCTGCACGGATTGCTCGTACAACTCACCGATGTGCAAGTTCAAACACTTCGGTTGGTGGCCGATGGTTTAACAAATGCCCACATTGGTCGGGTCAGATATGTAAGTGAAAAATCGGTTGAACAGATCATCTCCCGAGTGGCTCAGGAGTTCAATATTCAGCAGGATCACAATAAAAACATGCGTGTTCAGCTGGTTAATGAGTATTACAAGTGGTTGGGCGCGCCTCACCACTAGCACCGAAAGCTCACAGAAATGGCGGGTAAGGTCGCCTACTATGGAGCTAGATGAGATACGAGGACGTTGGAACGAGGTTCTCGATGCCCTATTGCTCCAGGATCGTGTTGCTTGGCTGGCTTTTTTCGATGCTCGGCTAGCCGATTTCGATGGAAAGACTCTCACGCTGGACTTTTCTGATAGTCGAAAGCTTGGTAGTGCACACGAATACTCTGAGGCAAGAATTAGAGCGCAGCAATTGCTATCTCGGTCCATACAAACTCTTTTTTCACTTGACGTAACAATTGTCGAGAAATGAAAATTCGAGCAGGTTTGACTGCAATCGCCCTTGGCCTATTAACAATTGGAGTTCCAAGTACACAAGCGTCAACAGCTCAACTCTCACTTAATGTGCGACAAACACCATCGACAAGTGAAGCGCTATTAACTTTTTATGGAACTTTAAAACCTGCGAGAGCGGGCACTGCGGTAACGATTCAGATAAAAAACACTGGAGTTTGGGAGAAAACTCGATTTAGTACCAAAACTACGAAAGCTGGTACCTGGAAGATTGTGGCACTTGCAACGGCGCTTGAATCAAAAGTATCTTACCGAGCCAGTGCAACTGCAAGTGGAAATAGCATTTACTCTCCAATGCGCACGATAACTATTAAGCAGATGGCCGAGTTTTCAGAGAGTGACCCAACAATGGTCATTGGTCAGTTTGGTCCTGGTGGACGTATACATGGCGCAGACATTAGCCGTTGGCAACATCCCAATGATCAAGCTATTGACTTCGTGAAAATGTATGACGCTGGCATCCGATTTGTCATGATTAAAGCATCGGATACGCGAGATGAAGCCGATGCCCTTGCTTTAAAGTATTTGGTGATGGATCACAGCGCTGCGCAGGCTGCCGGTATTTACACAGGTTTTTATCATTACACAACTCTGCCTGATGTTGAAGATAGCGATGCGATTATTCGAGATGCCACAGCACAGGCGCAAAAGGTTATCTGGCGTTTAGCATCTATTGGCGGATATACCGAGCGCGATTTGCCGTATGCATTAGATCTTGAAAATAAGTGCGTCCGTCTATCGTCAACTGGGGCTTGCCAAAAATATGCCTCTCGTGGCGAGGTAACGCTTTGGGCAACTACCTTTCTAGCTCTTCTTAAAGAGAAGACCGGAAAAACCCCAATCATGTACTCATACGCCAGTTTTCTTGAGGGCTCCATGAATCGAAGCGTTGAACTCGCACAATATCCATTGTGGTTAGCCCACTATGCAATCGATCCAGCAAATCCCGTGAATCAACCGGGGATTAAATCCACTGGTTGTTACGTACATTCCTGGACAAGCGCAAACTGTGATTCGCAATGGACTATGTGGCAGTACTCATCATGTGGCATAGCACCTAAATATGGAGTACCAGGATCTCGTCTTGATCTAAATGTATTTAGAGGTACCCCGCAGGCATTCTTGGATCTGATTCAAGGTAGTTGGACGCCAACCCAAGTTGATTTAATGCCCATTAAAGAGCCAACTTTTATGACTCTACTGGGACAGACGGCTACGACCACTAATAGACCGGTGAGTTTCAACGTCAGCGTTGTGCGCCCAGATCTGACTCCTGTTGTAACAGGTGGCGTAAAATTGGTTTTTGACCCACTCAATGTGCCAATTGAAAGACCAAAACAGAATGCCCTGCGTGCCACTAGCGGGGTTTGGACCCTCTCGGTTAAAGGTCTGGTTGCCGGCACATATGTTGGAAAAATTCTCTTTAATGATGTATCTCAAACTCATGCACAAAGTTCGTTACCAGTAACCTTCACTATTGAACAAGGTGCGATACCAACAGTTACTCCATCTCCAACTGTGAAACCAACTCCAAAGCCTTCAGTTGATGGATGCAGAAACCAAATTAAGAACTAACTTTTTCATCCTCCTTTAAAATTTCACCCATCGCAACTAACTCTCGCTCAACAAGTGATTCATAGGCAGCAACCGAACTCTTTCGCTCTTTTGAAGACCAACCTAAAACTGGAGCAATTATTTCAGAGATTGCTTCGGCAAGATTTAATCCATGATTGTGGGCTTCGAAAGCGATGCGAGTACGACGAGAAATCACATCGTCAATACTTTGTGCTCCCTCGTGACTAGCTGCGTAGTAAATCTCAGCTCTTATATAAGGCAAATCGGGCGAGAGTTTCTTTCCTAAAGCGGGATTTTCCTTGATTAACTCTAAAACCTCGCTAATCATTGAGCCATAGCGGTTGAGAAGATGAGTAATCGTCTCAGTTGATAGACCACTTTCTTCTGCCAAGCGATCAACTTGTTGTACTAATGCAAAGTATCCATCAGCGCCAACGAGCGGAAGTTTATCTGTGACCGACTCTGGAATCAGTTTGCGAAGTTCTATCGCTGCAAGGTCAATTACATCCTTTCCCATAATGCGATACGTGGTGTATTTACCTCCAGCAATACTGACAAAGCCTGGTGCAGGTCTATCCACCGTATGTTCGCGCGAGAGTTTAGTAGTTGCAGAATTCTTGTTATTTGCCACTAATGGTCGAAGTCCAGCAAAAACTCCAATTATCTCGTCAAATTTTATTTGCGGAGTAAGCACGCGATTGGCTTGATCCACGATGTATTGGACATCTTCACGATTAGCAAGAGGCTCAGCGCAATCTCCTGTGTAAGGAGTGTCGGTTGTTCCAACAATCCATTTATCACCCCAAGGAATAATAAAGAGAACTGAAACTGGGGTTTTAAGAATAATTCCAGCGTCGGATTTAATCGCCGAGCCAGGTAACACAATGTGGACACCTTTGCTCATTGTGACGTTGTATCCAGCTATTAAATCAAATTTCTCGTGAAGCGCATCGCTCCAAATTCCGGCGCACATAACTGTCACTGTTGCTTTAATCGCAATACTCTTTCCGCTCATTAAATCTTTAGCATTAACGCCAATGATTTGTTTTCCTTCTCGAATTAGAGAATCGGCGCTCATGCGAGTTGCAATGATTGCTCCATGCCGCACTGCGGTGCGAGCCACACTGAGTGTATGGCGAGCATCATCTACTTGCGCATCAAAGTATTTGATCGCTCCCAAAATAATATCTGGCCGTAGCGAGGGTGCGATTTCATTAATCTGTTTCTGGCTCAAGTGTTTGTGCCATGGCAAAGTGCGCCCAAAGCCACGAAGCACGTCATATAGCGCTAAACCTGCACCAACATATGTGCGTTCTTTAAACTTTTCGGTAAGTGGAAAAAGAAAGCCAACGGGCTTTACCAAGTGTGGGCAGAGTGTCGAGACGAGAAGTTCTCGCTCATGTAAGGCCTCACGAACTAATTTGAAGTCATACTGCTCGAGATAACGGAGTCCACCATGAATTAATTTACTCGAGCGGCTGGATGTTCCAGCTGCAATATCTTGGGATTCGATTAACGCAACTTTCAATCCACGAGAGGCGGCATCTAAAGCAGCACCAACACCATTTACTCCCCCGCCAATTACCAAAACATCAAAACTCTCGCTGCCAAGTGCAGCGATGGCGCTCTCGCGTTGTCTTGGGTTTAGGTCAAATAAAAACATATGCGTTGCATCTCCATTGCAGCCTTTGTAGAGTTAAGCCTAACCGAATAGAGACGGGTTTGCTTTATTGTGAGATACATCGGCAGTTTGGATCAAGGCACTAGTAGTACGCGATTTATGATCTTTGACCATGCTGGAAAGGTTGTCGGCCAACACCAAGTTGAGCATCGTCAAATTCTTCCTCAAGCGGGCTGGGTCGAGCATGATGCCGCCGAGATTTGGGAGCGTACCGAGGAGGTTATATCGGCGGCGCTTAGGCAGGCCGATATTTTGGGTTCGGATTTAGCGGCGGTAGGAATCACCAATCAGCGTGAAACAACGGTCGTTTGGGACATCGATTCTGGGCAACCCCTATCTAATGCCATCGTGTGGCAGGACACACGTACTACTAATTTTTTAGAGTCCCTGAGTGAATATGAACAAGAGCTCATCGTTTTCAAGACTGGTTTAACTATTGCTCCATATTTTGCAGGAAGCAAAATGAACTGGCTGTTAGAAAATGTTCCCGAAGCTAGTGGCCCTAGCGCTCGCTTTGGAACTATAGATTCTTGGCTACTGTGGAACTTAACCGGCGGAGTACGTGGTGGTGTTCATGCTACTGATGTCACGAATGCAAGCCGTACTCTGCTCATGAACCTTGAAACTCTGGACTGGGATGAAGAGCTTCTTTCAATTTTTGGCGTTGCACGAGAATCATTACCAGTTATTAAATCCTCATCGGAGAAGTATGGGCTCACCGATCCGCATGGAGCCTTTGGTACAGCAATTCCAATCGCTGGAATTTTAGGTGATCAGCAGGCGGCGATGGTTGGCCAAGTTTGTTTCGAGCGCGGTGAATCAAAGACTACGTATGGCACTGGAAACTTTGCATTACTCAATACAGGAACAGAGGTTGTACGATCCAAAAATGGATTACTAACCACGGTCTGTTTTAAATTTGGCGATGAGCCGGCACGTTATGCCCTTGAAGGTTCAGTTGCAGTTACCGGTTCGGCTATTCAGTGGCTTCGTGATCAATTAGGCGTTATATCTAATGCGGCAGAGACTGAGGCTTTAGCCTCCTCCGTCGCCGACACTGAAGGGGTCTACTTCGTCCCCGCATTCTCAGGGTTATTTGCTCCGTACTGGCGAAGTGATGCTCGCGGAGTCATTGTGGGCCTTACGCGCGCAGCAACAAAGGCGCACCTTGCACGTGCCGCCCTCGAAGCAATCTGCTATCAGACTCGCGATGTCATGGATGCAATGGTTGCTGACAGTGGAACGCCTATGAGCACAATGCGAGTTGACGGTGGAATAACTGCAAACTCTCTATGCATGCAGATGCAGGCCGATATTATGGGGATAGAAATATCTAAACCATTAATTGCAGAAACAACTGCACTCGGGGCTGCGTATGCCGCAGGTTTAGCAGTAGGTTTTTGGGGATCAAAGGATGAAGTTCGCCAACAATGGCAGGAATCTCGTCGTTGGACTCCAACTAGCACTCTTGAAACGCGCGAGTTTGGTTATTCTCTGTGGAAAAAAGCCGTCGAACGTACGCTCAATTGGAGCGATTAAATCTCTGTAATCTCTATTAGAAAAGCATTAGCGGGCGCGAGAATCGGTGCGCTAACGCCAATGTGCGCCAAGGCAGATCCTGAAAGTTTTATGCCTTCCATCCAGAGCGGCGGAGAGATGAGCATGAAGCGGGGCTTTCCTGCTGGATAAACGGCTTTAATTGAATATGTAGCGCTCTGATTTAATCCGGGAAATTTCAATGGTGCAGGGTGAATGGAAACAGTTGGCGTTAACTGAACAAATGCAAATATCCCTTGAGTTTGATCGTGTGCGATGACACCGTGCAAATATCCTTGGACATCTGGATAATCGACTCGAACCACTCGACCACTATGTAAGAGTTCACGCTTAGTTTTGTAATAGGTCGCCCACGTTGCTAGATGTTGACGTTCTTCTTCCGTGGCCTCAGAAATGTTCCATTCAATTCCTGCGTGACCAAAGAGTGCAGTTGTTGCACGCATTGATAGTTCGAGAGTTCTGCCAGTTTGATGGCCATGTGTGGGGCCAATATGGGTTCCTAACAATTCAGGGGGAATTACTTGAGCGGTCCATCGTTGGATTGTTTGACGTTCGAGCGCATCATTATTATCACTTGTCCAAAAGCGATCAACTAAATCTATAACACCTAAATCAATACGTGCACCACCGGATGCACAAGACTCTATTTCTAATCTCGGATGGCGCGATTTTAGCTCAGAAAATAAGCGATAAATCGCTTGAGTTTGGGTTCGCACACCAGCACGACCTAAATGCCCAGCATCAACTAAAACTCGATTGTGATCCCACTTAATATATTCGATATTGTGGTCTTTCAAAATCTGTGATGTCTGCTCTAGTACATGCTGATATGCACCCTCATGAGCTAGATCTAATACAAGTTGGTGGCGCCATAAGGGTGGAGTGCGATCGCCTTCATGCAAAATCCACTCGGGGTGCGCGCGATACAAATCAGAGTCCTCATTGACCATTTCGCCTTCAAACCACAAACCAAATTCAATTCCCTTTGAATTAATGTATTCAATTATCGGGTTCAACCCATTGGGCCAGACTTCTGAATCAATAACCCAATCACCTAAACCAGCTCGATCGTTTCGCCGAGAATGAAACCATCCATCATCTAATACAACACGTTCTATTCCGATCTGAGCTGCTACATCAACTAACTCTCTAATAGCCCCCTCTTCATGCTTAAAATAAAGGGCTTCCCACATATTGAGGGTGAGTGGACGGGGGCGTTTAGGATGCATAGCCCGAGCACGAATGTGCGAATGATAAGCGGCACTGATTCCATCCAGGCCAGCATCTGAAAATACCGAAACCATGGCCGGTGCTTTATATGTTTGCCCAGGTGTTAGAACAACTTCTCCTGGCAGTAAGAGTTCACCGGCACCAATAGATTGCTGTCCATCGAATCCGCGTTCGATTAAGTAATGAGAATTCCCACTCCAAGCAATGCTTGTCGCCCAAGCCGAGCCATTGTTGAAGTTTGTATGCTCAGTCAAGGCGATTTCGGCGATTGAAAAATTGTGACCGCTTCTACCTTCACGCGATTCGCGAATCCAAGTGCCAATAGAAATATCGCGGCGTTGAGGTTGACGTTCATTCGACCATCGCCCAGCAAAATCTAAACTTTGATTCGCCTCTTGCGGCAAAGGTAGCCAATGAATAAATTCATTAAGAAAGTAATCACTATCGCCGATATTTTTTACCGTCGCACTTTGGGTCAAAACACCGAAAATATCTAATTCGAAGGTAACAATAACTTCAAGTTCAGCGAGAAAATCGCGAAAGGTTACTGTGCAATGCTGGTCAATATGGTGGAAATCCGTGACCTCAAACTTAGTTGACCATGCGCTTCCGCTTCGATGGCCACTGAGCGTTGGCCGACCTAGAAATCCACGTGCGCTCTCACGCATAATCCCTGGATTCGGGGATAGATCCCACGAGCTATTGGCAATTGATTGGTTCTGGGCAACTCTGATTTCGGAAAGATTGCCAATGAGAGAGTGACCCCAATGGGCAATAACCAATGCGCCATCTCGTACTTCAAGAAGCAACGAACTGGTATCTGCGCTCAGGAGTGCCGATTGCTTAGTCACACAGGTAGAGTAACGACACTATGGCACAGAGTAAAAGTATGGCACAGAGTAAAAGACTAACTGCAGGTATCACGCGCAATAACCGAGAGATGGCCGACGGTCGAACAATTCGCTACTACGACACCGCAGGTCAAGCACGCATTGCAGATGATCGACGCCCTATCGAAGAACAGCCCGCAATTGGTGAACTTCGACTTGACCCCTTAGTTAATGAGTGGATTGCAATGGCGGCACACCGTCAAGGGCGAATCTTTTTGCCCCCCAAAGAACTCTGCCCACTGTGTCCAACAACTGGCGAGCTTTTAACTGAAGTACCGGAATCTGACTTTGAAGTAGTCGTCTTTGATAACCGCTCCCCCTCGCTGCGACCACCAATTGGGGATTGGGCACTGCCTGATCAAGTCGGACCCGATACTGATACAGGCACTGCAGGTGGCAAGTGCGAAGTAATTTGTTTCACGGCAGATCACGGAAAATCTTTCAAAGATTTGACGCCTGCGAGAGTACGGTCCTTGCTCGAAGCATGGATAGATCGAACCGAGGAGCTATCACGTGAACCCTATATTGCCCATATCGCGCCATTTGAAAACCGTGGCGAAGAGATTGGCGTAACTCTCTCCCATCCCCATGGACAGATTTATGCTTACTCGTATCTTCCTCCCCGAGTTGAAAAAATGTTGGCCGCCGCGGTTTCATATAAGAATTCAACCGGCAAAATTCTATTTGACGAAGTTATCGCGCGCGAGGTTCGAGAGAATGAACGCATCGTCGCACAGAATGATCGCTGGATTGCATTTGTTCCGTATGCAGCACGTTATCCATTCGAAATTCATGTGGCACCTCTTTCTCCAGTGGCCGACTTGACCGGTCTAACGCCAGAGGACCGAGATGCCTTTCCTGAATTAGCGATAGAAGTAATGAAACGACTCGATGGCGTCTTTGGCATCGAGATGGCCTATATCGCAGCGTGGCATCAAGCACCTGTACGCATTGGGCGCGATGTATTGCGCCTACATTGGCAAATTACAAGTGTGCGCCGTGCACCTGGGAAACTTAAATATCTGGCCGGTTCAGAGTCTGCGATGGGAGCTTTTATTATGGACATGCGTCCCGAACAATCTGCAACTCAACTTCGCGAAGTGGAGCTCTAACTATGCGCGTACTCGTAACTGGAGGAGCTGGCTATATTGGTTCGACGGCCGTTGAAATTATGCGTCACCAAGGCTTTGAAATCAATGTCTTGGATGATTGCAGTACGGGTCATGCCGACTCCGTGCCTTCAGGTGTGCGCTTTGTTCAGGGATCTCTATTGAATGAAAATGAGATAGCGCAAGCGCTTGTGGGCGTAGATGCCGTGATTCACTTTGCTGGTAAGTCGCTCGTTGGAGAGTCTGTTGAGAAACCTGATTTGTATCAACGTGTAAATGTAGGTGGAACGCGAAATCTGCTTGATGTAATGCACACGGCGGGTGTTAAGAAAATAGTATTTTCTTCTTCGGCGGCAACATATGGAGAGCCTGCAGTGATTCCAATTAAGGAAAGCGCGCAGACTTCACCAACTAATCCATATGGTGCAACAAAATTAGAGATTGATCACATGATTCATGCTGAGTCAGAACTACGCAATATCGCCGCGGTTTCGCTTCGTTATTTTAATGTCGCAGGTGCGCTCACATGTGATCGAGGATGGCTGGCTGAACGCCATAGCCCTGAAACTCATTTGATTCCAAATGTACTTCGAAGTTCAAGCGAAAATCCGGTAAGAATCTTCGGAGGCGATTGGCCTACTCCTGATGGCACGTGCATTCGTGATTACGTTCATGTAATTGACTTAATCGATGCCCACATTAAGGCGCTCAATTCACTCGAACTTGGCGTGCACGAGATTTATAATCTGGGAAGTGGTGATGGATATTCAGTTCGACAGGTAATAGCTGCGGCAGCAAAAGCTAAGGGACAAGACATCCCAACGATTGATTCACCTCGTCGGACAGGAGATCCAGCGGTTTTAATTGCAGATATTTCTAAAGCTAGAAAAATTCTCGAGTGGAGCCCATCGAGGGGAATTGACGAGATGGTTTCTGACACTTTGGCTTCATTTAATTAATATGCCGAATTTAAAAGTTGAAAGAGAGTTTGTACGTACTTTCGGTCAAGCACCGGAAATTATTGCGGCAGCGCCAGGCCGAGTAAATTTAATTGGTGAACATATCGATTACAGCGACGGCTATGTCCTTCCCTTTGCAATTGCAGATCGAACCTACGCCGCTATAGGCAAACGTTCAGATAATTTAGTGCGGATTGCATCTGCCCAACGTAGAAATTCAATAATCACCCTTAAAATTGAGGAGATTCGCCCTGAACGTAAAGGCTCGTGGGAGCGTTATGTTTTAAGTGTTATGTGGGCGATGGAGATTAAACATGGAGTCGATGTCATGATCGATGGACAAGTGCCTCTCGGTGCTGGTCTATCATCGTCAGCGGCTCTGGAGTGCAGCGTTGCAACTGCACTCAACGATTTGTTCTCGTGCGGTTTTGATTTAGAGTCCCTAGCACGTTTGACGCAAAGGGGCGAGAATGAATATGTAGGCGTTCCATGCGGAATTATGGATCAATCCGTCTCCTTAATGGCCAAAACCGGTTCAGCGCTCTTATTAGATTGCCGAGACTTAACATCGCGAAATGTTGCCTTTGACGTTGCAGCGCACGGACTTGAACTTCTTATTATCGATACTCAAGCACACCACTCCTTAACCGATGGTGGGTATGCAGAGCGCCGTGCATCGTGTGATCGAGTTGTTACCAAACTTTCCATTAGGTCCATGCGTGAATTAACTTTAGAGAAACTTGAAAAATCTAAAGATGTACTCACTGAAGTTGAGTTTATCCGGGCACGTCACGCAGTAACTGAAATCGCGCGTGTTCTAGATGCAGTTGTCGCTCTGGAGGCGAAGAATTTCAAGCGACTCGGTGAACTGCTCAATTCATCCCATGAATCTTTACGCGATGATTATGCGGTTTCTTGCCCAGAACTCAACACGGCCGTTGATGCATCGCTGTCTGCTGGTGCACTCGGAGCTCGAATGGTAGGCGGGGGTTTTGGTGGTAGTGCAATCGCCTTAATTGAAGCAAAAAATATTCAAGAAACGATTCAAGCAGTTGAGAGCGGCTTTGCCACCAAGAATTTTAAAGCCCCGCGTTTTTTTACTTCACTTCCAAGCCAAGGTGCTGAGATTATTCAACGGGGTTAATAGATATAACTTCAACACCACCGATTGAGTTGAGTAGCTCAATTAAGTCAGTTGGATCACTGCCGGGAACGGCAACTGTAATATCATCAAAGCCACGGCCCCCTTCGGATTTAAGAACAACGAGCTCTCTAATATCTCCTCCCGCAGCACCAATGGCAGATGCAAGTAGACCTAGAGATCCAGGGCGATCTGGGAGAGCTACGTTAAGACGAAATAGGGCCATGGATAGATTCTATCCTGACCCTATTTCATCTACGTTACGGATTTCTTACAACTGGAGTTTCCACTTAGTTTGATGGAGCGGAGCCTAGAAGAACTTTGAAGCTCTTCTGTCCTCCGGTCGGTAGGTCCACAACAACGGTGACGGTAGTTCCAGGTGCATATGAACGAATTCGAACAATTGCGCCGACTGGATCCGCGATTTTTACACCATCAATCGACCTAATCACAGAACCGGCTGGGATTCCCGCATTTTCGGCGCCGTCGCCAGGACTCAACCGTAGAATTTTTGCCCCTGTGCCTGTGTATGTTGTATCAAAAAAGATTCCCAAAACCGGTCTCGTTGATTTACCTGTCTGGATTAACTCATCTACAACACGTTTTGCCTCGTTAATTGGTATTGAAAATCCAAGTCCAATATTGCCGGCAGTACCATCACTAGATAGCGATGCAATCGCGGAGTTGACTCCAATGATTCGACCAGAAGAGTCAAGAAGCGCGCCACCTGAATTACCTGGATTAATCGCGGCATCGGTTTGAATCGCATTGACGTAAGACTCTGCACCTAGAGACCCCGCTGTTACAGGACGATTCAGCGCTGAAACGATTCCACTCGTAACGGTACTGGCTAAACCAAGCGGAGAGCCGATGGCAACGACCGCCTCACCCACACTAATTTTCGAGGAATCACCAATACTAATAATCGGAAGATTTCCCTTATCTACTTTAAGGACGGCGATATCGTAGGTTGAATCGCGGCCAACAATTGTTGCTGAAAATGTATCTCCATTTGAAAGTTCAACCAGAATTGTTCCAGTCGTTGCCGCATTCTCAATCACATGGCTATTGGTAATAATGTAAGAAGTTGTTGAGCTGCTCTTATAAATAGAGCCGGAGCCCGTGCCTGAACCATTAATCGACGTGACTTTAATTGACACGACCGATGGAGTTACAAGAGCTGCAATTGACTTAACATCAATTGTCGATCCACCTAAAGTAACCAGCGTGCGAGATGCGGGGCATGTTCCATTGCTCGATAAGTACAAAACTTGCGTCCTTTTATCGACACAAGCCTTAGTTCCAAGTGGCTCACTTGTAGCCGCCGTTGCAACTCCACCAACTACGGTGGCACCTAATAAGAAACCAACCCCTAGTTTGGCGATACTTGACTTCATTATGAAACCCCATTTCTTAGCTACCGAACCGATACAGAGAATAGAAAAAGCTCCTTAAAGTTTACTTAATCTTAAGTTAAAAAATTAAACGAGTACTACCCAGGCTTTATCGATTGCCACTTTAACGGAGGGCAACTTTGACGTAGCAGGACCGGCAATTACATTGGAAGATTTAAATGGGTCGAATTCAGAGCCATGACATGGGCATTTTAGAGTTTTACTCGAAGGCAAGTAGGAAACAGTGCAACCTTGGTGTGTGCATATGGCAGAGTATGCAAAGACGCCGGTCTTGGTTCTAAATAAAATAGCGGGTGCGCCATTTGCCAAAACGAAGTTCTTAGTCGCTCCGACTTTAAGTGCAGACAGTTTCACAATTCTTGTTTTCGTTGCCGCACTGGCGCTCTCCTGGCTAGATTTTGAAGTAAAGAAATTTCCAACACCCGCAAATGCAATAGCTAAAGCTCCGATGATTCCAACGCGCATAACGCCTCTACGCTCTAGCGACATAGCAAAACCCTTTCGATTATTTTTAATGAGAAGTAAGTAGGACAACCAGAGAACTGCATATGCGGTATCACTGGCCAAAAAATATGGATCAACATAGAAGCTACTTGCTAGCCACAATCCAACTGACATTGAAAAGCCTCCAAAGGCGGCCAAAGTTGGAACAACCCAAAAAATTGTTGCCAAACCAATTGAAAACTCGGAGATCATTACAAAGATACCTACTTGAGATGGGTAATCAATAAGTCTTTCAAATACAAAACCGATTGGAGATTGGGTTGAATAGCCAGCCAGCTGAGAGCCAATAAAAGTCGAAGAGCCAGGAGTCAAAAAACCAGGATCAGTGGCCTTATTCCACGCGGCAAATAGCCAAGTAAATCCCAGCCAGAAACGTATTACGCGAACTGGCAATGGTTGAGAGCGCCATGAGGCTGCGGCAACTGTAAAGAATCTAAGATTCATGTGGGAAATGGTAAGGGCAGTGCTTCTTTCCCGCCATAAATAGCGCTCCCTGACTTGGATTCGAACCAAGAACCTGCCGGTTAACAGCCGGCTGCTCTGCCATTGAGCTATCAGGGATCAATGAGTACGAGCGCAAACTCTAGCGCACAGGGGGCGTTCTTCGAAAATTGAGAGTTTTTAAAGGCTTCCGAGGGCTAAATCATGCAACGAACGACGTTTGCTCTCAAGGGCTACTAAAGCTCCAAATGCGGCGCCGTATTCGATTTCATTCTCAACTGGATTAAGTCGCTGAAGGCTTGATTTCAACTCTGCGATAGATCGAGAGATCGCAACTTCACGTAAGCGAGCAATAATACTTTCAACATATACGGCAGTTGGTTTGCCATCGGCGCGAATTGGCTCAACAGTTAGTTCTGTGAAAAGCGCTCTAATTTTTTCATCCGTGATTGAATCGAGTGAAATCCTTTGTTTTTCATCGATCGTCTTTCTCATTTCGCGATATGCCGGATGAGTAAATGCGGCCTGCTCAATATCGCTCCAAAGGTTGTCGGTAAAAAGCTGTGGTTCCTGCAAACGGGCTTTGAGAACTTCACGCTCTAAAATAAGTCGAGCATCGTTGGCATCTGGTCGCCAATTATTATCTTCAATTACAACCCCAGATGCGGCTTCACCGCGAAGAGGTACTTTTGCTCCTTGAGACACCGCTGCAGAAACGATTTCAACTTCTACACCTAACCACCCCGCAAGCAATCGCGTGTACTCAGGACGAAGGGATTTATCTCGGATTTGGGCCACTAAAGGCGCAGCGGCGTTGAGTGCGTTGATGCGACCTTCAGCTGAATCTAACTTGTGATGTGCCAGTTCGCTGCGAATCGCAAACTCAAATAACGGGACGCGTCTGGCAATTAAATCTCTTAGTGCTAAATCACCTTTTTGTTGGCGTAGATCACATGGATCTAAACCATCTGGTTCGACGGCAACAAAAGTTTGAGTGACAAACTTCTGATCCTCGGTGAAAGCTCGAAGCGCCGCTTTTTGCCCGGCTGCATCACCATCAAAAGTGAAGATAACTTCGCCTCTAAATGAATCATCATCCATTAGCAATCTACGCAATATTCGTATGTGGTCAGTGCCAAAAGCGGTACCGCACGTTGCAACGGCCGTAGTTATTCCAGCAAGATGGGCGGCCATAACATCGGTGTAGCCCTCCACAATGACGGCTTGGCGCTTCTTTGCAATCTCTTTTTTAGCCACATCTAAACCATACAAAACCTGACTCTTTTTATAGACAGGTGTCTCTGGTGTATTTAAATATTTAGGCCCTTGATCTTCGGTGTCACTTGCTAATTTGCGCGCGCCGAAACCAACAACATCACCTGAAATATCACGTATCGGCCAGGTTAAGCGATTTCGAAATCTATCGATGGGGCCGCGTTGGCCCATCTTTGATAGGCCAGCGGTCTCAAGCTCATCAATTGAGTAATCCATTGCCCGTAAATGTTTTGTGAGCGCATCCCACTCATCCGGGGCAAAACCAACACCGAACTGTATGCATGCGGCTTTATCGAAGCCGCGCTTAGTTAATAAATCTCGACCATGCTGGGCGTTAGGGCTATTGAGTTGTGTTTGATAAAACTTAGCGGCCTCGGTATTAGCGGCGATCAAACGCGAGCGAGCGCCGGCTGAAAAGGTCGGAGCGTTTCCACTTCCTTCTTCATATCGAAGCGTGTAACCCAAACGATCAGCCAAGCGCTCGATTGTCTCAGTAAATGTTAAGTGATCTATTTTCATTAAGAAAGCAATGACATCGCCCCCGCTCTGGCAACCAAAGCAGTGAAAATATCCCTTACTTGGGGTTACATGGAAAGAGGGGGATTTCTCGTCATGGAAAGGGCACAGGCCTTTTTTCTGTCCACCACCGGCGTTTTTTAATTGAACATAATCTCCGACGATCTCTTCGATAGGCGCGCGATCTCGGATATATGCAACATCCTCATCTCGAATACGTCCGCTCATACGTTCACTTTAGCAATTAGCCAGTAAGCGTGCATGTAATACGTATGCCCCAGGGTCGGTTAGGGCGGCGACTTGGTCGATGATTACACGCATACGTGCCGTTTCATCAGCGGCCTCATTCCATGCCTTTATAAAAATCGAATCAAGTTCGGCAGGAGCACATGCTGTAAGCATCTCCACTAATTGCGCGATGATGATTTGTTGCTTTGCATATCGATCTTGTGAGTGCGCGGCGTTAATTAAGTAATGCCCAGCAATGGCTTTGAGGAAATCAACCTCCACAACTTGTTCACGTGGGATTTCAAGATTTGCTGAGTATCGCGAGAGGGGGCCATCGCCATAAACTCTACGTGTTTCAATTTCGGCGGCAAGTACGAATCGACCTATTAATTGAGAAGTGGAGTCCTTTAACCGTGCTAAAGAGCGAAGGGTTCCATCGTAATAATGCGGCCAGGCAGATAGTGCAGCCAAACGTTTGTGTGCATCGGCGGCCTCTTGCTCGGTGGCATCACTGCCGTAATCTTTTATCATGACACTGTAAATTTCGGCCAAATCTCCTTCGAAGTTTTTGACCGAGATTTGATCGACAAAGATCGCATCCTCTAAATCATGGACAGAGTAAGCGCAATCATCCGACCAATCCATAATCTGAGCTTCAATACATTTCTTATCAACAGGTGCGCCAGTTCGCATCCAGTTAAAGACCTCAAGATCATCGTCATAGACGCCGAATTTGCGGGGGTTTTGCGAGCGCGGCCATGGATATTTTGTGGCACCATCTAATGATGCTCGAGTTAGATTTAAACCAATGCTCTTACCATCGCTATCAACGGTCTTTGCCTCGAGGCGAACTAATAACCTAAAGCTCTGAGCATTTCCCTCAAAGCCACCGAACTCTTTAGCAATTTCGGCAAGGGCTTCTTCTCCATTGTGGCCAAAAGGTGGGTGGCCTAAATCGTGGGATAAACAGGCAGTGTCCTGTAAATCCGGATCGGCCCCAAGTGACTCACCTAATTCGCGTCCAATCTGTGCGCACTCTAGTGAGTGAGAAAGACGTGTGCGTTGAAAATCATTTTCCCAAGGCACTGCAACTTGAGTCTTGGCCGCTAGCCTGCGTAGCGAAGCCGAGTGAATAACGCGCGCACGATCTCGCATGAACTCAGTGCGACCTGGACGTTTTGCCGGTTCATTTAAGAAGCGTTCTTTATCCTCTTCTTTATACGTCACGGTATAACCTTAGTGATGATATCTGCGCCCGGTAAATGATCACTCACTTGAATGCCTCGACGCCCAACGGTTATGTAGACCAAATATGCTGCGGTTTCACGCAGTAAATACTTAAATCCTGAGTTTGAAATCGTATTAGGACCGGTCTGCACCGGCGAGCATGTACTAACAATCCCTTGATCATTTGCCATGGTCATCGCGCGCTGGCAGTGAAATGGATCGGTAACGATAATGACATCGCTAACCATCTCTTTTTTCATGAGAGCGGCGTAGGCCTTAGTACTCACTAAAGTGTCACGTCCCACTTCAATCGCAATAATTTTCGATGTTGGAACTCCATGTGTTCGTAGCCATGCTTTACCTGATGCCGCCTCAGTCGTGCGATCTCCTGGGGCACCCGCACCAACCGTAATTATTTTTGGTGCAAGACCTACATCAAAGATTCGCTTAGCTTCAACCAAACGTGCCTTTAAAGCATTCCCAGGCCTTCCATTCAACTGTGCAGCACCTAACACAACGATGACATCGGCGCTTCGGACAATTGGAATATTTGCTGCTCTCCAGACTTTAGAAGCGGCGTAGCCAGGTGCTATGAGAGCGATGATAATTATCAGAGTTAACATGCGAGTGATCCAGCGAAATAGAAACATCTATCCCCCTGAAAACGCATCTTCGAGTTCGACATGAACAAGTTCATCGGGATCATTTAACCAACCATCGGGCAATGTTGGTGGGCGAGAATGACTTGTTCGCCCTCGTGGTTTATCTCCAACTTCAGTTGGATATGGCTGATCCTCTAATTGATCTAGCAAACCGCGCATTTCCTCTAATGAACTTACCATTCCTAAATCGTGACGAATTTCGCGGGGAACTCGAAAGCCCTTTAAGTACCAAGCCATGTGTTTGCGCATGTCACGCATTCCGCGATCGTGAGACTCTAAATACTCAACAATTAAATTCGCATGTCGAAACATGGTTTCTCTAACCTGATGAAGTGTGGGCGAGATCTCTGTATCAGTGCCTTGCAAGGCCGAAACTAAATCTGCAAACAACCATGGACGCCCTAAACATCCTCGCCCAACTACTATGCCAGCACATCCAGTCTCTGCCACCATATGTACAGCATCTCGGCCAGACCAGATATCGCCATTGCCTAAAACAGGCGTTCCGCTTGGCTTTAACTGCTCCACAAGGCGAGTTATCGCCGACCAATCAGATTTACCCTCATACATTTGAGCTGCGGTGCGCGCATGAAGTGCGACCCAGGCAACACCTAAATCCGCCGCCGATTGCGCCGCCTCTAAATAAGTATGGTGATCGCTATCGATACCGATGCGCATTTTTACAGTAACTGGGATTCCAAAAGGCTTAGCAGCCTCAACTGCGGCTTGAACAATATTTGAAAATAATTTTCTTTTGTATGGAAGCGCCGCTCCACCACCTTTGCGCGTAACTTTTGGTACTGGACACCCAAAGTTCATGTCGATGTGATCGGCAAGATTCTCGTTACCAATCATTGTTACCGCTGCTCGCATCGTGGCTGGATCAACGCTGTATAACTGAACAGAGCGCGGCCACTCGCCTTTACCCGGCACTATCATTCGTAAAGTTTCTGGACGACGCTCTATTAACGCGCGTGCAGTAACCATTTCAGATACGAATAACCCAGCACCTTGTTCACGACATAGAGTTCGAAAAGGTGCGTTAGTTATTCCAGCCATAGGAGCAAGAACAACCGGTGGATCAATGTAATGATCACCGCTTGCCAGAGGCAGTAGAAGTGGTTTTAGCAACCTAGTAAACGTGGTGCAAGCCATGCTTCGACATTATCAATGCCGATGCGCTCTTGTGCCATCGTGTCGCGATCACGAATTGTGACTGCATTATCTTCTAAGCTCTCAAAGTCGATAGTGATGCAGTATGGGGTTCCGATTTCATCTTGTCGGCGGTAGCGACGACCGATTGCACCGGCATCATCAAAGTCGATGTTCCAGTTCTTACGCAACTGGGCCGCTACATCACGGGCTTTAGGTGATAAATCGGCGTTACGAGAAAGTGGCAAAACCGCCGCTTTGATTGGTGCTAAACGATGATCGATCTTTAACACTGCGCGCTTTTCCATCTCGCCTTTGCTATTGGGCGCCTCATCTTCTGTAAAAGCATCCATCAAGAAAGTAAGTGTGCAGCGATCAACACCTGCTGCGGGTTCGATAACAAATGGGGTCCAGCGTTCTCCCTTTTCTTGATCAAAATAGGAAAGCTCTTTACCTGAGGCCGCTGAGTGCGCCTTTAAATCAAAGTCCGTTCGATTAGCGATACCCTCGAGTTCGCCCCATTCGGTTCCGGCAAATTCAAATTTGTACTCAATATCAGCGGTGCGCTTTGAGTAGTGCGAGAGTTTTTCTTTCGGGTGATCATAGAGACGTAAGCGATCTGGATAAATTCCTAGATCTACATACCAGGCCATGCGTGTATCGATCCAATATTGATGCCAATCCTCATCTGTACCTGGAACAACAAAAAACTCCATCTCCATTTGCTCAAATTCACGCGTACGAAAAATAAAGTTTCCTGGTGTAATTTCATTGCGGAATGATTTACCAATCTGACCAATTCCAAATGGCGGCTTCTTGCGCGATGTTGTCATTACTTGATCAAAGTTAATAAAAATTCCCTGCGCCGTTTCTGGACGCAAATAAGCCAGCCCTGATTCATCTTCAACAGGTCCGAGATATGTTTTTAACATGCCGCTAAATTGTTTTGGCTCAGTGAACTGGCCTTTATTGCCACATGCAGGACAGTTAATCTCCGCCAGCGAGGTGGCCTCTTTTTTATGTTTGGCCTCATAGGCCTCCATTAAATGATCGGCGCGATAACGTTTGTGGCATGCAGTGCACTCTGTGAGCGGATCGCTAAAAGTTGCAATGTGACCCGATGCTTCCCACACCTCTTTAGCTAAAATTACGCATGAATCAATTCCAACTACATCTTCTCGCCCTGTAACCATGGATTTCCACCATTGGCGCTTCACATTATTTTTTAATTCAACACCGAGCGGACCGTAATCCCACGAAGCTCGAAGTCCGCCATAGATTTCAGATGATGGGTAGACAAAGCCTCTACGTTTTGAAAGTGCGACGATATTTTCTAAGCGATCCGTTGCCATGTTTTCTGCTCCGTCCGGCTGGATGTCGGCGAAAAGCAACGAGCGTTACTTTGCGTGGATTTAAGTTTACTCGTACGCACCAGGTTCATCGATTGCACGGGCCAAAATTGGAATCGCTTCTAACTTGGCGCGCGTTGAACTCAACGCCCTTCGATAGGAGCCGACGTTTTCCCAGTTAGTCGATAAATGCCAGAGCGTTGGGTCATCGAGATTTTGGCCGATTACTCCATCGATATATCCAGCTGCCTCAGATAAAACAATCTTGACGCCCTCAAGTTCGGCACGAAATTCACGTGCTTCACCAAGTGGAATAGAGAAGCGAGCGATTGCATGCATGGTCTGAGCCTAGCGCGGCCGCGATTTTTAGTAATGGAAATGAAAATCATTTTCAATTGTGATATTTTATGGCCATGAATCTGGCAATCGTATTGGCCGCTGTAACTGTTCTAGCTACCACTGCTGGTGGAGCCCTTGCGATCCGCTCTCGAGATCGTTTGCATTTAGTGCTTGGCCTCTCAGCCGGACTGCTTTTGGGACTAGTCGCTTTTGATTTAATCCCTGAAGTTTTTGAACTCAATACGGACACTTTAGGAAATGTGCCAGTTGTTGCAATTGCCATGGTGGCTGGATTTCTTTTGCTGCACTTTAGTGAGCAGTTCTTTGGATCTCACGAACCTGCAGAGTCTGACTATGGACATGAACACAATCACTATGGAAACATCGCTGGCACCCTTGGAGCATTTGCCATGGCCGGGCACGTCTTTTTAGATGGTGTTGCTATCGGACTGGCATTTAAAGTTGATAACGCTTTCGGTGTCGCCGTATTCATTGCAATTCTGTCCCATGCATTTTCAGACGGACTAAACACCGTTTCGCTATTAATTAAGACTGGTAACTGGACCAAGCGCGCAATTGCTCTACTAGGAGTTGATGCAGTGATGCGTATAGGCGGTGCAACACTTGCATCGTATGTAACTATTAGTGAATCAACCTTGGCAATTTACTTAGCATTATTTTCAGGCTTTGTTATTTATCTTTCAACATCACATATTCTACCCGAAGCCCATGCTCGCCATGCCTCCAAATTAACAATGGTTGCAACTGTTGTTGGAGTTATTGCTATGTGGCTCATCGTTGGAAACATCGGTATTAAGTAAAATATTTATGAGTCGATCCAATCCTCGAGTTTTACATACGCTTGAAAGTGCAGGCGGATTTGCCAGTGCTCAAGAAGTGTATAAACTCATGCAACGTGAAGGCCAAAGCATTGGACTTACAACTGTTTATCGAGCCCTTCAATCACTTGTTAATGCAAAAATCGTTGACATTTTACGCCGCGAAGATGGAGAGGCGATCTACCGATTATGCGGAGATACCCATCACCACCACATTGTGTGTAAAGGCTGCGGAGATACCGTCGAAATTGAAGGCGGGGCAGTTGAAAAATGGGCAAAGTCACTAGCGGCAGAGCATGGTTATAGAGATGTGGGGCATTCTGCAGAGATTTTTGGTCTCTGCCCTAAGTGCTAAATTCTACGCTTTTCCGAATCTTCTATCTCTTTTTGAGTACTCCTCTATTGCCGCCCACAGAGTTTTACGCGTGACATCGGGCCACAAGACATCCATGAATACAAATTCGGCGTAGACCGATTGCCACGGCAAAAAATTACTGGTGCGTTGTTCGCCTGAGGAGCGCAAAAATAGATCCACATCGCTCATTGTTGGCGAATCTAAATATTTTGCAAATGTTTTTTCGGTTATAGAATCGGCCTTTACTTTTCCACGTTTTACATCGCGAGCAAGTTCTGTTGCGGCATCAACGATCTCAGAACGACCGCCATAATTCACGCACATATTTAACGTGAGAGTTTTGTTCTTCTTAGTTAACTTTTCTGCCGCTTCAAGTTCTTTAATAACGCTGCTCCATAAGCGCTTTGGTCGCCCGACCCAGCGCACTCGCACACCCATCTCATTCATCTCATCGCGTCTGCGCCGGATAACATCACGGTTAAAACCCATTAAAAATTTGACTTCTTCGGGTGATCTGCGCCAATTTTCAGTTGAAAATGCATAGGCGCTGATCTCTTTAACTCCGTACTCAATTGCACCTGCAACCACGTCGAAGAGCGCCGCCTCCCCTGCTTCATGACCTGCGGTGCGAGCTAAACCTCGTTGCTTGGCCCAGCGCCCATTACCATCCATAACTATCGCTACGTGGTTTGGAATATGTATGCTCATGCGCGTTCTACCATTGGCAAACTCCTTAAGCCTCGCTCAAGATGCCATTGTAAATATGCTGCAATTAAACCACTAGCTTCTCGGCGAAACTTGCCAGCAGTTGCCGATGCAATCTCCCAATCACTTCTAAGCAGTGCATCCATGAGCAGAAGTGTTTCCGCTGAAGGGGTCGCGCAGGCTGATGGTCTGCAATCTGCACACACCGATCCACCGCCGACCAATGAAAAGTAACGATGCGGCCCAGGCTTTCCGCAATTTGAACATGTGGTCATAGATGGTGCATAACCTGCGACATCTAATGAACGTAATAGGAATGCATCTAGAATGAGCAAAGGTTCGTAGCGATTTTCGGCGAGAACTTTCATAGCACCGACAACTAACCCGAACTCTTTTAAGGCAGGCTCACGTTCATTAGGACTAAAGCGTTCGGCCGCTTCCAAAATCGCTGAGGCGACTGTCCAGCGCTGATAGTCATTGGTCAAAGCTTCTCCGTAGTTCATCATCGCTTCTACTTGCGTAATGGTGTCAAAGGTTTTTCCAACGTAGAGTTGAATATCGATATGACTTCCGGGCTCAAGGCGGGCACCAAACTTAGACATTGTGCGTCGAACACCCTTAGCGACTCCGCGAACTCTTCCGTGATCGCGCGTTAAAAGCGTGATGATACGATCGGCTTCTCCGAGTTTTTGGGTACGCAGCACAATGGCTTCATCCCTATATAAACTCATACGGGTAAAGGTAGTGCCAATAGGTCGAAAACTTGGTTTAGCGAATCGCTCGATTGATGGCAGAGACGACGGCCTTTAATGAGGCGGTGGTGGTGTTTGGGTCGATTCCAACACCCCAATAAACATTGCCGTTAATAGTGCACTCTAAGTAGGCCGCTGCCGAAGCATCTCCACCTGCAGAGAGTGCATGTTCGAAATAATCCAGCACAAAGACATCGACTCCATGGCTCTGCAAGATGTTGGCAAATGCAGCTATCGGCCCATTGCCCTGACCTTTGAGTTCGTGAACTTCTCCTCGATCAGTAATGGAAACCGTTAAGTGAACATCTTCACCAAGGACTGAGGTCTGGCTCAAACCCTTTAAGCGAAAACGCCCCCATGGCGCGTTTTGTGTCGGTAGGTACTCATCTTCAAAAATGGACCACAACTCTTCGGCCGTGATCTCCCCGCCTTGCGTATCAGTTTTAATTTGAACGATTTTTGAAAATTCAATTTGGAGGCGGCGTGGTAGGTCAAGGTGATGCTCGCTCTTTAATAAGTAAGCGACCCCGCCCTTTCCGGATTGAGAATTTACACGTATCACAGCTTCGTAACTTCTACCAATATCAAGGGGATCAATTGGTAGATATGGAACGGCCCACGATTGATTGCGGACATCTTTGCCAGCTTCATCTGCATCCATCTCCATAAGATCGAAACCTTTCTTTATCGCATCTTGGTGAGAACCAGAAAAGGCGGTGAAAACTAAATCACCACCATACGGGTGTCTCTCAGGGACACGAAGTTGATTTGCATACTCAACTATACGACGGACGACCTCAATATCTGAGAAATCTATATGAGGGTCGATTCCGTGGGTAACTAAGTTAATTCCAAGCGTAACAAGGCAGACATTTCCGGTTCGCTCCCCATTTCCAAAGAGCGTTCCTTCGATGCGATCTGCGCCGGCTAAATAGCCGAGTTCTGCCGCAGCAACACCCGTACCACGATCATTATGCGGATGGAGCGAGACAATTACACTCTCACGATTATCTAAGTTTCGGCACATCCACTCAATTGAATCGGCATATACATTTGGCGTCGCCATTTCAACCGTTGCCGGCAAGTTCATAATTGTTTTCCAAGTTGGCGTTGGTTTCCAAATCGCATTGACTGCATTACATACTTCGACGGCGAATTCCAGTTCCGTGCCTGTATAAGATTCAGGTGAGTATTCAAAAGAGACTTTTGTTTCGGCAACGCTCGGAATTAAATCTAAACAGATTTGTGCCGCATCGGTTGCAATCTTCTTGATGCCTGCTTTATCTAGACCAAATACAACGCGGCGCTGCAAGGTAGATGTTGAATTGTACAAGTGAACTATGGCCTGTTTTGAACCTTTAATTGATTCAAATGTGCGACGAATTAATGGTTCGCGAGCTGGAGTCAATACTTGAATGATTACATCGTCCGGAATTAAGCCCTCTTCTATAATCTTTCGAACAAAATCAAAATCAGTCTGTGAGGCACTCGGAAATCCCACTTCAATCTCTTTATAACCCATATCGATTAATAGTTTGAACATCGCTAACTTGCGGGGTGTGTCCATTGGATCGATTAAAGCTTGATTGCCATCCCGCAGATCGACCGAGCACCACTTTGGTGCCTGCGTGATTTTCTTAGATGGCCATGTTCGATCAGGTAGATCTATAGGATGAAAAGGCTCATAGCGATGCACTGGCATTGATGATGGTGATTGCTTCGGAAAGTTCATGTACTGCTCCTAATGTTGTCGGGGGTTGTCATCTATATACCGATACGACAAACCCCGCGGCGAGGGGATCGGTTACTTGACCCCGCCACGGCAGCTAAGAAGCAGACTGCGCAACATGCCTCTAGGGTAACGCGTAAACCTTTTATTGAGCAAACTTGCGCCTTAAACTTAGGATATGACTAACTTCGAATCCCAACTTATTGCCCTGGCTGAATCGACCGATCGCTTAACTACATCTGCCACTGAGTGCCGATTTAATGGGGAGGGTTGGTCTCCGGCAATCACCATTGGGCATATTTCCGATGTGGATACGCAAGTGTGGATGGCTCGATTTGAGTTGATGGTGAATGCTCAACGTACTGGACAGGCACCTCCTGCCTTAGCGTGGTGGGAGCCAGATGGAGAGAAAACCGCAGCAACGTATGCAGATTATTCATTAGATGAGTCTTTAGCTCTTCTGCATAAAAGCCGAGAATCGATGGCAGTTTTTTTGAAATCTCTGACGGAAGCCGAGCGCAAAGCGCCTGCAATCCATAAAACTTTTGGTGAGATCACAATTGAGTCGATGCTACAAATTATTTTGAATCACGACGAAGAGCATCGAGTTACTTTCAAATAATTTAAAGAACTGGCAAATACCTATCGAGTTCGTACGCACTCACTTGGCGGCTGTAATCTCGCCATTCAGCGCGCTTATTGCGCAGCACATATTCAAAGACATGTTCGCCTAAAGTCTCGCGCACTAATTCGCTCTTTTCCATCTGAATTATTGCCTCATTAAGATCAGTTGGAAGTGAGATTGGGTCATTAGAATCACTCAGTACATAACGCTCTTCAACGCCCTTTAACCCGGCGGCCAACATGACGGCATAGGCAAGGTACGGATTGCAGGCAGTATCTGGAGATCTAAATTCAATTCGCGTTGAGTTCTCTTTACCTGGCTTATACATTGGCAAACGCACAAGTGCACCACGATTACTTGGCCCCCAGTTAATTACTGCAGGTGCCTCTCCTCCGCCATGAAGACGCTTATACGAGTTCACCCACTGATTAGTGATTGCGGTGATCTCTGGCGCATGTTTAAGAATGCCTGCAATAAAGGATCGACCGACGTTAGATAAGTTGTACTGAGCTTTGGCATCATAGAAAGCATTTTCTTCGCCTTTAAATAATGAGACGTGCGTATGCATTCCGCTACCCGGATGATCGGTAAAAGGTTTTGGCATAAAGGAGGCATGAAAGCCTTGATCCATTGCGACCTCTTTGATGACATGGCGAAAAGTCATGATGTTATCGGCTGTTGTTAACGCATCGGCATCGCGCAGATCGATCTCTTGCTGACCTGGGCCACCCTCATGATGTGAGAATTCAACGGAGATTCCCATCGCTTCGAGAAGTGTTATTGCTTGACGTCTGAAGTCATGTCCGACAACGGCTGGAGTGTGATCGAAATAGCCGCCTTGATCAACTGGGATAGGTGCAACACCTACTTCTGGCATTGATTTAAATAAAAAGAACTCTATTTCAGGATGGGTGTAACACGTGTAACCCATTCCAGCCGCTTTATCTAAAATTCGACGCAAAACATTGCGAGGATCGGCCGGAGATGGGCGTCCATCCGGCATCGTAATATCGCAAAACATTCTCGCAGCCCCAGGAGATTCGGTGCGCCATGGAAGAACTGAAAAAGTTGTTGGGTCAGGCTTAGCCAACATATCGGACTCAGTGACACGGGCAAATCCTTCAATCGCCGAACCATCAAAACCGATTCCCTCATCGAAGGCGTTTTCAAGTTCGGCCGGTGCTATAGCTACAGATTTTAGAAAACCCAAGACATCGGTGAACCATAAACGTACGAAACGGATATTGCGTTCTTCAATCGTACGTAAAACGAACTCCTGCTGCTTATCTGTGTCTTTGGACATGCTCGATATTCTTGCAAATGCAGGTTACGGCCGTGTTAACTGCTTAAATAACGAAAAACTCGCTACTTTCAAGCGTACTTTGCGCTGGAATGTCCTTTGTAATGACAACATTTGCGTTGATCCGGGCACCGTGTCCAATTGTGATATCTCCGATTACTCGAGCCCCAGCACCAATAACAACGTTGTTTTCAATAGTTGGATGGCGCTTACCCAACACATATGTTCGCGCTCCTAACGTTACATCGTGGTACATCATCACATCATCACCGATAATTGAAGTTGCCCCAATAACAACTCCCATTCCGTGATCGATAAAGAAGCGTCTTCCGATTGTCGCTGCAGGGTGAATTTCGATCCCTGTCGCAGTTCGAATCCAGTTCGAAAAAACCCTCGCGACAAGTTTTACATTATGTCTCCACAGAAAATTAGATACGCGATAACCCCACACGGCATGTACGCCGGGGTATGCGAATAATACCTCAAGGCGATTTCGCGCCGCGGGATCCTTCACCAAGGCGTTATCGAGATCCTCTAATAATCTGGAAATCATTTAGTGCCTACTCTGTAATATCTTCGTAGAGAACCGTTGATAGATAGCGCTCACCAAAGGATGGAACAATCACGACGATATTTTTCCCAGCAAACTCTGGGCGGTGTGCAATCACCGATGCTGCCCACAACGCAGCCCCCGAGGAAATACCAGCCAAAATTCCTTCTTCAACCCCTGAACGACGTGCATATTTTATTGCATCGGCGGCAGTTGCATCCAAAATTTCATCGTAGACCGTGCGATCCAAAATCTCTGGAATGAAGTTAGCTCCGATGCCTTGGATAGGGTGAGGACCCGGTTCTCCACCATTTAAAATCGGCGATGCTGCCGGTTCGACACCGAATACTTTAATTGCAGGGTTACGCTCCTTTAATAATTGGCCTGTTCCGGTAATTGTTCCGCCTGTGCCGATGCCTGCGATTAAAACATCAACTGTGCCATCGGTATCACGCCAAATTTCCTCGCCAGTTGTGGCACGGTGAATTGCAGGGCCAGCTTCATTTTCAAACTGGCGAACCATTACGGCACCGGATGCGGCTAACTCTTCAGATGCGGCAACTGCGCCTTTCATTCCAAGTGCTGCAGGTGTTAATACGAGTTCGGCACCAAAGGCCTTAATTAACTTGCGACGCTCTTTGGAGACTGATTCCGGCATCGTTAATATCGCTTTATATCCGCGTGCAGCTGCGACCATTGCTAGCGCAATTCCAGTGTTGCCAGATGTGGCTTCAACAATTGTTCCGCCGGGCTTTAAGGCACCGCTTTTTTCTGCCGCATCGACCATTGCAATACCAAGGCGATCTTTAACCGTTGATGTCGGATTGTAAAACTCGAGTTTGGCAAAGACATTAGCTGGTGCGCCATCCATGATCTTATTGAGGCGCACGAGTGGGGTGTTGCCAAAAACCTCTGTAATGTTGTTATAAATCTTCATAATTCTCCCTAAAAATAAAGTGAAATGGTCAATTAAAATTTAAAGCAGGCGAAGGTGCAATTTATGTCAGCAGCTGCATGAAGTAGACAAGCAAAAATCAACTATCCGGTTGCGTGTAAAAAACCAGGTGATAATCGACTGCATGAGCCCAAGTTTAGCGAGAATGCCGATTAAAGCCAGTTGCGAATGGGTTGCAGAGTTAGGACTGCGACCAACGAGAAGTCATAGGTAATCTGCGATCTTTTCCAAAGGCACGCGATGAGGTTTTAGTGCCGGGTGGATATTGGCGACGCTTATATTCAGCCCTATCTACGAGAGCAATGACACGGGTGACCAGCGATGGATCAAAGCCATCTTTGATTAACACCTCATAGCCATGATCTTCATCGACGTATAGGCGCAAAAGTTGATCCAGAAGAGTGTAATCAGGCAGAGAGTCGCTATCTTTTTGATCCGGTCGTAGCTCAGCGCTGGGCTCTTTAGTTATTGAGCGCTCCGGGATTGGAGGCGTGAGGCCCCCACTATGAGCCACTGAATTGCGCCATTTAGCCAATCTCCAGACATCGGTCTTATAAATATCTTTAATCGGTGCAAAGCCACCCACGGCATCGCCATACAAAGTTGAATATCCAACAGCGAGCTCACTCTTATTTCCAGTTGCTAGAACAATATGTCCCTCAGAGTTAGAGATGCCCATCAAGATTGTGCCCCGTACACGCGCCTGGAGATTTTCTTCAGCAACTCCGCGCAAATTTAAATTCGCCATATAGGAATCAACCATGTGGGCAATGGGTATTGTACGAAAGTTAATACCTGTCGCATCGGCTAAAGCCTGAGCATCTTCAACTGAATGGTGTGACGAATACTTACTAGGCATAGCAACACCATAAACATTCTGAGCGCCGACGGCATCGATCGCGATTGCCGCAACCAGCGCCGAATCGATTCCGCCAGATAAGCCAAGTACAACTGATTTAAAACTATTCTTTGCAATGTAGTCACGAAGGCCCACCACGAGTGCCTGCCAGATCTCTGCCTCATCACTCAATCGCTCGGCTATGGTGCTGGAAATTTCCTTAATATGTCCTGCTTCATCACTTGAAATAATCAGATCCGGATTCGAAGTACCAACGGCGCATTCAATATCTGCAATCACAATTAGATCATCGAACTGGGGTGCACGTGCAAGAAGGGCTCCATTGCGATCGACAACAATAGAGTCACCATCAAAAACCAAATCATCTTGCCCTCCAGTCATATTGACATAAGCCAGAGGCGCAGCGATTTCTTGTGCCCGCTTTTGTACAAGGGCCAAACGGACATCGTCCTTGTTTCGCTCGTACGGCGAACCATTGGGAACAACAAGTAAACCGGGAGTGCGCGCGGCGATATCGGTAAGTGGGTGCCAAATGTCTTCACAGATTGCAACTGCGACATCGACGCCATGAATTCGCACGACAAGGCTTTCGGTGCCGGCTTTAAAGTTTCTGAATTCATCGAAGACACCATAATTAGGTAGATCTCTTTTGATGTAGCGGGACTTTATGTGGCCCTGATGAATTACTGCAACCGCGTTTTGAGGTGCACCCTCGCTCGAAGTATCTAGATAGCCAATGAATGCAACGAGATCACCATCGATACCCTGTGCAATTTCGGAAATGGCCTCCTGGCTAGCGAGTTGAAATGAGGGGCGGAGCGCTAAATCCTCAACTGGATAACCAGTGACGATCATCTCTGGAAAGAGCAGAATATCGGCCCCGGATTTTTGGGCCGACGTAACTGATGCTGCAATCAAGGCGCTATTACCTGCAAGATCACCAACTGTTGGATTGATCTGAGCAAGAGCCACGCGCAACTTCATTTTTCAAGAGTAACAGGGGTACCCTTATCTCAAGTTAATCGGCGAGTTTACGAGCCGATCAATCTAATTAGCCCGGGGACCAGCGTTTGCAGGCACCGAGGAGAGGAAATCAGATGGAAGCCTTATATGGCGGTGCTGTGCATCGACGCGTGACAATTTTGGATTTAGCTGCGGCGAAAAAACGCGGCGAAAAATGGATAATGCTCACCGCATATGAACAGATGAGCGCTGAGATATTTGATGAGGCAGGTACGCCTGTATTGCTCGTTGGCGACAGTGCTGGAAATAACTTTCTTGGTTTCGAGAACACAATTCCAGTGACAGTGGACGAGCTAATTCCATTGACCCGCGCAGTGGTGCGCGCATCACACCAAGCCATGGTGATTGCCGACCTTCCCTTTGGTTCCTATGAAACTTCTCCCGAACAGGCTTTAGCGACCAGCACCAGATTCTTCAAAGAGGCTGGAGCGATGGGAGTAAAACTAGAGGGCGCTCATATTAAAACTATTGAAAAACTCGTTAGCTCAGGAATTCCAGTTATGGGTCACGTTGGTCTTACTCCTCAAGCCCTGCATCAACTCGGCGGCTATAAAGTGCAGGGTCGCAGCGATGGTGATGCGATTGTAGAGGCTGCTCTTTCCATTGAAAGAGCTGGAGCATTTGCCATAGTTTTAGAGCTCATGACGGCCGAATTAGCAGCAAGAATAACTGCAGCGTTAACGATTCCTACCATTGGAATCGGTGCTGGAATCAACTGCGATGCTCAAGTTTTGGTGTGGACGGATTTGATGGGAATTACGAAAAATCCACCAAAACTGGCAAAGGCATATCGCAATTTGCGGGCGGAAATGTTGGCAGCGACCATTGAGTTTTCCCAAGATGTAAAAAACGGGAATTTTCCAGGTCCAGAGCAGATTTTCAACTAATCTTCCAGTTGTGGCTCGAATTGCGATAGATATTTCGCCTCTAAAAAAGTCGGCAGATTTCAGAAACCTGTGGGCTGCAGGGCTCATTACTTACATGGGCTCGATGATCACTTATGTTGCCGTGCCTTTTCAGATTAAGGAGATGACTAACTCATACGTGGCTGTGGCGCTAAGTGCCACTGTAGAGATTATCCCCCTAATTATTTTCGGGCTTTATGGCGGAACCTTGGCCGATTATGTGGATCGCAAAAAGATGGTCTGGGCAACCGAAGCCGCCTCTCTAATTTTGACTTCGATGCTATTAATCAATGCTCTCCTTCCTGAGCCGAATCTTGTTTTGATATATGTGGTCTCTGGATTATTCGCCGCAGTAAATGGACTGCAACGACCTAGCATGGATGCCGCACTTCCTCGATTGGTGGAGCATCAAGATTTGCCCGCAGCTAGTGCATTGATGAGTCTGCGTTGGCAATTAGGAGTAATCGTTGGTCCAACTATTGGTGGAATTCTCATCTCAACTTTTTCGATTTCAGTGGGTTATGCCGTCGATGTTTTCACATTTGTAATCTCATTGATTTTTCTCTCTCGAGTACGTTCAATTCCTGCAACTAAAGAAGGAGAAAAGCCATCTCTGGCTGCGTTATTAGAAGGAATCCGATATGCATTTAGGCGACAGGATTTATTAGGTACTTATCTCATAGATCTAGCTGCAATGTTTTTTGCGATGCCAACTGCTTTGATTCCTTTTTGGGCCGACCAACTCGGTACCCCATGGGCTTTAGGTCTGCTCTACGCTTCAGTTACGGTGGGTTCAGTCATCGTGACGTTGACATCTGGATGGACTAAAAACTATTCACACCATGGTCGTGCCATCATGTGGGCAGCTATGGGATGGGGTACTGCCATCGCCCTGTCAGGTATCTGGAACTCTCTCATCCTAGTTCTGCTCTTTCTGACCCTTGCCGGTGCATTTGATATGGTCAGTGCAATATTTCGGTCAACTATGTGGAATCAAACAATCCCAGATAATTTAAGAGGTCGCCTGGCTGGAATTGAACTTCTCTCTTACTCAATTGGACCCCTAGCAGGGCAGATGCGTGCGGCCTCCATGGCCGCTGCTACAAGTTTGACCTTCTCTGTAACATTTGGCGGGATTGCATGTGTCATTGCCGTCGGATTTCTTGCCTTATTTCTGCCTAAATTTCGTCGATATGATGCTAAAACCAATGAATTTGCTCTGGCGAAGATTCGGGAAAATGAATTGCGAGAAAATACTCAATAGTTTTACATGTCGATTTTCCATGAATGCATAAAAAAAGAAAAAAAGAATTTGCGACACGCACTAAATTATTTTTCGCACAATGTGGCATTTTCCCTCAATTAGTGTCACGCTTATCCACGAAAAGGTTTGGGTGACGGATCCGAACCATTCCGATAGGAGAAGTACGTGGCCGCAGCAAAGAAAGCAGCACCTAAGAAGCGCAAGAAGGCAGCTGTGAAAGCAGCAGCACCAAAGAAGCGCAAGAAGGCAGCTGTGAAAGCAGCAGCACCAAAGAAGCGCAAGAAGGCAGCAGCTAAGAAAGCTGCTCCAAAGAAGCGCAAGA